>CAKZON010000076.1 GCA_937136425.1 uncultured Crocinitomix sp.
ATTCCAGAAATTCTGTGATGTTCATAGGATAAACTAAGTTCCCTTAATAAACCAAAAAACGCCATTAAACGATCAAGTCCGCGTTGGGTTTTAAGTTGAAGCATAGCAGTTTGAATTTGTTCTAAATTTGCACCTTTAAAACGTATACCGCCATCAGATTTCGAAATTAGTTGGTTAATGTCATGCATTTCAGGTAAGTCCAAAAAGTGTTTGCCAAAACTATCGGCATTAAAATAAGCCGAGATACCATGTGCCGCCTCTTCTTCTTTTATGTTATAATAGATTTGATCATTTCGGAAAACATGTGGCAAATTTGGATTAAAAAGAAATACGTCACCTGGTTGAAACCGATCAATCCTGTCTCCAGCAAATAAGGTGCCCTCACTTTTATATATGGCTGTGATTTGATATTCTGGATGATAGTGTAGGATATCATAAAAATGAGGCGCATGATCTTCTTGTAAAAGAAAGGAAGAAGAGAGTGAACTTGGATTTTTAAATAATACGGCCTTCATACTATAAAACTAATATATAATACCATTTAGCTAAATAAAATCAATGATTAATAGCTTTTATGTTAAAAAAGTATCGGTATTGGTAGAGGAAGTGGTTTTTTTTCACTTTTTCCTAGCCTACATTTGCTAAAAAGAAATTAAAATGATGAATGTGAATTGGAATGGTGTCTATCCAGCAGTTACCACAAAATTTTTTGAAAATGGTGATTTAGATTTGGGCAATTTTGCTAAAAATATTGAGGCACAAATACATGCTGGTGTGCATGCAATTGTGCTAGGCGGTACCTTAGGAGAAGCAAGTACTTTAACTAATGATGAGAAATTAACGCTTGTTCGCGAAACAAAAAGCATCAGTAATGGACGTGTTCCTGTTATTGTAAATATTGCAGAATCTAGAACAGAAAATGCAATTGCATTTGCCAAAGCCGCGGAACAAGCAGGAGCAGACGGATTAATGTTACTTCCTCCAATGCGTTACAGTGCGGATGATCGAGAAACAGTTCATTATTTCGGACGCATTGCTTCAAGCACCAATTTGCCAATTATGATTTATAATAATCCTGTTGATTATAAAATAGAGGTGACTTTGGATATGTTTGAAGCATTAGAACAGTATGAAAATATTCAGGCGGTGAAAGAATCAACACGTGACATCTCTAATATAACACGTATGCGTAATCGCTTCGGTGACCGTTATAAAATTCTTTCTGGAGTTGATACACTTGCAATGGAAAGTTTACTGATGGGAGCAGATGGTTGGGTTGCAGGTTTAGTATGTGCATTTCCTGCAGAAACTGTTGCTATTTACAACTATATTAAAGCAGAAGAAATAGAGAAGGCTAGAGCTATTTATCGCTGGTTTTTACCATTGTTGGAGCTCGATATTAATGCTAAATTAGTACAGAATATAAAGTTGGCAGAAGTAGCAACAGGTATTGGAACCGCCTATGTGAGAGAACCAAGATTATTATTAGAAGGGGAGGAAAAGGAGCAAGTAGAAAAAATTATTAATGATGCATTAGCATCTCGGCCAAAAATAGATTAAATGGAAACATATTATGGAATTGAAGCTGCTACAGGTGCAGCGCTAGAAGGAGAATTTGAGATTACTGAACCGAGTATGGCTGGTGAGGTAATGGAAAGAGCACAAGTGGCATTTAATGCTTATCAATCAATCAGTGCTGATAAAAAAGGGGATTTTTTAATTGCAATTGCTGAAGAGATTGAGGCAATGGGAGATGTTTTAGTTCACCGAGTTATGGCAGAAACTGGTTTGCCAGAAGGAAGAATTATTGGTGAGCGCGGAAGAACTATGAATCAGTTAAGGCTTTTTGGTGCGGTGGCAAAAAAAGGAGAATGGGTTGAAGCGGCAATAGATACTGCTGATGCTAATCGTGAACCTTTTCCAAAGCCCGATTTACGTAAACAGCTTGAACCGCTTGGGCCAGTAATTGTATTTGGAGCAAGTAATTTTCCATTGGCATATTCTGCCGCAGGTGGAGACACTGCTTCTGCGCTAGCAAGTGGTTGTGCCGTTGTTGTAAAAGCTCATCCTGCTCATCCTGGTACAAGTGAATTAGTTGCGAAAGCTATTTGTAAAGCCGCAGATAGAACTGGTATGCCTAAGAATATTTATCAACATTTACATGGAACAGGTTTTGAATTGGCACAAGAATTAGTAAAACATCCTTTAACTAAGGCGGTAGGTTTTACTGGTTCATTTGTTGGTGGAAAAGCACTTTATGATATCGCTAACCAAAGAGATGAGCCAATTCCTGTGTTTGCTGAAATGGGGAGTGTAAATCCAGTTTTGATTTTTCCTGAAACACTAAAGTTGAAAGCTGCAGAATGGGGAAACACCTATGCTGGATCTATTACTTTAGGTAGTGGACAATTTTGCACCAACCCAGGGTTGATTGTCGCAATGAAGTCTGATGGTTTAAATCAGTTTACAGATTCGTTGTTAGAATCATTGGGGAAAATTGCTAGTCAGCAAATGCTACATGATGGAATTTCAAATGCATTTAATACAGGTAAGGCTAAATTAAAATCGGATGGAATTGTAGAAGTTATATATACCAAAAATGAGGAGAATGATCGCCTTGGAGGGCCATGTATCGCTAAAGTAGATGGAGCTAAATTTTTGCAAAACCCTACACTCCAAAAGGAACTATTTGGTCCATATTCTTTAATTGTGGCTTGCGAAAATGCAGACGAAATGTTAGCTGTTATTCAATCGTTGGAAGGGCAATTAACAGGTACAATGATTATTGAAAAGGAGGAGTTGGAGCATTATAATGATCATTTTAATGCGCTAAAAAATACTGTTGGACGAATCATTTTTAATGGTGTACCAACTGGGGTAGAGGTTGCTACATCAATGAATCATGGTGGGCCATTTCCTGCTACTACGGATAGCAGATATTCTGCTGTTGGGGCTGATGCGATTAAACGATTTGCACGCCCAGTTTCTTATCAAAATTGTCCTTCGATACTATTGCCTTTTGCACTACAAAACGATAATCCAAACGGTATTTATCGTAAAGTTAACGGTGAATTATCTAATGCGTCAATCTCGTCTTAATGAGACATACATTTAAATGTATTGATGGACATACTTGCGGCAATCCCGTCCGTATTATTGTAGAAGGAAAACCAGATTTGAAGGGAGTAACCATGGCTGAAAAACGAATCGATTTCATTAATAATTATGATTGGATTCGAAAAGCTTTAATGTTTGAGCCAAGAGGACACGACCTTCAAAGTGGTAGTTTTTTATATCCTCCTGCAGACTCGGATAATGATGTTGGAATTGTATTAATAGAAACAAGTGGATGTCTACCCATGTGCGGACATGGTGTAATTGGTGCCATTACAATTGCTATAGCGGAAGGACTGGTCATTCCAAAAGTGGCAGGAACAATTAGAATGGAAACACCTGCTGGTTTGGTAGTTGCTAATTATGAGCAAGAAAAAGGACAGGTGAGTTCAGTTAAAATCGTTAATATACCTTCGTTTTTACATTCAGAAAATTTATCTGTTAGTTGTCCAGAATTAGGAACATTAAATGTTGATGTTGCTTTTGGAGGAAATTTTTACGCAATTATTGATCCACAGAAGAATTATAAGGGCTTGCAAGAATACACCGCAGAGAAATTGATTCAATGGAGTAGGGTTTTACGTAATGAACTTAATAAGGAATATCAGTTTAATCATCCTGAGGACGCTAACATAAAAGGATTAAGTCATATTTTATGGACAGGTGCTGTTATGGATGAAAAATCTACAGCACGAAATGCTGTATTTTATGGAGACAAAGCAATTGATCGGTCGCCATGCGGAACGGGAACTTCTGCGCGTATGGCACAGTGGGCAGCAAAAAACAAATTAACTAAAGGAGATGCTTTTGTGCATGAAAGTATAATAGGATCAACATTTACAGGAAGAATAGAGGAATTTACAACTTGCGGTAGTTATGATGCTATTATTCCAAGCATTGAAGGTTGGTCAAAAATAACAGGGTATAATACCATTATTGTGGATAGTTCAGATCCTTATGCATACGGTTTTCAGGTGATTTAAAATGAAAGAAGTTACAATTATAGGTAGTGGTGTAATAGGGCTTTGTACAGCTTATTATTTAAATCAACAAGGTGCTTCCGTCACAATTCTTGATCAAAACAATGCCGAAGATGAAAACTGTTCGGTTGGAAATGCAGGTTTAATTGTTCCAAGTCATTTTATTCCTCTTGCCGCTCCAGGTGTAATTACTAAAGGTTTAAAGTGGATGTTGAATCCAACCAGTCCATTTTATATAAAGCCACGCTTCAATAAGGATTTAATTCAATGGGTTTGGCAGTTCTATAAACATTCTACTGCCGAGCACGTTTTTAAATCTGGGCAACTTTTACATGATATTAATAGGTTGAGTAAAGAGTTGTATGAAGAAATAGATGGTGCAGGACATTTTAAGTTTGAATTTGAACGTAATGGGTTAATGATGCTTTATAATACCGAAAAAGCAGGTGAGGAGGAGCTAGAAATTGCTCATAAAGCAAAGTCTCTCGGAATAAAAGTTGAGTCTTTAACAGCACATAAAGTTCTTGAAATTCAAGAAATTCCATTAAACGTTAAAGGAGGTGTTTATTATCCAGATGATGCACAATTAAACCCGAATGTTTTCATGAAAAAAATGAAAGCTCATTTAAAGTCAAAAGGTGTCGGTTTTAAATGGAATACTAAAGTAATAGGTGTTGTTGAAGAAAAAAATAAGATTCAAAAAATTAAAACAAACCAAGGAGATTTAAAGGTTGATAATCTAGTAATAGCAACAGGTTCTTGGACTTCAGAACTAGCAACTTCATTGCGTTTGAAAATCCCAATCCAAGCTGGAAAAGGATATAGTTTTAATATCAATCAAGGAAAAGAAAACCTGAAAGTGCCCAGTGTACTTTGTGAAGCAAAAATTGCAGTTACTCCTTTTGGTCAGGATTTGAGATTTGCAGGAACAATGGGAATTCAAGGATTGTCTTTAAAAAAGAATAACAGAAGAATTGATTCCATAAAAAAAGCAATTCCAAAGTATTTTTCATCAATTAATATGGATGCTGTTAATGCAAGCGAAGCTTGGGCGGGTTTACGGCCGTGCTCACCTGATGGCCTTCCATTTATAGGGAAAGGCAAACAAGATAACACGTTCATAGCAACAGGACATGCTATGATGGGCATGAGTTTAGGGCCAATTACAGGAAAATTATTGACAGAAATGATTACGGATCAAAAGCAATCATTGAATATCGATAAGCTTTCTCCGTTAAGATATTCATAAGTGAAGTGGAGGTTGACAAACTTTCACTAAAATCAGTATCTTGTGTTCAAATAAGTCAATGATGAAATTCTTTTGCATTTTCATTTTATTCACCCCCTTTTTAACTTGGACGCAAGAAACAGCTGCTATGGAAACAAAATTCAAACTTGGAGAAACTGAAATAGCAATTTATGAGCAAAAATCTCCAACAGCTGAAGATATTGTTTTTCTAAATGTGCATGAAGATGAAACCACAAGTATAGAAACATTGTATCGTTATGCAGATATTGATTCTATTCATTTTTTCTATTTAAGACATCAATGGACAAGAAGAATTGCCTTTACAATGGAGGGGGGCGATTATGACTTTGATCCAAATCGAATTTTCACAAAGAAAGGACGTAAAAAGACCTTAAAGGATGGGGCAAATTATTCTGGTAAGGCGAATAAACAGGTTAAGAAACTAGCGAAAGCAATATTACATAGATTGCCAGAAGGCCATACTGTTGTTGCTGTTCATAATAATACGGATGAAAATTATTCGATAAAAAGTTATGATGTTGGTGGAGATGAAGCCGAGAACACTAAGAGCGTTTATATAAATCCTGAAACTGATCCAGATGATTTTATTTACACAACGGATGCTTATTTTTTCAAAGCTTTTAAAGAAATTGGTGTAAACGTAATTTTGCAAGACAATAAAGGCTATGTCAATGATGGTTCTCTTTCTGTTTATTGTGGAAAAAATAAAATACCATATATTAATATAGAAACCCAAAAGGGACATTTTGATGCGCAAATGCATTTAATGAAGGAAGTGTTACGTGTAGTTCGCAACCGTTAGTTAATACTTCACCATCAATTGAACATATTCGGTTAGGTATCCAATTCCTTTTTATAACTTTGAATTCAAATTCTAAATCAAGGTGCAAGAAAAAGAGACAAAAAATTCCGCATTAATATTTATATTTTTTACTGTCTTAATCGATATGATTGGGGTGGGGTTAATTGTACCTATTATTCCGGATTTAATTTCTTCGCTTACAGGACAAAATTTAAGTGATGCCGCTTTAACTGGCGGACTTTTAATAACAGCTTATGCAGGAGTGCAATTCTTATTTGCGCCTGTAATGGGAGAACTAAGTGATCGATACGGACGAAAACCAATTTTACTTTTATCATTGTTTGGTTTAGGAGTTGATTATGTAATACATGCTTTTTCTCCAACAATTGCTTGGTTGTTTGTTGGGCGAATATTAGCAGGGATTTTTGGAGCAAGTCACACAGTTGCCTTTGCATACATTGCAGATGTCAGTAACAAAGAGAACAAGGCAAAAAACTTTGGAATAATTGGAGCTGCTTTTGGGCTTGGTTTTGTAATAGGCCCTGCCATTGGTGGTATAATTGGAGAGAATTGGGGAGTTAAAGCCCCCTTCTTTGTGGCAGCAGGCTTTTCTTTACTTAATTTCCTATTTGGGTTCTTCTTTGTAAAGGAATCTTTAAGTGTTGAGAATAGACGTAAAGTTGACTTCTCTAAAATGATTCCCTTTGTTTCGCTTTCGCATTTAAGAAAGTACAAAGCGGTCTTAGGTTTTATTATTGCCTTTGGTTTAGCGCAACTAGCCGGACAAGTGATGCCAACTACGTGGTCGTTTTTTACAATGGAAAGTTATGGTTGGAATAAATTGGATGTCGGTATCAGCTTAATGGTTGTGGGGCTTTTAGTAAGTATTGTTCAAGCTGTTTTAACTGGGTTTTTAGTAAAGAGGTTTGGAAATAGGAAAGTAATTATGTGGGGTTTTACTTTGTGGACATTAGGAATGTTTGGAATTGCCTTTGCAGGAAATGCTTTTTATTTATATGCTGCAACAATACCTTATGTAATGGGGGGAATTGCTACACCTACCATTCAAGGTGTCGTTTCTAATCGCGTTTCAGATAAAGAGCAAGGAAACTTACAGGGCGTGTTAACGAGCCTAGGAAGTTTAACTGCAGTTTGCGCCCCAATGATTTATACAACCCTATTCTCTGCATACTCTGGCCCAGAAGCTACGGTTTACTTTCCGGGTGCACCTTTTTTAATAGGAGCAATCATATTAATTTTGGCAACACTTGTAGCCATTTATTCATTAAAGAGTCTTTTGGTGGAACCAAATGACAACGTGATTGATGATAATCGTGAAATACAAACAGATATAGAATGAAAAACTTAGTCCAACTATTAATCCTTTCAATGGCCTTTTATTTGGGGGCTTGCGGTTTTGAAGAAACAAGTACGATTGAATTTCCTGAGCAAGAAACAGAAGTCTTGTCAACGGAGTTAGATGAACCTACTTACACTTCAGATGAAGCTATGCAAGATTTGTTTGATAATCATGTAAGTGATGAGCAAGTATTAATTAAAGGTGAGGTTATAAAAACATTGCCAGATGATAATGAAGGATCAAGGCATCAGAAGTTTATTGTCGAAATAGCTTCAGGGCAAACCTTTTTAGTTTCTCATAATATTGATTTGGCAAATAGAATTGATGATTTAAAAGAAGGTGATCAGGTAAAGGTTTACGGTGAATATGAATGGAATGATAGAGGAGGAGTAATTCATTGGACGCATCACGATCCTGATGGAAGGCATGTTGACGGTTGGATTGAGCATGATAATAACTTCTACGAATAAACAAGACCACTTTAACCATCATTTGTGTTCCTAATAGGTAATAGGTGTTTTCACCTGTTTAGGTAAAAACACGTATTTATACGCTTGAATAAAGAGTAGTCAATCCTGATATTTGTTTTATAGAAAAATGCTATGAAACAGATTCAAGTTAATTGGAATAAAGTAAGCCCTGCAGACCTAAGTTCAACCTTTTGTGCGCAATTTTTTGCATTCTCAAAAAACAACGAAGTATTGTTGGTGGATGAAGTTAATGAAGAGTGCTTATTTACAAAAGTAATTCAAGCTTCAGCTGGTCGTAGCAAGTCTCTTTACGATATGGATATCTGGGTAGGATCAATTGAAAGCGGAAGAAATAACATCAATGAAAACTTTGATTCAAAAGAGCTTATGGATGTTTTAGAATGGTCTGCAAAAGTACAGCTTTTAGAAGCAGAGCAGGAAAAAGAAAAATTGAAAAAAGCAGAAGATCAAAAAATAACAAAGCGCACTCGTTTACGCATGTTAGCTTCAATTGCTTAATATAAGCTCTTTAAATTTTAATAGATAATATTATTCTTGATTGCGTAAAGCACAATTCCAGCCGTATTTTTCACATTTATTTTTGCAATAATCTTTGCACGTGAGCCTTCAACAGTTCTAGGGCTTAAATTAAGAATGTCCGAAATTTCTTTATTTGTCTTTTCTTCACAAATCAATCTAATGATTTGAATCTCCTTATCTGTAAGTGCAGAAATTCCAAACTTAGGTTTCAACTTCTTACTCTTCATTACATAATGAAGCATATCTTTAGAGATGTGATCATTAAAATAATAGCCGTTTTCAATTACCGCATAAATGGCATCTACTACTTTTTCAGA
This sequence comes from uncultured Crocinitomix sp., assembly GCA_937136425.1. Classification (GTDB taxonomy): domain Bacteria; phylum Bacteroidota; class Bacteroidia; order Flavobacteriales_D; family Crocinitomicaceae; genus Crocinitomix. The sequence continues at coordinate 8,854 of CAKZON010000076.1, forward strand.
ATCAAAATCTTTTAATAAAAAACCATTGCTTCCTTTGTCTAGCAATTGTAAAATCAACTCCTCACTATTGTGCATAGTTAGTGAAATGATTTTTGTGTCGGGGTATTTTAGCCGAATTTGGCGTGTCGCCTCAAGTCCATCCATTTCTGGCATTTCGTAATCAATGATTGCCACATCAACTGGGCGATTTTTGAGAGACTTCACCAGTTCAAGTCCGTTTGGCACTTCTGTTACTACTTTTAACTCATCATAATCGCTTAACAAAGCTATTAATCCTTGTCTGAATAGCATATGGTCATCAGCTAATGCAAGTTTAATCTTTCGTTTCATCATTATAATAGGTAATTATAATACTCGGATTTATTTCAGTGGGTGCTTTATACTCAATTTTAGCTTCAATAATACTCAGTCTACTTTGTATACTGGTTAATCCAAGGCCTTTGTCTTGGCGTATTAAATCAACCACATCAGTTTCACTAATCCCTGCACCATCATGTTCAAATTTAATAATTGTTCGCTTACCCTCGTTGGAAAGTTGCACATTAATTTCAGATGCAGCTGCGTGTTTAATGATATTATTTATAATTTCTTGTGAGGCCCTAAACAGTTGTGATGCTTTTTGTGCAGTAGGTTTAAATTTCTGCGTCATTTGATCATCAAATCGCATGGCAATTTCACCGGTTTGATTAAAGCTAGTACATACTTCTTTTAATGCCTTAACAAAACCTAGTTTTATTAGTGTTGGGGAGGCTAATTTTTTAGAAATACTTCTAACACTTTCAGACGTTTTATTTAAAATGACTTTGTTTGATTCCAAAATCTTTTTTAAGATCTCTTTGTCGTCAATGTTCTTTGCTGTTCTCGAATTGTTGAGACGCAAGATGCTGATGAGCGCACCCAAATCGTCGTGTATGTTTTTGGCAACGCTTTCGCGTTCCTTTTCTTCTACTTCAATTGTTTTTTGCAGTAATTCTCTTTGATGTTGGGCTTTAATGGCCTCTACTTCGTTCCGTTGAATGATTGCCTTCTTTTGGTATAATACCACAAAGAAAATAATGAACCCGGCTAGCAAGGTCATTGCTGCAGCTCCAATGGCTACAATTGAGAATATGTCTAAATTTTGCGTGCTTTCCAAAATCCAATTATGATTAAAATGTTATAAATTATATGAATGATGTTATGGATGTCCCATAGGTTAATCATTCGGGTAGTGTCTCTATAATCACTAAATATGAATATGAAAAAGCCGCCTGAAAAGAATAGTAAAATACCGGAATTTATCCAAAAAAAGGGATTTTCCCAGGGAGTTTCATACTCTAGTTTGCTTAACATGTCCTTAAAATAGAATACAGCAGAACAAATTAGTATAATCGATTTTAACCCCATTGAGGCCGAGTTGAGGTGGAGTTGAAAGGATTGTGTTGCCGTAGCGATAATCATTATTCCAAAAGCTACTATATAAAATATGCCTATTGCTAGTTTCCAACTTTTGTTTACATTGAATAGTGTCAAGTAAAATACAGCAAATAGCGAATATTCTATGATATTATAAACATTGAACAACCAAATGTTGTGAATACCATTAGCTTGCATGTAGGTTGAGGCAATGTCAGATATTACAGATATAATTACTAAATAGAACAAAACTCTCAATGCATTGAACTGCACGAGAGTTTTATAATTTATTATTCCAATTACAATGATAATAATTGAAGTGGCTATAAAACCGTTTGCCAAGTCAAATAGTTGGTTCACGAATTAAGAGCATTTGCTGTGCCATAGGGTGGACATGGTTTACTCATGTCAGCTACAATTCCCGAAGTCATATCATTTTCATTGGCATCAACACCAACAAAAACAAGTTCTCTATTTCCTCGTGTATCTAAACCATGATACATACGTATGCCCATGCAACCTGCCTGAGCTAAAATTTGATTTAAAATGTCTTTTCCCATAAAATGTCCTAACCTAGCATTGGGGTTAGCTGCACGGTGACTAGCAGTCATTACAGCACCATCTTGTAAAGTAATTTGTGATCCTTCTGTTCCATCAAAAGCCATAGAGTAAATTTTAATTAATAATATGTGTTTCTATACTAATATAGGAATTTGATTGGGTCAAAAGTGATAGCTAAAATATACAAAAAAATAAACAACTATAAATGAGAGACTTATATTTCAATAAAATTTATTTTTACGTATAAATACGTATTTTTTTCGTCTCAATTTATTTTAATAGATTGTATTGGGTTAATGAGAGATGCTAGTCTAAATCCATTTAGTGACGAATTAATAAACTGAGATATTTTAAAATATCTATCTGAATTTTTTATCGAATGCATCTTCGGTATAAAATTCACCGTTGTATTCAATAATGGGTACTAGGTTCTCTAATTCGTATTTTTCAAACTCTTTTATGGCTTTGTCACGTTCTTCCGCAGTGTTATATTCTTGCGAATAATATGTCGTTGATCCGTCTTTACCTTTCACAGGTTTAATACGCTTGATATTATAAAGGATGTCTACAATTTCTACTGGAATTTCTTCTTTTGAATAAGCGAGTTGTACGCGGTACTTCACCTTACTCATGTCTACGCCAACATCTTCTTGCGTCACTTGATTGGTGTCTCTATCTTCAACAAAGGTTGTTAATTCAGTTGTTTCAGAATAATTTGCAGGTAATTTATCTTCTTCCACACCTGCCTCAACAAGTGTTACTCGCTTTTGTTGTTCATAGGCTACTATAAATGTTTTATCAAAGCCCTTTTTCTTTAATTCCTTTTGGTATTCTGTCGCTTCTTCAAACGTCTTAAAACTTCCTGTATAATAACGGTTGATATTATCCTTGTCAGAAGCTCCGTAAACAACATCTAATCCAGGATACAATTCGTCAGTGTCGACTTTGGTTCTAAAAGCTCCAAGTTGCACGCGATATACTTGCTCTGGCTCACTATAGTTAGGGCCTTCTCGTCCTTCTTGAAGGTTAACACGCTCAACTTTTTCAATAACCTCTTCATCTACAGAAAATAGTGTTTCTCCATTTCCGCTATTTCTTCCAATTTCAGTTACATCTACACCTTTATCCTCTAAACTGTTTTTTGCTGCAACGGCTTCCTCAATAGAGCTGTAAGAACCTAGTGTATAATAAACGGTGTCACCTTTCATCATGGTGCTATAGTCGTTGTATCCTAAAAATTTGTGCAAGTCATTAACAGTAACATCTTTACGTTCTTTCCCTACTAAAATAACATAAGTTAATCCTGATTTTGTTTTAGATGCTCTTGGATAAGATTTTGTCCGTTCTTTATTCATGACAACTTCTGTTCTAAATTCTTCAAAAGGCTGCTCATATCCAGTTGAATCATAATATAACCTGGCGTGCTCAATAAAATCTTCTTCAGTTATTGTAACTCCATATTCGTTAACATAACTTCCAAATTTGGTTCCCGGCTCATCATCATAATAATCAGGAACGCCATCTTCATCCGTATCTATTGGACATCCATTCGTATCAACAAGAGCTTCTAATGGTGTAGCCGGACAATCATCTAATGCGTCTATAATACCATCTTTATCAAAATCATTAGGATCCCATTCTGCAAACAACGGAATTCCTTCTTCATCCATTAAGTCAGGATATTCTTCGTCATTATTTTTGCCAAATTTCAAATCATAGCTCAATGAAACGTATGTAAACAACAAACGATCATTTTTTTCATCTCCTTTTCTAATTCCTGTGCCCGCAGGGGAAACATTGTCAATTAAATCGGTAAATGTAAAGTTGTAAGTAGTTGCTATTCTAAAGTCCCAACGGGGAGACATGTGCCATTCCACACCAATGCTAAGCGGAACTGCTAGACTTTGCTCTCTATATTTGCCTAAGTTATCTTCATTAAGTTCTCGCAAATCTGTTTCATAAGTATAGTCACGAGTTAAAGGAACCGCTTCTGTACTCGCTAATGGATCATTTTCATCTAGACTCATGATTGATCCGTCAGACCAATAGAAATATTCATTTCCAAGCTCATCATATCGGTCTGTTTTAGATAAAAACTCAAAAGATGAGAAGCCCATTCCAATAAATGGATGGAAAGAAGAGCGGTGCTCTTGAAATAATGGATAAAAATTATAGTAAAGCATTACTGTCCCCATTCTAATGCGGGACTCAAAATTATAGCTGCGTTTTATAGTACGTTCATTCGAAGCAATTTTTGCATAGGTTGCAGAAAACTCTACATTGAACATTTTAGAGATGGGAGCATTAACATATGCTAAGCCTCCAATTCGATTAACCGTAGGAGTAAAATTTTTCTGATAATTCTGAACCTCACCGTAATACGTCATTACACCAGTTCCTAACCCTAACCTTGGACGAAAGACTTGCTTAAGCGTGTCTTGCGCATACGAGTGGGAGAAACAAAAGAGAAATAAACTTAATAGGCTGTATGTGATATGTTTACTCAAGTTGGTCGTGGTTATCTAATACCTAAAGATACATGAAAATAGATAGATACTTCTTAAAACACTGGATTTTTCGACTAACAGGTCTTTTCAGTGTTTAAGCTTATTCCCTACTAAGGTAAAACAAAATTGGTCATGTCTATTTCAAAGATATCTCTAGCGCCCATGCCTTTATTTTCAGAAGATGAAAATTTAGAGTAATATGCACGTTTTAAATCGCTGTGGTAAACAAAATGAGTTTCGTCTGATACAGTATTAATTGGGTAACCTAAATTAACTGGTTTTTCCCATTCGCTTCCATTGTTTTTGGAAACAAATATGTCATAACCTCCCATACCTTCATGCCCAGTTGAGCTAAAGAATAAATATATACCATCAGGACTTATATTCACGGTTGTTTCATTTCCATCTGTATTAATAACGTCACCTAAGTTTTCGGGTTTAGTCCATTCACCACTTCCTTTATATGAAACATAAATGTCAGATCTACCTTCACCGCCAAGTCTTTCACTCACGAAATATGCTGTATTTCCGTCTGCGGTAAAACTTGCCGCGGCTTCAAAATATAAGCTGTTAATTGGTTTTCCTATTGGTTTTGGTGAGTTCCAAGTCCCTTTTCTGTTTTTCTTGCAGTAAAAAATATCGGAACTTTTTGTTTTAGGCTTTGGTGATTTTAAAGTCATTGTATTCACAGTCATATACAGTGTTTTTCCATCTGCCGAAATATGACTAATAGCATCCATTCCTTTCGTATTAACTCTATTCATTAAATCTGAAGAGTTGCTAGCTTCGCCCCAATCATTTTTTTCCTCATCCCAAATGCTTACATAAATATCCTCGAAATAGCGTTGGTCTCCTGGGCTAATCCCGCCTCCTTTATTATCTGCACGTCTTGATACAAAATAAAAAGCTTTACCATCAGGCGATAGCGTAGGTGCTGTTTCTTCAAATGCTGTATTGATATTAATACTCATTCTTTTTATCGATACGTCAATAGGGCTCGCCATAAGTTCTTTGGCAAGTTCACATTGATCTATGTGAAACTGTATTTGTAATTCTTTTGCTCTTAAGTCTGAAAGTGGTGCTAATGCTAACTTGTAGTTTTCTATTGCGGCATCTAATTCTCCAATGCGGTGCTGGCAAAGCGCTAAAATATTACGTGCTTCAACATCAACTTGGTCATCAATAACTAATGCCTCTTCCACGTACATTTTTGCTTTTTCATAATTACCCAAAGCTAAATGACATTCAGCCAACCAATAAGTTGCTTCAGCATTTCCTTTGTCTTTATTCAATGCTTCACGAAATTTAACCAGAGACATACGGTAACTACCTTCGTTATAAAAACGTTTCCCTTCTGATATTAAGTATTTGGCTGTGCCTTTTTCAAAGACAGTTGAAGTTGAGTCGGGTGGGGTCATTCCAAAACTAAAGCCTGCACTTGTAAAAATTAATAATGCCAATATCCATTTCATGTTTCTCAAATTTTTAAAATATAAAAATAACGTTTTCGGGTTAACGCGTAGCAATTACCGATCCAAATCTTCTTTATTTCCCTCATTTTCAGAGGAACCTTCATTAATTTCGGCAGACTCTTTAAGTTCTGCGTTTTGATTTGCTATTGCTTGCTCATCACGAAGTGCGTGTTCATTTTTGCCTAAATCAACTAATTCATGCATTGATAGGGTTGCAGAAGTGATGGCTAAAATTGGAGCAATAGCCGCTAATATGAAGGTGATAACTAATATAGTGCCCCACAATAATTGTGTTCCAGTGTCTGAAGGTAATTTATCAAATCCTCTAAGCACATAAAAGAAAGAGAGGAAGAAAATGTAATAAACACTACCTATGGCAATTGCTAAACCTCTATGTTTTGATACAAAATAAATACTTTGTTGAATGTTAAGTCTTCGTCTTTCATTGATATAATCGATAAACGCAAAGCCGTAAAAGTAAAATCCAATTACAATTGGTATTGAAAAGATAATGATGTTTTTAGCAAAACCTCCAAAGAAGGAGGCAATCCCTAAGATTATAACTATAAAGAAATATTCCCAAAATAGGTTACGCATTGCAATTTTAATACCGCGCTTAATGTCACTGACCAGTTGTTTTAAATTGAATTTATATTTATTTCCAGAAATAATATTTTCAATTCGTTCTGATAAATAAGATAGTGCTGGAGATAGTATTATTACAACAATGTACAACGTAAACTTTGTAAATATAAGATAGAGCGAATCAAAGAATAGCATCTTAATTGTGATCCAAGTTAATCCTCTAATTGACTCAATATTTTGAGCATTGTTACTAATCTCATCTGCAATTCTAGCTTCCACACTTTCGAAATAAAGACCTAGCCAATATACACCTGCAAACAATACTAATGGAAACAAAACGAACCAATACAACTTATGCTCAATCAAGAAGCGAATGCCTTTGATGTAATTCTTATAACCAAGTCCTAAAAGTTGAAAAAAGTTCATTTCAAATTGAAATTTGGATAAAAATACGAATGCTGCATAAATATGAAAGCGAAAAACAAAATAATTGTATTCAGTAAAAAACTATTTGATTAATTTTAGCAGAAATAATCCCTTGGATTTCTTATTTACATATCATCCCATTTGGATTTTTGCGGCTCTGCTCATTGCATTTGCATATGCTTTTATCCTTTATCGTAAAGATAAATTATTAGAGGAGGTAAGTAAGGCCATAAAGTGGAGCTTGGCAATTTTTAGATTTGTAGCTGTTTTTGTAATTGCAATTCTTTTATTGGGAATTATTTTAGAGAATTTTACAGAGCGAAAAGAGAAACCTCTCCTATTTGTTGTTAATGATAATTCGGCATCAGTATTATTGTCAAAAGATTCAACCTATTATCAAAACGAGTATTTAGAGCAATTGAATCAATTCTCTACTCGTTTGGAAGAAGATTTTGAGGTTGTCAATTATGATTTTTCTGCAGAATTGTCTCCAGGATTTTCTACTGATTATGATGGGAGATCTACTGATATCTCTGCTGTGTTTAATGGCATATATGATCAATACACGAATAGAAATATTGGCGGAATAGTATTAGCTACAGATGGGATTTACAATACCGGCGCAAATCCGTTGTATGCAATTGCACGCAAAAGTTTTCTACCCATTTTTACAATTGGTATAGGTGACACCAGTTTGGTTCGTGATGTACGTGTTGATCATGTTAATCATAATGAAATTGCTTTTTTAGGAAATCAATTTCCAGTAGAGGTTTCTATTTCAGAATCGCTTTGTAATGCAGAAAATGTAACTGTATCTATTTATGATGGAGATAAATTGATAAAAGAAGAACGCGTTAATTTTAATAGTGACGAAGCACAAGTTAAGGTGCAGTTTATTATGACTGCTAGTCGTATTGGTTTTAGAAAATATAGAGCCGTTGTTAGCGCCGTGGAAAATGAATACAGCACAAAAAATAACTCTGCTAACTTTTATGTGGAAGTGATAGATGGTCGCCAAAAAATATTGATCGCAACACAAGCGCCACATCCTGATATTGGAGCCGTTCGTTACGTAATAGATAATAATAAAAATTATGAGGTTGATGTAATGAATATTGATAAGGTGGATAATTTAACGCCATATGATTTGGTGATTGTTCACAATTATAATGCAAAAAGTGAGGCGTTAAATACTTATATCGAAAATGGTGAAGGGCCTCTTTTATTATTGTTAGGCGCCCAATCAAATATGGCGGCATTGGAAAAATTAAAGGTTGGTTTTACGGGCACAAGTTCAGATGTGGAGGAAGTTGGCTTTGCACATAACCCTAACTACAAAGAGATTATTGTTTCAGCAGCTAGTATTCAGGTTTTTAGCAATGCTCCACCTTTGCAAGCTCCGTTTGGAAACTATAAGTTTAGTGATGCAGTTGAAATTCTAGCTTACCAACGAGTTGGTAATATCTCATTGGATAAACCGCTTATTTATTTTTCGCAAAAGCAAGAAAGTCGTTATGGTGTAATAATGGGTGAAGGGATTTGGAGATGGCGATTATATGATCAAATGAAAAATAAAGGCACTGCAAATTTTAGTGATTTTTTCGGCAAAATTATTACCTACTTGGCGGTGAAAGAAAATAAGGATCCATTTAAGGTGCATTTGAAAAATGAGTATACTGAAAATGAAACCATCTTGATTAAAGCCGAGTTGTACAATAAATCTTTTGATTTAGTAAATGATCCTGAGGTGAGTTTTAAATTTTCTAATGAAGAAGGTGATGAGTTTGAATCATTCTTTGTTAAAACCGCAAATGCTTATCAGCTGGATTTGGGTAAATTAAAGCAGGGCGTTTATAAATGGTCTGCCTCAACCGTTTTTCAGGATCAACGCTATTCAAAATCTGGAACTTTCTTAGTGAGAGAGATTAAAATTGAATATTTAAATTCAGTTGCTAATCACCGTTTGTTAAGGAATATTGCTGCAAATTCTGGTGGAGAATTTTATTTTCCAAATGAAATTGATCAGTTAGAAAATTTGATTAATAACCGAGATGATATGGTGACTGTGGTATATCAGGAAAAAGAATTTGATGACTTGATAGATTACAAATGGCTCTTCTTTCTAATCGTCATCCTTTTCTCTGTCGAATGGTTTGTTCGTAAATTTAATGGAGCATATTAATCTAGTTTCCAAGTAGATTTAACATTGCTTTTTTCGCATTCAGCTGCAATTTTATTACATTTAACAGACCAATTTACAAACCATGATTAAAAGTCTTTGCACACTCCTCTTTCTAATAGTAGGGTTTTATTCCTTTGCGCAGCAAGTTGACCCTGAACAATATGCCACTGAATTTGAAGAGGCATATACAAATTACCCAATTATTCCTAAAGGATTATTAGAAGGGGTAGCCTTTGCTCAAACCCGAATTCAGCATATTGAAGGAAATAATGCAGGTTGTTCTGGAATTCCTCAAGTGAGTGGGGTAATGGGGCTAACCCATGATGGGAAAGGATATTTTAATAATAACCTAACTTATATTTCAGGATTGTCAGGTTATTCAATTAATGACATTAAAACAAAACCAGAAGTGAACATTATGGCGTATGCAAAAGTGTATGCGCGAATAATGGAAAGAAAATCAGTGGCCACAGAGGATTTTCAAGGACATGATCAAATTTTAAAAACATTATCTGAAATTCCGTGGAATAAAAATGAGGCTAGTGATTTTGCTTTGAGCTGCTTTACATATGAAGTTTTCCAATTTTTGAACAATGAAACATACCAATTGCTTTTTGCTTTGCCCGAGCGTGAAATAGATTTAACAGAGATTTATGGAGCTGAAAACTATGGTATATTATCAAGTCAGTCAGTTTTTATTTCATCTAAAGAAGTGTCGGATGACGGGTTGCGAAAATTCAAAAAAATGAACAGGTCTGATGAATATGGACCAGCAATTTGGAATGCAGCACCTGCATGTAATTTTAGTTCACGTAGTGGTGTTGCTGTTTCTGCTGTAACGGTGCATACTATTCAAGGTTCGTATGCAGGAGCAATTTCATGGGCTCAAAATTGTATTTCCAATGTCTCTTATCATTACGTTGCGCGTTCTTCTGACGGGCAAATAACACAAATGGTAGAAGAGGCTGATAAGGCTTGGCATGTTGGATCTGAAAATCCTTATACAATTGGAATAGAGCATGAAGGCTATGTAGATGACCCGGTGTGGTACACTGAGGCTATGTATGAGGGATCGGCAAACCTAGTTCGTGATATTACAGAAAGCGGCTATGGAATAAATCCTTTACGAACTTATAAGGGAGTTGCTACAGCCGGAACTTTAACATTGGGCGCCTGTACAAAAATAAAAGGGCATCAACATTTCCCTGGTGCTTTGCATACCGATCCAGGCATTAATTGGGATTGGGAGCATTATTATCAATTAATCAATGACGACCCTGAGGTTACGGTTTATACTTCAGCTACAGGAGTTATATTTGATTCGGGTGGAGCAGCAGATAATTATGAAGATGATGAACGTCTTTTATTTCTTATTCAACCGACAGATGCAGCCTCAATTACTTTGAATGTGGTTAGTTTTAGTTTAGAGTTAGACTGGGATTTTATGTATATCTATGATGGCGAGAATTTAGACGCACCATTAATTGGTGTCTATACTGGAGAAGAAATAGATGATATAATCACTTCATCAGGCGGAAGCATATTACTCGAATTTAGGTCAGATTGTAATACAACTGATTTAGGTTGGGAAATTGAATGGACAAGCATTGAAGGAACTGGTGATGGTGATGAATTAGCGCCATACACAGAGGTTCTATTAGAGGATGATTGGTATACAATGGACTTTCTAGCTTCATTTACAGATTTGGATGATACTGGAGGTTCAGGGGTTGATTATCAGTTTTATCAAGTCATAGATCATAACGGAACGGAGTGGCGTGCAAATGATAATCGCGGATTTTTCTCAGACAATTTTGATGATGTTATTCATCCAGATTGGACTACTGAAACAGGAACTTGGGTGATTTCAGCAAGTACTCTGCAACAAACGGATGAAGGATTATATAACACAAATATTCACGCCGAGTTAAATCAAGATGATGCGGACAGCTATTTATATCATTGGGCAGGAAAAATTGGTGGAATAGGAGATGATAAGCGGGCAGGATTACATTTTATGTGTGATGATCCAACATTGTTGAACAGAGGAAATTCATACTTTGTTTGGTTTAGAGAAGATAATGATAAGATTCAAATTTATAAAGTGGTGGATGATGAATTCACACTTTCAAATGAAGTAGATTTTGTTTTCAGTGCAGATACATGGTATGACTTTAAAACTGTTTTTGATAAAACTTCAGGTGAAATTCATGTATGGATTAATAATGTTCATGCAATTTCTTGGATAGATGATGCTCCTTACACAAGCGGTAACTCTGTTTCTTTTCGTTCTGGCAGCTCTGTGTATAACGTGAACAATTTTAAGGTGTACAAAAACCGTGTTGATGAAGGATTAATTTTAGTTGGTGCAGATGGAGATGCTCGTTATCAAAATGAAGACCCGTATACGCCTGCAGCAAAAATCAAGTCTATTATTATTGATTCTGCTTTAAATATTTCAACTATCGCTTCGCAGTTGGCAGATATTGATTGGACACCGCCATTAACTATTTCATATGTAAATGATGGAGTGGATGCCGATATTGAAACAACAACTTCTAATACAGAGCTCTCTGCAAATTGGGGCGAATCAACCGATCCTAATTCTGGCTTAGCCCGTTATTGGTATACGATTGGAACTTCTATTGGTGCTACAGATGTGGTACCATGGACGGACAATTGGTATGCAGACACCGTTACACATGCGGGACTCTCTTTGACTTTAGGAGAAACTTATTACTTTTCTGTTGTATCAGAAAATGGAGCAGGATTACTTTCAGACACGGTTTATTCGAATGGTCAATTGCTAATAGAGCCAACAGAAGAACCTGTTGCAGCATTTATTACAGATCATACTAACCTTTGTGGTTTAGATTCAATTCAATTAGAGAATGGAAGTACTGATGCTTTAACATATGAGTGGTTTATTCCTGATGGAACACCTTCTTATTCAATAGAGGTGAATCCGTATATTCAATTTCCTATATCAGGTATTTATACAGTTACACTTGTAGCAACTGGACCTGGAGGAGAAGATACGCTAATGCAAAATGTTTTTGTCGATTTAGATGCACCTCCAACAGCACTATTTGAGCCAAGTGTTTATGTAGTTTTATTGGATGATGGTTTGGTGACTTTTGAAAATAATTCTCTAAATGCAGACGGTTATTATTGGACATTTGGAGATGGAGGTTCTTCTACAGACGAGTCGCCTTGGCATACTTTTGAAGCTGTGGGAGATTTTTCAGTGTCACTCATTGCAATTAATGGAGATTGTCCAAATGATACCAGTTCTACAATTATTAAAGTACGTGAGGCAGATGGAATTTCTGAATTAGATGAATTTTCGATTTCTGTTTATCCTAATCCAGCAATTGATCAATTACAAATAAATACTTCTGTTGCCAGTAATGAAAATTTCTCAATTGTGCTATATGATGCACAAGGGCGCCAAGTTCTTCATAAAACTAATATGAATTTTACTGGAAATAATTCAATTTCAATAGCGCACCTTGCAAAAGGAGTCTATCATATTGAGGTATTGGTTGGTGAGCGCATGTTTACACAAAAACTCGTGGTTAATTAGTGTTTGTTTAGAAATAGGTGAACATCAAATAACCATTAATATAAATTTTCACGCACTCATCCTTTTTATTCTCTAAAAGCTGTAATTACCGTTTATTTTTAGGTAAATTTATCTGGATTTATTCTTGAGGTTTTAGTTGGATCCTTGAATCAATCTTGATTACCCTATGGAAGTTTTAATTAATTGATTAAACATGATGAAAAAATTATTGGTTGGTATCGCATTTATAATGATTGCTGTTCCCTCTATCGCCCAAAAAAAAGATAAGAATAAAGATGCTGAAGAAAAGAAAGAGCTCATAAATTCTGGATTAGTTTCAGGATTAAGTTGGCGTAATATTGGCCCTGCTTTAACAGCTGGTCGAATTGCTGATATGGCTGTAAACCCTGATAATCCAAATGAGTATTATTTAGCAGTTGCTTCAGGTGGTGTTTGGAAAACAACCAACCACGGAACTACGTTTAATCCAATTTTTGACAATGAAAGTTCTTATTCAATCGGTTGTGTAACAATTGACCCTAATCAAACAGCAACAGTTTGGGTTGGTACTGGAGAAAACAATAACCAACGTTCAGTGGCTTATGGCGACGGTGTATATAAATCATTGGATGGTGGTAATTCATGGAAGAATATGGGGTTAAAGAACTCTGAACATATTTCAAAAATTATTGTTGATCCACGTAACTCAAATATTGTTTACGTTGCTGCATATGGACCACTTTGGTCGGCAGGAGGAGACCGAGGAGTTTATAAAACTGTTGATGGAGGTGAGAATTGGGAGTTGATTCATGCTGTTTCTGAAAATACAGGCGCAGCAGATTTAGTAATGGATCCTTCTAATCCGGATATTTTATATGCGGCATTTCATCAAAGAAGACGTCACGTATTTACTTATATCGGAGGAGGAGAAGAGAGTGCTGTATTTAAGTCTGTAGATGCTGGAAAGACATGGGTTGAATTAACTAGTGGACTGCCTACTGGTAAAATGGGGAGAGTTGGTTTAGCAATTTCTCCAGCTGATCCTAATTACGTTTATGCAATTGTTGAGGCGCAAAAAGGCGGTCAGGGATTCTACCGTTCAACAAATAAAGGAGCAAGTTGGGAAAAAAGAAGTTCATATAAAACAAGTGGTAATTACTATCAAGAAATTTATTGTGATCCAATTAATAGAGATAAAATTTTCAGTTTAAGCACGTGGTTGCATCATTCTGTTGATGGTGGTAAATCCTTTGTCGCAACTGGTGAGACAAGTAAGCATGTTGATAATCATTGCATTTGGGTAAATCCTCAAGACACTGATCATTGGATTGTAGGTTGTGACGGTGGTTTGTATGAAACTTGGGATCATGCAAACACATGGCAGTACAAACAAAATTTACCTATTACTCAATTTTATAAAGTATCTGTAGATAATGATGCTCCTTTTTACAATGTTTATGGCGGAACGCAAGATAATAACTCTTTAGGTGGTCCTTCAAGAACTATTAATAATGCAGGTATTCAAAATTCTGATTGGTATATCACAAATGGAGGTGATGGATTTGAATCACAGATAGATCCGACTGATCCTAATATTGTATACGCACAAGCACAATACGGATGGTTAGTTCGTTATGACAGAAAAAGTGGAGAGAAGATTGGAATTCAACCCATGCCAGGTAAAGGTGAAAAAGCGTATCGTTGGAATTGGGATGCTCCTTTAGTTATTTCTAATCACGATAATAAAACACTTTATTTTGCTGCAAACAAAGTGTTTAAAAGTACGGACAGAGGAAATACATGGAAAACAATTTCGCCCGATTTAACACGTCAATTAGATCGTAATACTATGAAGGTGATGGGAGAAGTGCAATCTCCAGATGCTGTAATGAAAAATAAGTCGACTACAATTTTTGGAAACATTGTAGCTATGGATGAGTCTCCAAAAAATAAAGATTTAATTTATGTAGGAACGGATGACGGATTGATTCAAGTTACAACTGACGGTGGAGGTTCATGGAATAAGAAAGACAATTTCCCTGGAGTTCCAAAAATGACTTATGTAAATATGCTTATCCCATCTCAACATGATGAAGGAACAGTTTATGCAGCATTCAATAATCATAAAAAAGGAGATTTTAAGCCTTATTTATTAAAGAGTACGGACAAAGGAAATTCATGGACTAATATCGCAGGTAATTTACCTGAAAGAGGATCTGTTTATGCCATTGCAGAAGATCATGTAAATCCTGATTTATTATTTGCTGGAACTGAATTTGGTGTGTTTTTTACTGTTGACGGTGGGCAAAATTGGGTAGAACTTTCTGCTGGATTACCAACCATTGCTGTGCGTGATATAGCAATTCAAAGAAGAGAAAATGATTTGGTAATTGGCACATTCGGTAGAGGCTTTTATGTCTTGGATAATTACGCTCCATTAAGAGAGTTGAATAAAGAGACAATTGATAAAGCGGCACATATTTTCAAGATTAAAACAGCTTTAGAATATGTTGAGTCTAATCCATTAGGATTGAGAGGCACAGGTTCACAAGGAGCTTCTCATTTTGCAACTCCGAATCCAGAGTTTGGAGCAACATTTACTTATTATTTAAAATCGGCACCAAAATCACCAAAAAAACAGCGTTGGGGTAAAGAGAAAAAGGCGAAGGAAGCTGGAACTGATATTGAGTATCCAACCTATGAAGAGTTTGTGGCAGAAGATACCTATGAAGATGCTTATTTACTATTTGTAATTAAAGACAGTAAAGGGAATGAAGTGCGAAAATTAAAAACTGCTGCAAGTGAAGGTATGAATCGTATTACTTGGAATTTACGTTACCCAAGCACTAATCCAATTAAAACAAGCGCAGGTGCGGTTGGAAGATACAGTAATCCGGATGAAGGACCTCTTGTATTACCCGGAACTTATGGTGTTGAAATGTACTTGAGTGATAACGGTGTACTTTCAAAAGTGGCCGATTCACAATCATTCGAAGTTAAGGCTTTAGAGAATTCGTCATTGGCACGTCAATCTGAAGAAAACATAGCCTTTAAAAGAGATTTATCTGAATTGAGAAGAAGAATGAGGGGTACTTCTAATCAGTTAAATGAAACAGATAATTCATTGAGTCATATTAAAGCAGCTATTCAGCAATATCCTGATGCCAATATTAATTGGATGAAAGAGGTTAAAGCCTTGGAGAAATTAATGCACGATATTAATATTAGCCTTTGGGGAGATTATCACAAATCAAGCAGGGATGTTGAAACATTGCCAAGTGCAGGAGGTAGGTTAGAAACAATTGTTTATCAATGTTGGTATTCAACTTCTGATGTTACTTCAACCCAAAAAGAGCAACTCTCAATTGCAAAAGTTGAATACGCCCAAATTCGATCTAAAGTAGATGAATTACTCATGCGTGTTGGAGAACTAGAGAAACAAATGAATATTGCAGGAGTTCCTTATACACCTAATCGTCCAGATTGGAAGAATGATTAGGAGTGGCGTTTTATTAATCCTTTTAACTATTTTCCTGACCGGTTCCGCAATCGGTCAGGAATTTAATTTTTACTCGGGTAAAAATGTACTAGGTGAAAAAATGTATGGCCTTGAAGATAAGCACGGCCTAAAAGTCACTGAGCTCAAATGGCGATCGCATTATAAATATGAGATTGAGCAGTTTGGACAACCTCTTGGAGTTGTTTCTGAAGATGGAGAAAACTATTTCTTTATTAATATGATGGGAGAACGTGTTTCAACTTTCTCTTTTCCTGAAACTTATGTAATAGAGGATATGCGAATGCAATACGAACTTGATGTTAAGATTACTTATTACTTGTATAATGCACATGAAAACACCTCAAACTATCGTTATTATTTGAACAAAGATTGTGCATGCGAACCACGGCCGTATTATCCTTGTCCGCCGCGTTTTCCAATGGACACAACAAATAGTTCAAGAGCAGTTAAACAAGTGCAGCAAATGCAGTTTATTCTTGAATTCTATACGCTTGATAGTGCAGTTACTTATGCAAACAAACTTATAAAAGAGGATGCAAATGAACCGCAATATCATTATTATAAAGCATGGTTACTTGAGCAGGCATTTATGATTTCTTATAATCGCTACTCTTTAGTGAATTATGGAGATGAATTTCCTGTTTATATGTGGGATGAATTAATTCGACTGAGAGATAAAGGCTTAATAGGAAATGACGAAAAACTGCAGATGTATTTAGCACAATATGAGCGAATTCAAAAAGAAATTGAAAAATTAGAAAAGCAACCCAATTGGTTTCAGCGGAATAAGAAGGATGCTGTTCGATATATCTTGGATGAAAGTGATTTTGGATATGTTAATATCGGTGATGAGTTTGGTAGTTGGTATGATGAAGAAAATTATAAACTCAGAAATAAATCATATCATGAGGCAATAGATGCTTTAACAGAGGTTGTAGCATTGGAGAATGAGGAGGAAGTTGTTGTGTTAACTAAGGCTTGGCAAAATTTAATTATTGATGCTTTCCTTTGGGAGCATACAATTCCTTACACTGGAGGAGCTTTACCTTATGAATCGGTGTATGATCGGAACGAAACAGAATTGCGTAAAAGCCCGCATTTATATACACTTTTAAAATATGAAAAGTTTGGTCCTATCATGCGTTTAAACGGCACGCAACGGAATGATGAAATTGGAGTAGGGCTTGGGTTAAACTTTGGTGCATTAACAAGGATTAATAAAATTTGGACAACAGAAATTAGTACAGGCTTAGGTTATAATCACTTTTTCACCAATAATACTTATGGCGAGTTTTATCTTGATTTTACGCTTGCTCCAGCAGGTTGGGTTGAATTAAGAACTAGCCCTTCCATTTTAACAAATTATGATGGTGTAAAGGGAGTAGGTTTTTTGCCTACTATTGGTGTCAGAATTTGGGACATTTATTTAAGTTATGGCTATAATTTTGCCAATAAATCCAAGTTTAATGCCATTCGCGGACATAGTTTTGGTTTGAGTTATGGCTTTACTTTTTTGAGTAGTCCTACATTTATTGAAAAAGAGGATGGATTTGAGCTTTAATCGATTAGATTAATTCCATTTTTACCACAATTAAAGAGTAAGTCTATTGCACTCAGGTTGTTTTCAAAATCGCCTTTATTTAGCACTTGTTGATATGCTTGCGCTTGAAAATTTGTTCGCGATTTTGGGTACATCTCATTTTTTAGTTCAATAGAACTGTTTTCTTCTTTTTGGGAAATACGAACTTTACATTCAATACCAAAGCAGCTCATTAAAAAGTGAGTTAATTCCAAACTTAAATCGACTAATTTTTCGTGCTTTTTTTGCAATATTTCAAAAAGCTCGTCTGCATAATATTCGAAATAAGGTGCTCTCCGGTAAGCACTTTCAATTGCTTTAATATGATCTTTTTGCCAATCTTCTGTATAGCTTATTAAGATATCATTCATTAAAGTTTCTTTGCCATTTGGCCGAACAACTGGAACGATAAGATTTTGCAACCCGTTAGCAGATAAAATAGTACACCTGCTGCGATAGGATTGTTTTTGAAACCGCTCGTTAACATCTAAAATTATTTCTTGAATGGGCTTAATGTTGGCAAAGTAGGCCAAGTTCCCTAAATAACTTGCAGGTGAAATAATACTTGTTGTCTCTGTTTCGGAGGTTTCTATTATTGCGCTAGTAGCTATATCCAGTTGTAATTCTCCCGAAATAATTTGTGCAACCTCTTGATTTGATTTTGTTTTTAATGCCGCCTCGTAGGTAATCGCAGTCCTAATGTCATCAAAACTTTTTTGATGCACCAAACGTATTGGTCGCCGCGTAAAAGTATAAGAGCTTTCATTCTGCCCCTCCTCATGGTAAGCCAATCGGGCATTAAGGTTTTTGGTGACTCCAAAATGATAAGTACCGTCAGAGCAAACTAAAATATAAGCCGTAAACATGTACCTGGATTAATCAATCCCGCTAAATATTCTGTTCCAACGTACTCCTTGGTCGCCTTTTGACATCCAAATAAATGCAGCACGTCCTACTACGTGATCCTCAGGGACAAACCCCCAGAATCTTGAATCGGCAGAACTATTTCTATTATCTCCCATCAGCCAGTAGTAGTTCATTTCAATGGTATAAGTAGTTACTTTTTTACCGTCGATATAAATGCCATCTGCCTTTTCAGCAAGTGTATGATGCTCATATGCCGTTATAATTCTGCGGTAAATTGGAAGTGACTTATGATTCAATTCCACCACATCTCCAGCAGCAGGAATTTTTAACGGACCAAAATTATCTTCAGACCAATCATATTGATTGTTATTAGGGAAGATAGGGTAGTAACTTGTAGGAGTTCCTTTTTCCAAATCTTTTTTGTAATAACCTAGCTCCTTAGTGTATGGCACCAATTCCGGATATTTTGGTTTAACCTCTGCAAATTTTGTTTTTGACATTGGAATGGTAACATCACCAAACTCATCATAACCTAATTCAAAAGCACTACATCCAAAGTTTTCGCGGTAAAAATTGTCTTCAGCCATTGTCCATTGTCTTGACGATTGATTGTCTTTTTCTTGGCTAAAGCT
This sequence comes from uncultured Crocinitomix sp., assembly GCA_937136425.1. Taxonomy (GTDB): domain Bacteria; phylum Bacteroidota; class Bacteroidia; order Flavobacteriales_D; family Crocinitomicaceae; genus Crocinitomix. Next base: position 28,145 of record CAKZON010000076.1, read on the forward strand.
ATAAGGATGTCTATACCCTTTTAAGGTGTATTTATATTGCATGTGCGGAGCTTGATAAGCCAATTCATTATTCACATACAACTCTTTGTCCTTAATTTCTATTTCATCACCATAAATGGCAACGCAACGCTTAATATAATTCTCTCTTTTATCAACTGGTCGATCTAAGATTCCATTGATCGCAGTATAGCCTCTTTTTTGATCTTCTTCGTCTTGCAGTCTACAAAAGACCTTACCCTCTGCAAAGTTATTTCGAGCTCTATTGATGTAATACTGCATATTGCCTTCAAAACCACCAACACCTAATCCGTCAGAATAGGCCATTAAATAGGCTTCATCCATCAAAATTTGTTCGTATGTATGTCCAATTAACCCATAAGGCATTCTAGGATCATTTAAAGCGCTATCTCCAGCAGGGAAATTGAATACTGTTACATCATTTCGCTCTACAAATCGGAAACCTGGTAAACGCGTATAAGGTATTTTTTGAATCTCAACATATGACTTTACATTCATTAGTGGTGCAAAACTATTGTGCACTACCGGGTATGAGAATGGTGTCATTGGAACACGCGGTCCAAAGGTTAATTTTTCTACAAATAAATAATCACCAACCATTAATGTTTTTTCCATTGATCCAGTAGGAATCGTATAGGGTTCAAAAACATAGGTTCTAATTGCACTTGCAGCAATTAATGCAAATAAAATGGCATCACCCCATTCTTTAAAAATTGATTTTTTACCTGATTTTCTGCTAAATCCTAGTTTTGAAATGGGATAAGCAATTGCATGTCCAATAATGGGTAAAGCAAAGAATAGTGCTACATGGTCACTTGGAGTTCTTGCATCAACTTGCTTTGGAATATCCCAGTTGGTATCTTTAACAGGTTGCGATTCTTCGTTATTTGCTATTTTCCAAAATACAGGAAAAGGAAATAGAATTCCTAAAATTGTTTCTTTAACACCAAAAACGCCGAATTTACGAATGACAGTTACATTGATGGCTGCCCACATAATAAATTGAATTCCTGGCATCAATAAAAAGATAACCCAATACCAAGGTTGTTTACAAGCACGTAAAACAACAAAATAGTTGTAAAACGGAATATAAGCTGTCCATGCTGGTGCGTCAATTCGTGGCAAAAACTTAAACCAAAGTCCAATGGCTGGAGTCAGCACAATGATTAAATATCCTATTATTAAACTTAAATATTCCATATTAAAATTTTAAAACGTCTTGCATTGTAAAAACACCCTTTTTTCCAATTAACCATTCAGCAGCTAATACGCTACCTTGAGCAAAACCTTTGCGGTTATGGGCAGTGTGCTTAATTTCAATGCTGTCAATTGCTGACGTGTACTTTATTTCATGTGTTCCGGGTACTTTGGGTAGACGAAGCGATTCAATAGAAAGGGCTTCGTCATTTTCCAAGGCGGTCGGTTTATTGTTTTCCCAACTGTTATAATGTTGGTGTTCTTCTATAATTTGTTCGGCCAAGCTAATTCCTGTTCCGCTTGGAGCATCTAATTTTTCTGTATGATGAATCTCGACAACTTCAGCCGAATAATCATTCAGTTCGTTCATTATTTTAGCCAAATAACGGTTCACTGCAAAAAATGCATTTACTCCTAAACTAAAGTTAGTAGCGTGTAACATGCAACCAGATTTGGATGAGCAATAAGTGCTTAACGCATCTAAATCATCATACCAACCTGTTGTACCAATTGCTACAGGAATCGATTTGTCAATAGCAAAACGAATATTTTCAGCAGCAAATTCTGGTTTTGAAAATTCAATTATTACATCTGTATTACTATAATCGAAAGATTCTTTAGGGTTTGAACTATCAACGCGTGCAGTTATTTGATGACCTCTCTCTATAGCAAAGGCCTCAATTTCTTTCCCCATTTTTCCGTACCCAAAAAGTGCGATATTCATTTAAAAAGTTTCTGCGAAAATAAGAATTTTAATGCTGATTTGCTTTTGTACTGGCATATCATTTTATAGGGTTAGTAAAAGAATCATCAATTCGTTACAAAATCCTTTTTGGAATCTAGGTTTTACTTTCCTCTTTTTAAGTAAATTTGTAGGGAAATCAATCATTAATTTTTATTTAAATAATGAAACCATACTTTATCCTTTCAACCCTTTTTATAAGTTTGTTTTTAGCTAGTTGCAATGCCGATTCGGATATTAGTGAATCAGATCAACTTGAAGTGAATGAATTGGATGAAATGAATGATCTCATGGATGAATTAAATAATCCAGATCCTTTAGATACAAATGATTGGAGAAATTATTTTGACATGGCTGTTCCTGCTCCAATGTTTGAAATGGAAGAGTTAAATCCAACAGCAATAGCACAATATGGTTATGTTGAGGAGGTTGAAATAGACTCAGTTAACACAGAAGTGAAAGAACATTACTTAATCGTATTAATGGAGCAAAAATCTTTGATCGAAGATTATCCTGTTGAGCGTGAGATTGATGTAATGTCCTATCGAAATGATGCCGTTAATGCTCTTTTAGGAAATAATAACGGGTTTAAAAATTTAACTGAAGAGCCTGCAGTAGAAGATTTACACGGGTTGGAATGTGTGAGAAATGAACTGTCTAGAACATTGACTGGGAATAATGGAGACATACTTTTGTATTACCAAATGGCAATTGTAGAAGGTGAGACTGCTTTTTATCAAATTTTAACTTGGTGTATTGACTCACAACGAGAAGATTTTGAATACGAAATGGAAAAAATTATTAACTCTTTTAAAGAGATTTAATCAACCAATAGAAAAGGAAGTTATTCCAAGCATAATTCGTATTTTTGATCGTTACCGTAGTCTTGAATTAAACCGTAGCAAATGAAACTTAAAACCTATTTATCACTCTTACTTTTTTTAGTCTTATTTGTTTCTTGTAATGGAGAATCAGATTTTGAGCAAAAAAATATAGATGGCGATTTTACCATTGAATTGCCAACTTATATGCATGAATTAGATTTGGGAATTCCTGAAGCTGCTATGCAATATGGTAATGAATTAGAAGAGCATTATGTTGCAGTATTAAAAGAATCACCTTCAACATTAATGGAATATGGGGTAATTAATTTGGCTGGATATGCAGATATGTACATGTCAGGTTTTGAAGTTTCTATAGAAGGTGCAACAATAAATCAATTAAGTGATGGGGTCGAGCAGCATAATGGTATGGAGGTAATCACTTTTGATGCTGATGGAATATTACCAGAAAATGGATTAGGAATTTACTATTATATTAAATTTTATAAAAGCGAAACGGCTTATTACTATGTGCTTGATTGGACCTTGTCAGATTACAAGGAACAACATTTAAGCGACATGAAAAAAATAACAAATTCAATAAAAGAACTATAACAATATGTCAGACGATAAGAAGATTATATTTTCAATGGTGGGTGTTTCTAAAGCAACGCCGCAAGGAAAACCAATTATAAAAAACATTTATTTATCCTTTTATTACGGAGCCAAAATTGGTATTATCGGGATGAATGGTTCAGGTAAGTCAACGGTGTTAAAAATTATTGCTGGGTTGGATAAAGCTTACCAAGGTGAGGTTGTTTTTAATAGTGATTATTCAGTAGGTTATCTTGCTCAGGAACCAATTGTAGATCCTGAAAAAACAGTGAAAGAAATTGTGCAAGAAGGTGTGCAAGCTACGGTGGATTTGCTAAAAGAATATGAAGAGATCAATGCAGGTTTCATGGATGAAGCTGTAATGAATGATCCTGATAAAATGAATGCATTGATTGAGCGCCAAGGAACTGTACAAGAAAAAATTGATCAGTTAGACGCTTGGGATTTAGATAGCAAACTAGAGCGTGCAATGGATGCGCTGCGTTGCCCACCAGAAGATCAAAAAATTGGTACGCTTTCAGGAGGAGAAAAAAGACGTGTTGCACTTTGCCGTTTACTTCTTCAAAATCCTGATATCTTATTATTGGATGAGCCTACCAACCACTTAGACGCTGAGTCTGTTGATTGGTTAGAACAACATTTAAAGCAGTACAGCGGAACTGTTATTGCAATTACGCACGACCGTTACTTCTTAGATAATGTGGCAGGTTGGATTTTAGAGTTGGATCGTGGTTCAGGTATTCCGTGGAAAGGAAATTATTCTTCTTGGTTAGATCAAAAAACCAAGAAAATGGCCGGGGAAGAAAAACAAGCCAGCAAGCGAAGAAAAGTACTAGAGCGTGAGTTAGAATGGGTACGTATGAATCCTAAAGGAAGGCATGCTAAAAATAAAGCGCGTTTAAATAATTACGATAAATTATTAAGTGAGGATACTAATACGCGTGATGAGAAATTGGAACTTCCAATCCCGAATGGTCCAAGATTAGGAACTAATGTGATTGAAGCTGCAGGTGTTTCAAAGAGTTTTGATACAAAACTATTGTATGACGATTTGAACTTTAATTTACCTCCTGCAGGAATTGTTGGAATTATTGGACCAAATGGTGCGGGTAAAACAACTATTTTCAAAATGATAATGGATGAATTGACTCCTGACGGTGGTGAATTTAAAGTAGGGGAGACAGTTGAAATTGGATACGTAGATCAAGATCATAAGGACATGGATCCTGAAAAAACAATTTTTGAGGTTGTAACTGGCGGAACAGAACACATTGAAATTGGAAATCAGAAAATTAATTCACGTGCTTATTTAAGTCGTTTCAACTTTAATGGAGCTGATCAAGGTAAAAAAGTAGGTGTACTTTCTGGTGGAGAAAGAAACAGACTACATTTGGCTATGACCTTAAAAACTGAGGCGAATGTTTTGTTACTGGATGAGCCTACCAATGATTTGGATGTAAATACAATTCGTGCATTGGAAGAAGGTATTGAAAGCTTTGCAGGTTGTGCAGTAGTAATTTCTCACGACAGATGGTTTTTAGATCGAATTTGTACACATATTTTAGCTTTTGAAAACGATTCAAGTGTTTATTGGTTTGAAGGAACTTATTCTGAATATGAAGAAAATCGTAGAAAAAGATTAGGAGATACGGAACCAAAACGTGTTCGTTACAGAAAGTTAATGAATTAAAATATTGTTAGAAAACAAGGTTAAAAGAGGTTTGTAGCGTTACAAACCTCTTTTTTTTGGAATCCACTTAAAGACTGGATGAGAATAACTAAATTTGCACGCATAAATACGAGAGAATGAAGTACTATAATAATATCTTAGAAACAATAGGAAATACACCGTTGGTGAAGTTGAATAGACTGACAAAGTCACTTAAAGGAACTTTTTTAGCGAAAGTGGAAACCACAAACCCAGGAAACTCTGTTAAAGATAGAATGGCTTTGAAAATGGTTAAAGATGCCGAAGCGCAAGGTTTAATTAAACCTGGTGGAACAATTATAGAAGGAACTTCTGGTAATACTGGAATGGGATTGGCTTTAGCGTGTATTGAGTATGGATACAAGTTAGTTTGTGTTTTAAGCGATAAACAGAGTAAAGAAAAAATGGACATTTTACGTGCCGTTGGAGCTGAGGTTGTTGTTTGTCCAACAAATGTAGAACCTGATGATCCAAGATCGTATTATTCTGTGTCTAAAAGATTGGCTGCAGAAACGCCGAACTCTTGGTATGTGAACCAATATGATAATCCTTCTAATGCAATTGCGCATTATGAGCAAACTGGTCCTGAAATTTGGGGTCAAACTGAAGGGAAAATAACTCATTTTGTTGTTGGAGTAGGTACAGGTGGAACTATTTCAGGAGTTGGAAAATATTTGAAAGAGCAAAATCCTGATGTTAAAATATTAGGGATAGATACTTATGGTTCTGTATTTAAAAAATATCATGAAACAGGAATTTTTGATGAGAATGAAATCTATTCTTACATCACTGAAGGAATTGGAGAAGATATTTTACCAAAAAACGTTGATTTCTCTATCATTGATCATTTTGAAAAAGTAACTGATAAGGATGCCGCTGTAATGACAAGAAGAATTGCTAAAGAAGAAGGAATCTTCGTTGGTAACTCTGCTGGTTCTGCAATTTCTGGTCTTTTGCAAATGGAAGATATGTTTACAGAAGATGATGTGGTTGTTGTTTTGTTTCATGACCACGGAAGTCGTTATGTAGGTAAAATGTTTAATGATGATTGGATGCGCGAACGTGGATTTTTAGATGAAGGATTTAAAAATGCAGCTGATTTAGTTGGGCAACATGGTGATAAAAAATTAGTGACTTGTGGTTCGGAAGAGTTAGTGTCTCACGCCGTGGCAAAAATGAAAGAATATAACATTTCGCAAATTCCTGTAACTAAGGATGGAGCAATTGCAGGTTATGTTGATGATTCTCGTTTGTATCAATCAATTATTGAAAATGCATCTATTATGGACTCTCCATTGAGCCAAGTTATGCAGCCCGCATTACCCGTTTTACCAGCTAATGCAACACTAGAAGAAATTTCAAAAAATGTGAATAAGCAAGTTCCTGCTGTATTAATTGACATGGGAGATGGCAAACATCACATTGTAACAAGACATGATTTAATTAACGCAATAGCGTAAATGATTGAATTAATAGATCAAATGAATCGGACAATCCGCTTGGAACAAACTCCAAAGCGGATTGTTTCTTTGGTCCCTTCTCAAACAGAGTTGCTCTATCATTTAGGATGTGATGAGCAAACTGTAGGAATCACAAAATTCTGCATTCATCCCAATGAATGGTTCCGAAACAAAACCAGAGTTGGTGGTACAAAAAATGTCAACTTTGAGAAAATTGCTGCTTTAAAACCAGATTTAATCATTGCGAATAAAGAAGAAAACGCAAAAGAGGATATCGATCGGTTAATGGAATTATATCCGGTTTACATGAGTGATATCTTTGATGTAAAGGATGCTTGCCAAATGATTTTGGATGTTGGACAGTTGGTGGGGAAAAAAGAAGAAGCTAATGAAATGATTTCGAAAGTGCAATCCGATTTTAATAATTTGCCTCGGTTAAACGGAACGGTGCTATATTTTATTTGGTCAAAGCCGTACATGGTAGTTGGGCCAAATACTTTTATTGGACATATTATTCAACGTTTAGGACTAACAAATTTGATTGCTGATGCGGATATTCGTTACCAAGAAATTACTCCTGCAGAAATAACAGAACTTAATCCTGATCATATTCTTTTAAGCTCAGAACCTTTTCCGTTTAAAGAAGAGCATTGCGCCGAATTTCAAGAATTCACAAATGCACAACTTCATTTAGTTGATGGGGAATTGTTTTCTTGGTATGGTTCACGAATGTTAGAAATGAAACCTTACTTTGATCAATTGAAAAATAGAATTTCAAGCTGAGCTTAACCTTCAATTTTTACGACCTTTTTATTGACTTTGCTAATTAGTAACAATAGAATGCCTATTGCCATTGCGGCACTGCCCGCTAATAATATTATGTTATTATTATACCAGGCTAATCCGCTAAGAATCAAAGATAATTCGGTAGATATAAAGCCTAAAACAAATGAGACTCCTCCAGCTGTGGTCAATTTAGAGTTTGATAGCCATTGCATTTCAAACATCCATGCTAAAAACAAAAATGAAATAGAGCCAATAAGGCTCAGGTGTAAGTACGCAAGGATAATAGGTTTATTGAAAAACGCAAAGGATTCAAATAATGGAAGAACAGATGAGCATTGCAATATCATTTTCAAAGTAAATGATGCAAGAAACACTGTAATGAATAATCGAAGCAGTTTACTTTTTGCTTGAATTAGATTAAACAGGTTGCTCGGAAGTGATTTAATGAAAAAGAGAAAGGCCGCACCTAGTAATATCGCCGTAACAAATGCAATTACTTTGAAGTAATCAGAAAAACTCATTCCAATTAGAGAAAGAGAGATGGCTGGAATAACCGCAAAGGTAAAAAGGCGGAAAAACCAAGTTGCGTGCTTTTGATTATAAGGAATTGAATTGTTTTCAAGAAATTTATAAAACAAGCCTAAAACTACAAACAGAAACCACCCGTTGTATTGTAAATGAAGAAAGGTATAAACAAAGGATTGGTAAATTTCTGTTCCGCCATGTCCTTTAGCTGCTAGAATACCAATTCCATAAGGCATTAGGGTAGATAGTATTCCAAAAACAAGCCCTACTTTAATTATACGCAAAGAAACAAGGTTTTTATGAGCAGATTTTAGTTGTCGCGTATCTTTAATGAAGCGGTATATAAACCAATAGTTTAAGAACTGAAATAACGTAGAAAAAATAATAGAGTAAAGTCCATAACCTTGCAATGCGAAGGAGATTAGTATTCCTAATGTTACAACTATTGTAAGTTTAAATTGTAAAGAGTAATTGCCTGCTTTTATTCGTTCTTTATCAACATAGATATTGGTTAACAAAAGAATCATAATAGTGTATATCCAACCCTGAAAAGCAATATGCGAATGGGCATGAACAAGGTTCGCATATTCTAAAAAAATAGGAATATAGTTTGCCGAACGAAGAAAAGTACCAACAAGAGCTACAATGAAAAGGAAAATCAAACTTATTTTACTCCACTCACTTTTCATAATGCTGAAGTTACTATTTTTCAGAGATTGTAATTCTTACGTAACCCAATTGTGTACAATCATGCGATTTAAAGGATTCTTTTTTCGTGTGTATTGAATCAATCTCAAATAGCAAGTAATCCGTTTCAGGATTAGGAAAGTCTGCCTTGTCATTTTCTTTTATTTGAATGGCATAACTTTTCTTTTCAGCGGTATTATCTAGTATGAAAACTTTTTTGTCTTGTCCAAATGAATAGGTTTTGATAATTTTTGCAGTAAAATCTGTGAGCTGTGTAATGTTCGCTGTAGAAATATTTAATTGCAATTTTTCAAAACTGTTTTTTAATCGATAAAATGCAGCACTAATAAATAGTATTGCAAGAATATTAATTTGCAGTGATACTTGTTTCGTAATAAATCCATTGGTGCTTGATTCAAAAGTCATTCCAAACGGGAAGGAGATTCCTTGAGAAAAATCAAATAACATAAACGGAGAGTTGGAATAGATTACCAGTTGTAAAATGGACCAAATGAGTATTATTAAGTTGCCACCTTTCTTTTTTTTATGAACTAAAAAGAAACTCAATAAGCCCCCTAAACTCAATAAAATTGACCAGAACTCCATCTGATTGAAATAACTGAATAAATTAGGGAGAAGTTGAATTAAATTTAATGCGCTTAAGCCAAGTACTACAAAATGTAGGTATTCAGGAATTCCCCAAATTGGTTTTTTTTCAGCCTTTAATTCCATTTTTTTAGATAATTAATCATTTTGTTATTACCCTAACAACTCAGCATAACGTGCTTTAATTATTTCGGATTTGGCACCTTTTTGGTATAATTTGAAAGCCGCGTAATTTGCACGGCTCACTTTTAGCCACGACCGTCCAATGTATTTTCGCGTGCCAATTAAAATGGGTTTATTTATAACAGCTAATTGTTTTGTTTTCATCAACTTTTCAATGAGAGGGTATTCTTCCATTATCTGCATCTTTTCGTCATATTTCCCTAAGGCTTCAAAAACACTTTTTCGAATAAATAATGATTGATCGCCTCCACGAGAAACCAACCAATAGAATTGAGAAAAAAAGGCATTTAACCTCAACATGAATGGCCCATTCTCAAATTTGCTTTTATAACAAACGGCATCAAACCCTTTTTCTAAAAAAGTTTTGCCATCCTCGTAAAATTCTTTTGGCGGAAGAGTATCAGCATGAACAAAATAGAGGATGTCATGCTTTGCAATTTTAGCTCCTTCATTCATCTGCTTAGCGCGCGAACATTCGCAAGTAATGGTTTTTACCCCTAAGTTTTTAGCCAGTTCAAGGGTGTTGTCATCACTGCCACCATCTACTACAATTATTTCAATGTTTTGATTTTCAGACGTAAGTAATCGCTCAAGTAATCGTCCAAGAACTTGCGACTCATTTAGAGTTGGTATAATTATAGTTATATTCACTTTATTAGACATTAAACTTAACAAAAATGCTGAAGCCATTAAACATACTTACAACAATTCTTTTTTTAGCGATTTTTTTTAATTCCACGGCACAAGAACATCTGAAACATGAAAAATGGACCGCCCTGCTTACAAAGTACGTTGACGTAGAAGGTCATGTGAATTATGCAGGGTTTAAAAAGGATGAGGCAGCCTTGGATGAATATCTTGCTGTTCTGAGCGCAAATCATCCGCAAGACATTTGGGACAAAGATGATGTATTGGCATTTTGGATTAATGCTTACAATGCTTTTACTGTAAAATTAATTGTGAAAAACTATCCTGTTAAGTCGATTAAAGAGTTGGGCGGAGCTATTTATAAAGTAAACACCCCATGGGATATTAAGTTTATTAAAATTGGAGATGAAGTATATGATTTAAACAATATTGAACATGGTATTATTAGAAAAGAGTTTTCTGAACCGCGCATTCATTTTGCTGTTAATTGTGCATCCGTTTCTTGTCCAAGGTTAAGAAATGAAGCTTTTGTTGGAAGTAGAATTGAAGAACAATTAGAGGATCAGGCTAGGTATTTCATTAATAATTCTGCAAAGAATAAAATCACTAAAAAATGTGCAGAGCTGTCTAAAATATTTACATGGTTTAAAGGTGACTTTACTGCAAACGGAGGTACTGTTGAAGACTTCATTAATAAATATTCAGAAATTAAAATTACTAAAAAGACCAGAGGAAAATCTTTGGACTATGATTGGAATCTGAATGAATAGATACTAGCAACACAATGCTAGCTAAGAGCATTCAAAAGTGTATGTTTGTATAAAATATACATGCAGTTGAATGTCAGATAAAAAAAAACATCCCAAAGAGAAGTCAAGATTACATCCGCGTAATAAAAACAGGATGCGTTATGATTTTGAAAAATTGCAGGAAAACTGCGAAGCCCTACAACCATTTGTGCGCTTAAATGCTTATGATGATTTGTCTATAGATTTTGCAGATCCTAAAGCAGTAAAAGCATTAAACCAAGCCATTTTAAAATATCATTATCGAATTGATTTTTGGGAAATTCCGGCTGACTTTTTGTCACCGCCCATTCCTGGTAGAGCGGATTATATTCATTATATAGCTGACCTATTAGGTGGAACCAATTTTGGTAAAATCCCAAGAGGAGAAAAAATAAAATGTCTTGATATTGGCGTAGGTGCAAATTGCATTTATCCGTTGATTGGGGTGACAGAATATGGTTGGTCTTTTATAGGATCGGATATAGATCATAAAGCAATTACATCTGCAAGTAAAATAGTTGCAAAAAATACAAATCTAAAAGGGAAAGTGGATTGCAGAGTTCAACAAAATCCTAAAGACTTTTTTTATGGAGTATTAAAGAAGGATGAATTGGTTGATATCACAATTTGTAATCCTCCATTCCATGCCTCTGCAAAAGATGCCCAAAAAGGAACTGCAAGAAAATTAAAAAACCTTAATCAGAAAAAAGGTGTGCTTAATTTTGGTGGACAAAGTAATGAGTTATGGTATGAAGGTGGAGAAAAAAGATTTGTAGGAAATATGATTCGGGAAAGTAAAAAGTTTGCCGAGAACTCATTTTGGTTTACAAGTTTAGTATCAAAACAGTCCAACTTAAAATCTTTTTACAATATTTTGGATGAAGTTGGTGCTGTAAAAGTTGAAACAATTTCAATGGGACAAGGAAACAAATCAAGCCGAATTCTTGCTTGGACTTTTCTGCCAAAAGAAGAACAAAAACTGTGGAAGAAAGAACGGTGGTAGTTTTTTAGACAAAAGACAAAAGATAAAAGACAAAAGATACAGTTACGCAATCAATACATTATAAATTGAACATTGCTAATTGATAATTACACATTGATAATTGAAAAAATGAAAGTTTTAGGTATATCACTTGAAGGAAGCACAGTTATTTTTAGTGCATTGGAAAAACAAGGAGATCAAATAATTGACTTGTCTGCTAATTTTAAAAAGATGGAATTAAAGGATCATTTAGATTCGCAGGAGGTTAAAATACTATGTGGTAAATTACATATGCTCTTTGATGAAGGTCAGTTTGATAAAATTGGAATCATAAAAAGAGGAATGAAAGGGCGATTTGCGGCATCATCAATCACCTTTAAAATTGAAGGATTAATTCAATTGTATCCACCAGTAGAAATTGATTTTGTTGCATCCGCTACGTTGAGCGCCTACTTCAAGAAGAATACGAATTCAGTTGTGCCAAAGTACAGTTATCAAAAAGCAGCCAATGGGTTGGCTTTTTATCTTTTAAATAAAGCATAGTTTAATTCCTTTTATCAATCATATGCAAATGACTTCATTAGTTACGGGAGGAGCAGGTTTTATAGGTTCACACGTGGTTAACCATTTAATTGAAATGGGGCACCGTGTAATCGTTTTAGATGACTTGTCTGGAGGTGTAATTGAAAACATTCATTCAGAAGCTGAGTTCTGCAAAGGCAGCATCACAGATGTATTTTTGGTGAATGGATTATTTGAAGCATACCAATTTGATTATGTTTATCATTTAGCGGCTTATGCAGCTGAGGGCTTAAGTCATTTTATTCGAAGGTTTAATTATCAAAACAACCTTATTGGCAGTATTAATCTTATAAACGCCGCGGTTAATTTTAAAGTCAAACGTTTTGTTTTTACTTCGTCAATTGCTGTATACGGCACCAATGAATTACCATTGATTGAAACACAAAATCCAAATCCAGAAGATCCTTATGGAATTGCAAAATATGCGGTAGAAATGGATTTACGTAATGCGCACGAAATGTTTGGACTGAATTACACGATTTTCCGCCCACATAACGTGTATGGCCCTAATCAAAATATTAATGACAAATACAGAAATGTAGTCGGTATTTTTATGAACCAAATATCAAAGAATTTGCCGCTAACTGTATTTGGAGATGGTGAGCAAAGCCGCGCTTTTTCTTATATAGATGATGTAGCACCATATATTGCAGAGTCTGTTCATTTAAAAGCTGCAGAAAATGAGGTCTTTAATATTGGTGGAGGAGTTGCGTTTACTGTGAATACTTTGGCCTCTCAAGTAATGAAAGCTATGGAGGCAGAAGTTGAACTGTCCTATTTAGAGGAACGAAATGAGGTTGTGCATGCTTATTCTAGTCATGAAAAATTTAAGCGTATTTTCAACCCCGAATTAGAAACCAATTTAGACAATGGTTTGGAGAAAATGGCGTTTTGGGTAAAATCTAAACTAAAAAGTCCCCAACTAGTAAAAAGTAGTAAAATGAAAGGAAATGGAGCTCAATTTCCAGATATAGAAATTGAAAAAAATCTACCAAACTCATGGAAAAACAACCGCTAGTATCAATTGTTATGGCGGTTAAAGATACCGCGCCATACTTGGCAGAATGTTTGGATTCAATTATAAATCAAACTTATCAAAATTGGGAATTGTTGGCGGTAAATGATCATTCGTCTGATGAAACTCCTGAAATACTAAAGTCATATTCCGAAAAGGACCCGCGAATTCGATTTTTAAATAGTGATCAACCAAAATTAATTCCAACCCTGCAAGTCGGTTATGCAGTCGTAAAAGGCGAGTTAATCAACAGAATGGATTCAGATGATCGCATGCCTGATTATAAAATTCAGGTATTGGTTGATGAATGGATGAAATACGGAAAAGGATATGTGATTGCTGGGGGAACAGAACATTTTGTAGATGAAGGAGAAGTGGGAGATGGATTTTTGAAGTATGAGAAATGGTTGAATGAGGTTGCCAAAACAAGTACGCATTACCAGCAGATTTATAAAGAATGTGTAATTCCTTCGCATTGTTGGTTAATGCATAAAGATGATTTTGATTCAGTTGAAGCATTTGACCCCATTATCTATCCTGAAGATTATGATTTATGTTTCAGGATGTATAAAAAAGGATTGAAAGTTATTGGAATTGATAGGGTTCTGCACCATTGGCGCGATCGATCTAACAGAATTTCTCGCACTTGGGATGAATACAAGGATAACCGATATTTTGAAATGAAACTGCGATTCTTTTTTGAATTGGATAGAGATAAAAACAGACCATTAGTTTTGTGGGGAGCAGGGAGAAATGGAAAGGATATGGCCAAGTTAATTCAAACCTATCAAGATTCTTTTCATTGGGTGTGCGATAATGAACGTAAAATTGGGAAAGACATTTATGGGGTAATTATGGAGGATTATGCTGTAGTAAAGAACCTTGTAAATCCTCAAATCATGATTGTTGTTTCTTCTCCAGATGGAAAAATAGAAATTCAGCGTGATTTAGATGCCTGGAATAAAGTTCCGGTTAAGGATTACTGGTTTTTTGCGTGATTAGGTTCAAATTGTCTCATTTATGAAGAACAAAGGTATTGAACCATTGATTTCAAAGGAATTAAAAACAGAATCAATTGATTAATTCGGTATAAAGTTTTAAGTTTAAGACTTAAATATTGAACAACCCCTAACATTTTAACTTATGGCAACTTACGAAGACGCATACGAAACATTTACAAATGAAATGAATGACATGGGCATGCAGCACCATGAAGAATTGTACCATGCCATATTAAAATCATTAGGTAATACCATTCATGATAAAGATGCAAACCTTGTTGCTTGCTCGGACAAAGAGGAACTGAATCAGGTGAAACAAGACTTTTTAATTGGTAAACTAGGGATGGAAGATTCACCAAGGTTGGATGAAGTATTGACACAAGTGTGTGGAGCAATGGGACAATCTAATCGAACAAAGCACCGTGCAACTTTTTATTATTTATGTGTTGCCATCTTGAATAAAGAAGAAGTCTTTATAAAAAAAATGGGATTACCACTTCACCAAACCTATTAGCTATTTTAAAAACGAAACGACTGCATATAGTTCCCTTAACGGCAATACAATTGGATTTGTACGCACGTTCCGATAACAGCTTGATTGAGAATTTGGGTTTGAGTAATAATATTGTAAACATTCCTCAACCAGTGCAAGAAGTTATTCGCCTGAAAACTATTCCAGCAGTTATTGACCCGCTAAACGATCCTTTTTTTTCAACTTTTTGGACAATTATTGATACGACATCTAATTGTATGGTTGGCGATTTATGTTTTAAAGGAAACCCAAACGAATTTGGAGAGGTTGAAATAGGTTATGGAACTCATGCCGAATATCAAAAAAAAGGATTTATGACAGAAGCCGTTGGCGCAATAGTTCATTGGGCTTTAAATCATGAAAACGTGAACTGTATTTGGGCAGAAACGGATCCAGAGAATAAAGCTTCGCAAAAAGTTTTAGCTAAAAATAATTTTGAACAAATAGATGCAACACCAGATAATATATACTGGCGCATTCAAAACAATTCGTAATATGAAAAAGATACAGATTATACTTGCACAACTATTTTTAATTAGTCTAATTTTTTCTTGTGGAAATGACGCTAATCATGTTGAAGACAACCAGGTAGTAACTCAAGACACTATTTTGACGGATGAAATTACATCAGATTTAGATGAGGTTATTCCAGTTGAATATAATAAAGACAGTTTAGAGGTTTGCATTGATTCAATTTGGAATTGCCAAAAGGTTGCAGATAAGAATGGGGACTGGCGTGAATCTTCAAATGGCGAATTAGGTTTGTCCATGATGCAAATTGATGGTGAGGATCGAATTTATCTTGATTTTGGAGAAAATAATGAATTCAGGTTTGTTAATTATTGGAGTTTCATAGTAGAGCCAAAAGATAATTATCGCATTAGTTTTTATGATCTTTTAGCAGATGAATACATTGATTTTGGAGATTGGTGTCAAAAATAATATTGAAGAGATGTCCTATTTCAATTTGGTGAGTCGTAATGGGAGTATAAACATAAAAAAATAGAATTATGAAAGAATTTATGATGCTTTTCAGAACAGAGAGAAATGACAATCCGCCACCATCTCCAGAGCAAATGCAAGAAATGGTTGCACAATGGCAAGACTGGATTGGAGGAATTGCTGCTCAAGGTAAATTTGTAGCAACAAATGCACTCGGTTTTGAAGGGAAAACAGTGCAAGGTACAGGAGTAATTTCTGATGGACCTTATGCCGAAGTAAAAGAAATAGTTGGTGGTTACATTATTGTTAAGGCAGAAAATCTTGATGATGCAGTAAAACTTTCTGAAGGGTGCCCAACGCTAGCTATTGGAGGCAAGGTTGAGGTGAGAGATGTAATGGTTTTTGATACTTGATAATATTGATTTTTTAAGACAAGGGCGTTGATCAAAATATTAACGTCCTTGCTTTGAATATGTTCCTTTTAAATGCCAAACACTGAACTTATACCTCATTTATTTCGTACGGAATTCACGAAAATTGTAGCTGTATTGTGCAAAACATATGGCATTTCTAATATTCAATTGGCAGAAGATTTAGTAAGTGAAACATTTTTAAAAGCAACAGAAACTTGGGGGTTAAAAGGACTGCCAGAAAACCCAACAGCCTGGTTATATACTGTCGCTAAAAATAAAACGAAAGACTATTTTAAACATACCGCAGTATTCAATTCAAAAGTTCGTCCTGCAATTAAAGCCACCACAACTGAGTCTAATATTGATTCTTTAGAGGTGGATTTGTCTGAATCAAACATAAAAGACAGTCAACTTCAAATGTTGTTTGCAGTATGCAATCCAAAGCTTTCTAAAGAGGCACAAATCGGATTAGCCTTGCGCGTTTTATGCGGATTTGGAGTGGATGAAATCGCAAGTTCTTTATTAACCTCTACGGCAACAATTAATAAACGGCTTTATAGGGCGAAAGAAAAGTTTAGAATTGAAAAAATAGAATTAGTGATGCCTCAGGGTGAAGCCATTCATGAGCGGTTAAATTCAGTTTTATCAGTTATCTATTTATTGTATAACGAAGGTTATTATTCTGCTTCGGATGATAAAGCTATGCGAAAAGACTTGTGTTTTGAAGCCATGCGATTATTATTGATTTTAATTCAAAATAAAGAAACCAATGTTCCTAGTGCAAATGCTCTTTTAGCATTGTTTTGTTTTCATTCTTCACGGTTTGACGCAAGAATAGACGCCAACGGAAGTTCTATTTTATATGAAGATCAGGATCAGACAAAATGGGAACCAGAATTGATAAAACGTGGGGAGTATTATTTAAATGAGGCGGCTAAAGGTTCTGTTTTGTCAAAATATCATTTAGAAGCCTCAATTGCTTTTTGGCACACACGAACAGAACTGAATGAGAAGGAAAAATGGTTTCAAATTTTACAGTTATATAACCGGTTATTACAAATTGAGTATTCTCCTGTAATTGCATTGAATAGAACCTATGCTTTGTCGAAGTCAGAGGGGAATGCTGTTGCACTGAAAGAGGCGTTGAAGATTAACTTGGCTGATAATCATTTGTATCATTCTTTAGTAGCGGAATTGTATATTGGAATTGATGAAAAAAAGCAATTGGAGCATTTGCAGCAAGCTTTGAGTCTGTCCTCAAATGATAGAGATAAAATCATTACATTTCGAAAAATTAAAGAAATACAGACTTAAATTTCGATTGGTGAATGAAATACTGGATCAGCATATTATTAGTGGTTTTATCATTTAATGTAATGAGCCAAACAGTGAATAAAGACAAGCCAAGTACATTTTATTTTGGTTTGGAACAAGATGTGTTACCGTATTTCTTAAAAGGATTCATTATAACAGGTTGGACTGGGAGAAACTTTATGCGATATCGGTTTTCTTATGCTCAGGCCACTAATCCTAAATTTGTTTTAGGAGAAGGAATTGATACTGACCGAGTAAATGCATTCGGTCTTTCATTTGAGTACTTTTTTAAAGAAAATTTTGAAGGATTTTGGATAGGTCCTGGAGTCGGATATTGGACGAATAACGTAAAAAGTGTAATGAATGAAGAAATTATTAACGAAAGCGTAATTTTTTCTTTGGGAGGCGGCTATAACTTCAAAATCACCAATTGGCTTTATTTTACACCTTGGGTTGCAGGACATACACGTGTTTCTGGAACAGCTCCTGTAGAAATGATGTCAACAGTTTATAAACCAGCTGTTTTTACACCTGAGCTATCTGTTAAGCTAGGTGTGAAATTCCCCGTGAAATCACATTGATATCGTCCATTAAAATGCGATCGATTTAATTTGAAAAAGGCTTGTTGAAAAATAAAAACAAGCGTTAAAAAAAAGTTAAAAGCGGTTTTTTATAAATGCCGAGTGTAACGATTACCTACATTTGAACTATTAAGGTTAGAATTTTAAAACCTTATACTTAACCAACCCACCCCAAGATTATTATCAAATGAATCGACTTATTCTATTATTACTTTGTTTGCAAGCAAGTTTTACATTTTCACAAACAGTTAGAGTTACAGGTTCCATTGTAGCCGAGAAAGAATCAATCGAACTGGGGCAAATTACAGTTTTTTCAGCTGTAGATTCTACTTTGAAGAAAGGAACGTACTTAGATAGTACTTATTTTTCATTATCGCTTATAGCCAAAAAGGAAAAGAGCTTTTATGCTAAAATATCGGTTCCTACTTACTTAGATACATTGATCTCTTTTGAGATTACTGATTCTGTGGTGGATCTAGGAGCTGTAGCATTGAAAAAAAACCTTGATTTGGAAACTGTTGACGTAGTGTTTCGGAAAGAAATGTTTAAGCGGACAATGGATGGAATTTCTGTGAATGTAGAAGGTACAAATCTTCAAACATTATCGAATTTATTTGAAGTGCTAAAAGCTTCACCTAAGCTGGTTTCGCCAGATGATGAAGGCATTGAAATTATAGGCAGAGGGAGCCCGTTAATATTGATTGATAGACAGGCAATCATTTCAAATGATGAACTAAAAGCAATTCCAGCAAGTCAAATTGAGCGAATAGAAATTATAACAAACCCTTCGGCAAAATATAAAGCACAAGGGAGTAGTAATGGTGTAATTGAAGTATTTACTAAAGACTTTCATTTGGAAGGTTATAATGTAACATTGAGAGGTGAAGGTGGTGTAAATACACAAGTTCAACCTTTGGCAGGTATGCATATTGGTGTTAGTTTAAAAAAGAAGAAATTTTCTTTGAATGGTTATTTGGGCGGAAATTATAATCAATCTTATGGTACTAGTGAGGTCAACGGATTTACAACGGATGATTCTAATCGAAAATTAACTTCATTTTCCAATAATCATAATCGAAATGTTTGGCAATACTACAGCATAAAGTCGGCCTATAAAATTAATGATAAACAAAAGCTTTCATTGGGTGTAAATGGATACGGTGGCGGTGGTAATTCTATTGATAGTTCTGAAACTGAATATGCAATAAATGATTTAACACAAACACGAAGTGCTGCTTTTTCTGATCATACTTGGAGATGGTTAAACAATACCGGTTTTTTGAATTATACAATTGAAACAGATACGAATGACAGTAACCTTGAAATTAACTTGAATTATGTGAATAAAGTCAGTAACAATGAAGGAGAATCCAATAGTTTATTTGAGTTTTTAGAAACTGGTACAGAATCTTCTTTTGATATTCGCAATGAATCAAAAGATGTTCCTCAAATTGCTGAATTGAGAATTGTATATGAACATGTTTTTGATACTACAGGTTGGAAATTAAGCGGGGGAGGATCCTATAGTTTATTGTTTAACGGGAAACGTTTTGATCGATTTAATAATGTGGATGGAAATTGGCTGATTGATGACGCTTTTTCAAATTCGTACGATTATAAAGAGAATAATGGTGCTGCCTTTTTTGAAGTTGCTAAAAAATGGAGAAAATTAGGAGTTCGTGCAGGTTTAAGAGCTGAGTATACAGCACTTGATGGGTATAGTAACTCTTTGGAGCAACAATTCATTGATTCATCTTATGTATTGCCATTTCCTTCTGCAAGCATCTTGTATGAACCCAATGACAAATTAGCAATTACAATGTTTTATGATGCGGGTATTAATCGTCCACAATTTTCAAGTTATGATCCTTTTATTAGAGTGCAAGACAGCTTAAGTATTGAATATGGAAATCCTTATTTACGACCAGCAACTGAGCATACAGTTGGACTTGATTTTGACTTGTTTTATGCTTACAATGTTTCTGTAAGTTATACACATACTAACTCGCCAATAAGCACCATTTCTTTTGTAGATGAAACCTCTTTTTTGCAAGAAAGTACACCATGGAATGCAGAATCAGAACAAGGACTTAGTGCAAGTTTTAGCCTTCCTCTTAATACCAGTTGGTTGCAAGGTTGGAATTCAGTTTGGGTTGATTATAGTAAGTATAGCTTTTCCCCAATATTTGGGAGAGAAGATTTTTATAACCTCAGGTATGGAATCTATTCTTATCTCACTTTTATGCTGCCGAAAGACTTTAATATAATGAATCGACTACATATCAATAAATGGGGTGGAGATGATTCTGAAATGGCAGCCAATGCAAATTGGGGAATGCGACTGACTAAAAAATTCAATGGAAATAAATTTCAAATTTTTCTAGATGTAGGTAACATAATTCCTCCAAAAAGAAAGTGGACTGTTTATTCAGGAAATTATCAGCACGTCAGTGTTTCCCAAAATCAATTTACTACTTTCAAGGTAGGATTGTTTTTCAAGTTTGGAAGATTAAAGTCTGATGCACAAATAAAAGAGTCTACCTCTGGTCAATCTGATAGACTGTAATTTCTTAAAGAGATAGATTTTCTAGCGATTAATGAGAGATTAACAGATAAATAACAAGACTTAACAGTTCTATAACAAAGGGTTGGGAGTGATTTATTTAATTTGGCGTTAATGAAACTTTTCGCTAGCCTAATTCTACTTTTTTCAACTTGCACGGCGCATGTTTTTGCACAGCGCAATTTTGTAAATGATACACTACATTATCAAGAGAATGTTCATGTTTATGACATTGATTTTTTTGGCGTAGAACGTACTTTAAATTGGGATACTATCTCCCAATTATCTCCCTTGAATCAAGTGGTGTTAAAATTTCATAACCACACCTTAGCACCAATAGAGGTGAAAAAATTATCGGGAAAAGGAGAAGTTGTTTCTTGGAGTTCTCCATCTCGAAAAATCACCATTCCTCCAAATGGAACTTATGACATTAGGGTAAGTTATGAGTTTGCAATAGGCAATTTCGAATCGGATTTTAATTTAAAATTCAAGCATTTAGGTGAGCGACACCATGTTGATTTTAAAACCTTTGGTGTTGTGCAGGAAATCAATAAGACGGATGAAAATGGTAAAAAGCAAGGAAAGTGGATTGAGTTAAATGAAGAAGGTTTAATAAAACAATTACAACACTATCAGAACGGAGTTTCTATTAAAAATCTACGCTATCATTATTATGCTAATGGAAATGTTCGCTTAAAAATGGATTTTTTTAATCATATAGATACTTATTATTATGAGTCTGGTGAAAAGCAAATTGAGGTGACACCCACTTCAAAAACAGTTTATTATTTAACAGGTGTAGTTCAATCATTAGAAACTGAAAAAAGATATGTTACCTATAATCAAGAAGGAGGGCAATTGAGTTTTCGTAATCAATATACTTCGAAGGTGCTAAACGAGTATGAAATGTTGATGGAAGAAAGCTTTTATCCGAATGGATTTTTAAAGAAAGAAGTTTTTGCAAACGGAAAAGTCATTCATTATTCAGAGCAAGTGGAAGGTTGTTTAATACAGGTTTTAAAGAAGTATAATGGACGAGATTTAGTGGTGTTGGATTATGAGAATTGTGAATTAGCTTCCATAACAAATAATATTTCATTGGACCAAAATAAATCACCTTACACAGTAAAACTGGGCACGTTTGAAAATGAAGAATTAGTAGATGGGCGTATTGAATATTATGCTAAGAAAGGTGTGTTGAGGTTTGCCGAAGAAGTTTTAAATAAGCGATCAACTGGTGCAATATGGTTGAATGAGGTTAAATACAATGTGACAGATAAATTAGGAAGGCAAGGGATATGGATTTCCAATCAAAATGGTTGGAACGATTGGAGGAGAAATGCGAGCGACGAAATCTTATTAAAAACTTCATATAAAAATGGCGTTCAACTTGATACTGTTTTTCATTATTATCTCGGAGGAAATCTCAAAGCAATTGATGTCAAAAGAAAGAGTAAAGATGAGCCTACTAAGATAAGCTATTATGAAAGTGGTAATGTTTCCGAAAAACAATATGCTTTCCATCAGGCTTATCAAATGAAAGTTTACAAGGTGGAAAAATTTGAGGATTCGGTAGGTGAAGTCTTGAAAAGTGTAACGAGTAATACGTACTATTTTACCTATAAAAATGGAGAAATTATATCTCGAAAAAGTGAAGCCAAAAAGGTGGATGGTTCAACAGTTATACCTAGTAGGAATAAATATCAATACACTCTTGCAACAGGTTCCTTTCGTAATGAACATATTTATAATGGTAAAATAATTTACTATAATTCTTATGATGAAGCGTTAAGAGCGGTACGTGTTGTAAATGGAAAAATTGATGGTGATCGTATTATAATTTTTGAAGATATAGCATTTGAAATGGAGTTAACATCCGGTCATTCAATTGTGGATCGTGATGGTAATGGATATATTACAAGGTCTGAAATTGAAACACTTAAAAAATTGGAGATTCAAGGAAGGTGGATTGAAAGTGTGGCGGACCTTAGTGCTTTTAAAAGATTAAGAGAGTTTTATGTAAATGGGAGAAAAGTTGAAAGCAATTTGTCTGATGAATCAGAAGTATTAGTAGAATTAAAAAAGCTGGCTCAAATGTCACGGTTGCCTTCAAAAAGACGACGGGGAGGTTGGTTTATAGATCCTCCAGAACCACCTGAGCCATTGCCTGAAATATTTGATTTTGTTGAAAAAGAGCCTAGTTTTATAGGTGGGCCAGAAGCACTGATGGAGTTTATAAAAAATGAAATGCAATATCCCGCAATAAGTTTAGAGAATAAAGAGCAGGGAACGGTTTATATTAGTTTCATTGTTAATAAAGACGGCTCAATTGAAAAGCCAGAAATAAGGAAAGGTGTTTCTGCGGCTTTAGACAAAGAAGCAAAACGTATAATTAATAATATGCCAAAATGGATTCCTGGGGAGCAAGCAGGAAGGGAAGTTCGCGTACGATTTACACTTCCAATAAGGTTTGTTTTACCTTGATTTTTGAATGCCTGTTTATAAGCCTTATGATTCCCACCGCGAACTTCGCAGGATTTGTAATCCTGCGCAAACCTCAACATGGCTTTCCTAGTTTTTATAACGCCGCACAAGCTATAAGTGAAGGATTACAAATCCTTCACAGCCACATGCTCTTCAAATTCACTAGAGTCTCATTTACAAGTCTTATGATTCCCACCGCGTACTTCGCAGGATTTGCAATCCTGCGCAAACCTCAACATGGCTTTCCTAGTTTTTATAACCGCCGCACAAGCTATAAGTGAAGGATTACAAATCCTTCACAGCCACGTGCACTTCAAATTCACTAGAGTCTCATTTACAAGTCTTATGATTCCCACCGCGAACTTCGCGGGATTTGTAATCCTGCGCAAACCTCAACATGGCTTTCCTAGTTTTTATAACCGCCGCACAAGCTATAAGTGAAGGATTACAAATTCTTCACAGCCACGTGTACTTCAAATTCACTAGAGTCTCATTTACAAGTCTTATGATTCCCACCGCGAACTTCGCAGGATTTGTAATCCTGCGCAAACCTCTTCTTAAAACAAATTCAACTGCTCAACACTACCCGTATTAGCCAAAACAGGAACGGCTCTACCTTCTTCGGTATAATAAATCTCCCCAACTAAATTGTTAAAACCAACCTCCTTTAAAACCTGCATATATTCCTGAACTTGTTCCTTATGTTTAGAGGTTTCTTGACCCGTTTTGAAATCAACCACCAAGGTTTGATCTGCTTTTATTACAATCTTATCAGGAATTAACTTTCGTCCTTTATTATTGATGAGTTCCTTTTCATTTAATTGTTCCGCGGCATCAAAATAAGAAGCAAAGCGCTTGTCTTTAAATAGCGCTGTAATAAACTCCATTATTTCATCACTTTCGTCTGCAGTTATTTTTCCTTTTCGGGTAGATTTTTGCAAAGCACTTTCTAAATCAATTAAGCCACTAATTTCAGATAAAATATAATGAACCTTTGTCCCAAATAATCGCTTCTCATCTAATTCGTCAATGTCCCAATTTTCTGCACTTTTATAGCTCAATACAGGTTTGTCCATCTTTTTACCATGAAACCTTACGGGGTAGTTTTTTATATCCAACGGAGCAGATTTGACATTCTTTACGAATTCACCAAATTGAAATAAATCATCTTCACGATTACCTAAAGTGCTACTGCTGAAATAATTGTCTAGCCACAGTTTTACAGGAGATGATGTCTTAACCGCCCCACACATAAATAACGCTACTTCAGGTCTTGTGAATGCTACATAAAGCAAGTTCAAATGATCCAATAAAAATTTACCGTGTTCAATATTATAAGTGTCTGCCAATTCAGTTTCCAAAAGAACTTTTGACATTTTTACAAAATAGGAGGGAAGTGAATGATTTTCACTTTCAACCCAAGATATTTCTCTGTTAATATCCATTTTCCAATCAATAAAAGGGCAAATAACAATTGGAAACTGTAGTCCTTTTGATTTATGAATGGTCATTACTTGCACGGCGTCAGCTCCATCCGGACTGGTGATTGAAGTCTTTTTCCCTTTATCATTAAACCACTCAATAAAATCTCGAACATTTGAATTGTTTCGTTTTTCAAATAGATGGACTTGTTCAAGTAAAAATTGTAAAAATGGATTAGCGGCAATGTTTAGGTGAAAAATTCCAATAATAGATTCAACATATTCGAACAAATTGTGGAATAGAGAGGGTTGAATTAAATGATAACCATAGGGTTTAAAAATTTCAACAATGTTTTGATTTATAATCGCCTCTGCATGCTTTTCAATTGTTGTTCGGGCGCCCTCTTTCAATATTAAAGTTGAGAAATGCTCCAACGTTTTAATCTTGTAATTCTTTGCCGTTGGGTTAATCATGGACGCCATTAAGTTAACCACGAATTTCACACTAATATCCTTCCCAATAAATAAACTATCTGGTGAAATTACCTTGATACCTCTTTCTGTTAAATGTCTAGAAATATCTGCCCCTTTATTATTGTTCCGAGTTAAAATGCAAATATCTTTCAGCGAATAATTGTTGGCTAAAGCTTGTTGCACGCAGGATAAGGTATAGTCTAATTGATCTTGTGCAGTTAAATCTTTGCTGATTTTACTTTCAACATAACCTTGAAAATCTTTTGTTGGTTCCTGAATAATGTCATCATAAATCAACTGCAAATTTTCTGGTAAATCACTAATTAATTGTGGGAAAATATCATTGTTAAATTGAACTATTTCTGGTGCAGAACGGAAGTTTTTCTTCAAAGGATACTTTGCTCCAAGTGCTTTGAAAAGTGGCTCGGCCTCATTTAAAGAAGCAATATTGTCAGGATTTAGAATTTTATCAGGTAATCCTGTAAACTGTTCCACTTCACCATTTCTCCAGCGGTAAATAGCTTGTTTTCCATCACCAACAATTAGGTTACTATTTTCAGATGCCAATGAATTATGAACCAACGGTATCATATTAATCCATTGCAAATGAGAAGTGTCTTGAAATTCGTCAAGCAGAAAGTGAGCATATCGAACACCAAGACGCTCGTAAATAAAAGGAACAGGTTCTTCTGTTATAATCTCTGCAATTTTCCTGTAAAAATCTGAAATCAATAAGATGTTTTCTTCTGATTTTACTTGCTCAACTAATTTGATTAAATGGTTTAGTAAGGAGAGGTTGTTGAGGTTTTTAAGAATTTCCTTGTTGATTAAATAAGTTTTAAATTCTCCTTCTATCAACGCATTTATTTGATCGAAATATTGTTTTAATAATGGACCAATTTCATCTGCTGTACTTTTGTTAGGACTTTTATCATGTCCCCAACGATTGTCAGCCACGTAGCCCAAAACTCTATCGCTTGGTGGCTTTATAAAGTCTCCACGTAATTTCCCCTTAAAAAAGGTAATTATAGAGGTAGATTTACCTTGGAAATCATTTTGATCAAGCCCTTTTGATTTGACCAAGTCCAATGCCTCCTTTGCGTTTTGTTCTAGTTTATTGGCAATTATTTTATTCTCCTTGCGCAAGTCATCTTGTATTTTTAAAAAGTCAGAGGCACTTATTTTCTTCAATAAATCAATTGATTTAATGGCTTCCTCTTTAAAAATTTCATTACTAAAATCATATAATTGCTGCGAAAAATCCCACCTTTTATCTTCTGATAAATTGGTGTTCGCATATCGAAGCATCAAACGTGTTAATTCAGGATCTCTTCCAATTTGATCAAAGAGCATGTCCGTGACATTTTTTCGCAATTTTTGCATGTCTAACTCTACATCAAAATCAACTGAAATGTTTAAGTCTTTAGCGAAAGTACGAATCACTTTATGGGTGAATTTATCAATAGTCATTACAGAAAAGGAACTGTAATTATGCAAAATTCGATTTAAAATTTTGGCCGAGCGTGTTTCAACCAATTTGGGTGAAATTCCTAAGTTTTTGGAAGTGTCTACCAAAAAGCCAAGTTCGTTTTGTGTTTTGTCTGAGGCAGGCTTACCCAGTTGAATTAGCCCATCCAAAATTCGCTCTTTCATTTCATTGGCAGCCTTATTGGTAAAGGTCATAGCCAAAATTGAACGAAATTTCATGGGATTGTCACTGTGCAAAACAATACGTAAATACTCTTGTACAAGCGTATACGTTTTACCACTTCCGGCAGAAGCGTTAAATATTTTAAGCGGTTTTTCCAATTGGAATCTTGTATTGTTTGTAATTCATCATTAAAATTACAAAATTTGAAAGCAAAGCGGCGAGAATTAATTCATTATTACTAACTTTCCTACAGAATGAAAAACATACTTTTTTTCTTGGCCTTATTCACTACATTTGTTGGTTCGGCACAAGTGTATCCTCAAATTGGAGCGCGCTCTGCGGCTTTAGGAGGTACTGGACTCACGCTCAATGATGTTTATTCGGTTTACAATAATCCAGGAAGTTTTGGAGCGCTTGAAAAAACAGCAATTGGGTTGAATTATGAAAATCGTTTTTTGCTTAAAGAGCTTTCCTCTCAGGCATTAGCATTTGGTTATCATACTGAAAAAAGTGGAAATTTTGGAGTTCAGTTTCAGCAGCATGGGTTTTCTCTTTATCGAGAAATGCAAGCTAGTCTAGTTTATGGAAGACAGCTATTCCGTAATTTTTACGGTGGTTTTGCGGTCAATTTTCACCGGATTCAATTGGGGGATATTTATGGATCTAAAAACACTGCTTCTGGCACTTTAGGACTTTTTTATGCTGCCACAGATGCTTTAAATTTCGGAGTAAGAGTTCAAAATATTTCAAGAACGGAATTATCTGAATTTGAAGATGAACGCCTTCCAACTCGATTTGCAATTGGAGCAACTTATATTTTTAGTGAAAAAGTATTTTGGAATGTTGAGGCAGAAAAAACAATTATTCATCCTATTAACGTAAAATCAGGGTTAGAAATTCATCCGCATGAAATTTTATATCTGCGATTAGGTGTAAACTCATATCCATTTCAATCTGCTTTCGGATTTGGCTTAGCATTTAGTAATTTACAGTTTGATATGTCTACAATGTGGCATAGTAATCTCGGCTTGAGCCCATCAGCAGGTCTAAAATACCGATTCAATTAGTATGCGATTACTGCTTTTGTTTATAGCTATTCTTGGTGCGTTTTCAGCGTTGTCTCAAGATCCTGAAAAACAACAAATAATTGAGCAAAGAATTGAGTTTATTGGGGAAACATTAGAAGATTCTGACATTGATTTAACAACCTATTTTGACGACCTTTTTAATTTCTATGATAATCCGCTGAACCTTAACTTGGCGACGGAGGAAGATTTGATTCGTTTACATTTATTGACAGATGTGCAGGTAGTATCTCTTTTAAACTACCGAAAGTTTTATGGAGATTTTATTACCATTTATGAATTGGCTGCCATTGATGAATTAGATCAGAATACTATTGAAATGGTTTTACCATTTGTGACAGTTAATAAGGTAGATAGAGATGATTTTAAATGGAAAGATGCAATTCGCTATTCAAGACACGAAATTATTGCACGTTATCAAAATACATTTGAAGAGAAAGAAGGTTACATTATAAAACCAGATAGTGTTTTAGCCGAGTCTCCAAATAGTCAGTATCTCGGAAGTTCAGATAAATTGTATTTACGGTATAGAAATCGTTATAAAGACAGATTAAGTTGGGGATTTACTGCTGAAAAAGATGCGGGAGAACAATTTTTCAAGGGAACTCAAAAACAAGGTTTTGATTTTTATTCAGGACATTTATTTGTTCGAAAAATATGGAAATTAAATGCCGTTGCTTTAGGTGATTATCAAGTCAATTTTGGGCAAGGATTAACTATGTGGTCTGGGTTTGGAATTGGAAAGTCGGCAGATGTGATGAATGGGAAACGTTATGCAACAGGGCTTAGGCCTTACACATCTGTTAATGAATCAAGATTTTTAAGAGGAGGAGCAGCTAATTTTCAAAATGAAAAAATAGATTTAACCGTTTTTGGTTCTGTCAAAAAAATAGATGCAAATATTAATTCAGGAGATACGCTTAATGGATTTGATAATAGTTTTACTTCATTTCAAATTTCAGGTTTTCACCGCACGCCGGGGGAACTTGAAAAGAAAAACACATTACGTGAAAGTATTGTTGGAGGCGAATTCGCTTTAAAAGGAAACAATTATCGAATTGGAGTATCATCTGTATATACTAGCTACGATCAACCCTTAATTATTGATACTACAGGCTATAAAAAATACAAGTTTTCAGGAAGTCAATTATTAACAACGGGTTTAAATTATAGATTTTACATCCGTAAATTGACCATTTTTGGAGAAACTGCAGCAAGCGATAATCTCAAATTCGGAACCGTAAACGGTTTGTCTTGGCATGTTGATCCTCGATTAGATTTATTGTTGATTTACAGAAATTATGACAAGTCGTTTCAGTCACTTTACTCAACAGGTTTTGGAGAATCATCAGACAACACAGGTGAGCGCGGATTATACATTGGTGCACAAGCCCGAATCAATAAAAAAGTGAGTGTAAATGCCTATTACGATCAGTTTAAATTTACTTACTATAAATGGTTAACGAACGACCTTAGTCATGGTAGAGAATATTTTGGGCAAATCAACTATAAAGCCTCTCGTAATGCTAATTTTTATGTGCGTTTGCGCAATAAAGTAACGCAAAGAAATACCAAGGATGATGTGGAAGGTATTAAAGGGCAAGAGTTTATTCGAAAAAACACGATTCGAGTAAATTATGACCAACGTATTAACTGGCAATGGTCATTTAAAACTAGGTTTGAGTGGGTAAATCACTTTTACGGAGATCAAAAAAGTAAAGGTGTTATGTTTTTTCAAGATGTAAAATTCCGATTGCGTAAAATTCCATTAACGCTTTATGGAAGGTATGCTATTTTTGATACGGACAATTATGATTCGCGAATTTACGCTTACGAAAATGATTTATTAGGAGTATTTAGCATTCCATCTTATTATTACAAGGGAATTCGTACTTATCTAATGTTTAAATACGATTTGGGTAGAAAAATTGATTTATGGTTGCGTTGGGATGTGTTTTCATATGCAAATAGAGATAGCATTTCTTCAGGGTTAGAAGAAATTCAAGGAAGTGAGAGAACAACTATAAAAATGCAATTGAAGATAAAACTTTAGATGAATTTCTTTACTCCCCCCACATCTGAATATACCACCTATTATAAGCAAGGAGCTTTTGAGTTAACGTGGCGCTATAACGCGTTCATGGTGTTAACTTATACTGTTTTAATGCTTGCTGGTGCGTTCATAGGGATGAAGACTTTTTTTGTGGGGGTAATGTGTTGGAGTACTCCTTTTGTTTCATTAATTGTAATGAAGCAAACGCGTAAATTTGAAATGGTTGCGTATGCCCAGGTAATTTTAGGATCAATTATAACAGGAGTTGTGCTGAATTTGAACTTTGTTTCAATGCATGTGGTGGAGGTTATTTTTATGATGATTACAAGTTTTTATGCCTTTATAACTTTAGGCAGAAAGGCAGGAGTTATCTCCTTGAGCGCTCAGCTTGTTTGGTCTTGTATTTATCTTTTTAGAGATGTTGAACCGGTTGTTAATGTGCCAATAATTGAAAAATTGGCGTTGTTAATGGCCTTGCTTGTTTCCGTATCATTGTTTGGGTTCTTGATTGTCGAATTTTTAAAACTTAGGCGTACGGCCGAGAATAAATACATGTCAATAAATCAAGATTTGACAGAGATTAATCATTTGGTTAATCTACAATATCAAGAGAAGACGGTAATGTTAAAAGAAATTCATCACCGCGTTAAAAATAACCTTCAAGTAATTTCTAGTTTACTTCGCCTGCAATCGTATGAAATAGAGGAGGAGGCTTCGCGCATGCATTTTCAAGATGCAATTTTTAGAGTTTCAGCCATGGCTTTGATTCATCAAAAAATGTATCAGAACGAAAATTTATCGCAAATAAATCTCGAAAACTATATTGATTCATTGGCTAAGGATCTAGTTTTGACACATGCAAAACATACAGAAGTAAAGTTAGATGTTATTTCAGATATTCAAGAACTCGGTAATGACACACTAGTACCTTTAGCACTAATCCTAAATGAATTAATTACAAATTCATTAAAACATGCATTTGCTGATCGTGCGGAGGGTGTAATAACGATTAAAATTCAACGAATTGACGAGACTGATTTTTTCGATTTTACTTATAAAGATGGGGGAGAGTGGAAGTCAACACCTAAAGGGAATTCATTTGGATTGGAGTTGATTGCGACATTAACCGAACAGCTAGATGGTCATGTTGAACGTAGTTACGATCAAGGAACCAAATATCAATTTAAGCTTCGTGATTTAAAATAAAACGAATTGCAGCATCAATCAATTCGTCATTGACGTTTTGATTGTAAATCGCTTGACCAATATCTGTAAGTAATGTAAATGATATTGAACCATTCACATTTTTTTTATCATTTAATAGAAGTGGTTTAATTTGATCAATATCAGCAATTGAAATGTTTAAGTGTGTGTATCGACTGCGAATAGTAGTGTTGATGTCTTCAAATAAATTGGTGTCAATAAGTCCCATTTCGCAAGAAATAAAACTTTCAGCAATCATTCCCCAGGCCACTGCAAATCCATGTGGAATAGGTTTGTTATTAGATAAACAAAAACCTTCTAATGCATGCCCAATTGTATGACCAAAGTTTAAGTTTTTTCGCTGCCCTTGCTCTAAATGATCTTCTGTAACAATTTTACGCTTGATTAAAACAGATTGATGAATTGTCTCTAATAATCCTGCAGGAATGATTTTAGGATCAACAGATTTAAGTGCATTCCAATAATTAGCATCTGCAATTAATCCATGTTTTAGCATTTCAGCAAAGCCAGAATCCAATTCAACGTTAGGCAAGGTTGCTAAATAACGTGAATCTATAAAAACATAATCAGGGTCAGCAAAAACGCCAATTTGGTTTTTATAAGGACCTAAATCAATCCCTGTTTTTCCTCCAACAGAGGCATCTACTTGAGAAAGCAAAGTTGTGGGGATATTAATAAATGAAAGTCCGCGTTTAAAGGTTGCTGCAATAAAGCCGCCCATGTCAGTGATTACACCTCCACCTAAATTTATGATTAAGTCGTTACGTCCAATTTCATACTCGCTTAAGGCACTCCACACATGGTTGCAAATGTCTAGTACTTTATTTTCTTCACCAGGTGGAAGCTGAATAATTTCGGCTTCACTCAAGGCTTCAAAAGATGTAATAAAGTCTTCCATCCATAAATCAAAGACATTTTCATCTGTAATAATGATTTTTTTTGATTGCGCATAGCGCGGTGAGGAGAGTAGGGCGTTAAAACCACTGTCTTTTAAATTACCGAATCGAATTTCTGATTGATTATAAGTGAGTGTGTCCAAGGATATCAATTTTTAATGCCTTAAAATTACAATATATCTTTCAACTGTTTGCAATTTCAACAAGGACAAAGTATGGCAAAATTAGATGAATATCCTATTCACTATATAGGCCGAGATGTTCCAATAAATGATTGTAGCCGTTCCATTCGCCACTTGCATCTTTATAAGTTAAGGTTTGTCCTTTATAGCTTAGTGTATACGTGTCAGTGGTGGTACAGCCGCCTCTTCTATCAAAAAGGTTTAATTCCATTTCAAACCTCTGAATATGCTCATACTCTTTAGTGGTCAATTCTTTTTTATTATTTCGGTAGGTTCTATAGTACCTTTGATTAACTCGTTCTATTTGAATTGAGTCTGGCAAAGTGTGAAAACAACCTTTTGATTCAATTTTAATTGAGAAGAACTCCCCCTCCTTTAGTTGTGATATTAAAGGAATATGGTCAGCCTCGTTATTATTATAACGATTTGTGCATAGTGTTAATTGAGTGCTGTCATTATCATGGTTAATATCAAAATTGACGCGACTTATTGTGTTATGTTTGTTCGGGAAAAGAAGGTAATAATTACCTTCCTTTAAACCAGGAATTGAAAGATGATCGGTTCCATAAGGTTCAAAACGGCCTACTTCAATATCCTCTGATGATTCTAATTTGTACAATCGTATAAAACGGAGCGTAGTGTCACTTATTTCTTTATGGCAGTTTTTAATGCTTATCGCAAGTATGTGTCGTGCTTTAATTTGGTTAAAACAGCTCATTAATAAGAATAAGAGAACAAACTTTATGCGCATTGTTTAAATCATATTAAGGTTCGAATTTGCGTCTTTAATTTGAAATAAAATTATAAAATGTGGTTTGCAAAAAGCCTTTGTAATTAATTTTATTTGATTGTAACGTAATTTTTGGCTTTGTATCTTCTATTCCTTATCGTACGACAATTTTTTTAGTGATTAAACGATCTTCCGACTGGATTTTTAATAAATAGACTCCGTTCGTTATATCTCTAATGTTTAGTATAACTATAGAAGTGTTTTTAGTTACTTTGTAGTTATACACCTCTTGACCACTAATTGAAACCAATGTAAACTCTACATTAGATAAGTTTGCGCCAAAATCAACCGTTAAATTATTGTCAAGTACTGGGTTTGGGTAAAGTTTAAGCAACTTGTTATCTAATTTTGTTAGTGCAGCAGTATCATCTCCATCACCTCCTTCATCTTCATCTTCGTCTTCGTCCTCATCTCCATCTTCTTCTTCCTCTTCTTCAACCCATCCATCATCATCTCCATCCCCATAGTCATGAATGTTTGAACAATAATCTCCTTCAAACCAATCAGGGTCATATCCGTCTCCTTCTATAAATTCATCCGTACCAAGAAAACAGCTCCAAGACAACATATATTTACAATAGATATTTTGTCCGTCACCTTCATTTAAATCCCAACATCCTCTCAAACTATATTCAAATCCATCAATGCCTCCGTGCATGTTTTCTGCTAATTCAGTGCTTGTTCTTGCAGATTTCCAAATGCGAACATTTCCAATTACGCCTTTAAACTCATTGCCATAAACATGATCGCGGCCTATCCAAATTGAAGTAAAACCTTGTAAGTTATTCGCACAACCATCTGCATAGTCTACTCCAAAAAGAACACCGTCGGCATAGAAATAAAGATCACCTTCTTTCCTTACTACAGCAACATGGTGACAAGTACCATCCAAGAGGCTTCCAACAGATCCGTTGTTAGGAATATACCATTCTTCACCTCTGTTTGAAAAACAAAGTGCTCTTACTCCGTCTCCCATACTTTTAAAATAAAAAGCCGACCCTTTGATATGTGACCAACGGTTTGAGATTATAGTTGGATCAGTGCCTTGATCGTCTTCATTTCCTTTAATAACTGCTTCAAACGTAAAATCATCATTGAAATAATCCAATTGTGTGTTATGTGTTTCTACATAATCGTTAACACCATCAAAGTACAAGTGAGAAGTTTCGTCTTGTAACCATGCGGTGCTTGAAATAATCAATAACGGAATGATAAATAGAATTCGGTAAAATGGTTTAAAGTTAGGGTTCATAATTGGGTGATTTAATGTCTCTTATAATTAGAACGGATTATTTTTTAAAATGGTTGTATGGATAACAGAAATTAAATCATATTATGGTTGCAATAACTCGTTTTATCAAAGTCATTAATATTTATGGATAGTACCTTAATACCAGGAAACATGGGTTTTAGGGCAGTTATTATTTTCTCTGAAAGATTTGCTTTTTGCGCTTCTGTCCTGCCAGACATGATATGTCCAAAAATATGGATAAAATCATCTTGTGTTCCTCCAACGGTATATTCAGTAAAGCTTTGAATGCGTGCTTTTATATTTCCAGCGGCAAATAATCCTGTAGAATCGGCGGAGTTATGAACAGTGTCAATGATTTTTTTTGCAGAATGTTGCTCAAGCACTTTTTCTGAACAATGGATTATGAAATGTGGCATAATGTTATAATTTCTTTTTCTTTGTTTTCTTCTTACTTGCCTTGGCTTGAGGATTAAAGTCCAAGCATTTGTGAATCCAATATTCCAAATCATCCTGTCGGTCGTATCCATCTGGCGTTACAAAAACATATCCTTTCATGGGCCTACCTGTAAAACCCATAGGTAAAACACCATCCATTTCTAAAGCTTCTGTACAGGCTTCTTCACCAATACGTGCCATCAATAAGTTCGACTCTGTTTTTTTGTCGATATGCATGCCGCAAAGCATTTTATCATTCACCATAAAACAAAGTCCGCCCATCATTTTTTTGGAGAAGAAGTTTGCTTTTTTCGCCTCTAAAATTTGTGTAATGCGCTCTGCTTGATATTCGTCAAATGCCATAATTTTATTTTGATTGATAATTGTTTTCTGATAATCGAGTAGAAATCCACCAATAATTTCCAGCAGGATCTTGAATGCCACCTTGCCGATCACCGAAATCTTGATCTGCTGGTTCAAAAACAGATAGCCCACCATTATCTAAAGCTTGTTGATACATTTTATCTACATTTTTAACATAAAGATAAAAAGAGGTGCGCATGTTTAAAAAAGGACCACTCGCTTGACTTAACATAATGCACGAATTTCCAATTTTAAGAATAACATTGGCAATTTCACCGGTTTCTGGACGTAGGACTCTATTTATTTCCTCGGCGTCAAAACTTTTTTCTAAATAATCAATTAGTGCTAATGGATCTTCAACAAATAAATAACTGTTTACAGTGCTAAATCCTTGTGGGCGAAAGGTATCAAAATTAGTGTTCATAGGTTTAATGTATGAATTATTCAGCGATATTAACCGGAGTAAACTCAAATTTAGAACCATCAAATAAACCAAAGTCGCTTAACTTTAATGCAGGAATTACTAATAAAGCCATAAACGATAATGTCATATAAGGGGCATGTAAAGTAGCGCCCATTTCCTTAGCACGTTGATCAATTTTTTGATATAGCTCTCCAGTTGTAATTCCGTCCTTATTGCTCATGATTCCTGCAACAGGTAACCCCAACACATGGGCATCATTTTCAGAAACTGCGCAAACACCGCCCTTTTCTTTAATAATGGCATTAACAGCTTTGCAAATCATCTCGTCGTTCACACCAACGCAAATAATATTGTGCGAATCATGCGCTACGGAAGAAGCAATTGCCCCCGCTTTCAATCCAAAGTTTTTGATAAACGCTACCGCAGGCTCAGTGTTTGAATAACGATTGACTACAACAATTTTTAAAATATCGTTTTCCACATCAGAAACTATGTGACCGTCTTCAATTTTTGGTATTGCGATAATGGGGTTCGTGATTAATTCTCCATCCAAGGCTTCAATAACATTAATTTTTTCAGAAGTAGCAGCAATCTTAAAATCACTCACTTCTTTAAAGTCCGTATGAAAGTTATTAGGACAATTGAAAGGAATCGGTTGAATGTTTGAATGACCGTTTTCAGCAACGCATTCTCCGTTTATAAAGGTTTTTAGTATGGTTAATTCAGTCAAGTTGTTTACTACAATAAAATCTGCAGGATCTCCTTCTTTTAAAAGCCCAACATCTAAATTATAATGCTTTACAGGATTGATACAAGCCATTTTAAGTAATTTAAAAATATCAATACCATGAGAAAGACCTCTTTTTACCAACGCATCAATATGGCTTACAATTAAATCATCTGGATGTTTGTCGTCTGAGCAAAACATCATGTTCTCATAATGTTCCGGAACTAAATCTATAAGAGCATTGAAGTTTTTTGCAGCACTTCCTTCTCTAATTATAATTTTCATTCCATTTTGCAGTTTTTCCAATCCCTCTTCATAAGTAAAGCTTTCATGGTCGGTTGAGATTCCTGCACTAATATATTTTTTCACATCTTCACCACTCAATCCTGGTGCGTGCCCATCAACAGGTTTGTTGAAATGTTTAGCCCATTCAATCTTTTTCATTACCTCATCATCTGCAAATAAAACGCCGGGGTAATTCATCATTTCAGCCAAATACTTTATGTCGTCATTGGCTAAAAGTTCTTTAATTCCTTCAGAATCAATCACCGCTCCCGCAGATTCAAAACTAGTAGCAGGAACACATGATGGAGCACCAAAATTAAACTTGAACGGAACTTCTTTTCCATTGTTAATCATATAGTATACACCGTCTTTGCCAAGAACGTTTGCAATTTCATGCGGATCCGAAACTGTTGCAACTGTGCCGTGAGTTACTGCTAAACGCGCAAATTCAGAAGGAACCAACATAGAACTTTCAATGTGAATGTGAGCATCTATAAATCCGGGTAAAATATAATCTTCAGAATCTGTCTCTTGCTCTGTTATTGACTGTATACGTCCGTTTTCTATAATGACTTGACCTTTGTAAATACGCTGATTTTCAATGTCAACAATGTTTCCTTTTAAAATCACAATAATGGGATTAAATTTTTTAAAATAACTGAGCTAACAATGTAGTAAATTCCGTTTATATTTGCGCATGATTTCTTTCGATAATACCGAGATTGCTTTTGCAGGGAAAACGGATAATGATCTGCAATGGACATATCGTTTGTTTAATATGATTGGGAAGCCCTGGCTGGTAAAGTTTGGGAAGTTTGCAACCAATTTTGCGTTTGCAATTCGTTTGCCAATTAAAGGAATGATCAAAAAAACCATTTTCAAACATTTTTGTGGTGGAGAGACAATTGCAGATTGTTCTGGAAGAATAAATGAATTGGGGCAATTTGGGATTGGAACAATCCTAGATTATTCCGTAGAGGGAAAAAGTGAGGATGAAGATTTGGATCGAACAAGAGATGAGATTATAGCATCAATTGCTACCGGAAAAGCAAATGACCATATTCCGTTTGCTGTATTTAAGGTTACGGGAATTGCCCGAACAGATTTATTGGAAAAGGCGAATGATCCAAGTACGGAATTAACAGAGCAAGAGAAAAAAGACTTTGCAGATGCTATGGCTAGAGTAGATGCTATTTGCAAAGCCGCGTATGAAGCTGACGTTCCTTTGTTTATTGATGCTGAAGATAGTTGGTTTCAAGATGTTATTGACCGCATGACAAATGCAATGATGGCAAAGTACAACAAAGAAAAAGCAGTAGTATATAATACTTTGCAAATGTACCGTCATGATCGTTTAGAGTTTTTGAAAAAAACGCATCAAGAGGCTCTGGCTGGAAATTATTATCCAGGTATTAAAATGGTTCGCGGAGCTTATATGGAAAAAGAACGCGAAAGAGCAGAGAAAGATGGTTATCCTTCTCCAATTCAGCCAGACAAAGCATCAACAGACAGGGATTATAATTTAGGATTAGAATATATTATAGAACATATTGATCGATTTGCATTATGTGCTGGAACGCATAATGAGCAAAGTTCATTGAAGTTGGTAGAGTTGATGAATGAAAAAGGAATTGCAAAGGATGATAAGCGCGTATATTTTGCCCAATTATTAGGAATGAGCGATCATATTTCATTTAACGTGGCTCATGCTGGCTATAATGTTGCTAAATATGTACCATATGGACCTGTGAAAGAGGTGATGCCTTATCTATTGCGCCGTGCAGAAGAAAACACGTCAGTGGCTGGACAAATGGGACGTGAATTGTCTTTAATTGTATCAGAAAAGAAAAGACGCAAGGCGGCTAAATCAAAAAAATAAGGCGTTTCCCAATATCAGTTTAAACAAGCTGTTTTAATTCATTTGTTACGACTGAGAAAAATTAAGTAAATTACCAACTTATGAATCAGCTTTGGCCTGGTATAAGTTTTTTAATTAGTATAGGATGCCTTTCATATATTGCGTGGCGGTTCATGCGCCAACAAGATTTTAAAAAAGCACTTATAGTTGTAATTATTATTGGTGCCGTGCTTCGTGTCATAGGTGCAACTGATTCACATTTACATGCTTGGGATGAACGTTATCATGCATTAGTAGCCAAAAACTTAATTGAGCATCCGCTAACACCAACATTACATGAGCATCCAATTTTAAAGTTTGATAATGATAATTGGGTTGGAAGTAATATTTGGTTGGGCAAACCTGCTGTTCCACTTTGGTTAATGTCAGGCTCAATAGCTGTTTTCGGAAATAATTTATTAGCTGTTCGATTGCCATCAATTTTGCTCGGTTTATTAGCCGTTTGGCTAACATTTTTAATTGGGCGTAAATTGTTTGATGAACGTACAGCTTTGCTGGCAGCATATTTCCATGCTATTAATGGACTCATTATTGAATTAGTAGGAGGGCGTGTTTCTTCCGATCATGTAGAGGTTTGTTTTATTGTAATGGTGGAGATTGCTATTTATTTAATCGTCCTTAATCTTAAGCCGAAACCATCATTAAAATTATCTTTTTTTGCTGGGGTGTTTATGGGCTTAGCTTTTTTGTCTAAATGGTATCCCGCTCTTATAGTTCTTCCTGTTTGGTTGGCTTTTATGGTAACATATGGTAAGTTTAATTGGGGCCAATTTTTAAAACAAGGAACGTTGATTCTTGCAGGATTTGCCGTTACAGCATTGCCATGGGTTTTTTATATGCGTGCTACTTATCCTGATGAGATGAATGCAATTTTATTTAATGCATTGTCTGCTTATTCTGAAACTGTAGAAAGCCATGTTGCGCCATTTTATTATTACTTCCATAAAGTTTTGGTTATTTATAGTGAACTGTTTTATTTGGCACTCGGCTTTTTCATTTATCGCCTATTTAAATCAGAAAATAAAGCAACTTATATAGGACTGTTGATTTGGATTCTAATTCCAATGCTCATTTTTACCATGGCAGACACGAAGCGACAAACCTATTTACTTATTTCTGCACCAGCATTTTTTCTTATTATGAGTTGGTTTTGGTTTTATATTCGCGATCATTATTTGAATGCACGCTATAAAGTTGTTAATGGAATTTTATTAACTGCAATGATTGTATTGCCGTTAAGATATATGGTAGAGCGTGCAAAGTTGTTTGGCGGTGACCAACGCATTGCTGCTTTCTATTATTTTAGTGAAGAACAATTGTCAATTTTAGATGAGAAAACCATTGTTTTTGGAACGGATGATTATGTTGAAATGATGTTTCACACAGATGTTCATGCAGCTTATCGTAAAATTCCTGATGAAACTAAAATGACTGATTTACAAATGCAAGGCTTTAAAATATTGATTGTAGAAAATCAGCAGTTTATTCCTTTTGCTCCGTAGCCAATTCATTTAGACACCCATTGCAAAGACAATTGTCATACTTGTCTCTTAGTACGTGTAACTTTGATTTTGATAATACTACAGTTGAACAATGGCAGTTATTAATGTCATCCATTTGACATTCAAAGGTATTGCTGCATTTAGCACATTTTTTTTTCATTTATTCAGCAGTTTGTAGAGTTCCTTAATAATCGTTGCTAAAAAATTAATCTTCTAATTCTCCTACAAAATTAGGCGCAAAATTAACTAGGAATAGTTGTTTACTTGCCCGTGTAATAGCAGTATATAACCAACGCATATATTCCACATCCCACATTTCTTCTAAAAAATAACCATGATCAACAAATACAGCACCCCATTGTCCACCTTGTGCTTTGTGACACGTAACGGCATAACCGAATTTTACTTGCACGGCTTGGAAGTAGGGATTTTGCATCACTTTTCTATTGCGCTCACGTTTGTTACGCAAGTAGGGATATTCTTCCGTGGCAATGCGGTGAAATAACATTTTCATATCATCTCTTGGAAGAGAAGGACCTTCATGTCGAATTGAATTCAGTAAAATTTTCATTTCAATGTCCTTCATGTCTGGATAATCAATCAATCTAACAATAACATCTGCAAATTCGCAACCAAAAAGTTCTTCACGCCGCACAATCTTTAATATTTCCATTAACTCACCGTTGGCAATAAAACCCGCTTCTGATTTTGCATCCAACCAAAAGTAATTATTACGTGTAGCCATTAATACGTCTCCGGCATTTAAGTCCTCTTCTTGCCACAAAATTCTCCGCCTAATTTGCTCATTAAACAGGTTTGCACGTTTATTTGAGCGGGTAACGATCATTACTTCATCTCGCCCAAAATTGTGAATAGCATTTTCTAGCTCCTCTTGTAAATCCATTCCTGTTATTGCTCTAGCATCCTTACTATTTGTTGGTAGTAATGGAATTTCATCTGTGAATGATCGCAAGGCGCCCGCTAAATCTAAAATGCCTGATTTTTCATCCTGCCGAACAATTTCACTTAATTCGCAGGTGGAAATGTCTAAAGAATATTCTTGATTCAAATGGCTTTTTTCCAATGCAGGGCTTTTAGCCATACCAATTGGAGGAAGCTGCCCTTTATCTCCTACAAAAATTAATTTGCAGTTTTGACCTGAATAAACGTATTCAATTAAATCGTCTAATAAATTACGTTGGCCATAATTGTCCTTTCCTTGAATGATAGAACTGGTTGAAATCATTGAGGCTTCATCAACAACAAAAACAGTATTGGTATGTTTGTTTTGCCCCAATGTAAAACCATCACTTCCTTCTGATTCGTTTTTGAAATAGATTTTACGGTGAATGGTAGATGCTTTTGAACTGCTATAGTTGGAAAGTACTTTAGCAGCTCTCCCTGTTGGTGCTAATAAAACAGATTTTATTTTAACCTGATAAAGTGTATTGACAAATCCTCCAATAAGACTTGTTTTACCTGTTCCTGCATATCCTGTTAATATAAATAACTCAAGCCCGTCAGAATGTTGTGCGCCAAAAGACCATAGAAAGTCAGTTAAGCCTTCAATGGCATTATTTTGATCCTGCGTAGGCTTAAATCCTAAGTTTTCTTCAAAATATTGCTTGAAATTTGATTTTTGGACAGCTTTTTTCAAAGTGCTAATATAAAATTAATGTTAAGTCTTATTGATTTATGAGCTTTCATATTTCAATCGGAAATAGTGTAAGAAATAGGTATGTGCGCCTGAAAAATTTAGATATGCCCATTCCATTGAGTTAAATATGTAAAAAATATATTGACTGACAGATTAACGTTCAAAAAAAATTGTAGTTTTGTCAAGGTACATTGAATACACAATTTAAATTTAAAGAATGGACATTTTTGAAGTATTAGGAACGATTGGATATTATGCAAAGAGGTACTTTTGGCCGACAGTTTTCTTAATTGTTGGATTATTTCTTTTAAAAATGGCAGTAGTTCCTGTTAATGAGGTATTAGCTGACGGTAGTACATATGCTGTAAAACAAAGTTCAGGATTCCTTTACGCAAGTTTGTTTTTCTTATTAGCAAGTGTTGTTTGGTTCCTTTACTTATTGGAAATTGTTAAAACAGTAGTTGGTTATGCTGTAATGGCTGTTCTAGGTGTTTGTAGTTTGTATCTTATTTATACGGATTATACAACCATTAAGTCTAAAGTTGATTTAGATGCGGCTTATGAATTGAGAGATTTAGATATTAGAGCTAGAATGGATGATTTAAAGCAAGCCGAGTTAGCCTATAAAGAAATGAACGGAACTTATACGGACTCAATGGATGAATTGATTGATTTCGTTAAGAACGGAAAGAAAATGAAAATCTTGAAGGAAGGAAGTATTCCAGAAAGAAAGATTACTGTAGAAGAACGTGATTATCTTTATAATGATGATCGTCCAATTGATAAATTAATGACAGAAGTAGAGGCTGCTGCACTAGCTAAGTCTCCTTTTGCTGCAAATGATACTACAGGATTAATTGGTTTTATCAGAGATACAAACTTTGTTGCTGTTATGGATGCAATTTTCTTGGATGAAAAAAGAATTGCAGCAAGAGACAAAATTGGAGCTTCACTTGATTTTAATGTAGATTCTTTACGCTACGTTCCACATTCAAAAATTCCTGTAAGCTTAAAAGTTGGAATGATTGAAAAGAGTGAGACGGTGAAAGTTTCAACTGTTTTAATCGAGATGGTTCACCCAATGAGTGGTGAATTGAAAGATTCTGTATTCTATTCAATTGGATCATTAACTGACAATCACTTGCGTGAGAGTTGGAAGAAATAATTTTTTCTAAGACATAGCAAAATGTTCAAACAGGAAGATGCTTATCAGTATGCTTTGTGCATGGATTTGACTCCTGATCATTTTCAGTTTGCGATAATTGATCCAAAGCAAAAAAAAATAGTTCATTACGAAATTCATGATGTTGTAGAGTTTACAAGGGATGGAGTAAAAACTTTATTGGACAATTCTTATTTGAAACATGATTTTGCGACTTATAGTCTCTCGTCTGGTGAAAATAGAAATACTTTAATTCCAATTGATTTATTTTCATATTCTAAACCGTTAGAGATATTTAAACTCAACTATCCTGAGCCTATTAATGATTTAGATTATAATAGGATTTCAGAACTTGGTATTGTTAATATTTACGAATTCCCACTTTGGATTAAATCGCTTTTTGTAATTGGTTTTCCAAGAGTGAAAATAGTTCACCGTTCAACAGTTTTATTAAGAGGGATATTTGATCAACCTACGTATAGTCCTAAAATTCATTTGTTTGTAGAAAAAGAACAGTTTTACATGCAAATTACAGAAAAATCGAAACTAACTTATTTTAATCGATTTGATTATAAGGAGATTGGAGATTTAGTGTATTATGTATTGTTTGTTTTAGAGCAAAAAGAATATGATCAATCTAAATTTGACATTTTATTTTATGGACAACCTGTTGAGTGGATAAAACAGGAAAAAATACAAGATTTCTTTTCTTCAAAAGTCAAAATATCTGATCAAAATGAAAAAGGAAATCACTTCATTTTAGCTAAACAACTGTTATGCGTGTAATAAGCGGGAAGTATAAAGGTAAACGATTTTCTCCTCCTAAAAAATTTCCTTCACGACCTACAACAGACATGGCTAAGGAAGCTTTGTTTAGTATTTTAGATGCTAAGGTTTATTTTGAAAATTTAGACATTCTTGACCTTTTTTCAGGCACTGGAAATATTAGTTTAGAGTTTCTTTCACGTGGCGTAGGTAAAGTGATTAGCGTAGATAGTCATTTTGTTTCTTGGAAATTTCAACAAAAAACAGCCGACTCCCTTAATGAGCCTTCTTGGCAGGTTTTAAAGCAGGACGCTTTTACTTATTTAGAAAATACAAATCAACAATTTGACATTATTTTTGCTGATCCTCCTTATGGCTTTGCTGATCTAGAGAAGATTCCGGCAATGGTTTTTGAAAAAAACATATTAGTAGATGATGGAATGTTGATTGTAGAGCATAGCAGCCGCACAAGTTTAAAAGGAGTGCCACATTTTAAAAAATCGAGAGATTATGGTGGAGTAAGCTTTAGTTTTTTCGAACATTAATCCCCATTTTTACGTATCTAAATTTTAGTGTATGAATTAGACTATTGTTTAATACTACACATGTAAATAAATACTATGGAACGAATTGGAATTTTCCCTGGGTCATTTGATCCATTCACCAAAGGTCATGAGGACATTGTACGTCGTTTTTTACCGCAATTTGATAAGGTAATAATTGCTTTGGGCGTTAATTCAAAAAAGAAATATATGTTTGATACCAATAGCCGTATTGAGCACATACAGTCTTTGTTTAAAGGTGAATCAACTATTAGTGTTGAGGCCTATGAAGGACTAACAATTGACTTTTGCCAAAGAAAAAAGGCAGGGTATTTGCTACGTGGTTTAAGGAATGCTACTGATTTCGAATTTGAAAAAGCAATAGCTCATATGAACGAAGCAATTTCGGAAGAGGCAAATAGTAGAGTTGAGACCTTGTTTTTAATGACTGATAAAAATTTGTCGGCTATTAGTTCTTCCATAGTTAGGGAGATTAAAAAAAACAACGGAAAGATTGATCAATTTGT
Source organism: uncultured Crocinitomix sp. (assembly GCA_937136425.1). Taxonomy (GTDB): domain Bacteria; phylum Bacteroidota; class Bacteroidia; order Flavobacteriales_D; family Crocinitomicaceae; genus Crocinitomix. Next base: position 72,673 of record CAKZON010000076.1, read on the forward strand.
AACGAATCAAGAGCTGCTAATTATAAATACATAATGAAAAAAAATTTAATTGTCATATTGTTTTTTGCGCTGAGTTTAGCTGGTTTTAGTCAAAATGAAATTGTTGGCTATGCACCCGAATTTATTGGACAAGATGTTACGTTGTATACGTATCAAGACTATGTGACAATGAATCGCATTGCTATTGGTGAAGGGAAAGTTAGAGAATCAGACAGTTCATTTACAATTAGTGTTCAAACCAATTCTACCATTAAAGGAATAGTTGAAATCGGAAGGGTAGAAGCAAGCTTATATATTGCACCTGAAACAGATTATAAGATTTACTTTGCTGGATCAACAGAACCTGCTAGTTATCAAAACTCTCAAACAAATATCTATTTTGCGGACTTAGATACTTTAGATATTAACTATATGGTATTGCAGTATCATCAATGGTTTGAAACATTTGTGGCATATAACGAAAAACCAATGGCTGCAGGTGGCTTTTTAGCTTACTTGGATACCTTTAAGTTATATGCAGAAAAAGCATATAAGGATGTTGATGACCCCTTTTTTATTACCTATGTGAGATATGATATTGCAGAAATGGAGCAAACATATGGAGGGAATGGCAGTAGTGAACAAAGGCTACAAACATTTTTAGATTATATACAGCCTTTTCCAATTTACTATGAAAATGATAGGTATATGAAATTTATGCTGGCTTTTTATGATAAAGAGTTTAGAGAGTATTTACCTGTAACGGAGGCTGCAATAATGACAGCTATTCATAGAAAGAGTCCAACGCTATTAATGCAAACATTGAAAAGTGATGTTTTTCTTGCTAATCCAAAACTGAGAGAATTAGTAATGGTGGATAAGCTAGGAAAAGCATTTTATCGCGAAATTCATTATCGACCAAATATCATTGCCATTTTAGATTCGGTGAGTTTACAAGCAAAATCGCAGGTGAATTCTACAGTTGCAAGAAATGTAAAAAAATACATTACAAATCTTGAACCTGGTTATCCGGCTCCAGCAATTTCCTTAAATAAATCGGCTGAAGAAAAAGTAACATGGGAAAACTATAGAGGGAAATTTGTTTACTTCAACTTTTTTGCAACTTGGAATGAGCGATCAATGAATGATATGGAAATTATATCGCGCCTAGTTCCTAAATATGATGAGGACATTGCATTTGTATCTGTTTGTACGGACAAAGACAGTTCAACCTTTGCTGCATTTAAAAAACAATATCCTGAATATGAGTGGGAGATCTATTATGTTGGTGAGGATGAAAACTTAATGCGTTCTTTTAAAGTAACAAGTATTCCAAATTATTATTTAGTGGATCAAGATGGATTTATTTTCTCGGCTCCAGCATTAGCACCTTCGCCAAATGGGGAGTATGAATCTGTTGAAAAAACCTTGTTTAAAATAAAGAAAGCATTGCATCCGCAAGAGAAGATTCGAGTAGGAGAGAAGTAATGTGAACTTAATAGTTGAAAGGCAAAGGTTTTTTATCCAAACATTTCCCCAATTTTAGGTCCAAAAATAAAGCAAGCGATTACAATTGCCACAATTGCTGATAGCAATACTGCAGCTGCAGCTAAGTCTTTTATTTTTCCAATTTTAGGATCTTTTTCTAAGGATTGATAATCCATTATATTTTCTATAACAGTGTTAACTGTTTCTACGATTATAACAAGCCCAATTGCGAAAACAATGATAGACCATTCTATAAGCGTGAGGTTGAAATAAATACCTGCAATAATAACTAAAGCAGTTGCTATTAAATGAATTCGGGCGTTACCCTCTTCTTTAAACAAAGTGGCGAGTCCTTTAAAAGCGAAGCCAAAACTGGCAATGATTTTATTGAATTGATTCATCATGTTTCCTCAATTTAACCAATTTCATTAAGCTAGGGGTTAAGAGTAAGCCAATTAGCCCTCCTGATATAAAGGTAGCAACAAAATCTCCAAGTCCACTACCATTTCTTAACAGTAATATAGCAAAGGTGATTGTTAACACTAAAATCCAATAGGTAATTTTGCGGCGCAAAACATTTTGTGATACTTCTTGCTTAACTGGCCAAACTAGTACTAATAAAATGAAAATACCGCCGAAAATGCTACTCAACATTTGTCCTAAATCAGCAATTTTTATCCAAACGCCAAATACTTCTGTTGATCCTTGCAATGCTGGAATATGCCTAACAAAATAACCGTTGGTATGCGTAAAAGCATCCCAGAAAATATGCGAAAATATGCCTATTAGTGCCGAATAAACTAGAACGTACCATCTTTTCTTAACCCATGAAATCCAATCTAACCCTATGTACTGAACGAGGCGTTTTTTTAAGAGCTCAGGTAAGTTCATGATCAAAGCATCTCTTACAAATAAATGAAAAGCAAAGGCCAATAAAATGGCCAAAGGCAAATCAAAATAGAATAAGCCTGAAAAAGAGTGTCCATGAATTTTCTCCATGCGCATTTTTAAAAAATACTCAAAATCTGGTGCCATGCTTCCTATAATCAAGCCAGTTGCTGAAATGCGGGACTTGGAAATTTTGGTGAGCGGGAGAATTATGGCGGGATGACAAAATGTAAACGGCATAGTTAAAATATGTGCGTGTTTGCAGGGTTAAAAATTTGGATCAATTCCCAAGGTTCTGGGGTGTATAAATTCATTAAAAGCTGCAATGAAATCAATGGAATTAAACCAAGACCAATGACTTTGTAAACGGAATTTTTGGAATCTAATTGTGAATGATAATGAATTTCTGAAAAGCTGAGTAATGCAAATAGAATTGGAGAAACGGCCATTAAGCCTAATAATGGAAACCAAAAATAGGGGAGGTAGGGAGAAAATTTTATTATTGTAAATAAGGAAAGCCAAAACAACGTTCCTAGAAATGGTAAGGTGAGTTTTTTAAGATTTTTTAGTTGTCCGAAGGAAGTTTTGTTGATCCAATAAAACCCAATTGATATTAAGAGAATAAAGGAATATTCAAAAAAGTATTTTTCTCCGCTAAAGCTAGAAAGCTCAACATATCTGAAACAAAAGAATAGTAGAAGCATTAACGCAATTTCATTGAAAATATGCACTTTTCTAAATTTAGGTTCTTGTCGTTTGTGAAACCAAAATGAACGAATTAATGAACCTGTTATGTAAATTCCAAAAGTGAGATGAAACAAGAAGGCAATTATTGAATAAAAAGATTCCATAAGGTTTAGTTTAAAATTTTAACTAGGTGTAAATTCATTTCCAAAACTCTTTAATGGGGAAAGGCGTGCGCGTTCGTTTATTGACAAAGAAGAATTGGTAGAGTTCGAAAAACCATACTCTTTTGCCAATGTTGTTATACCAGAACATGGCTTTTCTCAAACGTTTGTCTCTGTGAAATAACCAACGTTTAATTGCCTTTGGACGAACTTGCATGATAACTTCAATAAGCTTAACGTATAAAATAACCTGCCAAGGTCGTACATGTGAAGTTTCCATAATTTGGTGCTTGTAGTCCCAATATCTCTGATCTGTTTGAATGATATTTTTGTCTTTAACCTCATCAAAATAAGGAGTCCATTTATGTGGCGTAACATAAAGCAATTGAACTTGGTCAGGATCGTATGCTAATAACTGGCGTAAGCTATTATAGAAATCACGAGTTCGTTCTTCTCCAAAGCCCACAACATACGTTGCCATAGATAGAATATCATGTTCACGTAATAACTCTATAGCCTTTTTGTCTTTTACAGTTGATCCGGCTTTTTTTATTTTTTCTAGAATAACCTCATCATAGTTTTCAATTCCTAATAAAAAGCGCTCAAAGCCAGCCTCTTTATATAAATGTAAATGTTTCTCATCTCTCACTATATTATCTGCTCGAATTGAACCTACAAGGATTAAATTGAGATTTTTTTCAATCAATGCTTCTAAGAATAATTTCCATTCTCGCTTATTTGTTGATGGGTTTTCATCTGCGAAATTAATAACCTCAATTCCATAGGTTTTGTGAAGCATTTCAATTTCATCCGATAATAATTGAGGATCTCGATTTCGCCATTTTTTCCAAAAAAAACTTTGTCCACAATAACTGCATGGATAAGGACAACCTCTTGAAAATTGAATAACAACAGCTTTTTTCTTTCCCCAATAGGTATAATTATAGTTCTGCATTAATTCCCAACCTATGCGGTACTCATCTAAGTTTTGAATCATTTTTGCGGTTTTGGTTGCTACTACCAATCCGTTTTTGCGAAAAGCTATTCCATCTACATTTATTACAGATTTATTATTGGCAATTGCATCAACTAAATTCAATATAATTTCTTCCCCTTCACCACGCACTACAAAATCTATAGCGGCGTTGTCCTCTAAAACTTCTTTCCAGTGATAGGTCGGAAAAACACCACCAATGATAATTTTTAAACTAGGTTGTTTTAGTTTTAAACCTATTGCTATTTCATTAATGATGGGTTGTGCGGATGTTGAACCCGAATGTCCCATTAATACTACGTTTGGGCTTAGGAGTAGGGCGTTGGATATAACCTTATTGGGTTGCATGTTGCTATAGTCTGCATCCAGTAATTCAACATGATATCCAGCGTCGATCAAAGGTCCACCAATGCAGAGTAATCCCAACGGAGGAAGATGCTCTTTTGCCATACGACTTCCAATTGATTTATGAGCCGGGTTAATTAAAAGAATGTTCATTTTAAATGGATTTTAGCGGTGAAATATTGAATTTTGTTCGGCAATATTCTAAACTTTGATGCACATATCCCTGAAGGTTGATTCCTTTCAAACATTTGGTTCTTCGTCCTCTTTTAAAATCCTTTTTAAGCATTGAAAAGGTTTCAGGAACAATAGCTACACATAAACATAAATAAGCGATTGCCATTAAATTGTATGATCTATTTCCAAGTAAAAAAGCATGAATTCTAAGCTCATCTGGCATATTCATTTTGTAACCAAGTATTACATGTTTCAAATCATGTCTAATGAGGTTGGCTTTGAAAGGGATATTTTGTTGCTTAAGATATTGATAATACGTTTTTCCAAGGCTGCCTTCTTCCATTCTGCCATATTCTGAAAATGCATAGTATTGGGGTCTTTTACGAACTAAAATGTGAGATAAATTAGTAGCAAATATGGTAATCCATGTGACAATTTTCCAACGCATAATTACCTGCTTTTATTAGATGTGAAAATTAAATTGTAGCGATTCATTTCTGCCAATAATTGTTTTTCTCTAATGTTTATAGAGCGCCATGTAGAGTGTGATTGTTTGTTTTTAAGCGCATTTCTTTTCGAATCAAATCGTTCAAAAATGATATGCCAAAATGGACGATCTTCTGTTATGACAGGATCGTTTCTATGATCATTGTAATAAGCAATAAGATGCGGATAAGCTTCGTCTTGCAAGGAGAGTAAATAATCAAAATCAATTTGCTCAGCTGCTAGCTCTGTAAGGTTGTATTGAACTATCATTTTATCCCAATTCACAAAGCCCATTGCCGAAAAGCAAATTAAAAAACCAATTGATGTATTACGGATTAAAAACCATAATGATTTTATTTTGACAAGTTTAATAATGGTTAATACTAATCCAAGAGCAGCCAATAGCAAATAAATATAGACCCCAATTCTTTTATAAGTAAGTCCCCAATGAGTAATGTATTGGTAGTTTTTTACAACGGTTGTTGCAATCATTAATAGGTTAAGGCAAAGCCAAAGTACAGCGAGACTTTTAACGAATTTGCTTCCACTAAAATTTAGTTGGCCGCGATAAATAAAAGTGAGAATGAAAATAACTAGAATAATAGATGTAATGAGTGAATTGACACCGCCGTGCAAAAGTTCAGAGTATCGTAAATTAGGATTTGGGTTTGGAAGATCTGTTAGAATAAATTGAAGGTCAATGAAGTTATAAAGCAATAACATTAAATTGAGCGTAATCAAAAGGCTGGTGGCAATCTTCTTTTCATTGTCAACCCCCATGTAGCTTTCAACTTTGTCAGTATAATTTTCAGGAATATCATTTTTTAGTGAAGCTTCAAATATTGTAAGATCCTTATTTTCGAGATAAAAGAAAAAACCGAATAACCCAATAAATAGAATGCAGTAAAAAACTATGAAGGTCCATGAAATCCAGTCGAGATTAATGAACTTTGTCCATTCATAAAACGTTTCGTCAGCATTTTGATAAAGCTTCAGGAAAATAATGGCAATCATGAGTGGGATAGTGTAAATGAGGAAACGAACAACACTTTTATTCTTATCGGTCTCTCTCTTTTTGTCAAAAAGTTTAGAAATTGATTCGAAAAATTGATAGAAGCCACTAAAAAAGGACTGTCCTGTTTGTAGTATGCTTACAGGTAAAGAGAGGTGTAATTGATGGTGAACCGCCGTGTAAAAGAAAAAACTAACCACATAAAACCAAACTGATAGTGAACTGTTCATGTAAAAAATGGCAAATCCGTTTCCTGTGTAAAGTAGTGCGGCCAACCACCATTTTGCCGTACCCAAAAAGTTAGATGAGTGTTCTTGTATTCTTACGAATGCGGTAATTGCAACATAGCTTAGGGAAATAATAAATGCATTTAGCCCAAAATACTCTTGATAGGTAAGGTTTGCTATGATTAGAACTAAGGTGATGTAAAAAAGCATTTTTTTAGGCATGTGAAAAATATTTAATTTTAAAAAGCACTTTGAAAAACAAAGTAAAAAGATCAAAAAAAAGTAATGCTATTTTCATTACTGCTTGTCTTAAAAAGTACGCGCAATATTTTGTGAAAAGCATGAAGTAATCCTTTCTATTCATAAGTTTTAAATTGAGTTGAGTAATTTTTCCAAGGCGTTAATATGTGATTGAAATTCACGTTTTCCTAACGCTGTAATTTTATAACTGGTATTTGTTTTTTTTCCAATAAAACGTTTTCTAACCGTAATGTATTCTAGTTTTTCAAGCCCGCTAATATGGCTGGCCAAATTTCCATCTGTCAGGTTTAATTGTTCTTTGAAAGCTTTATAGTCCATCCAGTCATTAACCATTAATATGGACATGATACCAAGCCGCACACGGCTTTCAAAAGCTTTATTTAATTGATCAATTTTTCCCAAAACGGTTACTTTCTATCGTATTTGAAGTACATAATGGTGCCATATAAAATATGCATAACCCCAAAGCCTATAATCCATGCAGTAAAACCATAATGCAAGTTAAAAATGGAAATTACTCCTAGCGCCATTTGGCACAAAGCTAAATATTTAATGTCGACATGGACATATTTTGATCCATTCAATAATGCTAATCCGTAAAACATCAGTGTGGCAGGTGCTATAAAAGCATAAGCACCTTGATAATACATCCCTGCTATAAAAATTCCTCCAAATCCTAGGGGTACCATTAAACTTATAATTAACCGAAAAGAAAGTGGTGTAAGTAATTTTTTGTTTTGACGCCGCGCTTTTAACCAAGTAAATAATATTCCAAATGAAATGGCAACTACTAAAATGATTACTGCTAGTATTGCTAATCTAACAGAAAGTTCATTTGCCCCTTCTTCGGCTCTTCCTTGTAATTCATAAAAGATGTACTTCTTTTGGTAGTCTAACATCTCTAAATGGGCAAAGTATGCGCCCACCAATGCAGTTAACCCTGCAAATATTCCTGAAAGTCCACTCAATGAAAGAAATTTGGAAGAACTCTCCATCATTTTTCGTATCTCTCTAAGATCTTCTATTGGATTTTTATCGGTCATTTTAAAAGTGCTTTGAAAAACAAAGTTAATTTAAATTTGATACGAAACAAGAAAAAAATAGCCTTTTAACTTTTCTTAACGAGGTAAGTACGCTGTTCTTGTCTCAGAAATGGGGTAGAAAATATGAAAGAGTGCAGTAATAAATAAGGAGTAATTAAACCATTTTTATTGGCTTTAATTATTGTTGATTACTAGAGTTTTGAAAAGAAAATAAAGATGTTTCTTTCTAGGCTGTGTTTTATTGACGATTAGGATTCGATTGTTTAAACTCTTCAAAAATCTCATCATTGGAACGGTACCAACCTAGTCTGACAGAGTCAAATTCGTCTTTTTCGTCATGACAATATACACCGATTGTTTTCAGAATTTCGTTAATAGCGTTTTTTGTTATGTCGGCGCCTGCAGGAATTTTTGGATTATTAATTCCATCAAACGAAATCAAAGGGCCAATGATTTTTTCTCCATGATGCCATGCTTCCGCAAGCTGTTTTCCTGGACCTCCAAAGTAATCCGTTTCAATATAGGCGCATTTTCCTTTAAAGGATAAATCTTTCAGCGTTTTACGAATCTCTTTAGTGAATTCACTATAGGGTGGTAGCGTAGATTCGAAATAGTTTCGCTCAGAGATGTTGGTAAACGGAATTAAATGATAATTGCCCACTAAAATTACATTGGGTAAATTTCCAACATATTTAAAGCTAGTAATTATTCCATTTATATGGTGCGCCATTTAACTCGAAATAACTAGCGCATTAGTGTTACATCACTCATAGAAACAACCATGTCAACGTCACAGTTTTCTGGTTGTGCGCCTCTACTCAGCGCATAATCAAATTTTAATCGCATGCCATCACGTTTGTACTTTTCCTCCAAATTCATTGGATACATGTTGACGGTACTATCTTTTAATCTTGTTTCAATGTAAATTGGGCAATCTGTTTCAGAAGTATGGACAATTCCAACTACTCTGTAATTTTCACTCGTTTCCTCTGTAACCGTTTCAATTTCTTTTTCAACGGCTTCTTTTTCTTGCATTGTTTCTTTTTGATTTCCGCATGCTGCAGCAATAAATAAAACACTCAATACAATTACATTTTTCATTTCTAGATGTTTTAAACAAAGAAAAGCCCCAACGAAATGTGTTGGAGCTTTTCCTATTAATTTTTTTGACTATTGAATTACAAGCTTTGTAATGTTATTTGCACCATTTACAGTAACGTTTAATAAATAAACGCCTGATGCTAAATCACCAGTTAAAATAGTTTCACTCGTTCCGTTTGGTAAGTTAGAAGAGTAAACGATTTTTCCAGATAAATCTCTTAATTCAATTGTAGATGGAGTATCATAACCTTCCCAATTCACTGTAAAGTTTTCATTTGCAGGATTTGGATAAACACTGATTACAGCTTGCTCTTCATCATTGATTCCAGCAGGTCCGTTTTCAACAGTAATTACACCTTGATAAGGTTTGTAGTTTTGCTTTGTAGCAGTTACAAGTAATGGTTGATCACTTGTTAATGCAGCGAAAGAAACCGTTGCAACTCCGCCCATTGCTTTTGCAGTTCCAATTAATACACCTTCTTGCACAATTGCAACTGTTGCATCTTCAACGTCACAGTTAATGTTAACAGATGCAGTTCCAAGAGGCACATTGTAAACATGGCTCACAGTCATGTTCATTGTTTCTTGATTTCTAAATAAGGTTGAAGGATCTCCGAACATAACCCATGTTTGCATAACCTCACGTGCAGTTCCTGATCCACCGTAATCTTCTAACATACTCATTTGTGCATTGTAAAAGATTCCACCTAAAGTTGCTTTTCTATTGCCAGCATATGATTCAGCAATAATGTCAGCCATTTCATCTTGCGTTTGCATTGGTTCAGCCCAAGCCATTAAAATTGTTGATCCACAAGCAGCAATTGCTCCTGTTGGTGTTCCATCATTTTTTGCACGCAACCAAGTTTCAGAAATACAAGTTCCTGAAGTAAAGGTTCCATTATTACAAGCAACAGAAATAACAAATGGATATTTACCATTGTTTTCAGCTCCATTAATTTCAGATGAAGAGTAGTTTCCTGTGATACAAGTTAATTCATCACCGTGTCCTGTATAATTGAATAATCCAATTCCTTCGTCAACCGCAGGGTTAATAATTGCAGGTCCAGGGTTACCTGGAGCATCATCACCACCTTGACTTCCATCATAAAATTCATGTACTTCTGTATATCCGTAATCTAATAATTTTGCACGATTGTTTCTTGCATGCTCCCAGTCAGGCTCTCCATCATCACCATAACCATCACCTTCATTAGATGCTAGCCCAATTGCACGCGTCATCCAATCTCCTGCTGCAGGCGTTTTTTCATATTCTAATGTTCTTTCAACCATTGTTTCAATTTCAGAACTGTTTCCTGAGAATCTTCCAATGAAAAGTTCAGGATAATAATCACCTGTCATTTGTCCGTAATATGAATCACTCCATAACTCTTCCCATCCACTACTTCCATAAGTGTGACATGGTAATTGTCCGTGATCTCCAATTAGCATAACAAATACTAAGTCTGGATTGTCATCATAAAAATCTGAAATGTATTCTTTGATATCTGTATCAGAAGTTCCAACATCTGATTTAGATACTAAGGTCGTTTTAATTCCTTTTTGTGTTTTCCATACTGCAAATGGTTCTATTTCATCCATATAAGAATTAGCTGAAATGATTAGCATTTCACCTTCTTCTTCTTTCGGTGTGTATCTACCTAAAGCACTGTTTGTGTTTAGATACATGTTTTGATATACCTGTGCAAAAGCCGCAGAATTCTCTGCTCTTAATTCAATTTCATTGATCCCAGTTTCAGATAAGTCTGTTTCAACTGTAGCCTGAATGTTTTTGTAAACACGCAATGTTTTTGTAACAGGATTGTATTGATATGGATTAATGATTATTGTAACCCCTCTTGTATTTCTCAATACAAATGGTTCAGTAATTGTCGCTAATTCTCCTGGGAAAAAAGCATCTGTGCTGTATGCTTCTCCAAATGTATGCGCAATATCTGAAGGGTTTACGTTACGTTTTAAACTTCCTTTAGATGGTGCAACCAATACATCTGTATATTCAGTGTATCCTTCGTGAGATACAACTAAGTTGATTTGCCCTTCATGCGATACAATTACAGATTCTGTAAAAAACGGTAATGAAGGTTCGCCTGTATTTAGGGTCACAATTTCGTGTGACTTACTAAAGTCGCGATATTCTTGAGATTCAATTGTAGTGTAAGCGCTTGGTGAAACATCTAATTCAGCCACTGTAAGTTCATGATTTACAGTGATTATTTCTTCAGATGATGATACCAAGGAAAACTCTTGTGCAAAGCTAAACGAAGCGCCTACCATTGCTGCCAGTAATGTAATGTTGGATATTTTCATGTTTTTTTGAGATTTACTTGTTATATAAATCTACAAAAAACAAAGAGACTTCCCCCATAAAAAAAGAGAAATAAAGTAGTGATTATTGTAAACTCACGCCCGACTGCTACTAGTTACGCTGCTGATTTTTAGGTTTTTCATGGAAATAATAGCGAAAATCTATGGTTAAATAACTTCCTCTAATATTATCAATTGCAACCTGGTCGCCACCTGCATACTCATATGCCATTGCAAATGTAACAATTGGAGAAAAGGGTAAATTATAAGAACTTCCTAGGTAGAAATAACCTGCTTTTCTGGTTCTAAATTCAAATCCAATATCAGCCAATAACGAACCTTGCGCTTTGTTGCGGTAGGCTCCTTCTTGCGAAAAATATTCTCCTGCTTTAATAGGAACATCAACTTTAACATCAGATGGGAAGTAGTTGAAACTTGCGCCTAGTGCAGTGTTCATGAAGAGTGACTCTCCTAAACGAATAAAAACTAAAGCCTTTACAGGAATTTCATATCCGATAAATCCGACTTGACTTTCTGCAAAATAATTAGAATCTTCCACCGCAAAATCAAGGTTGAAATTACGCTGAGTAAACCCTAAACCAGTTTCAAAAGAAATATTTTCTGTTAGTCCTTGACGAACAACAAAGCTAAAAGCATTTCCCAATTTTTGCTGTACACTAGAGGTAAATTGATTTTCATTAAAATCCTGTTTAAACGTACCAATTACAGTGTTTGGAATAATAGGTTTGTACTGTATGCCAAACGTAGTAACACCCTTTTGACCAAATGCTGTATTGGCCATGAATAGAACTAAAATGAGTTGAATTATATTTTTTGCTTTGGTCATAAAAAATCGTTTAATCAAATATACTTTAATTGTTTTGTCAAGAATAGCGCTGAAATGACTTAAATCGAGATTTTTTTACATTTCTAAGAGTTGTAAAACCAGTAATTAACTCTTCATGTATCCAACAATCGCTAATGTGATAACTGCTAAAACAAAAATAATCAAGAAGTAACGGAAAAAAGCAATTGGAATAATATTTCTACGCGTTTCGGCTGAAACCATAAAATTGGCGTCTTGTGCCTTTCCAAATTCGCGATCTCGCACGGCAAATAAATAGACAATAGCATTTTCATGCTCTTCCTCGTCACGTTCAAACCAAATGTTTTTTTCGGTCAGTTTTTTTTCGAATAAATCAGCTTCAAGTTCTGTATTGAAATTAAAAATTCGATAATCCTTATTTGTTGGATGATCAACATAATTGACTAATCCAAATTTGCCTATTCGCTTACCCATTCTGTAAAATATTCAATTGGTTTACGGTGACCTTTAGGCCATTCAAAATCTACTTTTGGATACCCCACATAAAACAGTGCTAAACATTTATCTGTTTCATTTATGCCTAAAAAATCATTCATGACTGGTGTATAAATTATTTTTGGTGTTGACCAAAAAGCTCCAAGTCCCCAAGCTGTACATGTTAAATGCATATTTTGTATGGCGCAAGCAACCGCTTCAATTTCTTCCAATTCCATTATTTTGCTTTCAGGATCTCGTTTGAGAGAAACAGCAATAACGGCACCCGACATAATCGGACGATTTTTTAGTTTATTAAATTTAAGTTCTTTAAATTCTTCAGGTGGTGTATTTTCTGTATAATAATTAGACAAAAATTCAGATAATCTGTTCCGGCCTTCATCAATAAAAACCTTAAAAGTCCATGGTTGCGTTAATCCATGACTTGGCGCCCAAATAGCATTGTTTAGTAAAACTTCAATTTGTTCTTTATGAATTTTTCTATCAGAAAACTGTTCTGGATATATTGTGCGCCGGTCTTTAATCAGGTCGCTTATTTCGCTTAGGTTATATTTCATACTTTAAAACTTGTGGCAAAATTAGCGGTTTTTTGCAGAGTAAGTCGATTGACTTAAGCTTGATTTCAATCAATGATTAAATTTGATGAACTAGAACACAAAAATAATAAAAGTAGTATTCTTCCTAAAACTTCTTTAAAGCCGCGTAAACTTTGTGAACTGGTAATCCCATTACGTTATAGTATGATCCTTCTAATCGCTCAATTCCTATATAGCCTATCCATTCTTGAACACCATATGCTCCTGCTTTATCAAAAGGCTGGTATCGGTGAACGTAATATTGAATTTCTTCTGCTGAAAGTGTTGAAAAATGAACTTTAGTACTGTCGCTAAAAATAACTTTTTCTTTTCTTGATTGAATACAAACACCAGTAACAACAGTGTGTGTGCTGCCAGATAATTTTGTAATCATGCTTTTAGCGTCATTAACAGATAGTGGTTTTTCTAAAATTTGGTCGTCTTTTATTACAATCGTATCTGCCGTTATGATTATTGTTTCCCGATCTAAAATGTCATGAAATGCATCTGCTTTTTTTTCTGCTAAAAAGGTGGGAACGTCCTCGGCTTTTATTTCTTTCGGGTAGGATTCGTCAACATCTCTTGAACGAACTTCAAATTCAATATCTAAACCTGTAAGTAGTTCATGTCTACGAGGCGATTGAGATGCAAGAATGATTCTGTAAGGATCTAAATTATTAAGCATAAAATAAAGCTGAAATAACTCCAAATAGCATGGCTATTTTAATAAAGTTGGAGGATAATAAATATGATTTAGGACGATTTCTTGTAAATGTAATGTAAAGGGATGCAATTATAGCGAGCATTACAAATAACAAAAGGTATAAAAATAAGGATTGAGTTGGTTTGGAATTATGAGGACTAATAAACATTCCGTCAATCACGTAATAGGCGAGTGGAGCTAATATTAGTAAATAAAGGAAACCAATAAAGAGCTTTGTTTTAGCAAATCCAAAACGAATAGGAAATGTTTGGCTTTGTAATAATAAATCTCCTTTGACATCTGCCATGTCTTTAATTATTTCTCTAATTAGGTTTAAGAAAAACGCAAATGCGCAATACGTGATAATGGCAAGAATATTATCTGCAATAAAGATTTGATCATTCAATCCAAATGGGGAGTTCGCTCCAAAATTAGAGAAGGCACCATAAATGAAAACGTAAAAAGGAACTATACCAGTTAAGAAAGCAACAATTAAATTTCCCGATAAAAATTTACGTTTATAAACTGCCGAGTAAAAATAGAGAAGGTTTATTGAAACAAAAGAAATACCCAATATCCACCAGTTTTCCAGACGGTAGGATAAGAAAATTGAAATTAAAAAACCTATTCCATTGAAGGTCCAATTTAGAATAATTGCCCAACGTCGTTTAATGTATTTATCAATGATTAATCGCTTAGGTTTGTTTATTCGATCTGCTTTTTGATCAAAATAATCATTGATAATGTTTCCAGATGCTGCAATTAATACAACTGATAAAACTAATAGAAGGAAATTAAAATCACTAAATCCTAATCGATCAAGCAGTGATGGTAGATCTTGAGCAACACCAATCTCAGAAAGAACATATTGGCGTTCTAAATGGTAATTGGACAAAAGCCCATAAAATAAACACATAGTCAATACAATCACCAGTAAATTCGAGAGGCGAATCAAGCGAAAGAATTGATAAATAAGTTGCATGGGCAGTTGCGTAGGTTTTTTTACAAATATACGTGAAATAGATGTCTTTGTAGTGTCAATAGCTGTGATTGAAGAATTTGCATAATAATTCAAATACTGAAACCTGTTGCTATGTTAAACAATTAGAACATAGGTATGTATAAAAAAGGAAGTGCCTCAGTTACCGGATCTATCGCTTAATTTCATACATTGTTCGACGGTTTAACTGATGCATGGCTGCCTGCTGTGCTGCCGGAAGACTATTAATATAAGCTTCTGTTAGTTCCGTTGAAGTTCCGTTAATGTCAATAACGTTAGGTTTAGTTTCTCCATAACCTTTGGCGGTTAATCGCTCTGCACTAATTCCTTTGTCTACCAAATACTTCATTACCGATTTAGCACGATTGTCTGATAGTTTCATATTTCGATCATCATGACCTTGTGCATCAGTATGCCCTTGCAACTCTATATTTAGAGTAGGGTTATTTGCCAAGAATGTGGCAAAATCATCTAATACAGGAAAGGATTCTTTACGCAATACATATGAATCTAGATCAAAAAATACGTTTTCTAAAGTAACCGGTTCAGTTGTGTGAATGGGTTTTAACGGTACATCCTGATGATATGGTTCTGTCGAGTTTTCAGGAACGGTTAAGTTAAATTCAATAGAATAAGGCAGGTATTTGTCTTTATTCACCAATAAAGCGTAGCGCTTGTTAGTT
>CAKZON010000077.1 GCA_937136425.1 uncultured Crocinitomix sp.
GCTTGTTAGTTGGTAATGTCACTAAAAAAGATCCATTTTTAGGATCAGAATAAGAGCGAATGACCTCCGTATTAGTTTCCATATCCATTAATATGAACTCGGCCTCTAATTTGTTGTTAGAAACTTCGTCAAATACAGTTCCTGTCATGTAAATGGTTCTTGTTGGACGAATACTTGTAGGCATTTCAAAAGAATATAAATCTAGTTCTCCTAATCCGCCTTCTCTATCAGATGCAAATACTGCAACCTCACCATTTGAATAAACCAAAAGCGAATGCTCATTATTGGCTGTGTTAATTGGATAACCTAAATTTTTAGGATCACTCCATGAACCGTCAGGTTGTAGGGTTGTCATATATAAATCTGTACCACCCATTCCAATATGACCATTAGATGCAAAATATAGGGTTCTACCGTCAGGATGAATTAATACGGACGATTCAGAAAATGGTGTGTTAATGTTAGAGGGTAATTTTTCTGCACGGCCCCAAGTTCCATCAGCTTGTTTTTTTGATACATAAATATCTCCGTTTCTTTGATTTTTCTTACCTGTTGCTTTTACACTTCCTCTAATAAAATAAAGGGTCATTCCATCTGAAGATAAAGAAGGTTGTGTTTCCCAGTTTTTAGAATTAACTCCTCCAGGCAGGTTAATTGGATCTAACCATTTTTCACCAATCTTTTGTGTCACAAAAAGGTCGCAACTTCCATACCCTCTTCTTCCTTCACCGTATCCGTAACGAGGATCTGCACAACCTACAAAAATTAATGTTCTACCATCTGGAGCAAAAGTAGGCGCACCTTCATTATTGAACGTGTTAATGTTTGGTGGCATAGGTTCTCCTGTACTCCAATATCCATCTCTGTCTGTACTGATGAAAAAATCTTCTTGTTGGTATCCATTGTTAGGGTTAGTAACTCTTCTGGTATATAAAAGTTGTTTTTGATCAACTGTTAATGTTGGAAAGTATTCAGGATCTTCTGAATTTACACCTGCACCAATATTTGTAGGGTTAAATGGTAATGGGTTTTCTATTGCATTAACGGCGAATTCACAATTTTTAATCAACCATTCTGTTTCTGCTAATAAATCTGGATTAGCTTTTTTATAGGTCATGAATTTTTTTCCATGCTCTAATGCAGGGGCATATTCTCCTAAACTCCATTCTAAAATTGCCAAGTCGTAATACTCATATCCGGTTGCAGTCATGTTAGGGTTAATCTCAATTGCTTTACGGTAAGCTTCTAAAGCAACTTGATTCAATCCTGCTTTTGCAGCATAGTCTCCTTTAATCATGTATGCATCTACAAAATTCGGATCTTTTGCGATTGCTTTGTCAAAGTAAGGGATTGCATCCTCATAAAAAAAACGTCCAGTTTCAGGATCGTAATTTCGAGCAACGTCCATTCCTTGTTCCACTAATTTTATCGCTTTTTTACTTTTTGTACTCCATTGGCCAGGTTGAGCCAAACTTACTATGGTAAAAAGCAGTGAGAGTATTAAGAGAGAATATTTTTTCATTCTAATTTTATATTAAGGAATATTTAAATACTTGTGTGTTTGCAGCGAAATATTCCATGCTGTGTTCAATTTAACGTAATCTATTATCAAAGGTAACATCTGCTCACTTTTATCCCATTCAGTTTGCAAATAGAGTTGGCAGTTTACTTTGACTTTTTCTTTTAACTCGGCGGCCCATTTAAAGTCACTTTTGTTGAAAATAATCATTTTTAACTCATCCGCCTTGGAATAATTTTCTTCTAGCGGAAATTTAAATTTCTTAGGAGATAAACAAATCCAGTCAATATCACCTGTAATTGGATAAGCTCCTGATGTTTCTATGGCAATTTCCATTCCAATTTCTTTCAGAGCCTTTGTAAGTTCCGTTAAATCGTACATTGTTGGCTCTCCACCAGTAATTACAACAAAATCAGTGTTGCTTGCTTTTACATTTGTAATAATGTCTGCAATAGCAGTTTTAGGATGTGCATTTTCATCCCAACTTTCTTTTACATCACACCAAACGCAACCAACGTCACAACCCGCCGTGCGAATAAAGTATGCTGCACGTCCGGAATGAAACCCTTCACCTTGAATAGTGTAAAAAGCCTCCATTAAAGGAATTTTATTCATCATTTTCTGGTTTTATTTGATTGATGTCTTTAACGTCAAATTCTATGACGCCATCTTCATTAGGCGCAAATATTTTGGAGAATTGCTGATTCCATTTAATGTCAGATGTAATAAATGAGCGCTTTGTGTGAACATGCTGGCTAAATGTTTCGTCAAACCCTTTTAGAAGGACTAAAAATTCAGGGTTTGCAGCATATATTTCTTTTTTATTTATCCCCCAAAACGGACTCTCTTCGTCAATTTTGTGTACTAAAGTCCAAGTGAAAGGTAGTAATTCTATGTGGTCAATTTCTAGTGGTAATCTAAAATAGTGCTTTTCAATTTCACCGTTTGGTAATACTTTGTCCATGGTTAAAATAAGTTTAGCGGTAACTTCCAGCAGAACGTTGTCGCGTTCATTGGCTAACTTAATTTTGATACTATGTCCGTCTTTATATTTCGAATATAGAACATGGTCACTAAAGATAATTTTAGAATTTGGTCTGGAAAATCTTCCATAAGCTAAACCTGTGGCTAAAGAGAAAGACAAAAATCCAATAAAAGCCTCAATTGTAGCAACAGACTGTGTCGGAAATCCTGTTGGTGAAAGCGTTCCGTATCCAACCGTTGTAAAAGTTTGAACAGAGAAAAAGAAGGTTTGTATAAATGCTGGAGGACCATCTGGTCGAATGCCAACAATATTTTCGCAACCTATTAAATAGTAAATGATTGTGAAAACAAGGTTCATACCAATATATCCAGCAAACAGCAATCCAAAAAATCGCAGCCACGATATTTCAATCATGTACTTAAAGATGTCGCGAAACCCTCTCTGTCCTCCTTTTTTTATAACGTTGTACGTGCCGTCTCTATTAATGACACGTTTGGTAGGACGTTTGAATTGAGTTCCAATTCCTGGATCTTGAATCTCGTTACCCATGCTATAGCTAATGTGTTTTTGTCATGCTTTCAGGTACACAAATAATGAAATCAGCCACTTTTTTATTCCCATTGTCGAGTTTACTTATGTCTTTTTGTTCAACAGTGGCAATTGTTAAAATTTCATTTTCGTCCACCTCTTTTTTCAAATAATGCACAATTCCCTGATAGTTGTTGGAGTGGTATGCACCGTTATAATGTAAAAAAACAGATTTATTGGTGGTGTTAAGTTGAATGAAGTATGCCATTGTAGCATCCTTAATTGCTTGGGCTGTTGCCATATTAACTCCTCCATGTCCATCCATTGCACTCATCAAATCTTTGTAGCAAGTAACAGTAGAGTCAAACGTGAATTTATCCAAAGGAACAATGTAAGATTTGGCTAAATCGGATAAATCATTCAATGAATTAATTCCTTTTTTATAAACCATATTTGCATAACGCCGCGGAATATTAGTAGCAATAAACTTTAAGTGATGTTCTTTGGCATATTCTACTAGCGGTTTATAATCTGTATTGTAATTGGGCCACAATCTAACTTCGTTTTGAAAATTCTTTGAAGAGATGAGGTCATTCAAATATTCATCTAATATAAACTGATTGTCTGCCTCAAACATTTCAGCACCTAGTATTAATTTTTTTTTATGTACGGCATGCATTTCTTTTGTTAATTCAAATTGCAACCAATGACTAATGGGGTTATTGTGGTATTCTCCAAAAAAGATATATTTTTTAGTAGCCCCTTGTTTTATCACTTTTTTAAAGTCAACAGCGTTGCCGTTCTTGGTATATATTTGAAAAGCTTTAGTATCTCCTCCAAACGAATTAGATGCGATTAGAAGAAAAGAAAAAGCGAGCATTAAAATTGCTTTCATATTCATTTGTTTAGTACCGATAAGTGTTGCTAAATATCATGTTTCGCTACATTGTAAAATTACTGCTTTTAAATCAAAGAAGTCCTAAGAGGTGGAAAATTCTGCCATTTGAAAAGGACAAATAAATAACGCAAGGAAAAATAATCCAAAGTGCGACTAATCTGCCAATAGAGAAATTTATTGTTGGGCGTTTAAATTTTAATAACAGAACAGGGATGAGCAGACAAATTTGTAAAAAAGGAAAGATATAGTATACTGAACCGTATGAATAAAACTCTTGAAATTCATAATTGGCAAATAGTTTTGATCTAATGCTATGGTCGGATGGCCAGGTGTTTTTATTGACATCAATTGGCTCGTCAATTATACTGATAGATTTTAAGTCTTTAAAAAACAAACCATAATTTAGCTGAATAGGAGGGAAGTCATTTTCCCAAAAGCGCGATTCAGTGATTTGAAAAAGTTCTCCATCAATTTCAATTGTTTTGGGTAAAAAACTATAGGCTGTGAATTCAGGAATGGCCCTTTTTCTACCTGTAACAAAATAATCCGCAGTTAATAACAGGCCAAATATCAATGAATAAATTGCAAGTCCTCTAAAAGCTTTCCAGCGCCATCCTGTAGTTATCTTTTCGTAATAAAGTGCATCCTTTTCTTTTTCAGAATCGCGCATCCTTTTAAAACGTTCCTTGGCTTGTTGAAATTTTTCTTGACGGGCTTGTTCTGTCGATTTGCCTTGAGCTTGTGGAGTAACTTTCTTTTGTTGTCCTGTTAAAATTTCGTAGGCCTCAGTAATTTCTATAAACTTGCTTTGCGCATCAGCCGACGGATTTTTGTCAGGATGGAATTGCATTGCCTGTTTTCGATATGCTTTCTTTATAATATTTTGATCTGAGGTAGGGTCAATTCCTAAGATCTTAAAATATTTAGAGTTTTGATTCAAATTTTGATTCTGTTACACCAGTTGAAAATATAAAATAACAAGACTACCAGGGTAAATAAGTAGGAGGCATAAATACCTCATAAAAGTAAACCAAGCAGCTTGTCGCTTCAGTAAAAATACTAAAAGTGGGATAAGTAACATGATTTGTAGGTAAGGAAACCACTCAAATATTGAAATCCATTCATAGGCAATGAACCGTTCGCGGTCGCCTAAAGTATGTGCGTCAAACTCAATATACTTAGCTTTCCCAAAGAGTAATGACTTCGTTAATGTGAAACTTTCAAAATCAACACTTACAAAATCTTTATAATATGGGGTAAATGTGTCGTTATCAATAATGACAAGTGCATACGCTTTTGAGTGAGGAAGGCGTTCATGATAAAACGAGCCATTTGGCACTTTAACCGTTTCTCCGTCAACAAAAGTATCGATTGTTGCAACAATGCCAATGGCCAAGCAAAAGATGGCTCCAACAAGAAATAGCATCCATCTTTTTCCTGTAGTTACTTTTTTATAATATGCTGCATCTTTAGCTTCTTCTTCTGCTTTCTTTTTTGCAAGCATTTCTGCTGCTCTTCTTAAATGTTCTTTTCTTTTTTCTAAATGATTCATAAATTCGAGTTATGCTAAATTTTTTAGCAAAATAGTAATAAAAAACGAATTTATAAAGATGGGATTAAAAAAACCGTTCCAGCTAGGCTAGAACGGTCAATACAATATATAGGAAAATTTTTAAATTATTTTACGGCGTCAACTACAGCTTTAAACGCTTCAGGATGATTCATTGCTAAATCAGCTAAAACTTTTCTGTTTAATTGAAGACCTTTCGCATGTACTTGTCCAATGAATTGAGAGTAACTCATTCCGTGTAAACGTGCACCTGCGTTAATTCTAGCAATCCAAAGTGCTCTAAATGTTCTTTTCTTTTGTTTACGTCCTTCGTAAGCGTAAACTAACCCTTTTTCAACTGCATTTTTTGCAACTGTCCAAACGTTTTTTCTTCTACCAAAGTATCCTTTGGCAAGTTTCATTGTTGATTTTCTGCGGGCTCTTGATGCTACCGCGTTCTTAGCTCTAGGCATAATTTTAAATTTTTTTGGTGGTTAGTGTCTCAACTTAATGGGCTCTTAGTGACTAAACACCGGGTAAATAATTTAACCATCAATTCACACAAGGTGAATTAGATACATAATTGTGTTTTAATACTTGCAACATCTGACTTGTGGACTAATCCAGCTTTTGTCAATTTTGCTTTTCTTTTCTTTGACTTTTTAGTCAAAATGTGACTTTTGAAAGCGTGCTTTCTTTTAATCTTTCCAGTACCAGTCGTTTTAAAACGTTTCTTAGCACTAGCCTTTGTTTTCATTTTAGGCATCTTCTTCTTTTTTTTCATCCTCAACTTAACGTTTCGGATGGTTACTCCTATCTATTGTATTATTTTTTCTTCGGATTGATCATCATGATCATCTTCTTTCCTTCTAACTTCGGCATTTGCTCTAAAGAACCATATTCTTCTAGTTCCTGCGCAAATTTCAATAACAAAATTTCACCTCTATCCTTAAAGACAATTGTACGCCCTTTAAAAAATACATAAGCTTTCACTTTTGCACCTTCTTTTAAAAACGTTTTCGCATGGTTTAATTTAAAGTTAAAATCATGTTCCTCAGTATTAGGACCCATACGAATTTCTTTAACGACAACTTTGGTTTGTTTCGCTTTCAATTCTTTTGAGCGCTTTTTCTGCTCAAATAAGAACTTCTTATAGTCAATTATCTTACAAACCGGAGGTTTAGCATTGGGTGAAATCTCCACCAAGTCTAAGTCCGCAGCCTGTGCTTTCGCAAGCGCATCACGAACTGACAATAATTCTGCTCCATCTTCACTTACAAGACGTACTTCTCTTGCTGTGATTTTCTCATTAATTTTATATGGCTCTTCGCGCCTTCTAAAATTTCTACGGTTGTTATTTCTTCTTTTAATTGCTATGGCTTTGTCCTCCCAATAATTTTATTAATAATTAATTTAATTCTTTGTCTATTTCAGTATTAATGAAAGTGACAAAATCGTCCAACGACATTGTTCCAGTATCTCCATCTCCTTGTTTCCGAACAGCAACAGTGTTGTTGGCTTCTTCTTCCGCTCCTACAATAAGCATAAAAGGGATTTTATCTAACTCATTGTCCCTTATCTTTTTACCTATTTTTTCGTTTCTATCGTCAACGAATCCGCGAATATCGGAATTATTTAGAGAATTCAAAACTTTTTTAGCGTAATCGTTGTGTTTTTCGCTGATTGGGAGAATCGCTACTTGCTCAGTAGTTAACCAAAGCGGAAATTTTCCTCCACAATGTTCAATCAAAACAGCAACAAATCTTTCCATAGATCCGAATGGTGCACGGTGAATCATTACCGGGCGGTGTTTCTCGTTGTCCGCTCCAGTATATTCCAATTCAAAGCGTTCAGGTAAATTATAGTCTACCTGAATTGTACCCAATTGCCATTCTCTATTTAAAGCATCACGCACCATAAAGTCTAATTTTGGACCATAGAAAGCAGCTTCGCCGTATTCAATAACAGTGCTGAGGCCTTTTTCTTCAGTAGCTTCTATAATAGCTCGTTCGGCTTTTTCCCAGTTTTCGTCAGATCCAATATATTTATCTGGATCTTCAGGGTCACGTAATGAAACCTGTGCTCTAAAATTCTCAAACTTTAATGTTTTGAAGATATAAAGTACTAAATCAATTACGTTTTTAAATTCTTCTTTTACTTGTTCTGGTGTACAGAAAAGGTGTGCATCATCTTGCGTAAATCCACGTACACGAGTTAGTCCGTGTAATTCTCCACTTTGTTCATAACGATAAACGGTACCGAACTCCGCATAACGCACTGGTAAATCTTTGTAAGATTTTGGTGATGCTTTATAAATTTCGCAGTGGTGTGGGCAGTTCATTGGTTTTAACAAAAACTCTTCACCTTCATGCGGTGTAGTAATCGGTCTAAAAGAATCCTCACCATATTTAGCGTAGTGGCCAGAAGTTACATACAAATCTTTATGACCGATATGTGGTGATATAACCCCTTCGTAGCCTGCTTGGCGTTGCGCTTTTTTTAGAAAGTTTTCTAATCTTTCTCTTAAAGCAGCTCCCTTCGGTAACCATAAAGGCAATCCTTGTCCTACTCTTTGAGAAAAAGTAAACAAGCCCAATTCCTTACCTAGTTTACGGTGATCACGTTTTTTTGCCTCTTCAATCATTTGCAAATACTCCGTTAGCTCCTTGGCTTTCGGAAAAGTGATTCCGTATATACGCGTTAATTGCTGACGATTTTCATCTCCACGCCAATATGCTCCAGCAATTGAAGTCAATTTAATAGCTTTAATAAACCCTGTGTGTGGAATGTGTGGTCCACGACATAAGTCAGTAAAGTTTCCTTGAGTATAGAAGGTAATGGTTCCATCTTCAAGACCATCTATTAATTCTAATTTATACTCATCATCCTTATCTTTAAAATAAGTAATGGCATCCTCTTTAGAGATTTCTTGACGAACATAACCGTTTTTTTGACGAGCTAGTTCAATCATTTTTTTCTCTATTGTAGGTAAGTCAGCATCAGTAATATGGTGTCCACCTAAGTCAATATCGTAATAAAAGCCGCTCTCAATAGAGGGGCCAATTGCTAATTTAGTTCCAGGGTATAGTGCCTCAATAGCCTCAGCCATTAAGTGAGCAGAAGAGTGCCACATGGTACTTTTACCATCCTTGTCATTCCAGGTAAGTAATTTTAGATTTACATCTTCGTTTAATGGAAGAGTGGCATCTATTACTTCACCATTTGCTTCAGCAGCTAATACATTTCTAGCGAGTCCTTCGCTAATGCTTTTTGCTACATCTAATGCCGAGCTACCTTGCTCATATTCTCTAATACTACCGTCGGGTAATGTTACTGCTATCATTGTTGCTTTTACTTTCAAGGAATCGCGCAAAATGCGTAATTCAGTGCAAAAATAAAGAAAACCCAAAGAATTTCTCCTTCGGGTTTCTAAAATTTAATTAATATTTATTCTTTAGTTCTTATAACCCATCACGAGGACAACTGCGCCTCTTTCTTTCATGGTCGGTTTTTTATTTATTGCTCCTGGTACAGGAGTGATGATATAATCAACGAAAACGCGCTTTAGTCTTCCTTTAGAATTCTTTGCAGCACGATAAGTTTCATTAAGTTCAGAAGATTCAACAAGTACATTTTTACCTTGTAAACCATCTAATGTTTTTAATAAAATTCTATCGCCTTGCGTTTTATCCTTATCATAAATCTCTACCGTAATGTCATTAGGTAATGACTTACCGTTAAAAGAAAAACGATAATCGGTGTTGTTGAATAGGTAAATCTCAACTTCTTTAACTTGCTTGTAAGTTTTAAAATTGAAGTAAGTTACCTTAGAACCATCAAAACGGTAAGGTTTTAATTGTGTCTTAGCTTCAGCTTTTTGTGAAGCAATATTTTCTTTAAACTCTGTAAGATTTGAAGCTGTTTGAGCAAATAAAAGTGCAAAGCTGAATAATCCCAGAAGTGTTAATGTCTTTTTCATAAATCAATTAAATTTATCCGTTTGTAATTTTATTTCTAAGCGTCTTAATTAGTTCACTTAACACATCATTCTCTTCTGCAGTTAAAACTAATTCTTCAGCATCTGGGTCTTCGTAATAATCATTAACGGATTTAAATTCATCAAATTTATTTTGGATA
>CAKZON010000078.1 GCA_937136425.1 uncultured Crocinitomix sp.
TTCTCCGTTGTGGTTCGAGGAACTGGAAATTTATGGGATTTCCAAATCAGGATTATTTTGTTCAAGATACTTTTTTAAACAACTGGACCCGGGTCTGTCTGAGTGAAGCATGACAAGCCTTTTCACAGAGGACAGCTACATATGCTATGTGACCTGCGCTAATCTGATTAATTTATATATATTCCAGAAACTACATTGCACCATTGGTGAACTGACCCGAGGTCTTTGTTTATCTCCGTTAATTATTTTGATACTGCGCACTTTTTAAAGCTGCAGCAATTACTGGATCCGGCTTATACTCTTCAGTTGGCATTCCATAAGTCATGTACATGAAGTTTTCAACATATCCCAAATCATTTTTTGGATACATGAAA
The DNA here is from genome assembly GCA_937136425.1 of uncultured Crocinitomix sp. GTDB lineage: Bacteria > Bacteroidota > Bacteroidia > Flavobacteriales_D > Crocinitomicaceae > Crocinitomix. The sequence continues at coordinate 375 of CAKZON010000078.1, forward strand.
GGATGACGAACGGTGTTTTTATATACCATAGCAGCCAATGTTGGCAACTTAGCAATTAATCTAATAATTGATAATTCAAATGCTTCTTCTGATCTGTTTGGATCTTGAGATTCTGGATAGAATGTAGACATTGAACAAATCATAGATGCTAAAATCCCCATTGGGTGAGCTTTTGCAGGATACGCTTCAAAGAAACGTTTCATGTCCTCGTGTACCAATGTATGGCTATCAATTTTCTCTTCAAATTCAGCCAATTGAGCAGCCGTTGGAAGTTCTCCTTTTAAAATCAAATAAGTAACCTCTAAGAACGAAGCATTCTCTGCTAATTGTTCAATTGGATAACCACGGTATCTTAAAATCCCTTTTTCACCATCCAAAAAAGTGATCGCACTTGTACAAGAACCAGTATTTTTAAATCCTCGATCCAAAGTAATATACCCTGACTGTCCTCTAAGCTTAGAAATATCTAATGCTTTTTCATTTTCAGACCCTGTAATTATTGGTAATTCAAAAACTTTTCCGTCTAATTCTATTTTTGCTGTTTCACTCATTTTTATTGTAATTTTTCTTTCAAGATTGATTATTCCGCCTAAGATAGTCGTTTTTTTTCCATTGTACTTACAGACCTAACACTTTTTTTATAAAAAAAGGCTTTTTTATTCGCTACAGTTCATCCTCTGAAAGCACGACTAAATAATCATTCTCATGAATCTCAACCATATCCGTTTTTGGAAGGTTCAATTTTACACCAAAATTTGAATCGGCATCTTTTCTTAAATCTCCTTTTCTAATTCCTAAACAAACCTCTTCTCTTTTACCGGCAATTCCTATTAAATCTGCAAAGGACACTTTTTGAGGAAAGGATTTAAAGTAAAGGTTTGCAGGTTTAACATAAATTTCACTTCCATCTTCTGAGAAAAGATCATCATATAATAACTTGATTAATGGCTCTTCACTTAACTGTGCCAAAATCATTGTAATTAGTTTATTACTAATTATAAAGTCATCAACATCTGTTTGGGTGATTATTTCTTGGTTTTCAGAATTAAGTACCTGCGTAATGATTTTTGTATGCGGATTATCTACTGACTCTTTCACTTTTCTTAACCATAATAATATAATCAAAGTGTCTGAATCAATTTTATCAGGACGTTGCTCATCTATTTCTTGCGAAAGAATAATTACATTATCATAACTAAACGGGTCTACTTCTTTCAAGGCCTCAAATTTCAGAGGGTCTGAATTTTTTAAATTGATTTCAAAATCTGTGTATAATGACTTTAGTTCATTAATTTTTGAAGTTAACAATTCATTTGGCTCATTGAATAAAATATCAAACTGCGTTCCTTCTGACAAATAATCGGCTGATTCACGGACAAATATTTCGGCCACACTATGCCAACCTAAAATCAGCACCTTTTTTTGTTTTTGCTCTAATTTTTCACCTGACAATTCAATTTCATTGGCAGATGTAAATGCGGCAGTTTCAAAATGGATGGTTGAATCATCCTCCGCCAAAATAATAATTTGATCTTTGTCTTGCAGGTTATAATTGTCTCCTGGGCGCAAGACAACACCATCATCTTCATTATAAACCCCCAAAGGAATTCCATCTTTAAAATGAAAAGGTAATTCTGCAAAGCTTACGCCATTCCATTCTGCCTCATAAAAATAAACCTCACAACCATCAAAGGATAACATTTCATTATAAACCATTTCAAGTCCACTTGTTAATGAGGTTTGCACTAATAATTTCCCCATAATATCCCAACTATCCAAGGCTATAATATTATCATCATCAAAAAAGCTTAGTAATTGTCTTTTTTCTTCTGTAAAAATCTCTGTAATAATTGGTAGTTCATTTTTACCATCCTGAACAGAGATTATACCCATAATTGATTTTACGGACTGTACATCAGAGTCAACTTTCTCGTCCAATAAAGCACTTTCAGAACAATTGGCTAAAATTATAACTGACTTTGCAGCTTGAATATTCACACGCTTTAGCTCATTAATATTTGCATAATCACCTGTAGTGGTTACAATTCTTGTTGTTTTTGTATCTGGTAATCGTTTTTGAATAAGGTCATCCATTTCCTCTTTGTCTTCGCTAGACAGAATGACGACACTGGCAGATTTTTCGCTTTCGTTTGCAATTATAAGTTCTCTAATAATATCAACAACACGTTCATTCCATCCTAAAATTAAGGTATGCTCCTCTTCTATTACTTTTCCACGGCCTTTTCTAAAATTATAGAATACTTTTTCTAATGAGGTGGTAATAAATGCAATTAGCATTGACAAAATGATAACCCCGACTACTCCGGCTAATATTGTAGATACTTTTAGCCAAAAGCTCATATTGTTATCCTGATTCATATTACCAGGATCTGTCATTTGCAACCAAGTTCTCCAAATATCATCTGAAGTTCCTGTGTAGGTTTCATCAACTCCAGCATCTGCAAATTGCATAATGAGCAAACGCACACCTATAATAAGTACAAATAGCACAATAAAAACCACAAAAAGGCTGATAAATATGGATGCACCACCTTTGTTTAAATACTTTTCAAACCGATAGCGCAATTTATCTTTTAGGGAAAAACTCATAAAATAATTTTAGAAGGGATGAAATTAAAAAAATTATTTGATCAATGCGGTTAAATCGCAATAAGTTCGAAATTGTATGATTACTTGATCATTGAGCACAAATATCAGTGAGGCATTTGGTAATAAACAACTATATGAATAACGTTTATTTATTAGTGTTGCCTTTTGCGTGCTTCAGTTTACTCTTGAGCTACAGGTTGTCTAAAATAAGTTTGCAAAAGTTGTGCGGCGTATTGATCATTTAACATTTTAGCTTTTTCAAGTGCCTCCTTAGCAGCATCCATTTGTTTAGAATTTAACCTTGCCACACCTAGGAGTCTCCAACCATTTGAGTGATTTGGATCTAATTTAACCACCATTTCAAAATCCTTTATGGCATCTGGCAAATAGTTTTTATGGAAAAATAAGATTCCACGATTGATATAGGCATTTAGGTTTTTACCATCTACATGAATCACATTTGAAAAATCCGTAATTGCAGATGAAGTATCGTTTAATGCAAGAAAAGCTAGAGCTCTATTCATATAAGCATCTCCTCTTTTATCATCTATTTCAATTGCTTTTGTAAAAACAGAAATGCTTTCCTCATGTTTTTTCAAGTTCATTGCTGATATTCCACGATTCATCCAGCCATCAATCCATTTAGGATACTTTTGTGTACAATTAGTAAATTCATGCTCTGCTTTTTCCCACTCCTTTTCCCTAAAATAAGCTACCCCTTTACCAAATATGGCATATATTTCAGTCGAATCAATTTCTAATGCTTTGTCATATGCCCACAAGGCACTGTCAGAATTATACATTGAGTTGAAATAATAATTCCCTAAACTGACATAATTTTCTGCTCTTGGATTAGTTACGTCAATATAGTTTTTAATTGCGGCCACACCTCCTTTTTTATCTGTAAACACAATATTATCAACAACTTTGGAGGTTGCAACTTTTTCATATACTTTACACTTAAAGCGGGTGCTGTCTGCAAAGTAGTAAGTAAGTTGTACCCATTCAGCATTTTCTTTGAAATAACTCTCCTGTACATCTCCTGCAAGGCGGTGCGAATAATGCGTTTCCCAAATACAAATGCTCCCTATTTCTGCAGAATCAAGGTTATTCATTGTCACCTCGTCATAATCATCCGAATACTTATCCAAATCATTAGCCCAAAAGAACCAAACATGATTGACATATTTTTTCCGTCCTTCAAGGTCTTCATTCTGAAAATCATTTGAAACAGCTTCCATCAAACCACGCTCAAGGCTGTTATTAGCATTAGGCGGCTCAGTATACGCTGTAAACACGAGCATTGAAACGGCTATTATTCCCCCAACAAACGCACCGTTTATTTTTTTTCTTAAGGATATTAAAAGTAAAACAACAGTAACCCCAGTCAATAACAATATAATATATAAGTTTCCACTGTATGTTGTGTCTTCAAGCAAGTCTTGATGAAAAGCCATTTTAAGCGTAAAATAGTTATAGGTTAATAAGCATACAACTCCTAAAAGCACACCTAAAGTAACATATCTCAACTGTGATTTACGTTTCAATTTTTGATTTTCTTTTGCTAATCTCGCTTGCTCTGCTTCTAATTTCTTCTCTTCTTTTTTCTTTTGAGCCATCAATAATTTTCGCTTTTTCCGACTCAGCTGTTTTGATTCACCCTCTTGCTCCTCTTGAACCTCTGCCTCTTTAACTGTGTTACTTAATGGCTCCGGCTTCTGAATTAAACTCCACCAATAATTGAACCCCCACAAAGTAATTATAGCTCCTAAAGATGCCACTGGCGTAATGTGCCTCATAAACCCCGCAGAATTCCCCATATTTAATTTATAGGAAAACATTACATAAATCATGAATCCAACTACAAATTGCCACGCGACAAAGAAGTTTTTTCTTTGATTAGAAGTAATCATTTTCCAAAAGCCAAACGAAAACAAGAAAAAGAATATTGGTCCTGTAACATAAATGAAACGTTGAAAATAATGACCAAATGTTGTGTGTCCATATCGGTTTGAAGCATTTTCTTGCCCAACAGTTCGTTCAAAAACATAAAAATAATCGCCTGTTATTATACCTCCTGCAATATTCCACAAAACAAATGGTAGCATTAATAGTAAAATTTGTTTATAAGCTTTTGCTTGCAGCAATATTAATCCCCAAAAAGGGAAAAGTAAGCACAGTTCTAACCGCGCTAAAGGCAACAAACCACCAATAATTGCAAACCAAAACCACTTTTTCTCTACCATTAAATAATAACCAAATGAAATGAGTGCTACTGCAAGCGGTTCAGACTCTGCATTGCGGCTAATACCAAAAAAATAGGCTTGAAAACACAGAAACGGAATAATTAGAAAAGCATTTTTAATCTCTTGTTTTCTTAAAGCCAAATAAAGAAAAAAGCTAGACACTGCCGTAATGAGACACATCATTATAGGTATCATAAACTTGCCTAGTTGCAGAGGTAAGTAAAAGGCGATCGTAAATAGAGGCCTATTCCAAATTGAAATGAAGGTTTCTGGATTATTTAGTGCATCAATAGTATTGTAATAACGAACAGGACAATCATCATCCCATGTTACGTTGCTAGACAAACCAAAATAAATGTTGACTAAAAGATAAATGAATACAAAGAAGATAGCATACTTATGCTGTTGAAAAAATAGCTTTATCATTTATTTTGCAAAAAGGGTTATAACAAACCCGTAAATTACAAATTTAAACGACGTCGCACGGCACTATTTCACAAATCGATACTTTAAAATACACCAAAGCGCTCTAAAACCATCCTTCCAACCAATTTTCTTACCTTCTTCGTAAGTTCTTCCGTAATAAGAAATGCCTACTTCATAAATTCTGATTGGTTTACGCCGTGCCAATTTTGCCGTTATTTCTGGTTCAATTCCAAAACGCTTTTCCTTTATTTTAATGTCTTTCGCAATGCTTGATCGAATGAGTTTGTAACAGGTTTCCATGTCTGTTAAATTCAAATTCGTCATCATATTTGAAAAGTTCGTTAAAAAACGATTCCCTTTTGAGTGCCAATAAAACAAAATTCTATGTGGATTTTGCCCCACAAATCTCGAACCATAAACTACATCTGCATTATCAATAAAAACAGGCTTTAGCAATAAATTATATTCTTCTGGATCATACTCTAAATCGGCATCTTGTACAATAAGATAATCTCCTGTACACTCTTGAATTGCACGATTAATTGCAGCGCCTTTTCCCATATTTTTTTCTTGTGAAAAAAGTTTCATATCCAGTTCTGGATTTGCATTTTTAAATCGTTCAACTGCTTCTACCGTATTATCAGCAGAACAATCATTAACGATAATTATTTCTTTTGAAATATCGTTTACCAATTGCACGGCTTTCACCTTTTCAAGAATTAAGTGAATTGTTGCTTCCTCGTTATATGCAGGAATAAGTATGGATAATTTCTTGATCATGGCATTTTATTTTTATACATAATTATCATCTCATTTTATTCAAAATTGATATTGATCGTAATTCTTGAATATTTTGCTAAAGTCAAACTATGTACTTTGGTATTTGAGCGTCTAAAATAATTAGAAAAGTTAATAATCAATCAATATATTTTCTACTAAATATAAAGATACATAGATAGAAAGTAAATAGTTGTCTACTCTTTCAAGATAATTCATAAAGGCCAATATACTCTACGAATTAAAGTCACTTATTAATGCCTTTCATCAATGGTATTACTCAAATACATTTGATGAAACAGCACAAAGCAACCTTTCTAAATTGGATTTGTAATTAGCGAAAGTACAATTGCAAATATGACAAAATCTAAAAAACCTACCGGAAAAAAAAAGCAAGTAAATCCTTCTGATACTGATAAAGGCAAAACTAAATTTTTAAAAGAATATCCAAAACTAAAGGCATTTTTAATTACAGTATCTGTTTTTCTACCATTATTCATCATCTTGTATAATTACACTTTCGACAGTAAAATTTTTACAGGAGGAGATAATGCAGATTATTTTGCATTAGGGAAAGCAATTTCATTAGGTGAAGGTTACACCAATATACATTTATCCGGTAATCCGGCTGGAAATCATTTCCCCCCAGGTTATCCGTTCATATTGGGTATTTATATGTGGATTTTTGGATATGGAGTGATTGGATTAAAAATATTAAATGGCTGTTTTTTATTCGGTACAATTATAGTAACCTATTTCACTATAAAAAAGATGAGTCAATCAAAGCAAATGGCTATCGTCACAACTTTATTTCTCCTCTTTAATGCGCATTTTTTATACTATGGATCTATTATGATGAGTGAGATTCCTTATGCCTTCTTTTTTGTGCTTGGAATATTATTATTGACATACATAGATCTGTCAAAAGCTTTTTATAAAAACTGGAAATTATTAGCTTTAATCCTCGTAATTCTCACCGTTATTTACATTAGAACAGTTGGTATTACATTGTTTGGTGGTGTATTGTGCTATTTTTTACTGAAGCGAAAAATAAGTTATGCGCTTGTCACATTTTTTGCGGTAATTATGTTACTCATTCCTTGGCAAATTAGGTCACATAACTTAGGCGGAAATGGCTATGTAAAATCACTAATAAGTAAAAATCCCTACTATAAAGTAGAAGGCACACTAGATTTTAGTGATTTAATGGCGCGAATTGGAAATAATACACAACGATACATCACTAAAGAAATTCCCAATTCTATTTTTCCTGGAATTGAGGTGCAATACATCAATAAAGAAGGGCTTTATCATGGTGCCAGTGCAAGTTTTTGGGTGACTGGTCTGTTCCTAATTGCTTTAATAATAATTGGATTATTATATCGAAAAAACAATGGGATTCGTGTGCTAATTGGTGCAATCTTAGTTTTTTCCTTCACCATACTATTGTTGTGGCCAGAAATATGGTACGGAATTCGTTTTATTTTGCCACTTACACCTATCCTACTTTATTTAGTTTTAAATGGCGGAACAGCTGTAATTGACTGGAGTATCATTAAAGTTTTCAAAACAAAAAGCCCTCCAAAATGGACACCCTACTTACTATTATTTGGAGTATTAATGCTAACACCTAGTTTGAAAAAAACGCATAAAAGAGCCAATTCAAATTACAATCTTAATTTTCAACATTTCATGGATCTAGCAGATTGGTGTAAAAAACTACCAGATTCATCCGTAGTTGTATGCCGAAAACCTAATTTATTCTATATCGGTTCTGGTATTAAATCTTGCGGATTTTTATATGAAGATGACCATGAAAAACAAATGGAGTTATTAAAAGAACGAAAAATGACACACGTGTTATTAGATCAGCTAGGATATTCACAAACATCAAAATTCCTTTCGCCGTTCCTTAACACTTATTCTGGAAAGTTTAAAGTAATTAAGCAAACTCCCAAACCTGCTTTTTACATTTTTGAATTTAACGATTCACTAGGATATACTGGCGAGCGACTAGATGGTAAACGTCATGGAACAGGCACCTTCCTGTGGCCTGACGGCACAAAATATGAAGGTGAATGGAAGGAAAATAAACGACATGGATATGGCGAACATTATTCAAGAGATGGAAGTATTATCAAAGCAAATTGGATTGATGGAAAACAAGATGGACTTTCCACTATTCTACTAAAGGATTCTACTTTTATTAAGGCCGAGTGGCATATGGGCGTTGCTGATTCTATCGGTAGTTATTTCGCAAAAGACAGCACTTATGTGCGCGATTTCTTATTAAATCAAGGTCTGAAATAGTTCAATTAATCGACATATCGCTTTAACGCTAATAGCAATTGATTACTAGATTGGTAACCTACTATTACACCGCGTTTTACTTCACGTTTATTTAAAATGACAAACGAAGGAAAACTAATTTTACTCCCCATCAAATTTACTGCTAGTTCGTTCATTTTTTTACGTCCGTATACTTTTTGCTCATACAGTACTTCTTTATAAGCAATCGCTAGTTCTGTTTCAGGATTTAGTTTTACGGCGTAAAAATTTTGATCAATATAATTGATCACTGAGGGATCTTTAAAAGTAGAGCCATCCATTTTTTTACACCATGTGCACCAATCTGTGTACATGTCTATAAAAATAAACTTCTTTTCTTCTTTGTTTCGATCAATAGCAGTTTCAAAATCTAACCACTCAATTGCCTCTACATCTCCCTCAACTTTTATTTCTTCTGTAGGTTCTTCAGTTCTGTTGTTTCCTCCTGGAGCTTCTGCGCTTCCAAATGTTTCAAATGAGGCTGAACCATTTCCTTGTCCTCCTTCTTGCTCTTCTACTGGAGCAGGTCCTTCTGCAACCTCTGCTCCATTTCCGCAACTCCAAATTACACCAGCGAAACCTACTAATACAAGTCCATATTTTATATTTCCCATCTTCATCCTAACTATCAATTATAAATTTGCCTTTGTAAAACGCAATAACTTATTAAATAAATGTTCTCGCGTAGCACCGCCATAAATTCCGTGATTTTTGTTGGTATAAATGAACATTTCAAAATCAATATTCTTTTCAACCAACGCATCAACCATTTCCATTGAATTTTGTACATGTACATTATCGTCTCCAGAACCGTGCACCAATAAATACTTTCCTTTCATTTTCTCCACATGGTTTATTGGAGAGTTATCGTCATATCCATCAGGGTTTTCTTGCGGTGTACGCATGAATCGTTCAGTATAAATATTATCATACCACCTCCAATTAGTTACTGGTGCAACAGCAATTCCCATTTTAAATACATCAGCTCCTTTAGTCATACATAACGAAGCCATATAACCTCCATAGCTCCACCCCATTACTCCTATTCTATCTTTATCAACAAAATCCCATGCTCCAACATTTTTTGCAACGGCAATCATATCTTCAGTTTCTAATTTACCCAATTGCAAATAAGTAGACTTTTTAAATTTAGCTCCACGATACATTGTTCCTCTTGTATCAACAGAAATAACGATATATCCATTTTTTGCTAATAGCTGGTGATACATGAAGTTATCTCCTCCCCATGAATCAGTAACGGTATTATGTCCTGGACCATTGTAAATATTAAAATAAACAGGGTATTTTTTAGCAGGGTCAAAATTATTAGGTTTAATAATCCAAGCGTTTAAATCTTCCGTGGCGCCTTTAATTGTAATAAACTCTTTTTTAGATACACCTAATTTCGCTAAACTTAGTTTTAATGATTCATTATCCTTTAGTACACTTAGTTCTTTACCTTTAGCATCATGCACTGTAATTAGGTAAGGTTCATTAGCGTTAGAATAGTAATTCATATAATACTTCATTCCAGTGCTAAATTCAGCATCATTATACCCTTTTCTTAAAGATAGTTTTGTTTTCTTTTTTCCATCTAATCGAATTGAATAAAGCGCTTTATTCATTGCTCCTTCCTCGGCAGAAGAGTAATAAACCAGGCCTTTTTTTGTATCAACACCTTTTAAATTAATAACATCCCAATCTCCTGTGGTTACAGCAGTTTCGCTTCCATCAAAACCAACCTTGTAAATATGATTATAACCGCTTTTTTCGCTTGTTCTTAAAAACGATTTCCCATCCTCTAAAAAGATTAAGTTATCATCAACTTGCACATAAGTATCACTTTTATCTGTATAGAATACCTTACCTTCAGCAAGGCCATTGGCATCAATATTTGACATTACATAACTTAATTCATTTTGGTGTCTATTCATCACCAAAAAAATCAATTTATTATCATCATTTGTCCACTTCATTCTAGGCACATACTCGTAATTTCCGATATTAACTTCAGCTGTTTTACCACTTTCAAGTGTGTGCACATAAAGGCCTAATTTTGAATTATCTTCTCCCGCCTTCGGGTACTTAAAAGTATAAGGACTCGGATAAGTTTCTCCTCTATAATAATCCATTGTAAAATCAGTCACTTCACTTTCATTAAATTTTAAAAAGGCAATTTTAGTTCCTAAAGGAGACCAATAAAAGGCTTTAGTTACAGAAAACTCTTCTTCATAAACCCAATCCGAAGAACCATTAATAACCAAGTTCTGTCTTCCATCTGAAGTAATTTGAGAAACTGAATTATCTTCCAAGTTTTTGATGAAAATGTTATTTTCAAAAACAAATGCCACTTTAGATCCATCTGGAGAAAAATCTGCCAACATTTGTGGGCCACCATCATAAAGCGGTGTAGCTTTATTTGTTGCCAAATCAACCACATAATAATTTGCTGTGAAGCTTCTTCTAAAAATTGGAGTAGTTTCAGTTGCCAATAAAACTTTGGTTTCATCTGCATTAAAGAAATAATCACTAAACTCTAATGAATGGGCAGCTCCGTCATAAATGGTTCCTACCGCATTCTCAAAATCTGAATAACTATACTTTACAATTTTTTGATCTTCTTTTGCCGAAAAATGTTCTCCATCATTCATTGATCGCACTGCATAAACATAATCAGAACTATACACGCCTGACCAAATTTGTTTATTGTTTAATGGTACTGCCGGGGTTGGATGATTATTTCCCTGAGCAAAAGTTAATGATGGTATAGCGATAAAAGCTATGTATAAAATCGCAATATATTTTGTCATTTTAACAGTTTAGTGTTTTCGTTACGAAGATATCAAAAATTCTGCCAATGACTCTAAATAATCCTATGGTAGCGCGTCTAAATTCATGCAAAAATTAGATTTAGGATTAATCGGATCATAAAAATTCCCCGTTAAAAAAAATGCATTATTTGATTAAAACGGTTAATTTTAGTACACCTTAAAAATTTTACAACATGAAAAAAATTTACTTCCTATTGGCTTTAATCTTCTTAGGACCACAATTAATAGCACAAACTGAAACAAGTTTAAAGTGCTACGGTTGGTCAGCAGAACTAAATGACGAACCATTACCAGACGCTATTGTAATGGGCGGTTATGATCAAGAATTGGTAGACGCAGAAGATGCTCTTAATGATATTCGTAAAGACCAACCATGGCGGTTTGGCTATAAATATGACACCAATATTTCACTTGAAAATTCAGGCAGCTGGATAAGTGTTGAAGAAGGCAGAGTTTGGCGCACAATAATTGAATGTCCAGGTGCTCAAACCATTAATTTATTGTTAGAAAACTTCTATTTACCAGAAGGCGCAACATTGTTTTTATATGACTTTGAACGCAGTAATAAAATAGGAGCTTATACATCAAAAAATAACAGGGTTGAGCGTGAATTAGGAACTGAAATGATTCATGGAGAGACTATAATTGTAGAATATTACGAACCGACTGCAGTAAATGGAGAAGGTAGCTTTACAATTTCTAGTGTTGTTCATGGCTATAGAAGTTTAGATCGAATTCAAAAAGAATTAGAAAAAGGTGTAAACGATTCAGGTAACTGTAATATTGATGTTAACTGCCCATTAGGTGAAGGTTGGGATGATCAAATTAGATCAGTAGCTATGATTGTAGTTAGTGGCAATGGTATTTGTACCGGAGCATTAATAAACAACACATGTGAAGATGGTCGTTTTTTATTTTTAACGGCAAATCACTGCCTTGGCGGATCAACAGCAAATTGGTCTTTTAGATTTAACTGGGAAAGTCCAGAAGGGACAGAATCTTGCGCCACGGTTGCAGGAAGTACTAATCCAGGTTCTCCATACGATCAAACAGCAAATGGAGCTACAGTATTAGCAAGTTCAGGAGGATCTGACTTTGCTCTTTTAGAAATTGATAATATGACTGTAGAGGAAGCTGAAGAATGGGAAGTACATTATGCCGGTTGGGATCAATCTGATGAAGAAACGGTAACTGAAGCAACAGGAATTCATCATCCAAGTGGTGACTTAAAGAAAATTTGCAGAGAAGATAACAATCCATACCATGACGCAACAGGTGGAGCGCAAGTTTGGTGGATTGATGATTGGGACCAAGGAGTTACTGAACCAGGTTCGTCAGGTTCTCCATTGTTTGATCAAAATGGTAGAATTATTGGCCAATTATATGGAGGTGCTGCTGCTTGCGGAGGCGGAGATGGAACAGATGATAATGATGCTTATGATTTTTATGGAAGACTTGGAGTTTCATGGGGGCTTGGCGCAAGTACCTATTTAGCGCCAGATGGATGTGGATCATCTACTACCTTAGATGGAATTGACGCAGGCGGTGAAGATTGTACAGGAAGTATTTCTAGCACAGCAAATGATGCGCTTTGTTACGGTGATGCTTCTGGTGAAGTTGAAGTTACCGTTTCTGGTGGTGATGCTCCTTATACTTTCAATATTGGAGACGGACCAGTTGCCTCTGGCTTGTTTACAGGATTGTCTGCAGGAGATTATACAGTAACTGTAATAGATGATTCAGGATGTGAAGACAATGTTTATGTATCTATTGATGAACCATCTGAATTGGATGCACTTTATTCAACTAACGACGAAATTTTAGGTAGTGACGGGTCTATTAACATCACAGTGGTTGGTGGCACAGCTGACTTCACATATGATTGGGACGGCCCAGGAGGATTTACTAGTACTGATCAAGATGTGAGTGGATTAGTTGCTGGTACTTACGAAGTAGAAATTACAGATGACAACGGATGTGTGCATGTTGAAGAAAGCATTGTTGTAAACTCTCAATTATCAATTCAAGAGTATGATTTTGGTGTTGAAATTTATCCAAACCCTTCTCAAGGTGAATTTACCATTTCTGTAAATAATGCTGCAACTTTCGAAATCAATGTGTATGACCTAAGTGGTAGAATTGTAATGCCAACAATTACCTCTACTTCTAACGTCTTCAAACTTGATTTAACTCATAATGCAACAGGAACTTACTTTATTGAGTTGGTTACTGAAGATGGTAAAATGATTGAGCGTATTGTCAAAAAATAAGTTCTTTATCGAATAAAATCAATCATTCATCTGTAAATCTTCACTAATTGATACATGTTTTTTAGCTTTGCAAATAAAAAACAACAGATGAAAAAATTAGTATTATTATTATTCTAATGTTGAAGTATTGAATTACTTTTCTTTTCTTTTTAATCAGACTGGCACTGTATTGTTGAAAGAGAGAGGTTTGCAGATGCGGTGGCAATTTGTACTCCAGACAGCCTTCATAAGGTAAACAATTTACACACACACACAAGTAGGTGTATATAAAAACACTCACAATTTGGTGTTTTGAGTACTAGCAGCTACCTGCATCTTTTTTTGTATTTATT
>CAKZON010000079.1 GCA_937136425.1 uncultured Crocinitomix sp.
ATGAAGCGGTAGTGACTTCAACTGATAAAGGAGATGCTAGCATCTCCTTTGTCGGGGTGGCAGGATTCGAACCTGCGACCTCGTCGTCCCAAACGACGCGCGATAACCGGGCTACGCTACACCCCGTAGTGCCTTTGTTAGGCGAGCGCAAAGATAGGTATTTTTTATATCTACGCAATACCTTTTTCACTTTTTTTTTGATAAGTTTTTTTGATTCTCTCTAAACATCAGATTTAGAACTGGTTTCGAATTAAAAAAAAATGAAAAAAATTTAACGATCTCTATCTACTTTACGCTAATTTTTATTCTTAGCCTTTTCAATTTCTTCAGCCAAATTATCTAAACTACCAATTGTAGGTGTTGCAAATGACCCTAAATAATCAGCTGTTAGTTTTGAAATGTAGGAAGGGCTGATAATATCTTGTTCTAAATATTCTTCAATTTCTGGCATTGCATCCAAAATGTCATGATCATCTACGCTTAATTTATCGCGTACAATTTTGAAGAACTTAATTTCGCTATACTCTACCTTATTATCTGCATTAATAGTATCAATCGATACTTTAATCAATTTAATTTGTTCCTCGTCCGTTAAATCAGCCTCTTTTAACTCTGCAAAGTAATTGATTAAGAACTGCCCTCCTATTTCATTAATATCGCCCAACATTTTATCTAAATCAACATCTATATCAATATCTCCAAAGAGTTGGGTTTCATGTGCCATTTCTCGAATCAGTTTCACCTCATTAGGATCAATGTCACCATCACAGGCCATAAAACAAAAAGCAGTGCGTAGGAGCAATTTTTCAAATTGTTCTTTTTCCATAATTATTTTTTTCTAAATCCAATGGATGATTGGCTATTGCCACCTCCTTCAAATTTTTCTTTAATCTTTAAATAGTTGTTTATTTCTGTCATGGTAATGGAAGGTTTATTTGCCTTTATGGTTTCTTCCACTATGCTTTGAGAAATTTTTGTTTTACCTCTTAATGCTTTACGCGAAGCCTCGTCACATAAAAAGCGTACATCACTAGAAACAAAATTAGCGGTCAGTTCTGCTAGCTTTTTATAATCCAACTCTCCTTCTAAAGGTCTACTGTTTAATACTAATTCAAACATTTCTGCACGTGCATCAAAATCTGGTGGCGGAATATAAATAATCTTATCTAACCTACCAGCCCTTAATATTGCCGTGTCAATAGATTCTGGTCTATTCGTTGCTCCAATTACAAATACCTCAGATTCTCCTGAATTATTCATTTGCGCCAAAAACTCGTTTACCGCCGAAGAACTCATATGGTTCATATTCGGCATATTTCGGTCTGGCACCAAAGCATCCAACTCGTCAATAAAAATAATACTTGGAGCATTGTCTCGTGCTTCTTGAAATAAAGCACCAATATTTTCTTGTGTAGCGTTTACATATTTGCTTTGCAAATCAGATGGTTTGATTTGATAAAATCGAAAGCCAATCTCTTCTGCAAATTTTTCTGCAAAGAATGTTTTACCGCAACCAGGAGGTCCGTATAACAACATTCCATTTGGAATTGTTAATCCAAATTCTGCATAGCGTTCGCGCTCTTTTAATGCATCAATAACATCTACTTGCAGTAATTCTTTCAAATCTTTCATTCCTGCAATGTCCTTAAAGCCTTCACCTGTGCGCACCTCAGAAGTAACATTACTTGTTGCTCCGCTGGCACCTCCGCCATATCCGCCTCCACTTTTCGGAGCTTGTTTTTGCTTCATTTCTTCTGGCTTAAAGTCAACAACTACGTTTCCTTCTATTGCCTGAATCATTTCTGCAGCATCCGCAAAACGTTCGTTAGGATCAGTTTTTAAAGCTTTAATAATGATACCCAAAGTATTTTTATCAATACTTGCATCACTACTAACAAACATGAGCGGCTTAGCTCGCTCGGCAGTTAAAACCTCTTCGTACTTTTCCTTATTCGTTTTATAGCGAGACAATTCTAACGACCAAGGCGGAATACCAAAAATAAGATGATACAATAGTACACCACAAGCATATAAATCTGATTGGGTTGAATAGGTACCTTCTAAGCATTCAGGGGCCAAATAAATTTGACTTAAATCTTCTCTCGAATAGTCCTCACAATCACCATCTTGATTTCTGGAATAACCAAAATCAATGATTTTTGGTACAGGCACATCACGCGAAAGATCCGTCATGATGTTTAAGTTAGTAATTTCATTGTGTACAATTGGCACTGGTAATGAATGCAAAAACTCAAGCCCACTTAACACTCCTTTCACAAGGTCTTTTGCCTCATATACATTAATTGCACTTGTTCGTTTCAAACGATCTGCCAATGTCTCTCCACTAATAAACTCCAATACTACCCATGAATAATGTTGATCTTCTATGGTTAATCCTCCATTGTCTAAATAAGCCACCAAATTTCTATGATTGAGCTGTTTTAAGTGCTCAATTTCACGAATTTTCCCTTCAGGTGTATATTGGTTTGCTTTTAACTTAGCGTGATCGAATAGTTTTAAAAACCGCGTAGCTCCTTCCCTATCTTTTACGCGATAGGATTCGGCGTAGCTTCCTTGTTTTAAGAAAAACTTGACGGTATATAGGTCATCAATGACCATATTTTTCTCTAAAGTCCCTTTCATTCTTATTATAATTAGATTCTTACGCTTTTAGATGGCGTTAAACCTGTTCTCATATTTATTATTATCCAACCAATACAGAACTATCTCCACTTGGTTGTTGATCTGGTGGCAATAGGTCTAGAAGAGACATTACAATTGGATGCAGCTCTTCTTTTGAAGGGTCGTGTGCAACTTTTTCTAAACCTTGTGCGAGTAATTGACGTGCACGGCTTACATCCTTCCATTGATATCTTCCAAAATTGTCATTATGCTCTCTGATAAATCCAATTAATTGGAACAAGAAAGTAATTTGGAAATAGGCATTTTCAATTTCCTCCAAAACAGAAGCACCTAACTTCACATCTTTACGAGCAATAACCTCATCCATTTGTTTTTTAAGCACCACTACAACTCTTGTTGTACGCTCATCTCCCAACTCGGCATTGGCACGTTCTAAACGTAAATATTCTTCATTTAAACGTTCTTCGAGTCTAGGCCATTCTGCAACGCTATTTACATCATCTAACGATTTTAGAAGCTTTTTTAAATTGGCTAAAACCTGTTGGTTATTATCTACGTCGTTTCTATTATTTTCAAAATCTGCATTTAAGACTTTAATATCATCCTCAATTTTTCGAACTCGATCAGAATAATCCATATTTGGATCTTCCTTAATTTCTTGAATGCTTCCTTGTGCTTTTCTTAACTCATTTGCTAACCATTCAACATCTATAGACTGCACTTGATGAGAAGGAACTTCAATATCATGCGTATAATCTAAATAGGGAAAATATGCACTTAAGCTAATTTTTTGTGATTTATCAACACTAATCGTTAAATCAACGTCAGAATTCATAGGCAAAAGTGATGGTAAATCATCTCCTGTAATCATTACATCATAAACGTGTTGATTATATATTGCACGTGTTCCTTGCGCATCAGATTCTCCCTGATAAATAGGAAACTTCAACGTATCAGCCTCTTCACCTGGACGAATTCTTCCTTGTGTTTTCAATCCATTCCATGTTCCAATTGCAGGTAAACTTTGATTTTTTTCAACCCCTCTCACCTTTTCAAAAACTATTTTTCCGGATGATTTTTGCTTAATCTCAATTCCGATATGATACGGTAATGTTGCACTACCAATTTTTGATCCTTGAATGATATTAAACGAAGAAGGTTCAGATTCCAATTTGTTTCCTTCGGCATCAAACACATCAGCGATAAAGGTATTCGTTTTTCCTTCTTCTAATTGTACTTCAATAATATCTCCTTTTTCCTGAACCTCAACTCGGCCGCTTGACCATCCTTTATCTCCACGTGTAAATTCAACAAAAACACTGTCTGGAATATTACCTTCCATTTTATCCTTCAGCATTTTCACTGTCACAAATTCCTCTGGCTCAACAGTAGAAGATTCATGTCCAAAATACAATTGGATTTTCGTGTTGTCACGGCTTTCTTCACGTACCTCTTCTGAAACATCAATAGTAGAGGCATATAAAGAAGCACCTTTAGCAACTGCTGTCATTGGATCTGTACTTGTATCAGGAGCACAAATTTGCTCTGTCAACATTTTTCTAAGTACAGGAGAAAAAGTAGGTCCACCAACCAAAATCAACGTCTCTAAATCAGCTCCAGTTAGGTTGTTACGCTTTAATAATTCTAAAGTAATATCAATTGCTTTTTGAAATACAGGACCTAAAACACGCTTCATGTCGTCCTGATCAATTGTAATATCCAATTCAAACTCTTCCCCGTTGTCATCTTCTCCTGGAATCACTCCTAAGTCTGTCAATATATTATACTCATCATTAAAAGAGAGTTTAATTTTGGCCTCTTCGCCAAACTGTTTCATTGCATTTTTAAGAATCTGCTTTTTATTATCATCTTTTAGAATAGAGTCGATTGCAAAATTTTCTTTCAAATAAGGAATGATGAGATCATCAACAATTGCATTATCAAGGTTTTTTCCTCCTAAATAATTATCGCCTTCGGTGTCCTTTACCTTCATGATTCCCTCCTCTACTTTTAGCAAAGCCGCATCAAATGTTCCTCCGCCAAAATCAAATACAAACCAAAATCCATCTTTTTTGTTAGACTCAATACCATATGCCATTGAAGCTGCAATAGGCTCTTGCAAAAGTTCAACATGTTTAAACCCGGCTAATTCACCTGCTCGTCTTGTTGCATCATTTTGGTTAATAGTAAACTTGGCCGGAACAGTAATAATAATGGAATTTACATTCTCATCCTTCACATATTTTTTAAGCGATTTTAGCACTTCAGCAGATAGTTCTTCAGAAGTAAACTCTTTTTCTAAATGCGTACAGGTAAAGTTTTTATCTGTTCCCATTGTACGCTTAAATTCAATATACGAATTGGAATCATTTGCTTTCCAATTTCGCATGGCACCTAATTTATCTCTCTTAAGTGCATTATATGCGCTATCTCCAACCTGAATTGCTTTTTTCTTATTGACATATACACAAGAAGGCATTGTATCCTTCAAGGTATCTGATTTTTTAATAACGGCATCTCCGTTTTCCATTCTACAAATTGCAGAATTTGTTGTACCTAAATCTATACCGTAATCAATCTTTACTCTTGACATATCTATTCCTTATTTATTCTCCAACGCTCACTTCAATTTGAGCGGATTGAATCATTTCTCCTTTATAGTTTACTTGAGGTTTTATTATTCTTGTAATAATTTGGCGCCCCGCAGGCAAATCTTCGCTTGGAACAAAATTAGCAACAACTAACATCCCTTCTTTATATGGTTTCCCTAGCATTTCTACCAGTTCATATCCGTTTGCAGCAAAATTATTTGCAATTCTACCAACAGAGGCATTCAATTGCTTTAAACCACGAGTACCTTCATCCATACTTCCTAAGTTTTTTTGAATTCGAATCAGCTCATCTGCAATTTTTAAAACTAACGAATGGTCTACTTCATCTTTTGTAAGTGAAGACGTTTCATCAAGCGTTGGAGCAGCATCTTGCGTAATAACAATTGGCTCAGGCGGCCCTGTGTATAATGATGATTCGCGGTGTAAAATATCAATTAAAGCATTTTCAGGGTGATATCCCTTCATTCTTAACTCTGATTTAACGCGTGCTATATTTGAATTTAAAATTTCGTTTTTTCGATCTGTTGATCTAATTAACATAAAGACAACAGCCATAAAAATAAAGGCCACTGCCATTATTATAAAAGCTAAACCTACAAAGCTTGAAGTTTGGCTTGTCTCTTCAACCACTTCTTCCACTACCTCTTGCGCATAAGTTAGCATTGGCGATAGAGCAGTTAATAATACAATGATGATTTTTTTCATTTTAATAAAAATTTAGTTGGGTCAATTATTAAGAAATCTTGAATTAGTGACAACTTCTTGCTGCAAAAATCAAGAATACCGCAATTCCAATTATGATACGAATAACATTACCCACATCATTTCCTGCTTTTCTGTTCTTAGCTGTATTCAATTGCGATTTAATACTAGTAATAGTTCGCTTATTCTCATTAAAACGTTCTTTTGTTTGAGAATTCATTGCCACTTTATCCAATGCATTTAAAATTCCGACAGAACGGGTAACCGTTGCTGAAAGTGAGTTTAAATGCGAATGATTGTATTTCAATTTTCCTTGCTCTCTATTAACAATGTCAATAACAGTGTTTAGAGTAATATTTGTAACGGTAGATGAAATTGCAATATAGAATTCATTATCAGCACCAAGTTCTTCTTTAATTTTTGCCAAGCGAGGACGACAAGTTTTAACAAACTTGACAATGGGATCTAAATTATTGGTATGCGCCGTAACATTTTCATCAATCGCCTCAGTAATTACGTTATAATGCTCCTCAACTTTCTCTCTTTCTTCTTCGGTAGGTTGTCCACCTCCCCACTCTCCAATAGCTTCAATATTATCATTGATTCTATCAAGCACTTGTTCATTACGCGTAATTTCCTTCGCCAATTTAATTATTTCAATTGCCTTTGGTGCAGGGTTACCTGAATCATTTAAAGCTTTAAAATAATCTATTCCGCATTGCAATATTTCTTTTGCGAGTTTATCAGCTACAAGCTTAAACTGTGTTGCTTCAGACGACAAGGTTGAGCGCAATGCCAATACATCTGCTTGTGTTGATTTATACAACTCCATCCCAGCATCATATGCATCTTTCGGATCTTTTTTCCTTGTGCTTTTAGCGGCCTCAATACGGTTGTCAATATTGTGTAAAGGATCTTCCGTAAATTTACGTGAAACCGCCAGTTTAATTTCATCTGGACAGTTTGCAAATAAATTCATGAACTGTGTTCCTTCAAAGCTTGGATGATTTTCCAAACCATTCATTAACTGTTCAACCGTTTGTTCAATTTGCATTTGGCTGTCAACCGCATAATTGGCATCTGCAACCAAGCCTATAAAACTTTTAAATACGACAGAATTGATTAAGGCGAATTTAAGTGCTGTTCCGGCCTGCATATCGGCAGTATCGTTTTGACTTAACAATAAAGTACCCAGATTATTATAATAACTAAAGTTATTTTCAGAAACGGGTTTATTGTCTGTAACTTTTTGCCAAATCTCTCTGGCTTTTGCTACATCTCCTGCAGTCAAATATTCTAATGCAGGAGCATCAATTGGGCCATTATCAGCGAACCAAAACAAGGCATGGTTTACTCTGCCATGGTTTTGCTCAATTAAGGCAAATGCCTTATTAGACTCAGCTTCAGTTCTCGCTATTGGCGAAAGAAAATTAAAATCGTAGGGAGATTCTATTTCTTTTCCAACTGAAGCAAAACGCACAATCTTACTCTTTTGTTTCTCTAACTCTCGAGCTGATGCACTTGCTAAAATGCCTGCAACCCTGAATGGATTTTGATTAATTAAATTCATAAAGCCTTAAATATAGTAGAAATTATGTGTTTTTATAAAGTATTTATAATTCAATTATTGTTAATTTTTTTGAATACAATTATTAGCGTGAAATGCTGCATTTAGATTCTACTATTTGCTGCAGAATTTCGCTACTAATGCTTACTTTTGAACAACCATAATTTAAGTCTATTAACGATTTGAAAATTAAACCTTTAATTGCGTTCATTTTTAGCCATATTATTTAGTTGTTTGAGCACGCTAATTTGTGCCCAAAACGAAACGGTAAAACCTGTTTTTCAAACGGGCCATTATGCCCAAATAAATCAACTTATTTTTCATAAAAACAACCAACAAATGATTACCTGTGGTGATGATGGTAAATTGATCGTTTGGGATATTGTTTTAGGCTTGCAACATCATTCTATTCTTGCAAATTCATCTGGCATTCGGACTTTTCACTTTTTAAATGATTCTTCAATTATAAGTTTAAGTCACAACTCAGAGATACAATTTTGGTCTTTTCCTTCATTAAAAGAAATATCACCAAAAATTCAAACGAACGATAAAATTCTAGATTTTACAGTTATTAATGATTCTACACTTTGCTTAGTTGGACGATCAATTCAGTTCTACTCTATCCATTCAAAAAAGACAGAAACACTCGATTACACATCTAAAAAAATGTTTTCAACTATAGCATATGATGCAGAAAGCAATGAAATAGCTGTTGCAGGTCCAACAGATAATTATTGTACTACTATTTCGCTTGATGCCCCCTTCATGGTTCAGCGTTATTTAACAGGCAATATCAATAAAGCGAAATATACTAACTCAAACAGCTTAATGCTATCCAGTATAGACGGTAGCTTAATAAATGTAAAACTTGCGTCATTCAAGAAAAGCACTTTTACATTAAAAGACAATCACAATTTTGTATCTGACATGGACGCTGCAAAAGGCCATATTGCTGCGGCTAGCACCAATGGCTTTGCCGTAATTATGGATGCTAGCAATCAACGCACAATTACTAAAATTGGTTTGAACGGTGTAGCGCTTACTGCATTAGATTATAGTCCAGACAATAAATGGCTTGCCATTGGAAATGAAAAAGGCACCATTTGTCTTTATGAAACGGAACATTATAAACTTAACCGAGTTTTAAAAGGAGCATCTGCAAGCATTACAGCCATACAATTATTTGGACCACATTTATTTGTCGGTTATTCTGATGGAATTATTAGACAGGTTGATTTAGCAGAAAATAAAATTGTAAGTAACTCCATAAAGTTAGATGCTTTTGAGGAAATGCAAGGCGTTAATTATTCCATTTTATCCATTGACACCATTGTTGACAATCAACTCAAATTTACGGTTTTAAAAACCAATCGTCACCACCAAAAAAGAAACTTACTGCGTTCTGCAAACAAAATAAAATCTACATGGGATTTAGACAATAACATCTTATACCTGCAAAAAGAAGTTGAAGATATTGCATTGCGCCTCGTGGTGGATAAACGATTCAAAAGAGAAATTCCGTTTCAAATAGAACAATACGCCGAAAAAATTGAAACCTACACTAAAAATGGCACAATTTATCAACTCAATTCGGACACTCTTAATTTTTCAAAATCTAAATATGGAAAAACGATTGAATATCCACAAAAACATGAAGCACCAATAGCAGGGTTGCGTTTTTCAGACAATGGAGAATTAGTAGTTAGTTATTCTAGAGATGGAAGTATACGTTTTTGGGATGACAAAGGAAATTACTTAGCAGCACTTTACCTTTCAGGTCAATATGGATTTACGTATTGGAATGCAGATAATTATTACTTCTCATCAAAAGAGACTTTAAACAAAATTGGATTTATTTATAAGAACAAACTTTTTTCTTTTGAGCAATTTGATGTTTTTTATAACCGCCCCAATTTGGTTATGGAAAACTTACCTTTTTTTAACGAAAAGGATATTTTAGATTTTGAAAAAGCCTATTATAAAAGACTTGAGAAATTAGGTATCACAACAAGCAAATTAGAAATTGCAGAGAATCTTCCGCAAACAGAGGTTGGGTACAATGGAGAATACAGCACAGCGGCCGAAACTGTTGACTTTACTTTAAAATTTAGCGATCCTACGAACTACCTTTCGTCATTTTCTTATCGCATAAACGGAATGGAAAACAGAATTCCAATTCAAGATTCGAAAAAACTATACTTTACTACACAAAAAATTGTTCTTGCAGCAGGTATTAATCAAATAGAATTCTATTGCACCAATGACAAAGGTGTGAACTCACTTTTGAAAAAACAGATAATAACATGCGAAAAAACATTTAAAAAACCAGAATTATACATGGTTTGCATAGGAGTTAGTAATTATCAAGACAAAAACCAATATCTAAAATACGCCAGTAAGGATGCGCAGGATATTGCTGCATTAATGCAAGCCAATAAACAATTTAAAACCATTCATCAAAAAACTATTTTAGACTCAGAATTCACAAAAAATAGTTTAGCGGACTTAAAGACCTTTCTTACAAACGCAAAAATTAATGATGTTGTAGTACTCTATTTTGCCGGACACGGAATATTAGATGCACAATTGGATTACTATTTAGGAACAGCCGATATGGATTTTAATAACCCTAGTGAAAAAGGCCTTGCGTTTAATGATATTGAAGAGCTATTTGAACAATTTGAATGTAGAAACAAATTAATGTTAATTGATGCTTGTTTCAGCGGAGAACTTGACAAAAACAGTATTAGTAAAGACACTACAACAATAATTGAAGAGGATGGTGACATTCAATTTAGAAGCAGCAACAACGCTTTATTAGATGGTGGCGGAGAAATGGGAATATTTGAATTATCTAAACTCACAT
>CAKZON010000080.1 GCA_937136425.1 uncultured Crocinitomix sp.
TTTTGTGGAGAATATCGGATTTGAACACAACAAATAACATTTCTTTACGCGCTGTAAATCAGTATGTTAATTAATCGTTTTCATCCGAATTTGCGGCTTTTGGTGCCGTTATAGTTCCGTTATTTTGATTTATGTTTTGTAGTAGAGCTGAGTATTTCTCAAGTAAATTGGTGTATTTTTCTTGTAAGTCGGTGTATTTAGTTTCTAAACTCAATTCTTTTTTGAATCTCATTTTAAGTTCATTTCTAAGTTTTGCACCAATTTCATTCTCAGCTTCAGGAAAGTCTGTTAAAAAATCATGCTTTAATACTCTGCAAATTTTCGCCATCCGGTCAAATGACAAGTTTTCATCATTGGTCCAGCGAAAAAGAGTTGTTCTATTTATTTCAGCAGCTTCAAGTATTTCGTAAACCTTAAGGTCACTGTCATCAATTAAACGCTTTAAATATGCGCCACGGTGGGTTTTTGTTTCGTTCATACGACAAAATTAAATGTGGGAGCGTTCTTTTAATGTTGCATTTATGTTCTTTTTAATACAATTATTATTCCTTTTTATTCCTTTTTGTTCTTTTGTTGTTTTTTTTATTGCTATTATTGCATAGTAAATAACAATCAGACAAATGAAAAATGATCAATGGAAACAAGAAATGATTAAGGATTTACCAACTAGATTCGCGCTAATTATCGCCTACAGGTTCAGTAAACACGACATTTCTATTAGTCCACTCACAATTAACAGAGTGGCACAAATGAAAGAAAAAAACCCTGTAGTACTTGAAAAAGGGATAATTCCTTTTTATTCCGAATGGAACAAAAAAAAGGAATACATCAATCAGATTCCACCAAAATTTAATACAATTCTTTATCAAAAATTGAAGGCTAAAGGAATAAAATGTTCTACACGCCAAGTACGCTACATTCTGGCTGGAGAAAACAATGCTTTGGATTGGGAAGTAATAAAAGTTGCTTTTGAAATTATGGGGGAGTATGACGCTCAATTGGAAAAACTCAGCTCTCTTAACATAGCAACGTCATGACCAGGCGAGAATTCATTAAAGGTATTATCAAAACACGTAAATACCTGATGAAATCCAAGACAGGTTTTAAGAATTTCGCCAAATGTACCAAAATCATTAAAGATCTTGAATTACAAATTTCTGCTTATGGGCATAAATGGGACAGTGAAGGCTGGCGCAAATTTTTAAACCGAAAAAAAGAGGAGATAACCTATCTCATTCCTGGCAACAAAGCCATGCAACACAAAATCGAACAACTAAACGCTCTATTATGAAAGTGTATTTAAGCGGAATTATTAATGGTGTTATTACAGCTGACATCAAACAAAATATTGAATTTCTCATACAACTCAATCACAAAATTGTCAACTCTGGCACCTTCAAAACAAATGGGGATTGTAAGGTTGAGAAAGACAGTAATATCAAAAAACGAATTTCTAAAATGTTGACTGCAGATAAAGTAATAAGCCTTAGTGATTGGCATATGTCTGATATAGCTTGTAAAGAAATTGAGGTGGCTAGAACAATCGGAATGGAAGTGCTTCATTTCACTCAAATTGCCACACTTCCACAAGCGGCAAAAAAAATAGCCAATAGTCATTATTCATCAAACAATAACCATATCTATATAAATGATCAGACAAACCACCATAGACAAAGTAAATGATATTCCTGTTGAAGCTGTCATTGAAAAATATATCACTTTAACGAAAAAAGGCGCAACTCTTGAGGCAAAAAGTCCATTTACTGATGAAAAAACCCCCTCATTTAAAGTATCTCCAGCAAAAGGTGTTTGGAAATGTTTTTCAACACACAAAGGAGGTAACTCAGGAATAAAATTTGTACGTGAATTTTTAGGGATTGATCATTTTCCAGATGTAATTACAGAAATAGCCGGGCAATTCAATATTGAAATTGAATATGATGATAGCGACAAGGCAAAGGAGAATCAAAAAATTGCTGCAGAAAAAAGCGATATAGTTGACATTAACAATTTAGCCTGGGAATTCTTTTTTGAAGAAGAGTCAAACAAAGAAAGCTTATTAAAGGTTGAAAAACGCTTGACTAAAACGCAAATTGATCATTTTGGCGTTGGCTTTGCCAATAAACAATTCAAATCATTACTTCAGTTTCTTGTTGGTAAAGGCGTTTCTGAACAAGCTATTGTTAATGCAGGGTTGGCAAGCAAAAAAGATAAAGGCACATTTGATTTTTTCAATAATAGAATCATTTTTCCAATTCATAACCATCAAAAAAAGATTATTGGCTTTGGTGGGCGTGGAATGGATGGTGACAAAATAAAATATATAAACACCAAAGAAACTAAGCTTTACAATAAGTCTGAGGCGCTATATGGCATACACTTAGCTAAAGAAGAAATTAGGCTGGTAAAAAAAGCCAATTTAGTTGAGGGTTATTATGATGTGGCAGCAATGCATTTTAACCAAATGCCAAACACGGTTTCACCTTGTGGCACTGCGCTTACTGAAGATCAAGCCAAATTATTAAAACGGTGGTGTGACGCTGTTCGTTTAATATTTGATGCAGATGCTCCAGGCATAAAAGCAGCGCGTAAAGCGGTTGAATTATTATTGCCGTTAGATTTTAAAGTAGAGGTTTGCTTTTTACCTGAAGGTGAAGATCCGGATTCAATTTTCAGAAATAAAGAAATCCAAAAACAGATTGAAGAAATTGGAGGGATTCAGGAATATTTTGATTCGCTTACACAAGACGGTGTTGAATGGTTAACTGCTTTAAATTTCGAAGACACTTCATCCAGCATAATAAAACAGTCAAAGGCGCAAGCGTTAACAGAAAAATTAATTTCAAGCATACCTGATGCCCGGCTAAGAACATTATATATTAAAAGTATATGCACCAAATATGGTGTTTCTAAAACAGAGATTGAAAAAGGTGTAAAAACTGAAATTTTAACTAGAACAAAGGCACTTGAAGAAAATGATGGGCCTAAATTAAAACTGCCAAAAGGTGCCAACAAGGAGGATTATGACAACTACAACTTTGTAGAAGTTATAAAAGAAAAATCAAATTTAACTGGTTATCACTTTCCAAAAACCAACAGCCAAATGGTCTATTTTGAGCAGGTTTCCAATTTTGTTATCACTCCTCTTTTTCACATCTATTCAAAATCAGATAACAAACGCCTGATTAAAATTAAAAACAAAGGCAAGGCAGGCAGAATCATTGATATAAGTTCAAAAGCATTTGTCAGTTTCCAAAACTTTCAGGAGGCAGTTATTGATGAGGGTAACTACCTGTTTTACGGGTCACCAATTCAGTTTAAAAAAGTGGTGATGAAAATCATGGAGAAATTTCCTACATGTGAGGAGATTAAAACTTTTGGGTGGCAAAAACAGGGCTTTTATGCTTTTGCAGATGGCATTGCTACCAACACTTTTAAAAAAGTAGATGTAAACGGAATAATTGAATTTGATAAACACAAGTATTTTTTGCCTGCTTTTAGTGATGCCTATAAAAATGTACGTGAAGATGATGACCTCTATGAAAACCAACGGCATTTTATTTATAAAAAGGCGCCCGTTTCTTTTGAAAGGTGGGCTAAGCAATTTGACCTGGTGCATGGTTACAATGGCAAAATGGGCATTTCATTTTTTATTGCTACAATTTTTAAAGATGTAGTTTATAACCTACACAAAGTTTTTCCTTTACTATTTGGATTTGGCACTGTTGGTACTGGTAAAAGTTATTTTGCGCGGTCCATTCACAGCATATTTCATGGCAACCAACAAGGGTTTAACCTAAACTCCGGTACAGATGTAGCCTTTAATGCAAAAATGGCGCAATTCAGAAACGCCACTGCTTGGTATGACGAATACACCAACGAAATAGACTTAAAACGTTTCCAAGCTATGAAAGGCTCTTTTGATGGTTTTGGAAGAGAAAAAGGTACCAAGGGCAATGACAACCGCACAATTTCAGTAAAAATTAACTCAAGCGTTATTACTACCGGGCAATACTACCCAACACGTGATGACAATTCACTTTACACCCGTTCTATTGTTTGCACGTTTGACAGAAAATCAGAAAACTTAACTAGTGATGAAATAAAACTAGGTGCAACATTAAAAGCCTGGGAAAACGAAGGGCTTTCATCTTTAATTGTTGACGTTTTAAAATACCGGGATTATTTTGAATCCAATTTTATTGATGCTGCTGAAAAAGTTACAACAGACATAAATAAAGAGCTAAAAGGTGTCGAGTTTGATGGGCGTGTTAGGCAAAATTTTGTGCTGATTATTACATGTGTAAAGATTTTGGAGGATAAAATTACGTTTCCTTTCACCTATACAGAGCTAGAAAGCCAGGCAATAAAAATGATCATTAAACAATCTGCTCAAATTTCTGATTCTGACGCACTACGATCTTTCTGGAAAATCATGGAGTTCTTGCTAATGGAGTATAAAATTAGAATAGGTGAGGATTTTAAAATACAACAAGTTAATTCTATCAATTTAAAGGTTGACCGCAGTACAGAAATTAAAAATTTCAAACAACCAAAAAAACTATTGTTTGTGCGTTTTTCAAGAATACACCCACTATACATGGAGGCGCATAGAAAACAACATGGCGAAAACGGGGTGGCAGAAACATCAATTAAATCATACATGAGCAGCAATAAGGCATTTGTTGGTTTATGCCCAGCTACCCAGTTTGAGGGCGCAAAAACAAGTGCTTATGTTTTTGACTATGAAATGCTGGGTATTAACCTAGAAATACACCCAGCGAGCAAACACAAATCAAAACCTAAAGAAACTGGTCCATTTGCAAAAGAGCCTATATCTGAAAAAAAGGATGAGAAGTTGCCATTTTAAACCATGGAAAAGCTAAACATATACCTGGTGCATGTCACTATTGAATTTACACGAAATAGAAAAACAACAACACGTGTATTTGATTCAAGAATAACCACCAAAGGCAATGACTTTGCCACCAGACTTAAATTTTTAAAGTTTCACCGCTTTTGCAAAGAGTTTAAACCAGGTATTGATAGAGTAACAAAAATTGAAACCGTCAAGAAAGTTGGCGAAACTAGTGTAGTAAATAATTAATCATCAAATAATAAACAAATGAACGAACATCAAACATTTCTGCAATTCAACGGGCAAAATATAATTTTCCTGTCAGTTGAAGGGGAACACTGGATTGCATTAAAACCAATTTTGGACGCACTCAATCTAGCGGCGGTCAGGTACCTAAAAAAAGTAAAAAGAGATGCCTTTTTGGGGGGCTGCTTGGACACTATGTCCATGCAGGTAGGTGAAAAAGGCAAAAAACAAGGTAGAAAAATGACCTGCTTGCCAGAAAAATACATTTACGGATGGATTTTAACACTCAATGGCAACGATCCAGAATTATTAAAATACAAACAAACCTGTTATGACTTAATCTACAACCATTTCCATGGCACAATCACTAAAAGAAAAACCTTGCTTGATAACAGAAGAAAGGAGAAAAAGATTGTAGAAGAAATTGAGAACGAAATTCACAGTCATCCACGTTATCAAGAGTTAATTGATCGAAAAAAGACAATTAAGAAGCAAAACAAGCAGCTTAAAAATATTGATAATGAAATGATTCAAATTTCTCTTCCATTTAAGCAATAACTAAATCATTAAAAAAAATATTTGTATGTTTGTATCGCTTGAAAGTTTTAGTGAAAATCTAAAACAACATTTTTTTAACGATAAGGAGTTACCCATGGGTAGCATCTCCGAAAGGTTTGCCAGTCAGTTCCTAGAACTTTCAAGCAACCCTAAAGGTAACTCCGCATACAAATACTTTTCGACAATGCTTGAAGAAAAACAATTTGTAGCACAGGACATGGTATGTCCTGGTGTTACCTTGGCTTCAAATCTGGAGCAACTCTCAAATCAATTAGGACTTTCTAATGTCCACTCATTCAAACTTTATTTTAAAAAGAATAAAGTATCAGCCAGCTGCAAATGCAATGGCTATTCCTATGGGGCTACTAGCCCAACAATCTCACAAACAATTACTGCCTTAATTAATCAAGTTAAAAAAGGCAAACCAATCACAAATCAATCAAAATTATGACACTATCATTCTCAACCCAAATCAACGGAAAAAACACCTATTTCCCTGAAAAAATCTTGCATTCGTTAGAGATTCAAGATTCCGCAGATAAATATCAAATGGCCGTTATTGAGCG
The DNA here is from genome assembly GCA_937136425.1 of uncultured Crocinitomix sp. Classification (GTDB taxonomy): domain Bacteria; phylum Bacteroidota; class Bacteroidia; order Flavobacteriales_D; family Crocinitomicaceae; genus Crocinitomix. Next base: position 6,229 of record CAKZON010000080.1, read on the forward strand.
TGCAGATCTAAACCTATCGGTTTATTGGAACTGCTATGCCAAAAAACACACCATACGGGAAGATAAAGCCAACCGCTGGCAACCAGGTGTAAAAATTCATTTTGTTATTTATAACAGATCTCCAAAGCGCTATCAGTTTGCACCAATAAAGCCAGTAACATTAGTGCAAGCCATTGAAATAATTTATCCAGAGGTATTGGAAGAAGGTGAACACCCAATTGTAAAAGTTGACGGAATTAAACTAATGCCTAACCAAATTAGGCGCCTAGCCATTAATGATGGTTTCCTTTCTGCTAATGAGTTTTTTGAGTATTTCAATACGCCATTCACCGGTAAAATCATTCACTGGACAAACGAAAAATATTAACCCAAAACAATCATCATGAATTATACATCATCAAAAATTAAAGACTATCAAAACCTTTTAAAACAAGTAATAAAACACCAATGGGAAATTGGCAACTATAATATAAAGTTGCTGAAAACCTTTAGCCGCAACAGCAAAAACCCGCCTACAGATCAATGTTTTGAATCATTAGGCGCATTACTCGATTAAAACCAAATAGTTATGGCAAAAATTCACTTTACAAAAGAGCAAATTCAAATTATGGAAGAAAATGCATTGAAAATCAGCTCTGCAGATATTGGAAAACTTATTGGTGTTTCTAAACCAGTGGTGCGTAGATATTTGCTGAAACATGGCTTAGCTCCAACACCTGAGCAAAGCATAGCAATGCGTGCTGCCAAATTAAAAGGCCAAACAACTTTCACCGCAGAGGATGATGCATTTATTACCGCCAATTATTTAACCATGCCAGTTAAAGCAATGGCAAAAAAAATTAACCGTAGCTATTGTGGTATAATGGGCAGGCTAAACAAGCTAAGCCTTGTTATTCCGCCTGAAACTGTTGAGGCAAACAAACTAAAAGGGCAATTTAAAGAAGGGCAAGTTTCATTTAATGCTGGGTTAAAACAAACGGACTATATGAGTGCAGAGGCGATTGAAGCAAGCAAACCTTTTAGATTCAAAAAAGGGAACATTCCGCACAACACAAAATCAGATGGTGAAATTACTATCAGAGCAGACAAGCGCGGCATTAAATATCAATTTATAAGAGTTAGTCAAGGAGTTTGGGAGCCACTACACCGCTATAATTGGATCAAAAAAAACGGCGAAATACCTGAAAGCAGCTGCATCATATTTAAAAACGGAAACACACTTAATGCCGAGCTGGACAACTTAGAGCTAATCAGTTTTCAGCAAAACATGGAAAGAAACACTATTCACCGATACCCAGAGGACATTAAGGAGCTAATAAGGCTAACACATAAACTAAATCGTAAAATCAAAAAAGTACAAGAAAATGGCACGAAATAAAATGGAAGACCTCAGAAATCATCTTTTTGCTCAGCTTGAAAAACTAGGTGATGATGAGGACATGAAAAACCCAATAAAACGAGAGCGAAACTTAGAAGTATCAAAAGCAATGGTAAGCATATCAGGCGCAATTGTAGAAACCGCAAAAACCGAAATGCAATACTTAAAAACGCTGGATGAAATTGGCGCTAATAACCTTGATGTTTCATTCATAAAAGAAGTAGACAACACTCCAAAAATTGATAAACCTGAATAATATGAACTTTACATTAAACAACACTCAAATTGGTGACATTCTGCTTTACCAATTAAGCTCAGGAGTTTGGGCAGATACTACTGTTGATTTAGAGGATTTAAAATACCTGGAGAATAAACCAGAAGATTTTAAAAAAAATCACAAACCAATCAAGCTAAATCATGATGTGCTAACGCAGTTCCAGTACAAACAAGTGACAAGTAATACGGACAATTACTATGCGCACCTCAAGTCTGATTTTAGAATTAGAACCAATTGTGGTAAATACAGCCTATGCATTGATCATGATGACACGGCCACCATTCACTTTTTCCACACATTTGAATTTTTGCACGAGCTGCAGCAAATTTTCCGCGTATTGGAAAAAAGCGAATTGGTAGAGTTTTATGTAGGTAAAACATCATGAGATCCATTTCTATAGTAGCGTTTTTTTTGCTTAGCACAATTGCTCCACAACCAAAGTTGGCTTTAATCTATAGACCAATGCCGCGCAAGCAATTCACTTTGCAGTTAAATGCCACTCAAGAAATAACACCGCCAGTTGTTGAAGAACCAACAGAAACTATTTACACCTGGCACAACTATTTTAATAATCAAAAATCAAAGTAAAATGAACTTAAACGCGGAATTAACCGAAAATCTAACTCTCAACTTTATTGAAGAAAACTTCTTTGAAGGGAACAAACTAATAACTGTTGAATTGTCTTTTACCTTTTTTGGCAAGGATTGTTTAGCCTATTTAAAAATAGAAGAACTAGATAAAAGCTGGCCTTCTTATGCAATGACAGAATCAGATGGAGAAATTTCTGAAAGTTTTAATTCAATCATAGAGGATGATGATGTTTTTGAGAATATAAAAAAACATGTCAAAACTTTCGCTAAAAAATGGGAGGAAGATAATGTATATGATTAATAAGAAAGGCCCATTAACAGAGCGCCAAATGCAGGTTTTAAAATTAATTGCTGAAGGCAAAAAAAGCAATGAAATTGGTTTAGAACTATGTATTAGCCCACGAACAGTAGAACGACATGCAATTGATATGAGAATGAGAATGCAAGCAAAGAACTTACCTCATTTAATAAGCATTTGCTATCAAAAGGGCTTAATTGAATTAAAAATAAAATATCGTGGCTGATCTGCCATGATAAACAACCAAAAACAATAATTCAACACAATGCCTCATCCAGCATTGTGCTTTGCTCAAATAAATGGTAAGCCTGCATAATTTTTTAACGGTTAACGCATGTACAAAAACGGCCGTGCGAAATTATCAACGCGACAGGAACCATTTATTTAGGTGAATAATAATTAGCAATCAATCAGTTAACACACTAATTTTATAAAAAACAAAACTATGAAAGTAATGCCCTACATCCACAAAACAGAGAGTGGAGAACTTACGAACCCAATTACACACCGTGCTTATTTAAAGGCAATTGAAGTGATTAAGCAAGCCAACACTTTTGGCTACCCTAATGATTATATGGTTTTTATGCCAACCCAAAAAATTGCAGACACCGGGCTTTCAACCACGCTTAAAGAAAGACTTAAATCTTTTTTGGTAGATGCTCCAGCTGAAGAAACATTCCAGGATCTATTAAACGCATCTAAAAGCGAATTCAGAAAAAACCGCAATGTTGGGCCAGATTTAATGGCGCAGCTTGAAAGACTTTTGGAGGTGAACGAATGGGAAATGAAACCATAGTTGAATTTTATTTGTATGTTTGTTTCGTCAAAACAGTTTAAGAGAAATCTTATACTATTATTTTTTAACGATAAGGAGTTGCCTGCTAAGGGTAGCAAAATCCGAAAGGCTTGTAAATCCAGTTTTAAACTGTTTTGACAACCCTAAGGTGGGTGGCTCCGCGTACAAATATTTTTTCGATTATGTCAAAAGAAAAACAATTTGTAGCAACAGGCACAATGTGCACTGATGTTACTTTGGCTCCAAACTTGGAGCAAATCACAAATCAATTAGGACTAGAAAATGTCCAATCACTCAAACTTTATTTTAAAAAGAATAAAGTTTCTGCCAGTTGCAAATGCAATGGGCGTTCGTTTGGGTCTACAGGCGCAACAATTCATCAAACACTATTTGCCCTGGTGTCTAAAATAAATAGAGGCTTAGTAATAATCAAACAACAACAAAAATGAAAGCATTAGAATTCATATATCAAGAAAACGAAATCCACTTCTTAATTAATCCATCAAATAAAAACGTGATGATTAATGCAACTGAAATGGCAAAGGTTTTTGGTAAAAAAACAGAATACTATTTAAAATCAAAATCAACTAAAGAATTTATTGAAGAATTAGAATTGATGATCAACAAAACAGATTTAGAATCTGAACGCCTGCCAAATGGCAGGCGTTCAGATGTTAAAATTATCGAAAATCGAGGGCATAAAGGAATTTATTTTGACAGAAGGCTTGCATTGGATTTTGCCGCATGGCTTGACGTAAAATTTAGAGTGTGGATTTTTGAAACCATAGATGAAATCATTTTTGGGCACTACAAAAAACATTGGGAGGCACATGCCGCTCAAGAAACTGCCAAAATACAAATGGAAAGCTTAAAGCAAGAAATGCTGACCAATCCAACACCAGAAATTGTTGCGCAATATTTCGAACAGGAAAAATTGGTTAAAGACAGCAAGAATGAAAAAACCAGAGCGATTAAACAACAATTAAAACTTTTTAATAATAAAAATGAAAGCCCTAAACTATTGAATTAACTGAAATATTAGTCAATTTCTGAAACTTAACCACTACCAATATGATGGTAATTCAAATATTAAAAAATCATTTATCCCCTCAGATATGAGGGGATAAAACCAATAGAATGATCAAAATGAATAAACACAAGAATTTTTTACAATTCAATGGAACTAATATAGTGATGCTTGAAAAGGGAGGGTCATATTGGATAGCCATTAAGCCAATTTGCGAAACGCTAAACATTAACTTTAGTGAAGAGCTTAACCGAATTAAGAGTGACGCATTTCTTTCCACCATGGTAAAAGAGCAACCAATATTCGTAAAAAAACAAGACAAAGAAACCTTAACCAATATGCTTTGTATTGAAGAACGATATGTGTATGGCTGGTTATTCTCAATGGATTGTAACAGCGAGGAGTTAGCAAAATATAAAGAGACTTGCTTTAAGCTATTAGCAAAAAAAAGAATAAATAAAAAACAGTGATTTTGCTCACGCACATCTGCGTGAGCAAAATGTAAAAATTACTAAAAACTGACTTAAGTTTAATTTATACCCCTAATGAAGGACCACCGTTTGGTGGTCCTTTTTTTTTGCCCTCACCTTTGGCTGTGTCCTTTATCTAACGGCATTCATAGCTGAAATTTGGAGTATGGCAAAGCCTTCACAAGAGTATCCGTATTTCCAAACACAAGTATCTAAACAAGAGGATATTGTTTTAAGATGGACTGAAAAAGCAAAATCAAACATTGCCTTAGAGTTGGCAAAATTAGGTTTAGAGGATAGAGGCAAATTAATCAACAGCATTTCAGGCAAAGTAAGAAAACGATACGGAGACATTGAGGCAGTCACCTTCAGGTATTTGTATTACGGTTTCTTTCATCATTCAGGAGCAATAAATGCATTTGGAAAAGGTGTAGATCTACCAGCTTTAAACTGGCAGGCAAACGCAATTAATCCATTAATGGAAGGACTTGCAACTGACCTTGCTGAGCATTACGCAGAGGTAGCCATAAAAAACATTGACTTTAAAAGCAAGTAAACATGGCTGTACAAAAAAGAATAGATATTTTCCTTAATGGCAAACAAGCCGGACAAACTATAGGCGAGCTTTACAAATCTTCTCGTAAACTAAAAAATGAAATTAACAAACTCACTCCAGGTACAGAAGCCTATAAAAAGAAACTGGAGGAACTACGCGGAACCAATGCCCAACTGGAGGAGCACCGTAAAAAAATAAAAGGAATTGGTGGTGCATTTGGCTCTATTAAAAAAGGAGTTGGTCAACTAAAAAGTTTGTTTTTAGGCCCATTAGGCGTGGTTGGTTTAGTAATGGGCGTTGTAGGCGCCTTTAAAAATTGGATCAACACCAATAAACAACTAGAAAAAGCACTTTCATCATTACGGTCATTAACCAATGCCAGCAAAGAGGATTTAAAAGTATACAAACAAGAAGCTATTGAAATTGGGCGTACCACTACACTTTCAGCCATTCAAGCCGTGGACGGATTTAAACTGATAGGATCTGCACGACCAGAACTATTGAAAAATCGTGATGCTTTAATTGATGTAACAAAAGAGGCGGTAACATTGGCTGAAGCTTCAGGCGATCAATTAGGCCCATCTGCACAAGCATTGGTTGGTATTATGAACCAATACGGTTTGGCAAATGAATATGCAGCTGACACCTCCAACACTTTAGCTGCCGGGTCATTAAACGGAGCTGCAAACATTCAAAACATTTCAGATACAATTGATAAAGCAGGAACTGTTGCAGCAGGCTATAATGTGTCTCTGGAGGAAACCGTTGGGCTAACAGAAACGTTGGCAGAAAAAAACATTAAAGGAGCTGAGGCAGGCACTAAGCTCAGGAACTTTATGCTAAAAATGCAAACAGTTGAGGCATTACCTCCAATGGCATTAGAGCAATTAGAGAAATATGGTGTTGATATTGAATTGGTAGCAGATAAAACAGTGCCTTTTCAAGACAGGTTAACCGAAATGTCTAAAATTGCTGGAGACGCAACAGCATTAACAAAAGTTTTTGGAATTGAAAATCAAGTTGTAGGTTCTATTCTCCTCAACAATGTTGATACTGTTAATGATTATACAAAAGCCGTAACAGGAACTAATACCGCTTATGAACAGGCGGCAATCAATACAGACAACTATGATGGTGATTTAAAGTCACTAGCGTCTGCATGGGAAGGCTTAAACCTGTCAATTGCCGGAAGCACTGCAATTTTACGTCCGTTTGTGCAAGCATTAACTTCTGTAGTCAATTGGTTTTCGGATTTAATTTCAGCTTATAAAGAAACGGATAAATTAAAAATTGAAAATGTCTGGTTACGTTGGGGAATTGCTATAAACGGAGCAAATTCGGCATTGGGAAAACTATACAGATTAAAATTAAGATTGAACGAACTTAACAGCAAAATTATTGATGACATAAAAACTGAAGCTAGGGAAGTAGATATTTTCACCACAGCAATTGCGCAAAATAATTTACTATTAAATAACGCAAACCTTACAGAGGAGGAAGCAATAAAATTACACGAGCAAAATCATCAAATGGTTGAAAAGCTTAAAGAAGAATATCCTGAGTTAACAAATGAAATTGATTTTCAAACAGCATCATATGAAGAGTTGAGTGTTTTACAAAAAACAATCACCGAAAACCTCGTTTCACAAGCAATTGAAACGGCTAAAGTTGCAGAGCAAGAACGCATACTTAACGCAATTGTTGAAAAAAACATGGAATTAAGTAAGCTAAAAATAAAACTCCAAACCGAAGGAGAATTAAGCTTTGGTGAGGCATTAAGAGTAAATGAATTAGGAGCCGAATTAGAACAAGAGCAGTTTTATTTAGAAACATTTACAGAAACATTTAAAAATGTTGAAGAAACTGTAAACGGACTAGATTTGAATTATGGAGTTGATTTTGATACAAACACTCAAATGATAATTGACGCGCAAAATCAGTTAGCAATATTTAACAAACAATTAGAAAACGCATCATCCGAAAACGAAAAACTGGTCATACAAGCACAAATTGATGCGGGAAAAAAACTACTTGAAAAATCTGGGCAAGTTAGAATGGACCAAATTGATGCTTTGTTAGAAGATCAACTAGACGCAGTTACAGAAACTGAGGAAGAAATAACAGGATTAACTGCAGAGGAATTGGCAGAACAGGAGCGACTTCGAAAAGCAGCAGCTAAAAAGGCGGCTGCAGCGCGGCAAAAAAACTTAGATGATCTGCAAAAAGAATTACAGAAAGTAATTGAAGCTACCGCCAATTTTGAGAAGGAGGCAGCAAATAAAGCAAAGGTGGATGCTGAAAACACTGAACAGGGCAAAGAATTGGCACAGCTTGAAATAGACCTGGAAAAAAAATATGGTAAACAAATTGCTGCTGCAGAAAAATTAGCCGCTGGTGAGGGAGCTGTTGCGCAAAAGGCCCAGGAACAATTAAAGGCATTGCGCCTATTAAAAACAACTGAAACTGAGCAAGCAAAAAAAGCCATTCAAGACAAGTACAACAAAATAGAGATTGATCAAGAAACGGAAAAGCAAGATAATATTGTTGCAATGCATATTAGCGCACAACGTGCTTATTATGACTTAAAAGTACAGTTGGCAGCTAATGCTACCAGAAACATTGATGAATTTGATCTTGAAGCGCAAAACGCTGCAAACGCAGCCTACAACGCCGCACTAATTGAACAGCTTGAATTTGAAAAAGCGCAAAAGGTTGAGGCATTGCTAGAGCAATTTGTAAATGAGGAAATTAACCAAGAAGAACTTAACACCCGCAAAGAGGAGCTTGAATTGGAGCACCAACAAAAAATTACCGACATTAACAAAGAAGCAGCACAGGAACGTGCGGACGCTATTAATCAGCAAATTAGTGACATTGGCAACGCTGTAAAAAAAGGAATAGAAGTAATTGGCAAATTCAGACAAATTGCTTTGAATAAAGATTTGCAGGAAATTGATGCTAAACAAAAGAAAGCAATTGATGCATTGAATGAAGAAAAAGCCGCAGGACTAATTACCGAAAAACAATACAATGCTGAAAAGAGCAAAATTGAAAAGAAATATGATGATGACAGAAGATCCAAGCAAGAGCAAGAATTTAAAAAGCAACAAAACGCAGCTGTAATTCAAGCAACAATTGATGGAATAATGGCAGCATCAAAAGCATTTGCTATGTATGGGCCTCCTCCATCACCAGTTGGTATTGCAGCAGCAGCTTTTGCGGCAATTAATGCAGGGGCCAACATTGCCTTAATTAAATCAAAACCCGTTCCGCAGTTTTTTGAAGGAGGTTTGCACCAGGTAACCGGAGCAAAAGACGGGCGCCAATACAATGCGCGTTATTTGGGTAACCATGCAGGAGGAATGCTACCTAGCAACCCATCATTAGTTTTAGCCAGCGAGCGTGGACCAGAGTATTATGTGCCAAATCATTTATTGAGCAATCCAAGCGTTGCAAATTATGTAGGGTTAATTGAGGCTATTAGAACTAACCAAATGGCAGAGGGTGGTTTTTCAGGAGGGAGTGCTGCAGTAGCAAATGCTACTGTAACTGATGACCAAACAATGATGGCAATGATTAAAACCTTTAATCAAATTTCAATAACGCTTAGCGGTATGAACAGCAAGCTGTCCAACTTAACCGCTACAATTGAAAGAACAGAGGTGGACGAAATAACCACTGTACAACAGGAGTTGGCGGATATAAGAAGTTAGGCGTCCTTTATTTCGCACTTATAAATATTGATTTTTGAATTATGAAAACCTACAGCAATTACATTGATTATTTTGAAAACTTAATTGTACAATGTATCGATTTTGATCATGTTCCGGAGGATAATAAAAAAGCGTTTTTCAGCATTAATTTAGAAGATGTATTGGCGGGGCAAAGATCAAGCATTGATGCAGACGGATTATTCTTTGTGCTATCCAACTACATTTGGAAACCTGCAGACAATAACGAAACGTTTGTTAAAGAAGGTGAAGGAATGTTTTTTGTTTTAGGCACGTCTCCTGAAGGTGATATTGAAAAGGAAAAAGAAGTGCTGGATCTTTGTGAAAAAGCCGTAACTAAAATCATCAATCGAATACGCTTGGACAGCCTAAAAGAAACCAAGGACGAAAATAGTTTTTGGTACGGATCTCAAGATCAAATTAACATTCAAAACATTTTGCCGTTGCGCTGGGTAATGGGCAACAATCAAGTTGGTTTGCAAGTGGTTTTCAAATTTGCCAGCAAATATAACCCCTGCGTTAATAAAGATGATTGGGCAGATAAAGACACGGACGAAAGCGTAACCCCTTATTTATGAGTATAACAATTATAAACGAACCTTATGACATTGCATTAAGTCGCAACCAAGTCATTTATAAAATGATGTGCAACAATGTTTATGCGGATGATGATGTTTTTCCAACACTCACATTGCTATTTAACAGCAAAGCACGACAGGGTGATGGCTTCAGGTTTCAAATTAACGATCCGGTTTCAGGTCTGCCCATTTTCTTTCAATTTAGTGCACGCACAGCAACAGATCCTGAAGGATGGTATTATACGGATGATACACACCCCGGTGCATTAGCAGCTTATGTAAGCTCTGTTTATTACCGTTTACTTGCAAACACACTGCTGTTATCTCACTTTGACCTGAGCTATGATGGTGATGCAACCATAACCTTTACAGCAAAAATTGCCAAAGCAAGTGCAGCACCTTATAATTATTCTGAAATAAACTACAACACTGGTGTGCCAACAGATCATGTTGACGGAACTGTAGCAGCTGAGACATTGCAAAAGTCAAAAAGAAAAAACTACCGTGTATTGGTTGATGTTTACTTTGAAACGGTTTATAACTCAGGCAAGTTTGAAAAAATAGCCAGTTTAAAGGATGAACCTAATGCTGATGGTACTGTGCTTTTTGATATTTCAAGCACATTAAATGCTGAATTAAAAAACAGTTATGCTACTCCTCCAGTTCCAGATTTGGATTATAATTTTTGGAAACTAGCAGACAATGCGCGCAGATATTACATTTCGTATACAGAGTATTTTGACACGCAATCAGTTGATGTGCTTTGGGTAGATGATACAATAAAGAGAGTAAAATCAGGCGGAGTTTCAATTGAAGATTTTGCAAAGCAGGATCCATTTAAAAACCTGAAACCAACAGGCCGTTTTTTAACTTGGCAACCTAATGGCAAAAAACTAAAAGACCACCAAAGCGATTGGCTAAGCTGGATTAACTACATGAATGTAGCCATTGAATGTTTAGCCATTTTAAAAATTTATTATGATGATGGTACCACTCATACAGAGGAGTGGGCAGATGATATATTTTTGCAAATTTGGGAGGAAGCTTTAATACCAGTTGGCTACAATCAATTAGGCATAAACAGTTATTTCCCAGACAAAACAGCTTATAAATGGGAAATATCAATGATTGATTCTGAGGAAGAATTAATATCCGAAGTAAGAACCTTTTACCGCAGTTTTGATGCAGACATTATGGACAGAGAGTTTATTTATTTAAACTCATACTGCGTGCCCGAAAGTTTTTTAACGCACGGCAAATGGACCGAAAACGTAAAAATTGAAAAACAGTTTGCCAACCGCGGTTTAACACATAATTATGAGTTGATTAATGGGCAGGAATATCAGTGGGATAGCTCTGCTAAAAACAACTATGTTGTTGAAACAGGTTATGACAGTGTCGAATTTATAAGAGCATTACAATCCGTGCTAATTACTGCTGATGTTTTCTTGAATGAAAGCGGTGAGCTAATGCCGGTATTAATAGATCCTGGAAAATTTGAAATTAAAAGCGCCCTGGTGTTTTTAAATCAATTAAAAATTGGGTTCAAACGCTCATTTAAAATTGGGCATTACAGCACCGATTATAAACGCCCAACATTTAAAGCAATTGTTGCTTGTGGTGTAACACGTGTAAATTTGGATGCCAACAACCAAAACATTACCACATTTGGCAATTTAAGCTTTTACAAAAATGGAGTGTTTGGTGCAACAGTAACCTACAATGTTTCTGAAAAAGCCTACATATTTACCAGCGCTCAAAAAGAGGAGGGTATTTACAGGTTTGTAGTTTCGCTTACATTGGCAGACGGCACTGTTTTAAATTATGATTTTAATTTTAACTACCGCCACAGCAAAGCGTTTATTGATACACCACAAACAGGCTTGGTGGATTATCAAACACAATGCTTTAGTGGAACTGAGGACACTTGGTATATTGATTGGGGAGTAGCCACGGCAGATGAAGTTGCAGTAATTGCAGATACTATTACATCTGTAAACGAAACTATGTATTATGACGGTGATAAACGCGTAACTATTTCAAGCGTTTGTCCTGATAACGTAAAACTGATTAGGCTAAACTCCAACACCAAAAACTTTAATTTAAATTGTTTTCAAAAGCTCGAGCAACTTTATGTGGTCTATAATGAGGCCATTGATCCAATAGATCTATCTGTGTTTAAAGATTTAACCACCGCTTTAATTATTGGAACTGATGTTGACAATATTGTACTAGGTTTCCATAAAGACATGGACAATTTTAATTTTTCATCTAACCAGTTAACTACAACAGCTGTAGAAAACATATTACTAACCATTTGGAAATACCGCAAGTTTTATAAAACAGCAACCAAATATTTGTATTTAGGATCAAACCCGGGTAGTGGGGTAGACATTACAGCAACAGCATTAGCAATTATTAACGGCACAGGCGCTTATGAAGATGAGGGCCTTGCAACCGATTATTCATTTTCAATTTCTTATTAATTATGCCAGGAGTAACAGCAATCATAAATATTAACCCACCACGGTCATTAGTTTCAGTAATTAACACACAGCTGCAAGGCTTAACCGTGTCTGATGCCAATTGGGAGGTACGCAACTATGCAAGCCAAACGGCCTTTGAATCAGACATGCAAGCTAGTGGTATAGATTGGACAGCAACGCATGATAAAATTTACGTGCCGTCAATATGATCAGAATTCAACATAACGATCAAAATTTAGATTTAGGCAAAATCTCAATGACATTTAGTTTTTCCAACCCAATGTTTTCTGACAATGCTTTTAATGAAGGTTATTCCTTTCCTTTTAAATTGCCAATTACAGCACGCAACATTGCTGTTTTAAACAATTCAGACAGGTTGGACAATCGAGTGTTGGGTAAAAAGTTTCAGGTTAAAATCTATATTCAAAACACGTTTGCGTTTAGTGGTGTTTTAATTATAAAAACCTACAGTAATGGGCAGTTCAATTGTCATTTCAACAGCTCTGGTTTAAATCTTAAAAAAGATATGCGCGATAAAAACCTGCGCAAATTAACGCTGTTAAACAAAACTGTTTGGGTAGATACTGACACAATGTTACAACGCCAGGACAAATGGGAAAACCATGTTGCAGGTTATAGCAACATTTTTGAAACATTGCGCCCGGATGAAGAAATGACGCATTACTTTCCGCCAATACATAACCAAAGCGCTTATGATGAGGAACGTGGTGACGACATTCAAAACAGCTGGTGGAGCAACTACACAAACTTTTATTTGTTAGATCAGGACAGATATTTATTTAAGCACAGAGTAGCAGGGCCTGTTTATAGCAGCAAGCCAGGTTGGTTAACATCCATTACACCATGCCCGGCTTATTTATATGTACTGCGCATGGCGTTGGAGGAGCTAGGCATAACGCTTGAAAAATCTGGTGTATTAACCAATGATATTATTAAAAACCTTTTTATTTACTCAAACGAAGCCATGAACCAGGTGGAGCTTGACGGAGGCTACTATTATAACATATATGGCGCTAGTTATGACCTGGCTAAGTTCTTGCCAGATTTAGACACCTACGAACTGTTAATTGGATTAAAGCAAATGTTTAATACCGTGTTTTTTGAAAACAACGGCAAAATTAAAACCATAACCATTGCTGAAATTTTAAGCCAGGTACCGGAAGATTTAACCCGATTTACAGATAGTGCTTTTGTAGCAGAGTATTTTGAAAAGGTAAACTACAGCTTTAATTGGTTGACTGATGATGACAAAGCGCCTGATATTTATACAGAGCAATTTGCCGCTTATGAGACAGATCCGGACACGGCAAAAACAGAACCACACACGCCCGATAAAATTAGGCCATTAGCAACCATTGCCTCACCACGGGTAAATGTGGCTGGCACTTGGATGGACGCAATGGATTATGTAAGTGTAAATTCTACCGACCCGGTTACACTAGTAAATGGCGCCAACAAAACAGGGTTAACCTACAAAGCGCCTGTGCGCACAACCATTTCAGAAACCAGTCCAAAGGACATTTTAAAGACTTTATTAGTGGGGGTGTACAGAGGGGGTACATTTTATCCTGAAGGTTTCCCGTCTGCAGTAAACCAAAGTGTTGATGATTTGGGCGTAAAATTTGGAGACCAATCAATACTATGGGCAAATGATGATGGCTTGGTGAAAAACCACTTTACCAATTACATTGAGTTTTTGAATGATGCAACCAGGGTAGATGTAAAACTGTATTTGCCACCACACAAAATTGCAGAGCTGGCAACGTTTGAACAACCGGTTAAAAAAATTGAAACACCTAAAGGAAACATTAATGGTATTTTATCTGGCTTTAGGTTTACAGTAACGGCAGATGCCATTAGCCCAATTGATGCGGAATTTGTTGTAAGAAAATAATTGGCGTGACCTGACATACTCGCCAAATAAAAAACGGAGCTGCTTGTGGGTGCAGCTCCGTTTTGCTTTTTAATGATATGAGGCAGGTCCTTGAGAAACAACGTATAGTTACGTAGAATAAGAAACTTTCATCCTTTTGCCTGCCTCAAGCTTTTAGCATTGGCTTTTTTCATGTAGCTCTAAAAACTCCATTAGGCAATAAAAATCTTGAAAATGATCATCATCCCAATTAAGCTTTGCAATGCGCTGGTGCTCTATTACCAATTCAATCATGTTTTTTCTAAGCTCTGCCGGGCTTTCTAATACATCATCCAGCATTTGTAAGTGCTGGGGGTCTGGTTCAATTATCAGTAATTGTAACTCTACTGGTAATTGCTCGATTATAGCCATGTGTGGCGTTAAATCAAATCCATTGTTTTCTTCGGTACTCTTTTCAGTTCTCATAGTGAAAATAATTAATTATTAAATGGTGGACAGGTCCTTGAGAACTGATCTGGTATAACCAAATAAGAGTAAGGAACTTTCATCCTTTTGCCTGTCCATATAGCTATTAGTACAATTACTTTGTGATCATGGTATATTCCATAAATAAGTTCTCACGACAAACATACAACAGTCCATTCAATAATCGTGTTCCTTTTTTATTCCTTTTTTCGGTAAAATTATTGCGCAATGTTGCAGTATTTATTCTTTTACTGTTTTTCTCAAAATCGTTTATTCTTGGAATCCTACCATTTTTGCATCCATTTATTCAACTAAGTTTTTAGTTGAGAAACAGGTCACCCCCCCATTTTTTTCCACCTCTCATTCAAATCGACTTTTTCGTGTCAACCTGTCAACTGGTCAACCCCCCTGTTTATTAATAGTTATATAATAGATAATAATAGTAGTAATAGTAAGGGTTGTTGCTTGTTTTTATTAGTATTTGACTTATGGTTGACACGGTTGACACGGTTGACCACTTTTGAAAAAAGGTTGACACGGTTGACCAAACACTGTTTTTTGGTTGACCAGTGGTCAACCCCTATGGATGCTAGGAAAACGTGTTTTTTACTTGTTTTCCTAAAATTTTGGTCAACCGCGCTGAAATACACTAATAGCAATACTTTGCAACATTTTGCAATAAAAAGGTTGACCAGTTGACCAAGAAATCGACTTTTTGCGTATTTTTAGATAGCTAAAAAAAAATACGGCCTTTTTTCAATCATCAACTATTGTAAATCTAAACATCAAATGAGCTATCAATTTCAACTTACGGTTCCAATTCGCTCCCATTTTAAAAAAATGGTTGCCAAACGTCATATTGTAGAACCATTCAAACTATCATCCGGGCGCTGTCACTATTCGCAAATCTTTTTTGGTAACCTGCACAAAAACTACATTAAAGCAAAACCAAAACATCCGGACTATTTTAACACACACTTAACTATTGAGTTCAATTCCGATCTTTCTCGTGAAAACCGTTTTTATTGGGACGCACAAACAGTTAATAGTATTGACAAGGCATTAGAGTCATTATTTAATGATAAGCTTTTTACCTATTTAGATGATCATGCCCAGGGCAAAGGTGATATTCAAAATGGCATTATAAAGTTTATGGAATGCTATGCCATAACTGAGGATGATATAAAGCTAGATTCTTTAAAGAAAAAGTACTATCGCTACAGAACAAATCAAGAAAAACACGACAAAAGAAACTTTCGGGCACTGGCAGAAAACCAAAACAGCTTCGAAAACCAAAGCCCACCAACGAATTGATAATTAATTAAAGTCCTCTATTATGACACTTATTACAGATTTTCCAGCAACAGTTCAAACAAACAATGTTCCGGGCATTGTAAATTTTGAATTTGTACCAATTGGCCACATTTCTTCTTTTCCTGATTTGGTGGTAAACAATACTATAACAACAGCGGTTTCTTTTTTTGCGGGTAAAACATGGTTAAAAGGCCGGGCAATTGCCAATACCTTATTATATAGCGAAAAAACAAAAGGGCCAAACACACCTTACTTTGCTACTTTAAAAGGGCAAATTGCTAAATCAACAGCAAGCACTAACCAGCTGTTTACTGCCTTAAAAACGGGGCTATATATAATAAAGCTAACAAATAAAAACGGAGACACCCGCTTGCTTGGTACTTTGGAATTTCCATTTCAATTTCAATTTGAGTTTGATACAGACAAAGCTATTTATAGTTACGAATTTACAACAGTATTGCCTATTCCTGCGCCTTTCTACACTGGCTAACGTCCTTTATTAGCCGCACATAACTATTCAAATTTGCTACCAACAACAATTGGTTAAAACAAGCAAATTTGAATTTATTACGCCTTATAGCAACTTCTCAATGGATGATCCACCAACCAACGGCGGAATCATTCATTCCTTTAATTGCGCAATTATCAAAAGGCAATTCAGTTGATTTTAATCAAAATGCAAGCGCACAATCTTATGTAGTTCATTTAGGGAGCGAAAACAATGATGGTTCCCAAAGCGGAAACGTTGCTGTTATGTCATTCCGTGATGTAATTATGAAAGATGATGGCTGGTGCACTGACGGGCTTGAATCCAAACGTAAACAATTACAGAATTACATCAACGACAGCAATATTACTGCAATTGTTTTTGATATGGATACGCCAGGCGGACAAGCCAGCTATTTACAAACCTTTGCCGCAACCATTGCTAAAGGTGTAAAGCGCAAGCCAATTGTTGCTAGTTACAATAATCTATGTGCAAGCGCAGGTTATTATTTAGCATCCACCTGTACAGAAATGTACGCTCAGGAGGATAATGATATTGTGGGATCTATTGGAACCATGATTACAATGGTTGACAACCGTGGCTTTTTCAAAAAAGCCGGAATCAAAGTTGAGCATCTTTATGCAACTCAATCATCCAACAAGAATAAACTTTATCAAGACGCTATTGATGGTAAACCTTCGGATTTAATTACCCGAATGTTGGACCCAATGGCGCAATCTTTTATTGATCATGTAAAAGCGCATAGATCTATTTCTGAGGAGGAGGCTTTTACTGGTAAAACCTATTTGTCTGCAGAGGCAATTGAAATGGGGATGATTGACGGTGTAATGCCGTTTGAAGATGTTTTGACACACGCAATTTCTTTGGCAAAAGCGCCAAAACCACAAACCGAAAATAACACAACTAATAATTCACTTACTATGAATAAGAATTTAATGGCGGTAGCCACCTTATTAGGTATGACCGCACTCGAAAGTCATGACGGCGCTATTTCCTTTTCTGTTGAAAATGTTGAAAAAATTGGCGCTGAAATTATAGCTGCTAAAGCAAAAGATGCAGACAATGAAGCCGCAGCTGAGGAGGTTGAAGCTAGTAACGAACGTATGGATGCTATTGAGGCAACTGCAACTGAAACCAATACAAAGGTTGATGCTTTGCAAACTTCAATTGATGCTTTAACAACAAAGCTTGAATCTGCAATTGCAGATCCTTCAGCAGGACCTACAGAAGCAAAAAACGTAGATGACAACCCAAAAAACCACCTAGAGTTTTCTGATGATTTAGGCCCTGAAAGCTAAATCATAACGCACTGATACATAAATCCCACCACAAACCAAAAAAAAACACAAACCGAAAATAACACACAATGAAAACGTTAAAATTCTTATTTCTATTAGTGCTGAACTTTGCTTTAGGTGCGTCCTTAGCAATTGCAGCCGAATCCAACCCAATGGCCGGTGGAACCATTTTAGTGTCATTACAATTAGTTGCAGCTGTTTTACCAAAAGCCGCAACGCCTGGCGTTGCTTTTGCAACTGTTGGTTTTGATTTAACCAATATTGATGCAGCACTAGGGGCTTATGCTAGAAGGTTTGCTCCTGAAATAATGCAGCAAATATTTCAAAAAGTAGACCTGGAGAAATACACTCGTAAAATCTCTGGCGTTACAGATGAATATGCAATTACAAGTTCGTCTGTAAGTGAAGTTTTACAAGGTTATCAACATGCGTACACTAAAAAAGGTGCTGCCGACTTTACAGCTGTTATCAACCGTGTACGTCACATTAAAATTGACTACACGCTTTCTGAACTGGATGACTTATACCAGTCTTATTTAGCGTGGATGGCAGATGAGAGCTTAACCAGAGATAAATGGCCGTTTGTAAAATACATCATTAGTAAATTGATTATCCCAAAAGCCGCTGAGGAAATGAATCACAACAGTTATCATGGTGTGTTTGTTGCTCCAACTGCAGATGTTGCTGGTCCATCAATTGCAACAGTAGATGGTTTTGGAAAAGTAATTGCTGATTTAATTACAGCTACTACAATTACGCCTATTGCAACAGGTGCCATTACTGATACAAATATTTTCGATAAAGTAGAGAGTTTTGTTCAAGATGTGCCTGTTAAGTTCCGCGCAAAACCATGGGATATTTTAATGAGTACAACTAATGCAGCTCGTTACTGGAAAGATTACCGTAACACAAATGGTGCAAATGCGAATTACACCGGTATTGAAAACTTAAAAGTTGACGGTTATCAAAAGCGCATTATTGGAATTGATGCTATGGAAGGATCTGATCGATTCATTCACACAGAGCCTGGCAACATGTTAACTATGTATGACAAAATTAACATGCTCAACAATCTTGAAGTTCAAAAAGACAAGCGTGACGTAATCCTAATGGGAGACTTTAAGCGTGGTTATGGCTTTGGTGATGCTGAGAAATTGTTTGTAAACGATCAAGCATAAATTAACCTAAAACGAATTAGCGCCCAATTACACCTGGGCGCTTTATTTACTTATAAAAACAACATTGAATTATGAAACCTGCCGAATACAAAAAAGCATTAGTTGAATTAGAAAAAAGTAATCCAGAATTGCACGTTGTTGTTGTAGAAAATGACAAAGCACTTGCTGCTGCAACCAAAAGTAATGGCGAGCTGGATAAAGAGCTTGAAACTGCTCTTGCTTCAAACGAGGAGCTTAATGCAGCATTGGCAACTGCTAATGAAACCAACACAACTTTAACTGCAGAGCTTAATACAGCTAGTGAAACACTTGAATCTGCTAACGCAACAATTGAAGCTTTAAACGCTGAAAACGCAGCGCTTAAAACTATTGCAGAAAAAAATCCAAGTAAAGATTTAATTGTTCCTGGAACATTCAAATCTAAAGATGGCAAAACTTACTCATTTAAAGATGGCTATACAAAATGCTATGTTGGTGGGCAAAAGGTTGCTTCAGTTGATCTATTGAAAGACGCTGAAAAGATGGAGCATTTGATTAAAATTCAATATGCTGGGCTTGAAATAGTAGACTAGCCCACTATAACAATTAAACTGAATTTTTAACATTTAAATACTAAATAAATTATGGGCGCTTTATATGACCTGATTGATGAATGTGGTAAAAACAACCCTGTAGGCGTTGCCACAATGGTGCATTATGTGTGCCAAGATGATATTGATGTTTTTCCTCCTTTCATTACACCAGTTGGTGCTGGTGACACTTTAAAGCTTGACGGCGATATTGTATTAAAAGCAATGAAAGCCTGGACAAGAATTAAAATTGTTGCTAACAGCGGAGAAGTTAAAGACACGCTGGTTGGAGCTGAAGGATCTAAATCAATTGAATCTACTTTTGATTTTATGAAATCAACTACAGATCCGGCTGTTATGGAATTTTTTAACAATATTAAAAATGGTTGTGGCGTTTGTGTGGTTAAAGAGTTGTCTGGACACTATCGTGTTTTAGGAAACTTAGATACACCTTGTACATTAGAAAGTATGGAAGCTGGTACAGGTAAAAAGTCCGGTGATTCACGCGGTGCAACAGCTCAACTAAAAACAACAGTTGGCATTCCTGCACCTTATTATACAGGAACGTTTGATATTGATCCATTAACATAATCAATATGTCAGATAAAAGATTTTTAACCAACACTGATTTTAACAAAGCGCTGCCTGCAGAGGTGAGTGCTTTGTTTAAAGTAGTTGGTTTGAAAAAGAAAAGCAGCACTAATATTCATTTCACTAAATATGGTGATGTGAATTTTAAGACTATTTCTATAGCTAAAGCAAAGCAACTTGTTAAGTTGAAGTTTCCATACTTGGTTGCAAAACCAATTGCTAAAACTAAAGAACCAGAAGATAATGGTGAGTAGTTTCATTTAATTATGATGATTGATGATTAGCCCCTTTGAATTGAGTTTCAGAGGGGTTTTTTATTGCTAAAAAGAATAAACGCAATAATTATTATTCTTTTTTATTCCTTTTTGTTCCTTTTCTTGTTCCTTTTTTATTACATTAGCAGAAATTATTTGAATAAATGAATCAATCAATCCTGTCATCAATCTATATTTTTCTGTCAAACGGCGGAAATGATTATGATTTTGGTTTGTCTCTTTATGCTCAAGTTGATCATAAAAAGGCATTGTTAAGAAATTTGCAAAGCAAATCATCTGAATACAATAAGCGAAAATTGGTTTATGAATTGGATAAGTATTTAAACTCTGTCAATTACATACATGAAGCAACAACAAAGACACAAGCGTCCAAACCTGAACCCAAAACAGCTCACATTAATGCAATCCATGAGGATAGCCGCAAACATTCAAAAGAAAATGACCTCCTGGTTCATAATAGGCGCAATAATCCAGTTCATAGTGTTGATCGTACAGATTTTTCTGATCATTTACACTTAACACTTCAGGAGTTAACTGCAGAGCGTAATTTACTCTACAAACAACGTGACCATTTACACCCTCAATTAGTTTTGGTTGATTCTGATCAAAAACGATTTGAAATTGCACGTGAAATTCAAGCTGTACAACCAGCAGTTGACCGTTTGAACAATAAAATCAAGCAAATAAAGGCAACTGGAGTTATTGATGAAGAAACTGCAATCAATCAAATGTCTGCAGTTGATTATAAAACACTTCAAAAGTACCGCTCATACATCCGTCGATATAAACGCCTGGTAAAGAGTTCAACCACTTCTGCTGAAACAACTAAGTATCAAAATCATTTGGAGCACTATCAAGCTCTGGAAAAACAACTTTTGAATAATGAATAATAGTATTGTACCAGTAGAGAATCAGGATGTTTTTGATAAAATTTCAGCTTATTATTTGCATGATAAACCATTATCCGTCAAGGAAAAGGAAATTGCAGAGCGTTTGGAACTTGTTTTTTCATTGTTCTTGGTGCACCGTAATAAAAAAATTACTGTCACCAAACTGTTAAAGCTACAGGCTGCTAAAAATGCACCAATTTCTATTGCTCAAGCATATCGTGATTTAACCGCAGCTGAGCGTGTATTTACACCAATTAGATCTTATGGCAAAGAAACATTAAGACTAACTGTAATTGAATCCGCATTAAGCGATATTAAACGAATTGAGCGTCTAATGAATAGCAATACTGCTTTGTCTGCTCGCGATTTATCAATGTTAATTTCTCAAAAAGATAAAGCTGAGCTGAGATTAATGAAAGTATCTGGGCTTGATTCTGATCATCCAGACATGCCAGACTGGAGCAAAATTGATCCAGCTCCAATTGTTGTAGAAATGCCAACAGAGTTCAAAAAGATCATTTCTAAACTAACCTCTAAAGGTGTAATTGATGTGGCTGCATTTATGGAATCTCAAGCGGATGACGCTGAAATAATAGAACCTAATGATTAAGGCGCCCGAAAATAGAATAAAAATGAATGTGCCACAAGCTATTTTTTATGCTTGTAAGCAATTAGTCATTCTATTGATTTGGGGACGTGGTACTGGCAAGTCTACCACATTAGGCATTCGAATTCATGATTGTGTTCTGCAGATGCCTCGTTCTTCAGGTGCATTGGTAGGTCAGTCATTTCGACAAATAGAAGGGCGTACACTACCATCAACCATTGCTGGGCTTGAACAATGCGGCTTCATTTTAGGAGTGCATTACACCGTCGGTAAACGTCCGCCTAAATCATGGAAATGGCCAGAGCCTTATGAGCCGCCCTTGGATGCTAAACATGCAATGTTCTGGTATAATGGCACTGTAGTCCATTTCATTAGTTTACAAGAAGGCTCTGCCTCAGGTAGAGGATTAAATATTGATTGGGTTATTGGTGATGAAGCTGCAACATTTGATGAGACAAAGTTTATGACTGATGTTGTTGCTACTAATCGTGCAAATCTTAACCGTATTGCACACTATCCTGATGGTAGCTGGGCTTATTATAAGGATTGTTCATTGCACCACTCAATGTTATTAGCAACCTCAATGCCGGTTACTGTAGCCGGGCGTTGGGTTTTTGCTTATGAGAAACAAGCAGCAATCAATCCAGACAAGGTTGCTGTTATCCTGGCATCTGCTATTTATAACCTAAAGAACTTAGGAGCTGATTACTTTGATAAAGCCAAAGCTATTATGCCACTAATGTTGTACAATGCTGAAGTGCTCAACATAAGGCTAAAGGCCATTGATGATGGTTTTTATCCGTTATTGAATGAGGATCTGCATACCTACAACTATAATGAGTTTGACTACCTTGATACAACCAGCGCAACTAAGACATGTGCAGATGATACTGACTGGGATAAGGATGAGCCATTAGTGCTAAGTGTTGATTGGGGAGCACATATCAATTGTATGTTGGTCCACCAATGTAATGCAGTAGAGCATAGGACAATCAAGGAATTCTTTGTAAAGCATCCACGTATTATTGATCACTTGGTTGATGAGGAGTTTGCACCATACTATGCTCCTCATGTTAATCGTGTTATATACTTATACTTTGATCCATCTGGTAATGCTAAGGTTGCCAACTCGCGCCTAACCTATGTACAGCAGTTAAAGGTTAAGTTAGAAAAGCATGGCTGGACTGTTCAGCTAATGACAGGTAACAGCCGGAACTTTTTGCATGAGGACAAATACAATCTATGGAATGCTTTTCTAAAGAATGCAGATGGTGCTTATCCTACCTTTAAAATCAACCGTGGCAACTGTCCTGCCTTGTGGGTGTCAATGACTAACGCACCAGCAAAGCAAGGCTTGCATGAAGCTATCAAGAAGGATAAGTCCAGCGAACGAAAGAAGAACCTGCCCCAGGAACATGCCACACACTTTAGTGATTCAATGGATGTGGTCATTGTAGATCTATACGGCGACAGGATGTTTATTACTCACCAACACATACCAGTGGCTATACGGTAGCCCCACCACCTATTTTCATATAACCTAAAAAAATGTTTAAATGAACGAACAAACCACCACATTGACAGCCGCGCTTTTCCCTTGAAAAAAGATAAGCTATACGCTTAAAATCATCATTAATAATTTGAAACACAAATACATAACTATTTAAAAATGAGAAAATTAACCGCAATTGAAAAAAGCAACGAAACATTCGAAGAAATTGCTGTGCAAAACCTTAAACGTGGGGATAAATTTTTGTTTAGAAAAACGCAACGTGTTCTGCGCGAATTTGGAAAACTAGCAATGCTAGAAGGTGACCAAATCCGCAAAGCTCATAGAGGTAAGGCGTTGTTGATCACAACTGATTGTAAACAAACTATAATGGCTCCAACTGATAAAGTATTCATTCATAAATCAAAATAAATAAAATGAACTCAATTAAAATTGAAATCCCGAAAGGGTGGCAAGTAGAATCGTTTGATAAAAAGTCAGGCGAAGTGAAATTCAAAGAAATCCCCAAAAGCATTACCGAACGCATTAAAAGTTGGGATGATGTGCTTAAAGTCAATAATCTTACAGTTGATTCTTTTAATGAATCATGCGAAGGACTTGAGTCTGATGAAATCGCATACCGTCAGATTAAATTAATCGCTAAAACATTAAATGAAGGTTGGCAACCGGATTGGTCAAACAATGACGAGTATAAATATTACGCATGGTTTGAAATGGCTGGTTCGTCGGGTTTTCGGTTTGCCGTCTTCGACCTTTGGTACGCGCATTCGGATTGCGGCTCTCGCCTTTGCTTTAAAAGCTCAAAGTTAGCAAAATATGCAGGTGAGACATTCACTGATATTTACAAGAAATTCATGTTAATCTAAAATCAAATAATTATGCAAATTACAGACATTAAACAAATTGAAACATTTGAAATAGCTTGCCAGGTGTTAGGCTTAGATCCAGAAAAAGTACTACCTGATTTTTCAAGTTATCCGGAATCAGACCGCTTAGCAATGGAAGCTCACAGCAAATTAGTTATTATCGCCAAAGCTGCCAACCAAATTGATAATGATGGCAAGGAATGGCAACCAGATTGGTCAAACTATGATGAATATAAATATTATCCATGGTTTGAAATGGCTGGTTCGTCGGGTTTTCAGTGTCGCGTCTACGTCTATTGGGACGCGGGTTCGGGTTGCGGCTCTCGCCTTTGCTTTAAAGAGAGAAGTACCGCCACATTTATAGGTAAACAATTTATTGATACTTATAAACTGTATTTCACTTACTAAATCTAACAGGTTGTGTGGTGTTTTAGCTGGTTCGTCAGGTTTTCAGTATAACGACTACGACAATTGGAACACGAATTCGAATTGCAGCTCTCACCTATGTTTAGAAATGACACTACAAACCTTGCACACATTGCAAAAAATAACAAGAACCTACTGCGGCTTTAGTACAAATAGGAATTAGACGCATTAAAAGCAAAGCATGAAAAGAAAAGGGAATTTATATCATAAAATTATTAGTATTGAAAACCTGCGTTTGGCAGATAACTTAGCTCAAAAAGGCAAGTCAAAACAATATGGTGTGATTTTGCACAATGAAAGAAAGGAATCAAACCTAGCTGTTTTACATCAAATGCTTTTTTCTAAAATTTATCATACGTCAAACTATGATGTATTTAAGGTTTTTGAACCAAAAGAACGCCTAGTTTATCGATTACCATATTTCCCTGATCGTATCACACACCATGCAATCATGAATGTGCTTGAACCAATATTTGTGGCTTGCTTCACAAAAGACAGTTACAGCTGTATAAAAAAACGTGGTATTCATGCTTTAGCTAATAACTTAAAAACAGCTTTGAAAGATGTGCCTGGCACAATATATTGTTTAAAGCTTGACATTAAAAAGTTTTATCCAAGCATTGACCATTCAATCCTTAAAAATCTGCTTAGAAAGAAATTTAAAGACACTGATTTGCTTTGGTTGCTTGATGAAATTATAGATAGTGCTCCAGGCTTGCCGATCGGGAATTATTTAAGCCAGTATTTAGCCAATTTCTACTTAACCTATTTTGATCATTGGATTAAGGAAGTTTTGAAAATTAAGCATTATTTCAGGTATGCAGATGACATTGTTATCCTCCACCAGGATAAAAGGCAACTACATTCAATTTTACATCAAATCAAACTTTATTTGTCTAGTCAGCTGCGATTAACAGTAAAAGAAAATTATCAAGTATTTCCTGTTGCTACACGTGGTATTGACTTTGTTGGTTATGTGTTCTTTCACACACATACTTTACTACGCAAACGGATAAAACAAAATTTTGCACGCATGCTTGCCAACAACCCAAACCAACAATCAATTGCCGCATATAAAGGCTGGGCTAAACATGCCGACACTCATCATTTATTAAAAAAACTTATACCCAATGACCCAATTCAAGGACCTTAATATTACACCAGAAATTAAAAATTTTACTGGTGATAAAATTTCAATCAAACGCTTATTTAATAAAGAAATCCAAGTGCTTGATTTTAAGATAGAGCCATCAAAACAAAAGGAAAACACAGAATTATTGACACTACAAATTAATTATCAAAACGAAAAACGAATTGTCTTTACAGGATCTACCATACTTATTCAAATGATTACAAAAGTGCCTAAAGACAGTTTTCCTTTTACAACAATCATAATTAACGATAACGAATATTACGAATTCACTTAAACTACATTAAAATGCCAGAAAAACCAATTGATGCTAATGCAATGAAATTAATGGGGGAAATGCTCCAATCATTGATGCCTGAGGGCTGGGGCTATACCTTACTCACTTTTGAAACGGAAAAATCTCCAGGAGTACTTAACTACATAAGTTCAGCCCAACGGGAGAATATGAAAAACTCAATGCGTGAGCTACTCCATAAATGGGATGAAGTAGACAAGCTTGGTACTCCAAACTTAAACTAATGCAGCTTTTTACCATTAAAGAAATACAAGCGCCTGCCGGCCCTACTTGTAAAACCTGTACCCACCGCCATCCAACACAGTGCGGTGGGCGGGTTATACAATACTGTGGTGTGCTCAAAAGCAACCGCACCAACAATGGTAAACTAAAAATAAAATGTAAAACCAAAGCCTGTAGTCAATACTGCAGCATTAAATAACAACTGAAACAATGTTTAACGAAAATCAATTATTAGAATTATTAAGAGTTCAAGCAAATATTACTCCTCAGGATTTTGAATCTCTTTTTGGAAAAGATCGTGGGCGCATACTCTTTAATGCATATGCGCAACAAAATTGGAACCTAGTTTCCTTTTTGTTTAACAACATAAATGGTGATGAACGCAACATTTTATTAAATCATATTAACGAATTAACAGCATAAATTATGTGGACTAACATCAACCAAAAACAACCAAAAAAGAATGACGCATACCGCGTTTACAACACCGCCAATTTTGGAACAGAACATGAAACACCAGAAATTGCAACAGCATATTGGGACAAATCACTTGGTGCTTTTACAGATCGTGAAGGCGATCAATTTATACCATTTTATGACAGCATTGAATGGTGGTGGGATGATGCTTATATAGCGCCTCCTGAAATAGATAGCTTACCTGGAATTAATTTGCCAATAGTTGCCACCAAATTTAGTAATGAAGTCGCTCACTACATGATGCAAAACCTAAATCTTGATATGAGCGAAGAAAACAAAACACAACGTAATTACCGCACAGCAATTATGCATGCAACATTAGAAGTTGCTCAAAAACATGGTGACTTTATTAGCGGAACTTTAAAAATAAAAGATGATGTCAAAACTTCCTAAAAACCCTCCAGCTGGGTCAAGTAGTTGGTTTGATTTGTTCACTAACATTCTCGCAACGGCAAAATCTGAGAGAAAACCTTTAAAAGACTCCGATACAGTGTCAATCAAATACCCAGATCCATCTGTTAGTTTTTGTATTAACAATAAGACTATTGATTCAATGGATGATGTGAAAACATTTATAGTTGAATGTACAATTAATGATATAAAGGTTAAAGCGTTTGATGAATTGATGGATTGTCTTCCAACTCATGCTGAATTTCAGAAAATAGAACAATATCTTTCTTCGTATTATTTCTCTGTACCTATGCCTAGAATTGTAGATAAATACAACGGGTTTAAGGGGCTGTTATGTCTATCACATCATTAAAAAAATCAACCCACTGGTTGACCAGTTGACCAGTGGAACATCAAAATCAATTTAAAATGAATACACCCACACATACAGAAAGGCTAGAAAACGCCAGAAAAATTTGGAAAACAATGTCTGCTAAAGAAGGTTTTCACTTTGCTAAACATATGCGTGCTCGCAAACCAGAAAACCAAGATTTTCACTATAAAGCTTACAAACTTTACCGTGATGCTGAATCACGTGCAGCAAAAATGTTTTTTGCTGTACAATCCAACAAAAAGTTTGGAGCAGGCAGAGCTTGGTTTGAACAAACCGCAGAGCAATACACCACTATGGTGGAAAACAGCAAACGCGAAGCTAAATTAAAGTTTGATTCTAAAATTCAAGTGCAGCTGTACTTTATGCAAAACACCTTACATGCCGATTATGGCACGCACACCTGCGCTAAATGCAGTGACAAGTTTCACCATAGCCCTAGTGACGTTTATCGAGGTAAAAATTTAGAATATTCAAATGTTTGTGGCTATTGTGTAAACAACCTATTAGAATCAAACGATCAAGAACCATTATTTTCTTAAACAATCAACTTTATATATTATGATTTCAGAAACTCAATTTTTAGATGCGTTAACAATTGTTAATCAATACACTGCTCAAATTCAGCAGCTTGCGCATGAAGCGAAAAACTACAATCGAATTATCGACCCGAAACTATTGAATAAATCTATTCTAAGCTGTAAAAAACAATTTGGCACTCGTACTGTTAATGCACTACTTGAAGCAGACTTTGTGGTGATTGAGGACTTGATTAAAGTCCAGTCAATGGATTTATATAAAACGGAGGGAATTGGAGAAAAAGGTTATGAAGCTGTCAAAGAATATATGTACTCCATTGGTATTTATTGGTATTAAAATTACGACTTATGAACGATCTAATAGAAAAAATCAGAGAAATAGCTCAAGAGTTTCAAGAGCTTGAAAATAAAAAAGATGTGCTTGTAATGCATCCATCTGTTGCGTGGCAGTGTAGAGAGTTTATTACATCATACGTTAACCCAACTACGCACAGGTTTGCTTTAATGTTGGATAATAAAACACAGTGCTATTTAAGTAATAAATTGGCAGTTAATCATTTTGCTTTAATGAAAAAGGCACAATATGATAAAGACTTTGCTTTGCCAGATGAATTTGATATTTCAAAACCAACTATTGATTTTTATCCAGGTATAAACTATTTAGGCATTGGAGCTTCAGCTATGCTAAAAACTCACCTCGACAACCAAACCAAAATTGACAATGCCAGAGCTGAAGCTTTAAAAGTTTTTGGGTTTGAAAAAGCGAATGAACTTTATGAAAAATTTAAGGCTGAAGCACAACAGCAACATTTAAATAATGCCGACTACATTGTGCTAGCTTTTGAAAAAGCAATGCATGATGAATTTACAAATGGATTGTCATTTGAATAATTTTTGTATGTTTGTAGTGGACAATACACTAAGAGAAATCTTAGAACAATAATTTTCACGATAAGGAACTGCCCATGGAGGTCAGTTTAAACCGAAAGGCTGGCTCATAACTCTTAGAGTATTGTCCACCCTAAAGGCAGTTCCGCATACAAAATTTTTCGAAATGGACAACGAAAACAAAACGCCAGCAACAACAGTTGCATTAATTTCTCCAACACTTGAGCAACTAGAAAAACAACTAGGCATAATTGGAGCTAAGTACATTAAAATTAATTTTAAACCAAACAAAGTAACAGCCAGCTGCCGCCACAATCATTTTACTTATGGTAGCCGTGGGCAATCATTACAAGAAACTTTGTTTAATTTGGTTGCTAGTGTTAAAGCTGGTAGAAACGTTATAAACTTAAAACAATGAGTGATAAAAAAAAGATTACCGAACTTTTAAAAGAGGATCCATTGGTAAAGGCAGAAAAAATCACAGGATTGTCTTCTCAAAACTCAACTGTAACAGCGTTTTTAGGAATGGCCTTTGCTTCTGATCTTGCCGATAAAAAACATAATGCATTAATGCAATCTGGTGATTCGACAGGTGGTGATGATGTTAATGATTATATTAAGATAATTGAATCTATTGGGTTTAAAGAAATCCTCAAGTTTTCATACGCAACTCATTCTTACGCTGAGCATCTTTTTGTTTATTGGAATTGTGAGCACAGTGTTATGATTGAATTTGAAACTTATCAATCAAGTATAATTAACTCAGCGACAATGCATTATAATTGGCGCCCAAATATTGCCGATCAATATTATCCTTATACTGGTTCTGGTCAACCTATAGATGGCGTTTATGTAGGCTACAATGATGTGCGAGAAGGAGTAAAACACCAGTTCAATAATTTCGTTGAAAATGGCGAGTTTGTTAAAAAATGGATAAAAATTCCACAACAATTGTGGTTATTGACCCGTATGGACTATAAAAAAGGAATTTCTTCATTTGATTATCAAAAATCAATTGATCGTAAACTTGCAGGTTTTCCAAAAGATGTTCTTACCTGTGTTTCTCCAGACGCTATAACGTAAACCTCTGTCCTTTATCTCGCTCTGTAAAATCCCGAATTTTACAACATGGGCGCCACACAGGGACGTATTTTATTAAATGATGCATTAAAAGAAATGGAAACGGGTAATCCTTTTTCCATTTCTTATGTTACGCTTGATATTAAACGCAAAACTGGTGGCAAAATCAAAAAAGTTTTGTCTGCCGTTTTATGTGGCGCAAAACCACCTACAGAAAACACTAAAAAGCTTCCAACAGCAAAAAGTTTGCGTGCTAAACCAAAACGCAACCCTAACCATTGGGACAATCAAACACGTGCTTTACAGGTTTTAATAAATGGTGTGCCTACTTCGCACATTCGCAAGTTCCATATTTTTTTAATTACTGAGTTTAACAACAAAGCTGTTTATTTATGAGTGCACCACTTTTAAAAATCAAACAAGGCAATTCTACTGCATTACAAACTGTTATTCCTTCAGGTGCAATTGTCACCATGAAATCAAGCGGAAAACTAAAAGACCCTGAGCGGGTTTTGTTAGATATTGAAGATGATAGTGGTGGCAAATGGGTTGATTGGGGCCCTAGCAATGATTGGCCATCAAAAGCCCGGGCAAAGCTCGAAAAATCAACCACCGCATTGCCACTTATTGTAAAAGCGCTTAGCTTAATGTATGGTGATGGTGTGGTGTATTGGTTAGATGAAAAAGTAGACGGCAAATTGGTTAAAAATTTTGTGGACATTCCTGAGGTGGATGATTTCTTTTATGAAAATGACATTGATCAATTCATGATTGAGCAATTAATGGATTTTAAGTTTTACGGCAACCAGTTTCAAGAGTTTATTTTAAACCCATTAAAAACCAAAGTAATTCACCTCTACCATAAAGAGGCAGAGTTTACCCGCAAATCTGCCCAAAACGAAAAAAGCAAAAAGTTTGAAAAAATTGGCTATACAGGCAATTGGGCAGAGGATGACAAACCTGCAGAAATTAAATTGCTTGACAAAACCGTTAATGGTAAAGAATATTTAATGGAGCAGGTGGCAAAGTCTGGCGGAAAATTTGCCAACCACACAATGTTTCCATCACCAGGAAGAAAAGTTTATGGTTTTCCTCCGCATGGCGCTTTGTATTTAGACAAAGGTTGGTTGGATTATTCAAACAACATTCCTGCAATCATGAACTCAATGATTGATAATATGATTGCAATAAAATATCATATTGAAATACCATATGAGTATTGGGGATCTGTTTATCCAGAATGGGCACAGTGGGATGAGAAAAAGCAAAAAGTTAAGATTGATGAGAAACTAACAGAAATGGATGAGTGGTTAACTGGAGCAGACAATGCTTATTCCACCTTTATTTCACATTTTGCTACAGACCCTATAACACGTAAAGCAATACCCGGTTGGAAAATTACGGCTATTGATGATAAAGTGAAAAAGGATGAGTGGATACCTGGCACACAGGAGGCAGACCAACAAATTGCCCGGGCATTAAGTATTGATCCATCAATGGCAGGTATACAAGCGCAAGGTGGTAAACTTGGTGCTGGTTCTGGGTCGGACAAGCGCACAGGCTTTGCCAATAGTGTTTCGCTTTCAAAAATGGAAACCAAAATTGTTTTTGAATGTTTAGAGTTAGTCAAAAAAATAAATGGTTGGCCTCGCAATTTAAAATTTGGCTTTGCCCATAAACTACCTACCACATTAGATAAAAACCCAACTGGACAACAAACTGAAGCATAAATTATGGCAACTTTTTTTAAAACAATTGATGATCTTAAAAAGTATTTAAGTGTCACCAAATCCTACAGCGATAATGAGTTTTTAACGCGCCAACAATACGCATTGGACCAATACATGAACAAATGGTTGGGCACTGGATTAATTGCAGACATATCAGCCGCTTATGATGCTGCTCCTGATACACCAATGCCAGCTGCAAAAGCAGCGCTATTACCGTTAATTCAATTGCCTTTGGCGCATTTCACATTTTATGAGCATATTCCGTTTGCTCAGGTTGTTGTGGATGATTCGGGCATTAGTAGAAAAGAAAACGCCAATTATAAAACTGCCTATGCTAACCAGGTAGCGTTGTTGCGCAAATCAACTTTAGAAACTGCATACAATAGTTTAGAAACTCTATTACAATTTTTAGAAGATAATGAAACTGATTATCCTTTGTGGGTAGCATCAACCGGCTACACGCTAAACAAGGCTATGTTTATTAACAAAGCGAGTGTTTTTAACACGCATTATTCTATAAACATGAGCAGGCTAGTGTTTAAAGAGCTGACGCCAGTAATGGTTGATGTGGAGGAGTTTCAAATTACATCAATTACTGGTAATGCGTTTTTTGATGAGCTAAAAGGATTAATAGCTGCCAAAACAGCGTTAACAGCTGGGCAGCAAACAATTATTAAATGCATTCAAAAAGCTATTGCTTATTACACCATTGCAGAGGCCATTCCAATTGGTTGGACAAAGTTTGATGCATCTGGCTTAGTTGTAATTGAAACAACAGGAGAAGCTGCCCAGGGTAATACTAAAACTGCCTCTGCTCCACAAGCAAGTTTAAAAATTAAAGCGGCAACCACCAAAGCCAATAATTGGTTAGCTAAGCTTAAAACATATCTGCAGGCAAATATTGACACTTATCCAACTTATAAAAATGATACAACCGTCAATCCTGAAGAAACACCAGTAATAATGTCAACTAAAAAAGGATTTTATCACCTATAATTATGAACTACACCATTACCTACAAAAACAAATCAATAGCTATGCCCATGTCGTGGAATGATCTTTCAAAAAAAGATTATTTATACGTGTGTAAACTGTTTGGTAACTTAATTTCAAACTCTGCTAATCCTGACGAAAAAAACCACGTAAATGATTATTATGCGGCTAAAGTTTTGCTCATTAATCGTTTTTGCAAATTTAGGTTTAGAACTGCGCTTATTGTTACTGCTAGCCAATATGCAGATTTGTTGCCTATCACCAATTTTTTAGATAAAAAGGTAAACATTGATCAACAACATTTACCAAAAATTAGAATTGGCTTACGCACTTTTTATGGACCACAAGCAGGTTTAACAACTTCTACTTTTGCAGAATTTATTGCAGCTGACACCTATTTTGTGCAAATGGCCACTAAAACAGATCCGCTTTTAAAATATAAGTTAATAGCCAGCCTTTATCGGCGTAAACGCAGCGGTGTAAAAAAAGAAAAACGCAACGGAACCTGGAATGGCGACTACCGCCAATCTTTTAATGACAATTCAATTGAACAAATGGCTCTGTTTTTTCAAAAACGCATAAACCCTGTTTACGCACAAGCTATCGTTTATTTTTATTGGGGGTTTC
The DNA here is from genome assembly GCA_937136425.1 of uncultured Crocinitomix sp. Classification (GTDB taxonomy): domain Bacteria; phylum Bacteroidota; class Bacteroidia; order Flavobacteriales_D; family Crocinitomicaceae; genus Crocinitomix. Next base: position 39,590 of record CAKZON010000080.1, read on the forward strand.
GTGAAAAACACGTGCTACGTTTTGAAAATGTTTTTGAGCCCCCAAAAAACACCAAGCTGCGTGTAGCCAATAATTATGGTTGGGTGGGTACACTTTTACAGTTATCTGGAGACAAGTTTGGGGACATTGAAAAAACAGGAGACACCAACTGGTTTACTGTTTTATTAGAACTCTCACGCCAGCTTGATATTAATTCGCAGAAACAAGACTAGGCGCTTTGTCCTTTATTAACTTTTTGTATTTCATGAACTTTGACATGCGTTAACCTATTTACTAACCTTAAAAATTGCCTACTAAGTTTTTTGTAAAACAAACAAAATTATGAATCCAGTTGAGACACCAGAAATATTAGCACAGCAAAGCGCTTTAGTTCAAATGATACTTTGGATTGGAGGCGGCTTAGGCGGTTTAATTGTTGTAGGTCTAAGTTGGACTATTAGAGTTTTATGGAATCACAACAAAGAATTACGCATAGAAATTAAAGAGTTGCAAACAGGCCAAACAACCAACGAAAAGGAAAACTTAAAGCTGTTTGGTGAAATTGTAAATGCGCAAGCAAGCTTTGGTAAAGATGTTTCTAAAATTCAAGAGGCAATGGATGTTGTTAAGCCGCATGTTGGGGATATACGGGAAGACGTTAAAGAGTTGATTCGAACCAAACCAAAATGCAATGAATAAATTTTTTCGTAATCTTTTGGGATTGCCTGACATTCCTAAAAAAATTCCAACAGATCAAAATCAAGAAATTATTGAAGCTCGAGCTGCAGCCAGATTTGCAATTGCAACAAAAGGCGCAAAGCCAACACATGTACAAATTGATAAGATTCCTGAAAGCTTTGAAACGTTCCCTAATTCAAACGACAAGTGGGCGCGTGTCGATTTTCCTGAGGAGGTAGATTATTCTGCCTGTGTATATGAGTTTAAAAAAGATGGTTTTTTCAATGCGCATTATCACCCTGGCAGATTAGAGCATATTGTAATGCTCACGCCTGGCACAAGTTTAACAATATACACCTTAACTAAAAATTTCACGCTTGAATATCCAAACGCTTATTTATTTGATCGTGGAGAAGTACATGCGGTTAAACCTAATCAAGATTTAAAAATTTTGTGCATGTGGCAACCAAAATTTGAAACTGGTTGGGCAGCAGAATTTCCCGAAACAACTTAAAATATTTAAGTTATTCTAAAATGTCTTTATTTTTTGGGTATTGATTTGCTTCTTTCGGGGTGAAATTTACCCCTTTCGGCAATTTATCTACACGGCTATTAACAATTACTTGATATTTACAAATAGGATTCCTCCTACATGTTTTTTTTGAATCCTATAACCTAACTATTTAACTATGAACTATGAACAACAGCTATCGTTAGCCGTGTCAAGTATGCTGTCATTATTTTCAGATGACACCCAAATTTTAAAAAACCTAATTGAAATGTCTTTGGACCATTTGCACAATCCACCAAAAGATTGGAGTAAGGATGATTTGGAAGATGTAAAGATTTTAATAGAGTTTTTGCAATTAATTTTTAATCTAAAAAGGGGAGAAGCAAATCTCCCCTAATTTTTATGCTAAAACTGCTGCAGTTTTGCTTTTATTTGCCTACTACCTTCAGGATTAACAAACTTTGCATAAATGCTTGTTATTTTTAAAGAACTATGGTCTGCTTGTTTCATTACCTCTTCTGGGCTAATTCCATCTTGCAGCATTTGAATTATACCAGTGTCGCGTAATGAGTATAGCTTATATTTCTGTGGTAACTTCATGTCATTGCGCATGTATTCCCATTTCCGTGCTAAATACCTGCCATTAATTCTTGTTTTACCAGGGTTTAAATCTGAACTGAAAATATACTGACTTTTTTTTGCGTTGTTAAAGTCAAAATCTATTAATTCCTGCATAAAAACATCTGGTATTGTAATTATTCTGGGTTGGCCATTTTTGGTTGCTTCTCCAGGAATAATTAATACTTGTTGAACCATGTCAAAGTATTCTGGCTTTAAAAAACAAACCTCTTTTGGACGAACTAATAAATAGTAAATAATTTGAGTAACGATATAAAATTTAAAATCGGTGCTAATCAAAAAAGATTTAATGTTTGTGCGTAGTCCTTCAGGAACAGGTACACGGTTTTTCCCATGCACTTTCTTTTTATGAATGTGAGAAAAAGGATTTTCTTTTATGCTACATTGTTCTAATAAATAGTTAAAAAAGACAATCTGCCACTGTCTATAGTTATTATAGGTTCTTGAGCTAATGTTTTCCTTACCATAAACAAAGTTCATGTAGGCCACTGCGTTTTGTTTCGAAAAATTAATACAATAGCAATTGATTAAATCAGATTCTAACAGCCAATCTGTAAATCTGTTTTTGAATGATTCGTAGGATCTAATTGAATCTTCTCTCAATTCTTTTCTTTTAGCCTTTAAATAGGATTCTAAAGCAGGTACTAATTTTTCATAACCACGAGGCACAGCCTTTTCATTAAAAGGATTCCAACCCGCATAAAGTTTTGCGTTAATATCATTGATTACTTTTTTAGCCCACTTTCTGCGTTCTGGTATGTTTTTTATTCGGTTACACTTTATGCGTTTCCTGATCAAAGCACCAGTAGCAGGATTTTGAACTTTGTATTGAATGTACCAAATAGAACCGGTGAATAGTTGAGCAGGTTCGAACGTTCTGAGATTTTCTTGTTTTTGAAATTTTGACATTTTTTTTTTGCAAAGCCATTCCAGCTCAGTAAAAAACTACTGTGTCGTTCCAGTGCCGATAAAACATTTTAAACACCTACAACCCATGCAAACATTAGGTTGTAAGGTGTTTTTGTGGAGAATATCGGATTTGAACACAACAAATAACATTTCTTTACGCGCTGTAAATCAGTATGTTAATTAATCG
>CAKZON010000081.1 GCA_937136425.1 uncultured Crocinitomix sp.
AGTTTAGAGTTTAGATACTTGAGGCAGGGCTAAATAATTCTTTAAGTCGCTGTTGAAATGGTCAATTTATATCTGCTCTAGGGAAGCTGTTCTTTACATAATTATATTGAACTTCAAATCATTCTTTTCCTCTCATCATAGCAAGAGCTGTTATATTTGCAGCATCATTTCAAGTAAAAATACCTCACTCTCACGTATCAATTAATACCTGATGAAGTGGAGCAATAAAAGTGGCACTTATCTCTGAAAAATCCTCAGGTAACTCTGCTCATCCATCTTCGTGAAATGCTTCTTGAATAATACCTGCATAAAAATTTGAATCGTAACTTGGTGTTGTGATAAAGGGTTCTTGAATAACTCCCATATAATCTGGTACAGACATATCACATTCAGGAATTTGATCTTTTTTATCCTCTTCGGTTGAAACTTCAACCATGCAATCATTTCATATGGTGTCTTGAGCTTGAGTAGTTCATGTCACTGACATAACTCACATTAAAACTGAGGCAAACAAAGTCCTCATTCCAGATATTTTTTGATCTTCCCCTATTATTTTTTCTTTTTTCCAATCTTCAAGACGATCTCAAGATTGAAATGATTTTATTTTATCTAATGGAGTCATAATGCTTTTTTCATTAAAATGAAAGAACTTCCCCAAATTAAAGAGAGAATAATTAAGTAAAACCATTTTTGTTGTTGGTTGTTCATAGGTTAGTTGTGTTAAACTTCAACAAAAATCGTCTAATTCTATGGATTAGAATTCAATTATTAATAAATTTGCCTGATAAACAAATAATTATTTAAGATGAAAATTCAAAAATTTATATTCGCAGTAGTTGTAGCTTGTTTGGTTTTTACCAGTTGTAAAAATGAAGTTAAAACAGAAACTCCAATTATTGCAAAAGATGCAAAAGTAGAACAATTTGCTATGAATATTTCAGGAATGACTTGTGAGATTGGTTGTGCAAAAACAATACAATCTAAGTTGTCTAAGAAAGATGGTGTAATTGATGCGAAAGTTATTTTTACAGATAGTATTGCTACTGTAAAATTTGATGCAAACAAAACAAGTAAAGCAGATTTATTAGCTTTTGTTGATGGTATTGCTGGAGGAGATTTATATAAATCATCTGAAAATGCTGACCATAAAATGTGTGATGCAGATTGTAAAAAAGAATGTTGCACAAAAACTGAAGCTGAGAAAAAAGCATGTGCAGAAGATTGTAAAAAAGAGTGTTGTAAAGATAAAAAAGCATAAATCAATATAAACGTCATTTTTAGGCGTTTTTATTTTTATAAAAAATGAAAAAACATTTTCCTTTAGTAGTAAAAATTACACTTTTTTCTGTCTATTTAATTTTTCTTGCTGGATCTGTAGTTCGTATGACAGGTTCTGGAATGGGATGTCCAGATTGGCCTAAGTGTTTTGGATATTTAATTCCGCCAACATCAGAAGAAGAAATTACTTGGCAACCAAATTTTGAATATAATAAAGGTGTTATTATTGTTAAAGATGATATGCTTTTTGTTGCTGAACACAAGGTAAAAACTACTACGGATTTTAATCCTAAAAATTGGAAAAAATATACCAAACATACATATGCAAAGTTTAATAAGTATCATACTTGGACAGAATATATTAATAGACTAACGTCGGCTTTAGCTGGAATTCCGTTTTTGTTGCTTGTCATTTTTTCAACAAAGTTTTGGAAAGAAAAGAAAGGAATTACCTTACTCTCTTTTGGAGCTTTTTTATTAATGTTATTTGAAGCTTGGTTAGGAAAAACAGTTGTAGATACTAATTTAAAACCAACTGTAATTACCATACATATGGTTGTAGGATTAGTAATTATTGCTTTATTGCTGTGGTTGTTATTTATGGTTACCGAACGCAAGAAAACCTATCAATATAATGCCCTTTTTAATAAGTTGTTAATTGCAGTAGTAACGAACAAGCAGTTTTCAGGTGAATACACATTATTACCTTGAGTTAAGATGTCTTTATCTAACTCTTTATCTTTCCAGTCTTGCTTGACCATCCACGCCTTGAATACAGAGAACACTAACCATTCACCGCAAACAGTGCAGCCTTTGTACGTAGGCCTAGTTTCTTGGTATTTCTCAGAGTAGCAGCGCTCTATCATGTGCCTCCATCTAGCATAATAAGGGCAAAAGTTTCGCTTACCGTTTAGCCTTCGATCAGTGATATAATCAGAGTCATTAACCCCGACACCGTAAACAGGTTTTCTTAGGCTCATTGATCTCGCATTAGCCTTGACCTCAATAAATTCACTCATCTTTGTCTTTATCCTTCTTGTTTTTAGCTCTACGAGTCCTAGCCTCACAAGCTGAATTAAAATAAACCCTACGCTTAGTGCCGTAGAACTTCTTGCTGCACCCACAAATGCAGGTTTTTTCTTCTATTGCCATTATGATTCCTCTATGCGCTTTTTAGCTATGTTAAAGTATTCTTTATCAAGCTCAATCCCGATAAATTTTCTATTGTTTAACTTTGCCATTTTTCCAGTTGTACCACTACCCATAAAAGGGTCAAGCACTACATCACCTTCGTTACTCCATGATAAAATGTGATCATTAGCTAGTTGTTCAGGAAAAACGGCAGGGTGCTTTGTTTTGTTTCTTCCTCTGCTCATGTCCCACACGTTAAATCTGCGGCTAAACTCTGCTACTGTGCGCTTTTCACCAGTTAATTTTCTGTCCTCTCTACAGCTTCTCGTCTCTTTATTTGATACTGATCCAAAACTTTTATTCTTTCTATCTTTTAATAGATTTAAAGACTTAGGCTTTCCCTTGCTGAAAACAAACATATATTCAAAAACATCATAATACCTACCCTCTGTCGGGGCTTGTGGGCTTGGCTTATTCCAAATCATAGTGTCGTACAATTTAAATCCTGCGCTCATTGCCCACAAAGCCTGTCTGAAGCTCTCCCCACTTTCACCACCGTTTATGCACTTATCTTGCGCTATCCAAACCATTACACCACCTTTTTTAATTTTTCTATAAAGACTTAGTATTAGGTTTTGCCATACTTGCTCGTTCCATTGTTTGTTGTTACCGTTATAGCTTCTTAAATCTGAATAAGGCGGGCTAGTGACCACAAGATCGACACTATCCTTGCCTATATTTCTTACCATTTCCAAACAGTCACCATTCATAAGTATTACATCATCTTGCTTATTCATTTAATTCTCCATTTGATTAATTAACTGTAGTGTAGCTCAACTAAGCTACACAATCAACAGTTAATAGTTTAATTTGCCTTAGTTGGTCATATTCGCTAAAATATAGCAAATACCGCTAACAGTGTTAGTATAATGTAAACTCATATAGGCAGTGCCATGAAAGAGTTAAATGAAGAACAATACAATCAGTTACCAGAATTCGTACAAGAAGATTATGTG
>CAKZON010000082.1 GCA_937136425.1 uncultured Crocinitomix sp.
ATAAAAAACATCAGTTAGAAATTATTAAAATGATTCGTAAATACCAACCAGAAATTGTGTTGTGTAATGCAATTGATGATAGACATATAGACCATGGTAAAGGAAACAAACTAGTTAGTGATGCGTGTTTTTTAAGCGGATTAATTAGAATGCTTGCATAACGTTCTTTGACGTATTGAAAATTGATTTATTAAGTATTATAAATCTTGAAACTCTGGACTAACTTTGTTAAAAGTGGTTTGGAGTTTTGTTGGTTTATATAATTGCGTCTCGTTTGTTATTGGGATTACAACGATTGAAACGCAAAATCTTGTATCACTCCCCATTGCATTGATGGTTTAGAACATTACGAATTCCTCGTTCTACGAAATGTAATGAAGTAGAATTATAACGATTGAAACAAAGCAGAGCAATAGGTAATGATTTACATGGGGATTTAGAACACCACGAATTCTCATTCTACGAAATACAATGATTGAAACGGAGGACAATACCACGGATTGCAACACGGGTAGTTTAGAGTATTACCGAATATTCAACGATTGAAAATCTCATGGAAATGATACCGGGTAGCTGTAAGTCGCTGTGTTTAGATTACCAGCAGACGTTCCCTTAAACATTTGTCGAAAGGATACCTACGATTGAAACCTTCTAAGTGTTGCTTTTTGGATTTGAGCTGAAAGTTTATATCAAGACAATAACTAACGATTGAAACTTGTCCAGGAAAATTACCTTCACCGCTCGTTGGAGTTTAGATTACTACGATACACCGCCCTGAGCTTTTGTCGAAGGGTACCAACGATTGAAACAAGTTATCACGCACTCCGATATGGAGTCGGGCAGTTGAGAACATTGTCGTACTGCGTTCCACGAAATGCAATGAAGTGGAATTACTAACGATTGAAACTCATTTACAAAATATTATTTGTTATTTGATAAGTTTAGCTCACTACAATAATACCATATTCTCCGGATAGCCTACGAATACTACAAAACGATTGAAACTCTATGATGAGATTTTCACCTTCAAATTCGTTTTGTTTATAACACTAAGAATACCGTTTCCGACGAAGTTTACGTAGACTGATTACAACGATTGAAACTCTTTTGAATTTGCGATTTGTTTTTCAAGTTCTTGTTTAGATTACTACTATCCTTAAAAAAATGGAGACCAACGATTGAAACAATCTGATTTCCTTCCAAGGATGTTTTTCTTCAGGTTAAGCGCATTGCGATAATACCAACGATTGAAACTGCGACTCTTTCGTATCAGAAAAATGATCGGCAAAGTTTAGCACATTACGTAATTACCATATACGTCGGTGAACCTATGGATATAGCAAACGATTGAAACATAATATGTTGCCAGAAACCATGAATGTAGCCCTCAGTTTAGAACATTACGCTACTTACCCTGAGCATTTGCCGAAAGATTACCAACGATTGAAACCCTCGTGGATACTTTGCGTGCTGTTTTGACCTAGTTGGTTTAGAGCATTACGTTCCCCAACGATTGAAACTCATGTCTATCAACTATCACCTTTTTGAATAAGTTTAGAACATTACGATTCCTCTTTCCACGAAATGTAATGAAGTCGAATTAACATATCATTCGGTGAACCTATACATACTAAAAAACGATTGAAACGCTAGTCCTTTTTCGATCCATCCGAACACGTCGGTTCAGATTGCTACGATACGCTGCCCTGAGCTTTTGTCGAAGTGATACTAACGATTGAAACAATACATCATTGGTTGATTAGCTTGATTTCTCTACCAGATTCAGGTCCCTACGACACTGTGTTCGACGAAGTTTACGTAGGCGGAATTCCAACGATTGAAACAGTAGTCGGTGTATTCTAAGTTTCCGCCGGATACGTTTAGAGCATTACGAGAATACCATATCCTTTGGTGAACCTACGGATACTGCAAAACGATTGAAACATATGACTGATTTCTAGATCTATACATCCCATTATGGTTTAGATCACTACGAAAACACCAACGATTGAAACATGTACACTGTGTCGGTGATATACACCGTATCGTGTTTAGAGCACTACAAATTCCTCGTTCTACGAAATGCAATGAAGTAGAATTACAACGATTGGAACTCTGAGACTTTTGATTCGTGGAATGTCAGGTTGCGTTCAGGGCATTACGAAAACACCAACGATTGAAACATATACCAACCTTGGGCCACATAGGCTTGCCCATTCATAAAGCATTACGAATACGCCGCCCTGAGCTTTTCGTCGAAGGGTTACAGCGATTGAAACATATCGAGTGCTTCTACCACTACTACAGCAGGATTTAGATTACTACGATACGTCGCCTTGAGCAGCCTGTGATGAGCTTGCCGAATTATCGAATGTGTGACAACGATTGAAACTTACACGCGTTAATCCAATCGTGACACGTGTCAATTTAGAACAATATGAATTCTTTGTTCTACGAAATTCAATGAAGTAGAATTACATATCCTTTGGTAAATCTACGAATACTGAAAAACGATTGAAACTAAGTTGTTATACCTTGAATTTTCACTATTTCCATTTAAATCAATGTGATTTTTGTTTTACGAAATGTAATTACCAGCGATTGAAACGTGTCGTCGTTAATTTTAAATGTTGGGAAGTGTTAAAATATTACGAATAACAAAACGACTGAAACCCTTCTTTATAGCCTAATCCATTGATGAGCTTGGTTTTAGAACATTACGGAAACGCTGCACCGAGCCAGTCGAATGTGTTACAACGATTGAAACACCTAAACTCTGTCTGTGGTATTTTCCCACTTTGTATAGACCATTACGATACTGTGTTTTATGAAATGTAATGAAGTAGAATTGACATGTCCTTCGGTGAACCTACGGATACTACAAAACGATTGAAACTTACCACTCATTCCAGATGGTTAAAATGGGCCATTTAGAACATTACAAATACTTCGTTCTACGAAATAAAATGGAGTAGAAATGCATATCCCACGGTAAACCTGCGGATACTGCAAAACGATTGAAACTCATTCATGGGCTCATTGTTTTTATTACAACTCGGGTTTAGAACACTACGAATAATACAACGATTGAAACCCATAATACTCAGAGATCGATTGGATCTCGCCAGAAAGTAAAGAGTACTACGATTTTTACAACGATCGATACTACAACACCTCTTGGGTTCACCCCTCTTATCCAAGTTTTGAGCACTACGAACTATACATATCCTACAGAGAACCTACGGTTACTACAAAACGATTGAAACTGAAGACGTCAAACCGAAAGCCTGAAGAACCCAGTTGTTTAGAGCGCTATGATAATACTAACGATTGAAACTATTACCATTAGTCTTTATTTTTCAATGGTTTTGATTTAGAGTATTACGATTCGTCACTTCGAGCCTGACAAGAAGACAACGATTGAAACCTTTTGTGCATAAAAATCACCAAATTCATCCAATAGTTTAGAGCATTACGAATATTTCGACTGGGCTCGATAAGACACAACGATTGAAACATTTCCCGATCAATTTCCGCTGCAACTTGTTCGAATTCCAACGATTGAAACAATTCATCCCAAAATTGCTCCATTTACTTTTTATCCACAGGAACGATTGAAACGTTAACTCAAAACCAGTTAAAACCGTGTGACGGGTAGAGACTAATACGCTTCTCGACTGAGACCAAAGGATAACAACGATTGAAAATTCAGTCCGCTTTTTACATTGCTCCAAAATCCTTCTCGTCTTGAGCATTTGTCGAAATGTTACCATACCCTCTGGTAAACCTATGGATATAGGAAACGATTGAAACATGAGGGTGGTGCATAAAGTGGCGCCAAAGACGCTGTTTACTGTATTATGATTTTACCAACGTTTGAAACACATTGATTCGAGTAGGTACACGTCGCCATTTTTCGTTTAGCACATTACGATCCCCAATGGGTACCAACGATTGAAACTTAAATAACTCGTTGTATTTGGATTCGGTTAGAGTTTATCACATTACGTCCCGATAGTTATCGGGATTACCAACGATTGAAACCCATCTACCAGAACAGGTATTTTCCGACCTTCCGGTTTAGAACATTACGATCTCTCATCAAGCTCGAGAAGACGACCAACGATTGAAACTTTCTTTAATAACTTTAAACGGTGACTTTACTTCAGTTTAGAACATTACGACTTACAGCCCAGCATGGAATGTAATGGAACTCCTGGGTATTCCCAATGATTGAAACCGGTTATTATTTCAGTATGAACCCAATCTTGAGTTTAGAACATTACGAATATTACAACGATTGAAACTTTAATTTGATGTTTTCAAATTTCTTCATCTTGTGTTTAGAACTTTACGATTCTTCGTTCCGCGAAATGCAATGAAGTGAAATTATCAACGATTGAAACACTACAGCATTTCTGCACCCCATAGGGATAAAGTTTAGAACATTACGATTAGCAGCATTAGGTATAACAGGGTTTGATGAGCAGACAACGATTGAAACGCATCTTAATCCGTTATATGTGATAGAGGGATTAGTTCAGAACATTACTCCCGATAGTTATCGAGAGTACCAACGATTGAAACCCTAAAGATACTGGAGGCAAATCATCTTCTCCTTGTTTAGAACATTACGATTTACAGCCCAGGATGGAATGCAATGGAACTTCTGGATTCGCTGCACTGAGCGAAGTGCAACGCAGTCGAAGTCTTCCCTATCCTTCAGTAAACCTAAGGATATCGCGAACGATTGAAACAGATCATTATCTGGATAATCCTCTAATTTTGGAAAGTTTAGCACATAACGATTCGCCGCCCTGGGCTTTTGTCGAAGGGTTATCAACGATTGAAAATCAGGTGTTAGCTTGAAATAGTAGTAACCTTTTTCTAGTCTAGAATATTACGATTCTTCGTTCCGAGAAATGCAATGAAGGAGAATTACCTACGATTGAAACAACCCTTTTTCTTTAGCTAGTTTAGCCGTTTCAAGTTTAAAGCATTACGAATTCTTTGTTCTACGAAATGTAATGAAGTAGAAATACAACGATTGAAACAAATATGAATACTCCACAGTAGTCGAATCCACCGAGTTTTGGGCATTACGAATTATACAACGATTGAAATACCGTTGGCTTCAATCCACTAGGAATGGATGTGAACCGCAGTCAGTCATTCCGACCCCAAATCCTCCCACAAATAGTTTGAAATATCCCCGTTTTAGGCAACAAATCGCGCAGAGGTTTGAGCGTTGCTATTTCAGTACGGAACGACGAAGGATCTATAATCCTGGCATTGTAAAATTGAAAACAAAAAAAGACTGCAATCTCAATACATTGAGATTTGGACTTTATGCTTGGATGCTTTTAGCAGTTTATGTAGCCCTTAGTTCCGTATTTGCATAAATACTATCCCTTTTCATGAAAAGCCTATGGCTAGCCTTGTCGTTCTTGCTGTAAATAAGAACTAATCTATTTCAATAAAAATTAAGGCAATCCGAAAAAACCGGACACCTCTTTGATAAATTCGATAAAAAAAAATTATGGAAAAAAGAAAAAAAACGGTGAACAACACGGCAATTGGTGCATTTGTAAATCAAGATTACTTTAACATGAGTACAGAAAACTATCAGAAACAGTTTCAAAATACAGACTCTTCGTTTGTGATCAGTAAATCATTGCTTACTTCAATACTGAATCAATCTGAAGCTATTGATGGAATACGATTTACGTACGGACTTGCGGATAAATTAAATTCGAATAGCGTTAGAATATTGATGATACCATGTGTTTCAGGTGGAATGGAAAAAAATTGGATACAACCCATGTTACTTAAAGAAGGTTATTACGACCATTTAGAGAATATTCATTCTTGCATAGAAGTATCTGAACTCACTGCGAACTTCATAGCAGACATAAAATCAAGATGCAATGATTTGAATTACGCTCAAATTACGAGAAGTGGTTTTATTGGTAGGGAGAAAATAGAAGCACTAATCGAAAATAAACGTTGCAATCAAGTAACCTTACATTTGGGATATAAGAATGGTGTTATTCAACCTGTTTTTGAAGCACAAGACACAATCAGTAATTCAATCACAGCTTCCTTCATGAATATGGCGCGTCCAGTTCCTCCTTTCGGTCAAGACGAAGGGGAGCAACTTTGTCCAGAAGATGCCGTGAAACTTCAAAACGTTACACAGGAGGAATTCAATGAATATCGTGTTTTCCGTGATTACCATCTTTTGAATATGGAGGGGGGAGCCACTTATTATGAATTATATTTCTTTATAATACCACATATGAAGTCTCTAATTGAAACAAGGGGCGAACAAGAGTCTATTTTAAACAAACTTTATAATAATCAAACAACGCCATTCCATGAATTGTTAATGGCTAAGCGATATGAGGAGGCTTTTGAACTTTTGAAAGAGACATTAAACACTTGGGTAGAACTACATCAAAAAGAAAGTGCTGAGGAATATGCATGGAGTTAATGAAATGCTAATTCAACTTCACAGCGCGTATTCTGCCACAAATAGGTTGTAATTTCCCCATATTGGGGCACAAAAAAGTCCAGCACGCTAGTGCCGGACTTTTTTCGTTTACAATGTGTCTCGCTCCGAAATAGCGTTACGGTCTTAATACCTAGGAAACAACTATTACGGTGAATTTTTAATCCTTCTAAAGTCACGTTTAAAAGTCAATTCCGATCAGGATTGGCTTTTTTCATTTTAAAGATTGCATAATGCTTGGGAAATTTTCCATGGTGACTGCTGTGCCTGTTTCTAGGTGATACCCAAGCCCAAGAAGATAAAAACCAAGAGGGTCTTTCATTTGCTCCACCATACCTTCAGCCATCTCCTCAGGATCAGTTAATATATTAAGAGTCATCTTGACTTCAGTTTTGTCATCTCCCAATGCGTTTATTTGGTAAATGGAAAACCATTCTTTTATGGCAGGAGGATAACTAGAATTTGTCACCTTAACAGTGAAGTTTTCATTTTCATTTACTTCAGTAATCTCTTCATCTATAAACATGCCGCCTTCAAATTCACAATGTCTTGAGCAACCTAGAGCACCTTTTGTGGCATCATTCAAGTTGTGAGATTTGATAATGCCTGGATTGTGAAGGTGGATATCACCATAATCGTTAAAAAGGGCGTTCCAGACTTTTTCTTTCGTAGCATTCAATACTTGTGTCACTTCAATTGATTTCATAATTAATGTTTTTACGTTTAGTATTTTTATTTACTACAAAATTAGCGGGGGTTGTGACGGAGGTATGTCAGGGGCAAAATTCTAACGAAAAATAAAATGATCTTTTTCAATATGTAAAAGAAACTATCAATCTATTCAGAGTATTAAATGTCGTTTTAGATTCCTTAAGATGTTGATTTTAAAACCACGAATAACTAGCACCCACCATGTAAGATCTGAAATTCACAGTTTACTTCTTTAATCACCCCGTCTTGATAAAACAGAAACTTAAAGCAAATGCTTGAAAGAGATACTACCCATTCTGAAATTTCATAATTAGTTCCGTCAAGTCCTTTTACTCGTCTTTTCAATGATTTTAATTTTCTGACAAGCGATTTGTCTATGCCAATTTCAGGTGTAAACTCAACAGAATTGCTGCTATAACTTTTATCAATTAGAATTTCTGGGGAATAAAGTAGTCGTCTATTTGACTCTTCCCAAATTTCCTCTCGAGCTTCTTTTGCCGATTCGAACAATCTGATCAATGCATATGACGTTACTGCTATACTGTCAAAAGGGGTGTTTGATTCTAATGCCATGGGTTGGCAAATTTGTTCAACGTCTATGAAATCTCGATAATAAAACCTACAATCTTTGTTTGAAAAAGAATAGGTCATATCACATGAGCTTGGGTAAAAGTTTGAAAATGAATATTGCAAAGTGTTCTCGCTTTTCACATTTATTCCGTTCAAGTTTTCATCATCCACATAATCATGATTATGATTTTCTTTGGTATAAAGTTGTGCTTCGCACCATGGAACAGGTGTTGCCGCTGTATCTAAAACTGAATTATTAATCTGCATTGATTTACTTGAATCAATCTGAGTCAAAATTGAATCATTATAGGTTTCATTGTCGCTAACTTCCTCTTTATTACTTGTCGAATCAGAACTTTCGTTTAAGCAGCCAAAGAGCGTTAGCAGTGTTATTAACAGAATTGTAATTCTCATTTGAAATTGTTCAACGTCTTTGTTAAAATAATGTATTTACGAGATAACCATAAAGCAATAGAGCTATGTAGTCGTTATTTTATAAAAATAATATGAATAATTAAATTTGACTCTAATGAACAGGAGGTATCGAAAAATAATCTCATTTTATAACTTATTGATTGCCAATTATAGATTAATGCGACCAGTTATGAAGAAGGATTAAAAAAAGATTCCGAAAAGAACTATTTTTGTGATGAAATTTATACCGTTTATTAATTGTTCGGACTTGCATTATTGCAAACCAAGCGGACGAAATTAAAATGGTTGAAAACTGCAAATTTTTAAGACATTTATTATGTATCGATCAGTTCTGTTTTTTCTTTTGATAATCATTCACTCCGCTGGATTATATGCTCAAATTGTAGAAGGAAGTGGATATTTATTAGGAGATTATGTTGAAATAGGAATTAACCCTAATGGCTACGAAGGTGCAAATGGAAGTCTTGATGAAGATCATGCGCGATACGGATTAGCTGATGATTCGCGATTAGGATTAGTTGCAAATCCGCAAATGGATGATTGGGTAGAATACAACGGAGATTACTTTTTTCCTGGAAGTCCTCAAAATGCATTTGCCTTGCAAATTGATGGTACCGATTATGTCAATACAAGTTTGGGGTACACTCCGGGCGTGGAAGGAGAAATCATAGCATATACTGATGCTGATAGCTGTTTGTCTCTTGAATGGGAAGGTGAAGTAGAAGGTGTTGTTATGAATATAAAATATAAGTTAATTAAAGACGCTTTGTTTTATACTACTGAAATTGAATTAACAAACACTAACCCCGTTGCCTTGAATAATGTTTATTATTTAAGAACAATTGAACCAGATAATAATTTTGAATTACTAGGAGCACCACTTGGCTACAACACCAATAACTCAGTTGTTTCCCAGTCAGATATTTTTTGTAAAAAAGCCTTGGTTACTGCTGAGCAAACCGAACCATGGGATTCTTACATAGGTTTTTGTGGTGTTGGAAGCAATTTTAGATGTGCTCGAGGTGGTTTTTATGTTACTAATGGTTCTTATGTTTGGAATGGAACTGGAGGGCAGACAGGTGAGATAGGTACTGATATAGGTTATGATCAAGCTATATCCTTAGCTTATAAAATTGCCACATTTGGAGCAGGAGAAAGTGAGACATTTGAATTTGCAACTGTTTTTACAGAAGCTTCCGTGGGAGATGCTTTGAATAATTTGTTCAAAATTACTTATGATGCAGGGGAAGGAGTTGGTACCGCTAGTTGTAATCATTTGATTGATACCGTGCGCGTAGGATGTGAAGGAGGAAATGATGTTACATTGTCTATAGAAGGGGCTGATGCAGCTTCTTATGATTGGGTATGGTCACCTGCAACTTATTTGGACGGAACTTCAGGAGAATCCGTTGTTTCAACTCCAGCAGATACCATAGTTTATACCGTTACCGGAACGCCAGTTATTGATTGTCTTGATCATGTCATAACGAAATCCATAGTTGTTATTCCTACAGGTGTGCCGCCTTCAATATCCATTGCAGATCCGGGATTGCAGTGTGATGAATTTGATTTGACAACCTTAGAATTTGTGGATGAAAATGAAATTCCATTAACCGTAAATCGATTTTTTACAGAAATTCCAGATAGTGCAAATCAAGTAGAACCATTGTTTGATGGGGATATTTTAACGGAAGATGATATTGTGTATTTAATGATTGGAGATACGATAAATGGATGTTATGATTGGGCAGAAATAGAGATAGAATTTACTTATTCCGTTGATGCTGGTGCAGATTCTACAATTACTGTTTGTGCTTATCCTGATTCAATTTTATCAATTACCAATTTAATTGATTTAGATGCAGACCTTGATGGGAGCCTTATTGAAAATACGTTGTCTGAGCAGTTTAATGAAGAAACAGGAGAATTAGAAATTACAGGCCTGGAAGGAATTTATACTTTTAGTTATACTGTTCTAGCAACAGAACCTTGTACTAATGATACTGCATTATATACTGTTGTAGTTCATTCAATGCCTGAAGTTACCATAAGTGATGATGTGACTATAGCCTCAGGGGAAACAACTGTCCTAACTGGAGGAGGAGGAGAAACCTATGCGTGGATGCCTACAACAGGATTATCCGATCCGAGTGCTTCATCAACAGAAGCAAGCCCAACCGAAACAACTACATACACCTTGACAGTTACAACTGAAAATGGATGCACTGATTCAGAGGAAGTAACAGTAATAATTGATGGTCAAGTTGGAATCAATGACTATGCTGATAATAAAATTTCTGTATATCCAAACCCATTTACCGACTTCACGATTGTTCAATTTGATAATTCGCTTAAAAGTCAGTATTTAATTATCGTTACTGATGTACTTGGAAGAGAAGTATACCGAAACGAGAATATAACAGATAGTAAAGTAAAGATGCGCAAAGAAGAATTAGGAACAGGTTTTTTCCTTCTTACCATTTTTGATGAAAAAGATAAGCATCAGGTTTTTGTAGAAAAACTTTTAATAGAATAATCTCAAACCCTACTCAGTTAGTTTGAAATATGATTGCTCGAGATTAAAATTAAGAGTTAAGCCTGACACTTGTTGTTGGGCTTTGTTGGTTTAAGCCCTGGAATCACGAAGGATCAAGTTGCTTACCACAAGTAAATCAAAAATTGGCTCTTAAATTAATTGAACAGCAGCAAGAATTTTTAGAGTTAGAACTGGAAGATATAGAAGATAAGATTTCAGAGAAATTTAAAGATTTGCAGAAGGCCAAAGAACATCTTGAAGATCTAAAAAAGAACATGCCACGCATGACTCTTTCCGAAGTGAAAGGAAAATGGAGCCTCTCGTTTGCTGCGATTCATAAATGGTCGCAACAGAAGTTTGCTCAATTTATGAAACTCGACAAAGAATCGGGAAATGGTCTCGCAAGAATGGTTGGTGCGTTTGTTGGAGAGGTTTTTGGTGTCCCGAAAATAGAATAGTAGATTAGTTTCTGGAAAATTGTTGACAAAGTTGACTGAATAATAATTACATTTAGTTAACTAACCTAAAACATAGACTAAGTATGAATTTTTCTAATAGAGTTCTGTATTAAACTCCAAGATGAATAATTGATCATTTGTCTCATATCAATATACCCAAAATGAAAAATAAATTCCCAGGCTATATAAAGAAAAATGAAAAAGAGATAAAAGAAATATGGGATAATGGAGTTATTTGTTTTGATGCTAATGTACTTTTGAATCTATATCGATATTCTAACGATACCAGAAATGCTCTTTTGGATTTAATAAAGAGGTTTTCGTCCCAAATATTTTTGCCACATCAATCAGCTTTAGAGTACAACAAGAATCGTTATGAAGTTATAGCTGATCAGGAGAAAGCATATAAGATGTTTATAACAAGTATTGATCAAATTCAAAAAGATCTACAAACAATACGTAAACCTCCCTTTTTGTCTGATAAGCTACATAAGTCTTTAAACAAAGTTTTTAAAGAAGTAACTGCTGAAGTTCAGAATAGTATCAGTAAATACACAAACTTCATGAGGGATGATAAAATTTACGAAGATCTCTCAGGAATATTTGAAGGCAAAATTACAGATGAATTTAGTGAAAAAGAGTTGTCTGCTATATTCAAAGAAGGACAGTCGAGATTTGATAATAGAATACCACCCGGTTTTGAGGATGAAAAAACTAAAAAAGGTGTAAACAAATTTGGAGACTTAGTTCTTTGGAAGCAAATGATAAGGATTGGTAAGTCAGGAAAAAAACCGATTATTTTTATTACTGATGAACGTAAAATTGATTGGTGGTGGAAACTAAAAGATGGTCGAAATATGGGGCCCCGGCAGGAACTTATAGAAGAGATGTATTTGGAAGCTGGAGTTGAATTTCATATGTATTCATCTGAAAGATTCCTGCAGTATGGTTTAGATAGACTTGAGGAAAGAAAGAATGATAAGGCGTTGGAAGAAATTGCCGAACTAAAAAAAGGCGAATTGGAAAATATCGAATTAGGAAAACTTAAGGAGAATTCTAATGCTTCAAGGTATATTCATAGTTGGGTGCGTAATTATTATAATATATATGGTCTTAAACAGGAAACTATAACAGATAAATTGATAAAAAAAATGTTTCATGAATTGTTACAAGACCATCAATTCAATAATTATAAAATTTCAATGGAAATTGCTGAGTTCTTTATGTTGGAAGCATTAGATGATAATATTGGTAGCTGAAGTGATCTTCAACGGAGAGTTTTGAACAGAGTTGTTCACTAGCATATCTTGGTGAAAAGTATCGAGGATCTGAATAATTTTTTTTTTACTTCTGCTATAGCACCAAACCTTTTTTTCTCCATAGATCCTGTAAGCCCCAAATTAAACAACTCAAGGTTAAATGCTTTAGCTCTGTTAACCAATTGAAAAACGGTTTGTTTATAGTTTGTGTGAGTATTTATATCGGTAGTCTAAGCCCCAATTTAGAGGTATGTAGATCTGCTCAGTTTTATGGCAGGAAGCAATAGCGGCAGATGTTGGTTGATTGCGTCTAGAAAAGAACACCACAGAGCAAAAGTGTTTATTGTAAAACTTTTTGCCTATACATTTAAATTAACAACATAATTATATCTCTTTTAAAAAACGGCAAACCAATTTGCCATCCCCCCCTAAACATCAATCCAAGCTTTAAAAGCTTGTGCTTTTTCTCTGCTCACAAAAACTTCGTCGTCAAATTTAGGCTGTAGTTCAATCTTTAATTTGCCGTTGAACCAAAGACTAATTTTAGATATGGAGCCAATTGAACCTATTAACTGGCGATTGATTCGATAAAAATGCTTTGAATCTAAGACTTTTTCTAGTTGCTCTAAGCTGTATTTTATTGAATGGTGTTCTCCGTTTTCTAAAACCAAATAAGAGGTGTCTGAACGATAGAAATAAGCAATTTCGGATGTGTTTACAACAATTAATTCATCTCCCTTATTGATTAAAAAGCGCTCTTTAAAAGTACCTTTTGAATTAAGCCCATTTAACTTCTCAAGCACTTCTAACATTGGCGCTTGCTGTTTCAGTTGCTGCGATTCAAATTTGTGTAATGCACGCTCAATTTTTTCTTTTCCAATTGGTTTAAGAATGTAATCAATGCTGTTTACTTCAAAAGCTCTAATTGCAAATTCATTATAGGCTGTTGTGAAAATAATAGGCACATCAATTTGATTATTTTCAAATAGTTTGAAGCTTAAGTCATCACTTAATTGAATATCAAGAAATACTAAATCCGGCATCTGGTGAGAACTAAACCATTCATTGCCTTGTTCTACACTTTGCAGCCAGGCTACAATTTCAATTTCTTGTGGCAATTGGTCCAGAATACCCTTTAGGTTTTCAAAGGCACTTTGCTCGTCTTCTATGATTAAAATTTTTATCATTTAGAATTTTAATAAAGGTAGTTTTACTAAGAAATAATTAGAAGTCTCTTCTATTACAACCTCGCGATCGGTTAAGTATTTATATTGCTCTTTTAAAATAACCAGCCCTTTTCCAGTTGAATCGACATTGTTTTTTAAATGAATTTGATTTTTTACAAGCAATAAATTTCCTTTTTGCTGAATTGAAAATACCATGGGGTAATCATCATCAATTCGGTTATGTTTTATAATGTTTTCTAATAAGGAGTGTAAAGACATTGGGGGGAGATAATAGTCAAAATCATCAATTGCTATTTCAACTTTATAATTCTTGCCAAACCTTTTTTCTAAAACGTGGTTATAACTTTTTGCATACTTAATTTCAGTCTTCAGTTCTACTAATTCGTCATCACTTGTTTTCAAAATATAGCGATATAAATCACTCATTTCATGTAGAAATAAATCTGCCGTTTCAGGATCACTTTTTATTAAGCTAGATAAAGTGTTAAGGTTGTTAAAGAGAAAATGAGGATTTAATTGACTCTTTAATGCTTTATTATGTAATTCTAATTCATTGGCTTTTAAACGGTCATTTTCCATAGCTTCAATTTGCCACTGTTTAAAATGATGAATGGCATAAAGAATACTCATTAAAATAATACCGATTAAAAACCCTTCTAAAAAATTTAATAAAAAAATAGTGATTTCAAAAATGGGATACTCAGGAGCGAAAATGGGAATTAATATGGCTCGTAAAATGTAATAAATCCCCGTATTTAATAACATTATTCCGAATGCGCCAAAAAGAAAGGTAGCAATGTTTAAAGGTCTTTTTTTCTTCTTCCAAGAATTCAACCATCTTTGAGTGAAAAACCATATTACAGATAGTTTTAACGAGATTAAAAGCACAACGATCCAGTTGAAACCTGTGTCGCTTTCAGTGGTCATACTCATTATAAGCAATAAGGAGTAGTAGAGCACTGAGAAAAAAGGAACTGCGATCCATGGCAGGTACTTTATGAGCCAGTTGTTTTTTAACTGTATTTCATTCATAACGTTTAGTTTATTCTTTCTTTTTCATCATTTCCAACATCTATCGATTGATAGTTGCGCTCTTTTAATTTTCCAAAGTTGAAACTCAATGAAAAACGAATGTTTTTTGTATAACTTTTGTCTAAGTATGATACCGAATAATCACCGATATAATAAGTTCCTGCATCTCTCTTGGTAAAGAAAATATCATTGGCTAAAATACTACATTTTAAACGATCATTAATGAAGGTTTTAGAAAGCCCAATTGATACACTATAGTTCTCTGAATCATGATAAATGCCATCATACCTCCCCGAAAAATAATTAGCGATTAGTTCAACCTTTACGAGGCGTTTAACTTTTAATTGCGCATATAAATAAACGTAATGATAAGGTTTTAAATCAATCGAACTAAAATCACCATATTCACCAATTACTTTGTCAAAATTGACTGAATAATTAAGGTAGGCTGTTGCAAATTTGTTTTGAAATGGTAATGTTGCTGAAGCATAAAATCGATTCGCATCTACATTTTCGCGAAACAATACAATACTGTTTTCTCCTCCTAGGCCTTCTTTTGTAATGTCTTTAAAAGCGTTTATTGATCGGTAATATGTTGCATCTAATTGTAATGGACCAACGTTAACAGCTAGTTTAACAGAATGATCGAGTTGTGGTAGCAATAATGGATTCCCTTGTTTTGACGTTAATGAATCGATATAAAAAACTTTAGGATCTAGTTCATTATATGACGGTCGTCCAGTGTAAACATTGTAACTTAAATTTAAACCAATAAATTCATTTACTTTTTTAGAAACCAACAAAGAAGGGATGAACCAATTATAAGTTCGGTTTAAACTCGTTTGATTTTCCTGTGTTGTAATTCCTTGAGCCATTGTTCTTTCAAATCTCAATCCTGCTCGAAAATTAAAAGTACCCACTTGTCTATTTGCTTCAGAATAAGCTGCAAAAAGATGCTCTTGAAATTCAGTGGTAGATGAATAGTTTGGAACAGTTAAAAGTTCGCTGCCAATAAGGTTATTCATCTGCAAGTCTCCTTTGTTGATACTATTAGAATAGCGTGTTCCTGCGCTTATCGAAAATAATGGGTTAAAGACTTTCTCATAGTCAACCTGAGCAGAAAAGAGGTTGATCCAATTATTAGATTCAATTCTTCTTTGTTTATTTCCAAGAGCAACTTCATCTATGAATATATCTTCCGAAATTTTTTCCTCAAGCCCTAAAGAATAACCAGAATATTGTGCTCCAATAAAAAGTGAGCTACCAATTGTGTCTAGCTTTTTTTTATAGTTTCCAATCAAACTATTATTGGTGAGGTTGATAACTCCTTCATTATATGCATTATATTCTGTCAATTGTGCAGCCGTAACTTTATTTGTAGAATTGATATCAACTCCAACCTTGGTTAGGCTTCCTTGATACTCAAGAGTGATGGTGCTTACTGAATCTAATTTATAACTCGTTCCAAAACTTACATTATGTCTTTGAATTGCAGATTCCTCCAATAAGCTTAATTCTGTTTGATAAGCTCCTGCTCTTGCTGTACTTCGATCTCTGGTACTCCATGTATTTCCAATTGTTGCTGAATACCCTGCTTGAAGTAACCATTTTTTTCGCTCAAAATTAACTCCTACGCTTGTGGATGATAAGAAAGTAGGTAACAAAACGGATTGTCTAATATTAACTTGAGTTCCTTCACGATAATAGTTTTTTGTAATGACATTAATAATTGCTCTGGCTTCGCTACCATATTTAGAAGAAGGATCTTTTATTATTTCAATCCGAATAATTTGGTCTACAGGAATCATATTGAATTGGTCAACAGTTACTGCTTGCCCGTCAGTGTAAATAACAGCGTTACCACGTCCTATAATGGTAATAACATCATCTTTAACAACTACACCTGGAGATCTTTTAAGAATGTCAAGTGGTGTAAGGCTTTCTGCAAGAATTGTTTTTTGAACATTCACCTTAGTTATAGTTCCCTCAACTTCATACAAAGGGACATATGCAACTACTTCAACCGTTTTTAAATCCTCACTTTGTTTAAGAGATATTTTACCCAAGTCTATTAAGTTGTTTCCGTCAAGGTTGGAAACATTTTGATAATAATCGGCGGTTTCAAGGGATCTTATTTTTAATATAACATATTGCTCTTTATTAAGAGATAAATCAAAGACTCCATCAACTATTAAACTGCCAGTTATAAATGAACTGTCTGCAATGTCATAAGCAAGTACATTTCCACTAACTAGGGGTTCATTGTTCTCTGTAAAAACGAGTCCCTTAATATGGTATTGAGAGAAAGCAAAAGAGCTTATTGCAAATGCTATTAATGTGAGTAAATACTTTTTTAAATTCAATTCTATCATCTTATTTGTTTTAGTTACAGGACAATAGTAGGCGATAATGATTCTTTTATTTCGGTCAAAAACCTAAAGCGTCATTTATTAAGCCTTAACCGTTATTATTGGAGGATGAAGTTAAACGGGAACAAGTTCATTTGCTTTAATTATTGATTGAGAGCCTATTCTTAACATGCGTTAACATTGTGCTTTACAATGTAATATACACTTAGCCTCTAGTTAACAATAACCTAACATGGCTACGTTAATTTTGGCGTCACATGGAGTCTTATTATTTAATTGTTTTAATTTGCTTAATAGCCCTTGCCGTTTCAGATTTGGTGGTTGGGGTAAGTAATGATGCTGTTAATTTTCTAAATTCAGCTTTCGGTTCAAAAGTTGCTGCCAAACGCACCGTTTTGATAGTTGCATCAGCAGGAATTATGCTTGGCGCCGCCTCATCCAGCGGAATGATGGAGATTGCCAGAAAGGGAATTTTTAATCCTGAAATGTTTGCCTTTGCAGACATCATGGTCATTTTTTTAGCCGTTATGTTAACGGATATTATATTGCTTGACCTGTTTAACACATTTGGAATGCCCACAAGCACAACAGTTTCCATAATGTTTGAACTTTTAGGAGCAGCATTTGTTGTGGCAGGCATAAAAGTGCTGAGTAATGGAGATAGTTTTTCAACTTTAGGAGAATATTTGAATACAGACAATGCCGTTTTAATTATCGCAGGCATATTCCTTTCCGTCTTGATTGCTTTTTCAGTTGGAACATTGGTTCAATACATAGTGCGCTTGATGTTTAGTTTTAACCTTGACAAAACACTGAAGAAATACGGGCCTATTTTTGGGGGACTTGCAATTACAATCATTACTTATTTTATGCTGATTAAAGGAATGAAAGGAAGTAATTTTATTCCTGCAAATTGGTTAGAGTGGATTAAAGCAAACGTTATTTTATTACTCGTTTTAATGACAGCATTTTGGACAGTTTGTTGTTATGTTTTGACTTATTTTTTCAAACTAAACATATTAAAAATTGTTGTTTTGGTTGGGACTTTCTCTTTGGCAATGGCTTTTGCAGGAAATGATTTGGTCAACTTCATAGGTGTTCCAATAGCAGGACTTCAGTCTTATACAATCTTTGAAAGTTCTTCCGTAGCAGCTGATAGTTTGAATATGGGGATTTTGGGAGATAAGATGCAGGCAAATACACTAATTCTTTTGGGAGCAGGTGTTATTATGATTTTGACGTTGTGGTTTTCAAAAAAGGCAAAATCTGTTACCGAAACTGAGATTAATTTGTCCAGAGAGGGAGTGGGGACCGAGCGTTTTAAATCAAACTGGTTATCAAGAATAATTGTTAGAGGAGGAATAAGAATGGGCCGAGCTGGAAACAAAGTGTTGTCAGCAAATGCTAAAGAAAAAATAGAGGCCCGATTTAAGAAAAAAAATCAAGGAAATGCAATTGCAAAAGATCAACCTGCCTTTGATTTGGTAAGAGCATCTGTTAATTTGATGGTGGCTAGTTTGCTAATCGCATTTGCTACCTCTTTGAAATTGCCTTTATCCACAACCTATGTGTCCTTTATGGTAGCAATGGGCACATCTCTGGCAGATCGTGCTTGGAATAGAGATTCGGCGGTTTATCGTGTGGCTGGAGTTGTTAATGTAATTTCAGGATGGTTGTTTACAGCAGTAATTGCTTTTTCTGCCGCAGGTATCATTGCTGTTATTTTGTTTTATGGAGGAATTATTGCCGTGATTGGACTAATGACTCTGACTATTTTCTTAATAGTCAGATCTCAGATTATTCACAAAAGTTTAGAGAAGAAAAAGGACAAAACTTTGAATAATTTACTGAATAGAGACCGTATTCATTCATCAGAGGTTTTTAAAGAAAGTGAGGTTAGAATTTCTTCAACTTTATTTAAAGTTAGTTTCATTTTAAGCGACATAATCCAAGCCTTGGAAAATAATGACAGAAAAAGGATTTTGAAAGCTAAAAGTGAGGTGAACTCCTATAAAAAGGAGCATGATGAATTAATAGCCAGTTTCTATTATTACCTAAAAAAAATAGATACAAAAGGATATAAAGAAGGGCAGTTTTACATGCATGCGTTAAATTACCTTCAAAACATTTCGCAATCTGTACACCTTATAGGAGAGAAAGTGTACGAACATGTAGACAATTTGCATCAACCAATGCAAAAAGAGAAGGTGAAAGAGCTCATTCAGCTATCAGATCATTTAAGTGATTTATTTGTTAATATTTCCAAAATGATGGGGGATAGTGCTCAGGGAAACATGAAGTTTATTGAAGATCAAAGCAATGAGATATTACTATTCTTAGATCATTTGGAAAGAAATCAGATTGAACGTATTAAAACCGAAAAAAGCAGTCCAAAAAACTCCATGTTATATATTTCTATTGTATTGGAGTGTCGAGATATTTTGAATGATTATACAGACCTGATAGCTTTATACGAAGATGATACTCCATCATCTAAAATACCTTCGCCTGATAGTAAAAAAGAACTATTACAAGATTAAGCTCATTTAATTGGTTGTAAAATTGATTATCAATGGAAGTATGCGTAATTAATAACATAAAGTTGACCTTTATAACATTCGCATAATTCAATTAGTACACATCTTGGGTTTTATGGTCATTTTGTGAGTAATGGTGCTGTACCTTAAAACCTTAGGCTGATTTGCGTTTTTGTTGATCAGGTTGTGTTCTGCTGTTTTTTTAATGCGCAAACATTTCAGAAACGCAGTAAATTAGGGGAGAATCACGTTTTGAACTTCAATTAAGTCAAAACTTAAAATGATGCTACTTGAATCTTGATTATCTTAGTCATTCAATTTATGAGTGACAAAATTAATAATCAAATTACTTATCGTCCTGTGCCTGGCAGAGGGTTGGTAATTGCTTCGGCAATTCAATTGCGTCTAGATTATTTGCGTGAGCAAGGTTATGAGTTAAAACATTTAAATAAACTAGGATTCCCCTACACATCAGTTCAAAATAATATTGAATCATTAGTCGGGTCAGTTGAGATTCCTGTAGGGTTAATAGGACCTATTACATACGGTAACGAGCAAGTTCATGCGGTAGCAGGAACGTTAGAAGGGGCGTTAATTGCAAGTATAAATCGCGGTGCGAAGGCAATTTCGTTAGCAGGTGGCTTTACGGCTAAAGTCGCTCGGCAAAGAATGGTTCGTGCTCCCTTGTTTATAATGGCGAATAATGCAGAAGCCTTGCAACTTGAAAAATGGGTAGCAAACAATTTTAGTTCGATTAAAAAAGTCGCTCAGGAATATTCTAACCACGCCGTTCTACTAGAACTAGATCCAGAACGAGATGGAGAATCATTGCATTTACGTTTTGTATATACTACTGGAGATGCTGCCGGACAAAACATGACAACCACTTGTACCTGGCATGCCCTTTTGTGGATTAACGCTCAATTTGAAAAAGAAACAGGAATTACCATAAATAATTTTCTATTAGAAGGAAATGCCTCTTCAGATAAAAAAGTGTCACAATATTTGATAGACAAAGGCAGAGGAATTAAAGTTACTGCTTCGTGTACTATTCCAGAAACGGTTATTAGAAAAGTGCTACGCACCAATATAGACCAACTATTGCAGTTCATTCCAACTAGTAAGCGGGTGGCAAAAGCTAACGGAATGATGGCTTATAATATTAATGTTGCGAATGCAATTGCAGCAATATTTGTAGCAACAGGACAAGATTTAGCATCAATTCATGAATCATCTTTAGGTGATTTAAATTTTGAAAAAACGCAAGAAGGATTAACAGTTAACCTAACTTTATATTCATTGGTCATTGGCACAGTTGGTGGTGGAACACAATTAGCTAAGCAACAAGAAGCCTTGCAATTAATGGGTTGCTCAGGAGCGGGAAAAGTAGAACGATTTGCATCTTTAATCGCAGGATTTGCTTTAGGACTAGAGCTTTCAACACATGCAGCATTAGCAAGTGGCGAATTTGCAAAGGCGCATGAGAAATTGGGGCGAAATAAGCCGGTTGATTGGTTGCAAATACAAGAATTAACAACAGATTTTATTGTTCCGTTTGTTCAAGACAATTTTAAGCACTCCATTGAGTGTATCGAACTCCTCGATCGACAGGTAGAAAATGGCGTATTGACTCACATTTCAAAAAAAGTGAATCGAAAAATAATGGGATTTACTGCTTTTGATGTATTAGATAAACAAGGCACCCGTCATGCTTTATTAATGAAATCAAAACCACTAGATTTGGAGGTGATAAAGGGCTTGCATATAATGGCTGCTTCTATTGATCCGCAATTGTCGGATATGATTTCTCAGTATCGAAAACACATAGAATATAATAAGTCACACCTCAAAGAAATTCGAATTACAGCCTATTTGCATCAAGCAAATTATGATTTTATGCCGCAGTATTTTGGACATGTTGAGCAAGAAAATAGAGAAATTTATGCGCTATTTATGGAGCGTGTAAATTTAGATAATGTTTTAATCATTGATAGCGAAAACCGACCAGAAGAATGGAGCGAAACAGCAGTTGTGACGATAATAGAAGCTTTAAATAAAGCACAAACCATTCTGGCTAACCACTCGAATCCAAAATCCTTAGGCATTGGTGAATTTGATTTGAAAAAGTCTGAATTGCTATATCGTAAAATGATTGAATTAGTTTGTACTGATGCAGAAGATAATCGATTTGAAATTTTACATGATTTTCTAGAAGACTTGATTCATCAATCAGTAAGCACTAATGTTTTAAAAACAGTTGTGCATAATGATTTTAACCCTAAGAATGTTGGAATAAGACTAAATAAGCAACCGTTTATTTATGATTGGGAATTGGCAGTGTTTAACTATCCACAACGAGATTTAGTAGAGTTTTTAGCCTTCGTTTTACCAACAGAATTTGACAAGCAAACACTAATCAAGTATCTTCGTTATCAATATAAATTATCAGAAACTCAAGCGAGTTGGGACGATTGGGTTTTGATTGCTCAAAATATGACAAAAGAGTTTTTGGTAACGCGCCTGTCGTTTTACAAAACGGCAGAAATTGTAATGAAGCTTAAATTTGTTGATAGAGTTTACTTGAATGCGATTAAGATGATTGAATTTTTAGAATGTGAATGAGCAATTTTGACTTCAATAAAGAAAGAAAATTAGAACAATTTTTTCGCAGTAACAAATGGTTACTCCTTTTGGTGACTATCATTGTTTCTGGGCTTCTTTATTTAGGAATTTATTGGAGCATGTTACTTTTTAATCAGGGAAATTATTGGGCTATTTTAATTTCTGGTTTATTGGGGCATTCCTTTTTTGTGATTTTGATGCATGATGGCGCCCACCAATCTTTAACCCGCACAAAATGGGATCATGTTATTATGAATGTTAGTGCAGGTTTAATCATATTACCAGTTTATACAGAGTTGTTTAAAAAATATCATTTACTGCATCATGCACATACAAATACGGATAAAGACCCGTTATGGAATGGGTTTAAAGAACGCCTTTTTAATGAAAGAAGAATGCTCTATGCTATTCTGCAATGCATTCCATTTGCCTTTAATTTTTATGTGGTTTTGCAATCAAAAAAAGAAACGACAAAAGTAAAATCAAATGCAGCACCTAACATTTATTTAATTCTGTTGTCTTTAGTGGTTGCTGGTTGTATTATCTATTTTGCGCAACCCAATGTTTGGTTTGTATTAGGTTCTTTTTTAGTGATGACGACATTAGGCGCTATCCGCTATTGGGGCGAACATATGGGGACATCTAAGAATAAAGAAAGTAATACACATTGGTTTCCTTTGGGGATGGGAATAGGAAATCACGAAGTGCACCATCACCGACCAGATTATTCTTGGTTAACTTTAACCATAGGTTTGCTTTATAGAAAGATGGACACGAATCCACTCAAATCGATCAAAGGCATTTTTTTCGATCGCAATTTTCGGCATTACAAGAAGGGATGATTCGTTTTCAATTGGCAATTATCAATTATCAATGTTCAATTATCAATATTCAATTCTTAATTTGTAAGTACCAAATACTAAAACCTAAAACAACATCAAATCAAGAATAGCATTTGGCGTTAAACTTCCATCTACATACTGCCATTGCTCTGTTTCAAAATGCTTACGTTGGGCCAATACTTTTGTTTGAAAATCAACAAAGGTTTTAGGGCTTAATTCAGCGTTAAATCCGCATTCATAATCTGTAAACTCGCCTTTGCGTTCTAAGGCTTTCTCAATGGGTACTTCTATGCAAATCACCTGATTTACCTTTGGAAAACTATTCATTATTTCTTTCACAAAATTCAAATCCGCTCCAAGCGCCAACTCAGGTCCAAAATACTTGAAATAATAACCATCAATAAAAATAGTTTCTGCATTCGATTTCATTGCTTTTTCTAATCCATATCGCACGGCATGTGCTAAAAATAATACGCGAGAATTTGGCGTCAAAGAGCGCATATATTCGTACACATGCGCCTTAGATTTAAATAATTGTTGATTCGCACCAAAGCTTTGCCAAACATTGGCAATAATACTATTGGGCACCTTTTTAGATAAAGATTCAATGAGTGTGGTTTTTCCAGCACCATCAATTCCCGTTATAACAATTAGTTTCTGCATTATTGAATATTTTGCACTACAGCTTCAATCTTTCTTGGATCAATTCCCTTTTTTCGAAGATAATCAAAATAAGAATCCTTTTTAATGAAGTAGTTTTTTAGGGAAAAGATTAAATCAAAAAACAACTTGATAAAGAGTAAACAAGTAAACTTCCATCCAATTTCTTGTGCTATTAAGGAGAAAATATAATAGGGTGCTTTTATCCAACTAGTCAACTTTTTCCAAAGTGATTTTCGATCAGATGTATCATTCAATTTTAAGTTAATACTTGATTTAGAAAAATAAATCAACCTTAAAATACAAAGGTAGTAGTGCAGGCGTTTGTGAAATTTCGGAAAGAGGTTAAAATAAATGACTTGCTTTTCTATGTCCTGAAAATAGTCGTTATACGAATCTTGATAATCACCAGTGCGTTGATGAATTGCTAACCTTTTTTCTAATCTTGATTTTAGAAAACCATTTATTGGTTGTTCTGTTTGTATCGAAAATTGAGCTGAAGAAAGATTAGAAATAGTTAATGCAAAATTAGATTTAGATTGACACTTTACCTTTTTACAAATTGCTGCATATTTGTCATCATCAACAGTTATGTTAGCAGCCAAATTATAAAGATCCATGCAATCGCGAATACCACATTTATAAACGCCTAAATGCAATACCAAATGTAAAAGATTGTATTCCGGAGAAAGTGCTTTAACCGTTAGTCCGCAAAAATCAAAATTAATGGTGTTGCTCCACAGATCTTCTACACTAACTGTATAGGAGGTTGTTGGTGATTTTAAACCCCATTGGGACCCAACAATGCATGAAAAATCCGGACTAATATAAGACATGCCAACATGACTATAGGAAGCAGGTTTTTCTTTTTCTCCTGACCATCCATTTCCCAATGGAATAAAACCTAACTCAAGGTAAATGTCTTGAATTTTATCCCAATCTCCTTTTCGAATTAAGATATCAAAATCATTCATTCGTTTATAACCAACATCCTTATAAACAGCATGTGCCAAATAATTTCCCTTGAGCACAGCTACATCAATCCCTTCTTCTTGAAAGCGTTTTAGAAATAATAATGCGGTTTTATTTCTTGCTTCGTTTTGTTGCTTTACTTTTTGATATTCTGATTCAAATTCATGCTGTGTTTCTTTTGTAAGAAATAGCATGTTTCGTTTAAGTTGAATATAGACCCAAGGAGCAATTTTCCATTTTAAGCAGTAGTTGAAAAAATCTTTTTCTAGTCCTTTTTCAGCAAGAATCTTCAGCTCATTTTCAATCGATTGTTTGGTCAGGTTAGACCAAGTAGTGGTGGATATATCGGCTGCTAGCTTGAAAAAATGCATCTATTTACAAATATACAATTCCCTTTGTCCCATTAATCTTTATTGAATCTACGTTTTGGCATGCAGTAATAATACCCTTTACACCAACTATGGATGGGATTCCTAATTCACGACTAATAATTGAAGTATGGCTCAATAAATTTCCTCGTTCAGAAACAATTCCGTTAGCTTGACTAAAAACGTTGATCCAACCAGGTTCAAAGAACTTTGCAACTACAATACATCCTGTAAAATCTTGTTGTAAATCAGCTGTCGAATTAATAATTTTTACTTTACCGGTGGCTATTCCACTGCAGCATCCAACACCAGAAAGTGCTCCTTCTTCAATGTGAGTATTCGTTTCAGTAACAGCATGTAAAATAGCATTGTTTTTTACAAATCGAATCGTGTCATCCGCAATGTCAAATTGCGCATAACGCTCTTTAGCCACCTTAATTAACTCGCGGTAATTTTTCGCTGAATCAGCATCCATTAATTGAGTAAATGTTAAGTATAACACATCTCGAGGAGCATCAATTTGTTTGGCAGCGAAAAGGCTATTTCCCATGGCCAAAAAAAGTTGTCTAACAACTGCAAATGTTTCTGTTCGCATAAAACGATAGTTTTCACGAGCCTTAGTTTTTGTCACCGTTTTTTTAATGAGATTTTCTATTCGTTTTCTCTTTAAAAGTTGATATGGATATGCGTCTTTTAGTATTGTTTTATAGTCAACTGCTTGTGTTGTAGATTTACTAGGAACATAGTTTTTAATGTTCACTTTTAATGTCTCAATAAAAGCTAATGGATCTTCACGATAAGTAATTGTCTCCATCTTTAACTCGGAAGTACTTGCCCTACAACCGTACGCTTTAATGTAGTTTTGAACCTTTGAATAAAATCCTGGAAATTTCGTTTTTATTTGTTGGTAAACAACAGTTTCAGTTTCAGAGTTAAGAAAGTTTAGCAATTCTTTATTAAGATATATTTTTTTTAATAAATGCTGAAACTCTTGAACAATTTCAACAGAGATGACAGCGCCATCTTGCATTAAAATATCGTTTAAAAAATTAGGATGTTTTTCACTAATAATACCTCCTGCAATTTTCTTTTTTAGCCGGTTATAATAAATCATAGCATAAAAACCTGTGGACATTGGAGCAAACCATTGCCCTTCCAATTGGGTTTCTATTGCTTTATAAGCTGTAATCAATTCCTGATGACTCAGTAGATCCACATTTTTAAGAATAGGTGCATTAATTATTGCTTGAGTTGCGGTTTGATATTCGGCATCATATCTTGAAATGCGCTGCATCATTAAAAAGGTACGAATACCAATTGCGGTTCGCTCAAAAAATGAATGCCGTAAGTTAGGTTTTGGAAAAGGAAGCGGATTCATCCCCCAAATAGTGGGCAATTGTGCACTAATTTTTTTTCCAAAAGGCATTTGGTAAATTATTGCTTGCCAAGCCGTAACATTATAATAAAGACGTCCATTAATTTCGCCAGACATTTGACTCGTGTATGTCTTGTTTTGTGTTAAAATTCGTTTAGCATAACCAATTGCTTTGTCAACACCGTGATAAGCAAATTCAAGTGTGCGTGTATTATAGGATGCGCTTAATGGCAAAGTAATATCTGGGTAACTTGTTTCGGCGGCTGTTTTGTCCCAAATGGTATAGTTATCTAGCTGAGGTCGATTAGTAATTGGGCGGACCTGTAGCCAATAAATTTTGTTTTGATAAATGGCAAATTCAATATCCAAAGGATATCCCATTTTTTGTTCTAAAGTAGTTGCTGCATCAACTAAACTGCGAAGTGTTTTTTCCGTTTTAGTTCGAATGTCATTTCCTAATTCTTGGTTTTCATTAGCTCCATAAGGCTTATCTAAATCTCTAAAAATCAATTTTTCATCTTGCGTAGAAATGCTCAATCCTTCTACTTCTCCATTTACAAGTTTGTTTCCTAAACCTGGCACAATCTCTATCACGGCCTCATTAGACAAAATATTGGTTGGGTCAGCAGTAAATATAACGCCCGCAAAATCTGCAGGAATCATTTCCTGTATAATAATACTATAGGTTTGGGTTGTATCTTTATAAGTATTAGTTTTTTGAAAAGAGGCTGCCACTTTAATGATGGCTTCTTCTAAATTCGCATAATTGACATTTAACGCTGTAAAATATTGTCCTGCAAAAGATTTCTGCCGTCCATCTTCCTGCGCTGCGCTAGAACGAACAGCCCATAGTTTAGAGGGGGCTATTGCGTAATGGTTTGTCCAATCAATTAATAATTGATTAATCACTTTACTAGATTCTTCGCAATTAAGAATGAATTTATGTGACAAAACATAAAAAGTAGGAGTGGGGTAACCAAGTTTAACCAAATTTAAAAGCCCTTTTGCTTTTCCTCCAATTTCAGCAGTTGGCGCCAGGTCTTTATCTCCTCTTTTAATACTCACAGAATTTAAAGATAATTCAAATCGATTCAATTTGGATTAAGGGGGGGATAATTTTGTAAATTAGTGTTTGGTCTGAAATTAAAGGAATGAAAATAATTATTACAGGAGCAACAGGGTCTTTCGGAGGAGCAATGTGTCGATACTTTGCTAAGAAAGGGCATACTGTAATAGGTTTGGGTAAAAGTATAATACCCCCTAAACGATTATTAGATTTTGCAGAATATTTATCCATTGATATTACACAACCTTTTGAATTACCGCAGGCCGATCTTTGCATACATGCTGCGGCTTATTCAGATGATAAAGCGAAGTTTAAAAATTTAAATGCGCCTAATGTAACGGGAGTGTTAAATACTGTTAGGGCAGCAAAAAATTGTAAAACGTTTATTTACATTTCTTCATCCTCAGTATATCTGCCCACAACTGAAGAAATAGGAGAGCATTTGGCAGGCAAGCAGAATAATAAACAACTTTCACCCTATGGTTTGTCAAAATTAAAAGGAGAGGAAATGATTCATGAGTATTATACTGGTGAGCGCTGTTATATATTAAGAGCACGTGCATTTTATGGGTCAGGAGACTCGCAAATATTACCACGACTTTTAAAACTTTACCGCAATGGAAAATTTAACCGGGTTGGAGCAATGAAAAATCTCCAATCTTTAACGCATTTTGAGAATATGGCTCATGCTATTGAATGCTGTATTAAATCTTCTAAAACAGGAATAAATACGTATAATGTAGCAGATGATCAATCTTATGTATCTATAGAATTATTGCGTAAAATAATGCACGGCTTTTATGGCGAAAACTTGGAAGAAAAGGAAATAAAAATTGGCTTGTTAAAATTGCTAGCGGTTTTTAAAATTGGAGGTTTTACACCGTTGTTAGTTAAAGCAATGACAGAAAATACGGTTTTAGATACTACCAAAATTAAACAGGAATTGAATTATGAACCGAAGCGTAATTTTTTTGAAAGTTTTGCTGAGGTTGAAAAATGGGTGGAGTCAATAGGCGGAGTTGAAAAATTAGAAAATCCAGATAAATTTCTTTGCTGGAAGGGTGTTTAGTCTCAAAAATTCATTGACTTCTAAAATTTAAAGCTTATCTTGTTTTGTCTAACAATCCTAAACCTGTTTGTATGATTTTCAGAAATGATAAAGTGAAGCGTATATTCTCAATTTTTTGCGTTATAATTTTTTGCAATCTTACAGTGGGCTGTAATTATTACAGAGTTAGATCTGGTAAAGTTGGAGAGGATCAAGCATTAAGAACAATTGATCGTAACGATTATAAGACAAATTATTATGTTCTTCATGTGGGAGATGCCATGTGGGAAATTGACAATTTTGATTTGGCGCATAAAGTGATTAAAGGAGAATTAGCTGCTTTTGAAGGTGCCCAATTGAGCATGTATGAGAGAATGCTTCAAGGAAACGGTAAGCGCGTCACAAAAAACGAAACCTCTTATACTTACCAAATTCACGTTTATGCCGATTCTTTTTCAAAAGTTGGTGAAACAATAAGTATTAAAGAAGTAGACGTAACTCGGATAGATATTTTTGATATTAACCAAGGTGTGCGCGCCGCATCAGTAATCGGTACAACCTTATTAGCTGGTGTTGGTGGATTAGGGCTTTTGATTATTGTGGCTTGTGCAACAGCATGTCCACATGTTTATGTATACAATGGTGAAACATATTATTTTAATAATTCATTGTTTACAGGAGCAATTGCCCCTCAATTAGAGCGTGATGATTATAAGTTAATGCCTGATTATTTTTCAAATTCAGATAAATACCAGTTTTACGTTAAAAATGAAAAAGAGGAAGAACAGTATACTGATCTTTTAGAATTAATGGTAGTAGAGCATGAGAAGGGAACAGAGGTTTATCCAGATCAAGAAGGAAATATTAATATGGTGAAGAATCCTATTATGCCAACCTCAATAAAAGATGATGGAGGAAAGGATTTGTCGGAGCTTGTAGGATATCATGACGGTAGAGCTTTTGTTTTTAATAATTCAACTGCAAAAGATTTTTCTAATGTTTACGCATCTTTCGATATGCCAACAGATAAAGCCAATGCAAAGTTGGTTATGCAAGTTAAAAATACGGAATGGTCAGGTTATGTATATCATGAGTTTACAAAACTCTTTGGAACGTATTATGATAATTGGGTCGCAAAAAATCAACGTAAAAAATCGCGTGAAGAAATGGAAGCCGATCAAAAAAGACACGGTTTACCACTTGTTATTTCAGTTAAATCAGGTGATAACTGGGTAGATATTGAAGCCTTAGATTTGGTTGGAAGTATTTCTTATAATGGATTAGCCGTGCAATTGCCACAAGAGTTGCTGAAAGGTGATAAGCTTGAGGTTCGTGTTCGTTCAGGATTTTTATTTTGGAAATTGGATTATTTAGCCTTGGACTTTTCTGCTAATGATGGATTTGATCTTCATGAATTAAAGCCGAGTATCGCAAATGGTAATAGAGATAAAAACTTTATAGATGAATTAAGTTACGCTGATAAGTCATATATGGATCATCCATTATACGGAGATTCGACTTATGTTGAGTATCATAACTTGCCAGTAAACGAAAATAAAAAACGCACAATTATTCTGCACAGCAAGGGGTATTACATTCCGTTAGCAAAGTATGAAACTAAAATGGAGCGTAAAGAATTAGCAAAGTTCAAAGCGGATGGTGAATTGTCTCGTTTTTCTCAAGAGCTTTTTGATATTCAATTCGGTGAAATGTCATTGACCTTAGAATAATGAAATATTTTCATCTATTTTTCTTCTTAATACTTGTACAATTTAGCTTTGGTCAGGATACGCTTTATTTTAAGTCAGGAGAAATTCGTGCGGTTAAAATAATTGAGTTTGATGAGCATACCAATTTAATGGGGTATGTTTATGAAGAAGATACCACATATGCTTCAATTGCTTCTTTCAAAAACGTGGTTTATTCTGGAAACTCAAGTAATCAAGGAGGATATTCTGAAATAGCAAAACATCAAGATTCAGAAGAAGCAAGAGAAGCCGTTATTCAAAAAATTAAGCTTAACCCGAAATATATTTATGGGAAATGGGCAATTTCTACAAATTTGTTGGGAGTATTTACTACAAATGGTTTGCTAAGCTATGCTACTAATCAAGTTTATAGTGTAGAGCCAGAATATTTTATATTGGATAATTTGTCATTGAAGATGCCTATTCATTTCGGTTTACCCAAGACTGAATCTTTATATTACTATTCTTCACCGTATAGAACAAATCAAGATGGAGGCGGAACAGAAATGTTACCATATATATCCTCTGTTTCAGAATACGGACGCCAGCAAATGGGACATAAAAGAGACTTACTATTTCAAATAGGTTTAAACCCTAAATTTTATTTTAGAGGACAGCGTACGTTTGGGTGGTATTTTGGTCAGGGCGTTTATTTATCTCAAATAAATTTGAATCGTGTTGATTATTATTACACCTATGAAAAATATTTTTCTGGAAGTAATACATTTTGGACTGGCCCAGAAATCTCGTATGAATCTTTTGATGAAAAGAGAATCGTTTTTCGGTATGAAGGAGCAATTGGTTTATCAATAAATGTATTGAAAGGCTTTGGGATAACTTCGGAAATAGGGTACACCACAATAATAAAAAGTAAAAATGAGGGATTTGATAGGGTGTTTATTCGTGAAAAAGGAGAAGAATATCAGCAAGATCCATATTTAAATCAACATGCTCCAAATTATAATTCAGGTCAATCTTTAATGCCTTATTTTAGGCTGCATTTAGTGTATCGTTTTGGTGGTGTGAAAAATGAATTTAAATGAGGAGGACTTTAATTTTACTTATGCTTTGTGCAGTTTTTAACGGGAGCGCACAGGACACTTTGTTTTTTAAAAATGGGAATGTTTTACCAACACAAATAATCAAGATAGATTCAGTTGCTGCATTGATAGAATATAAATTAAATGAACAATCCATAAATCAAGCAATTAAATCATTTGATAAGATCATTTATCAAGGGAAAGAAATGAATCTTGATTATTGGTTAAGTAGAGATTCAAATCAGAATGAAGATTTGACCAATCAACAAATTTTAAAAGCAAATCCATACAGCTACGGTAAATTTGCAGTATCAACAAATTTAACATCCTTAATTGCAGGCAGACAACGAGACAAAAGACGATTGTTTTATGAAAATTCCTATTTTTCAATAGAACCAGAATATTGGGTTAACGATCGATTTTCAATTAAGATCCCCATACTTATTGGATTACATCCAAATAAGTATTCAAACCCGTATGAAGTAAATGTCACCTATAATTCTTGGAGTTATATACTTCAATTTCATGAGGATGAGGCAAGCCTTCCTGACCCTACTATTGCCAATAGATCAGAACTTTATTTTAATTCAAATGCAGAAGGGCATATTAGAGAATTAGATTATCAATTTGGAATTACGCCCAAATTCTATTTAACCAAAAACACTAAAGTAAGTCCGTATATTGGACAAAGCCTTAATGTTGGTTTTGTCAATTTAAGAACCATAGATTATTTCATGACTTTTTCTGTTGAGAAGAACATTCCTACCGATACTTATTTTCACACTTTTCGAACAGAAAGGCAAGTGATTTCAAATTCTCAAACAGCAGTTTTTAAGTATGAAGGAATGTTCGGGCTTAATTTTAACTTTACTAGAACTCTAAATTTTTCTACAGAAGTTGGTTATTCAAATATCAATAGAGCAACGAATAAAGAGCCTGACAGAGTTTATATAAGAACTTCAGAAACAGATGATTTTGAATTAGTAAAAACCAGTGTTTTCAATGCTACTGAACTTTATTCATACAGTTTAAGAAGACAATATTTTGCAAGAGTACATTTGGTTTATCGGTTCGGAGGAAAAAAGAACGAATTACCAAATTAAGCAAAACTTATGAAGGCCTAGTTTCAAATAAAGGGTTTGGACAACCTGTGCTTAAAAGCTTGGTAACTTGTTCTCGCGAATCCTCAGCCAAAGCATGTACACCCTTTTTTCTGCAAAATGGACAGGCATTTACATAACCATCCGTATCTATCATAATGCTGCGCGTTCCTGCTCCTGCACAGCCAATTGCTCTATGATTATAATTGGGGAAAATTACACGTGGATAGGACAGATATTTTTCATCATGATTAAGTGTAATATAAAACTCATCTAAAATATCTTGATGTGATTTTAATAGCTGTACGTTTTGTCCTTCATATTTCCCTGCCGCCCTTGGTTCAATTAGCCAAATAAATCCTGCTCCTAAGTTTTTAGAAAACTCGGCGTATTGATACATATTTTCTTTACTAATAAATTCTTTTGTTGCACAAATAGCAGTGGCAACCGCTAAACCTGCTTTTAGGGCATTTTCTGCAGCCATTCGAATATGTGCTGTTGCTTGCGAATGTCCTCTGAATTTATCATTGGCTTTTTCATCAAAATGATCTATACTTAATGACACACCTGTTAGCCCAGCGGCTTTTAATTCTTGTGCTTTTGCCAATGTCAAATTAAAACCTGAGGTTGATATCCAAAAATCGGATGTGCGTTTAGCTGTCTTTAATACTTCAACTAAATCTTTATAGCGTACCAATGGTTCTCCTCCTCCTAAAATGAAATAAGCAGCTCCTAATTTTTGATATTTGGCTACAATTTTATGAAGTGTATCCAAATCCATGGTTTCTTTTTTGTTGATCTCATCCCATTCATAGCAATGCTCACAATTCATGGGGCATTTTTTAGTGATGGCCAAAAAAACCATGCGTACACTTTCAATATCTTCTTTTTCGTCTTCAACTAAGCGTTGAATCACCCATTCAAAATTTTTGTCAAATGATTTGGAGGGCCAGCCTGGTTGATTTAAATCCCAGAAGTAACGATTGTCAACTCGAACTAGTTTTTGCAAAGGCTTTTTACTTAAAAAATCCTTTTTTAATTTTTTTACGCGTTTAACAGCTCCAATTATTTTAATAGGATTTTTAGTAACACGACCTGCAACGGCTGCTATTCGCATCCACATTCTAAATTGAATATAGCGTGCCTTCCGACCAGAAATAATTGTTAAACTCATCTTAATTATAATCTTACTCCAAGTGAAAATGAAGGAAGCCAAACAAAACTTCTGATCACAGGACCTGAATTAGTTATGTCTCCCATGTTATCAAAATCTGATTGTCGTCCAAATTCATAAACAATTCTGACACTTGGGTTTAGATAAAAACGCTCTTTAAAAACATATATTTCATACCCAACTTGTGGTGTTAAAAAGAAGTTAGAAAGGTTGGTTACTTTCGAAGTTGTAGCATGCGTATGTGTAAATGCTTCCCAACCAAAAAATAATCCAATATACGGATTGCTCTCTGTATTTAAGAAATATGGAATTTTATATCGGAGGGTGGCTGCTGCTTCAAAAGTTAGTCTAATTTCATCTTCTTCTTCAACATTCCAAAACATGGTTTTGTTTAATCCACTCGGTAAAGTAGAAGCAATGGTGTAGAGTCCAACGCTTAAGTTTCTTTCTTTATCCACGCCGTAACTACCTAATAAACTCCATCCTTTAGCAATATAAGAGGTCGGCTCAATTTCTATACGAAATGGATGGTCTGCTTTTTCGGAACTAGGACTGTTGTCCTGTGCAATTCCTAAAACAGAAAATGTTATGCAAATTAGGGTAAAGAATAGCCTTTTCATTTCAGTTGGTTTATCTCAATCTAAGATAGCGAAAATATCACGATATATGTGCGTAGAAATGGAAAAGAACTTGAATTTATTCTCCTCTGCCAGACAATAGCGTAACTGTTCCTTGGCCAGAGAACTCCTCACCATTATCCGCTGTGGCAACATAAGTATAGAAGTATACGCCATTAGGACATAAATCGCCACCAGGAGTTGTACCATTCCAAAATCCTGTAATTTCATTGATTTCTCCTACTGTTACTCCCCATCTATTTACAATGACACAATTAAAATCTCGAATTCCTCTTTGGAAATTTTTAAAAGTAAACACATCATTTGTTCCATTGCTATTTGGCGTAAAAACATTAACAGGATCAAGAATAGGAGGTTCCCAAATGGTAATGGTTTTGCAGGCGGTATCCTTGCATCCATTTTTATTAAATGCAATTAGGCAGACATCAATTTCATAACTAGCTCCTCGTGCTTCATAGGTGGTGTCAAATTGCTGAAAGAAATCATTACATATTGTCCAACTGTCGGTTGAAGTACGATCCATATCCCACATAAATAGAGTATCAGCATCAGGGTTGTTGGGGTTGGCATAATACCTTGAGGTATTGGTAAAGACAACCTCGACATCTGCAGTTCCTTCGCAATTATCGTTTAGCATGGCTGATTTGGTTGTAAAAGAAGCAATTGGATTAACAGAGTCGACAGTGACTATCTTTGTCAATTCGCATCCAAATGCATCTGTCACTTTTATTAAATGATCTCCAGGATTTCTTGCTCCCCAAGTTGTATTATTACTAGTTGAGCCATCATATAAATAGGTCCATTCATAAGTGTAGGAGGGGACTCCTCCCGCGGCGGCGGCCCAAACAAAACCATTGCCGCTTTGATAACCGTATACACGACAATAGGCCGTGTCCCATCCCCAATCTGTAAAGTAAAATGGCGGAGGATCAATTAAGGTTAAGTCAATCTCTCGGAAGCATCCTTTTGAATCGGTTACAGTTAAGGTATAATCTCCAGCTTTCATCCAAAAGGAAGAGTCTGCACCTATTCCTTCAATTCCAGCTGGGTTAGGATCCCAAGTATAACTAATGGGGTTATTATCGCTTTCTCCTGCAACAGAATCTACAACTACCCATCCAGAATCCCCCGTACAAGCAGGGTTTGAAATTCTATACCAAACATCCATATATGGA
Organism: uncultured Crocinitomix sp.; assembly: GCA_937136425.1. Classification (GTDB taxonomy): domain Bacteria; phylum Bacteroidota; class Bacteroidia; order Flavobacteriales_D; family Crocinitomicaceae; genus Crocinitomix. The sequence goes on from CAKZON010000082.1 coordinate 35,434, forward strand.
GGTTGGTCTAAGGTTACTTCGGCAGTTGAAATACAACCTGATCCATCCTCTATCGTTATATAATAAGTTCCTTCTCCCAATCCTTCAGCAGTTACATCTCCATCATTCAAAATATTACCATCTTCATCCTCAATTGTTAGGTTAAACGGTCCAATTGTGCTGTCAGGAATAACTGTAATTAATCCATCTTCATAGCCATAACAAATAGGTTCGGTATAAACAACTTCTAAAGGTGGGAAGTCATAAATTATTACTGCACGGTTGGCTGTACTGGTACATCCATTATCACTGGTGACAGTCAAGGAAATTATATATGTTCCGGGGCCGGTATATGAGTGTGGAGGGGCGTCCCATTCATCTGATGTCTCCCCGTCACCATAATACCAAAACCACTCCGTTATCTCTCCAGGGTCAACTATGGTTGAGAGGTTTTCGAATTCTACTTCTGCAGTAATGCATCCACTTGTTACTCCGTCCGAAGATGGAAGCCCATTGATAAGATAATTGAAATTGGCATTTGGTCGTTCCATTATAGTTACGGTAAACACGGCTGTGTCTGAAAGGCACGGAGCAAGTCCTGGTGTTATATACCAAAATTCAAAAGTTCCATATAAACCTGAACCATTAAATAGTCCTGTAGAATCTATTAATCCACCACTTTCAGTAATTTCTTCAAAATATCCTTGGTCATTGGCACTGTCAGAAATCATAACACCTAAGTGAAAGACAGTTCCAGGCCCACCGCAAATTGTAATCGAACTGTCAGGCCCTGCGGCTCCAGGTCCTATCCAATCCAAGTCAATTGGTCGATAATCATAACATCCAGTTGCAGAATCATAGCAAACCAACCAGACTAAATCGTCCTCGGTCATGACGGGACCTTCAAATTCAGGCTCGTATTGACCAGCACTGTCGGGTTCTTCTGTTAAGAAATAGCAATCTGTATCTTCATTCCAGTTTGTGTTTTCCCACAGTAAGGTGTCCAAGTTAAATTCCATACAAACTAAACCTTGTTCTTCAAGGTCTATTATTGGGCCTTCTGAAAAAACAACACTAACTGTTTTAGATATTGTACCAACAAGACAAGGAGATGTTGGAGTTCCAGTAACAGTGTATACAGTTGGGTCACCTGGAGAAACGACAATTGTATCTCCAACATGTCCACCAGGAAGCCAAACCCAATCATAACCTTCTATATCCGGTCCGTTAATTGTTAACATGACATCACTTCCTCTACATGAATTTGCAATAACAGCATCTGGACTGCAAGGGTTTAAAAGTCCACCACCAACTCCGCTGGAAGTTTCATAATTAATAAAGTATAGACTAGAAAAGGCTGCCTCTAGTGCCGCTTCACTCAGTACTACAGCATAACTGAAGTTTACTGATCCTCCAGCAGGAATATCTGTTTTATAAGCTAAAGAAATTGCTTTGTCATCTGTGTCAACAGCGCCAAGTGTTCCTGTTAAGCCTCCAACAGCATTCCAAATGTCTGAACCGCTTCTATTGGAAAAACCGCCGTGCGTCACTCGAAATTGTTCTCCTAATCCACCAAGCCCTAAATAAGAGGGCCAAGGTGAGGCTTGTTCTGCAGATACTAACGCCTTGATACAATCTGGGTCGGGTTGAGACACAATTGTATTTGTAGTTGCAAATACACCAGTTAAGGCTTCGTTATTGTCTGGGTCTACATTTCGGTAATAGTAAACGTCACTTAAATTTGACCCTGTACCATTTGTTAAGGTAATCTCTGTCGTATAAAATAAATCAGTAGTGATTAAGTGGTATTTAACATTAATGGTTACTCCTGCTACAACCCCTTCCCACTCTACGGTAATACAATTATCTTCAACCGTATGGGTAATCGCTCCTCCCGGAGCTGTAGGTATTTGAGCAAGATAAGAAGATGAAGTGGTAGAATTCCAACCATTATTGCTGTAGTTTGTTCCGTTGATTTCAATTCCAAATCCATTTTCAGGTGTACCAGCAGTAAAAAAATCGCCATCATAATCCGTCCAACCATCCATGTTTGGGTTGGCTACAAATCCAAATGGAACATCTCCTGTTCCGCCTCTAGCATGATGTCCGTCCCAATTTAAAGTCCCTTCATGTCCTGCATTACCGTGTACCGCAATTTCAACAGAAGTTCCAATTAAGTAAGCATTGTCTTCAACTATTTGACCGTGCGAAGCTAAGGCAACAAATATGGATAGCATAAATACGAGCGCACGAATGGGCTGCATAGGTCAGGTTTTTGGTAAGGGGTTATTACTACAACAATAATAACGTAAAATTCCCCTAATAGGTTGAAAAATAAGAAAATAATTAATTAAAACTTGAGAAACCTTTTTGAATAAAGAATCTGATTTCTTAAAAATGAGTTATTTTTATGTATTGTTTGTTCAAACTGCATCACTTACAATATCTATTAAATGTTAAAGAAGGGAGCTTTTTATATTTTTTTTGGTTTGATTTTTCTATTATTGAATTGTCAGAAGGAAGAGAGTATCAAAAGATGCTGCTTAGCAGAGAATGTTGTAGTGATTGTTGTTGATGGACCAAGATATTCTGAAACGTGGGGAGATCCAAGTCATGAGTTTATACCACATATGAAAACAGATTTAGCACCACATGGTGTAGTGTTTACAAATTTCAGAAACAATGGTTCAACTTATACCAATGCTGGGCATTCAGCAATTTTGTCAGGGCATTATCAGGATATTAATAATATAGGAGGCGAGGTTCCACAACGCCCTAATTTTCTACAGTATTGGTTGCGAAAAAGTGGTGCCCCACAAACTAAGGCATGGCTTTTTGCAAGTAAAGATAAAATTGAACCCCTAGCCAATTGCCAAGATTCGCTTTGGGCAGATCAGTTTTTACCAAGTACTGATTGCGGAAATAATGGATTAGGGTCTGGATATAGGGCTGACTCAATTACCGTAAAGCACGTTCTGGATACAATGGGAAAATACGAACCTAACATTGTTTTGATTAATCTTCGCGAACCAGATTTTAGTGGACACACTGGTGTTTGGGAGGACTATTTAGCATCCATTAAGCAAGTGGACAAAGATTATTATGCGATTTGGCAATTTATTAGAACTAATCCTAATTATAAGGATAAAACAGCCTTATTTATTACAAATGATCATGGTAGACATCTAGATAGTGTTGGCAGTTTTTCTAGTCATGGTGATGGTTGCGAGGGGTGCCGACATATTAACCTATTTGCCTATGGTCCCGATTTTAAAACTAATGAAATTAATACAGATGTTTATGAGCTAACAGATATCTCAACAACTGTAGGGGCAATTTTTAGAATGAAAGTGCCTACATCTGATGGGCAAATTATAAAAGACTTATTTAAAAAATGATACAAGAAGAAAATTATATTGAAATCAATAAAGAATCATGGAATAATAGAACTGATTCTCATTTAGCATCAGATTTTTATGATGTTAATGGGTTTTTAAATGGTAAAAATTCGTTGAACTCAATTGAGTTAGATTTATTGGGGGATGTTAGTGGAAAAAGAATATTGCATTTACAGTGTCATTTTGGACAGGATTCATTGTCTTTAGCACGAATGGGGGCAAGTGTGACTGGTGTAGATTTATCAGATAAGGCAATTAATGCGGGGAGAGATTTGGCAATTAAAATGGAACTTGATGTTCAGTTTATTTGCTGCGACCTTTATGATTTACCAAATCATTTAGATGATAAATTTGACATTGTATTTACAAGTTATGGTACAATAGGTTGGCTGCCAGATATCAATAAATGGGCTGATTTGATTGCGCGTTATTTAAAACCTGGAGGACATTTTGTTTTTGCAGAATTTCATCCTGTGGTTTGGATGTTTGATGACGATTTTAAATTCGTGAAATTTAAGTATTCAAATGCAGGACCAATTGCTGAAAATGAAGAAGGAACCTACGCGGATAAAACGGCGGATATTCAACAAGATTATGTGACTTGGAATCATGGGCTTGCAGAGGTTGTTACGGCGCTCTTGTCTAAAAAAATATCTATTCAAAAATTTCAAGAGTTTGACTATTCACCTTACGCTTGTTTTGATCATACCATTGAATTTGAACCTGGGAAATATCGAATCAAACATTTGGAAAATAAAATACCAATGGTGTACACTTTATTGGGGAAATTAACCGGGTAAATGAGAGACACATTAATTATAATTTCGGCATTAATTTTTTTCGCTTGTGGAGGTCCTAATCACTCTGAAACAAATGAGTTAAGTGATGATAATGTTGAAACAAAATTAGATCAAGACACAATTGTCGCAGATGTTGATACAGTTGCAATTGAAGAAAAAATACTATCACAATTTGCAGAGGAATATTCTTATTTTGACGATTCGTTGAAAAAAGAAGTAACAGGTGTTCATTATCATGTTGCTACCAATATTAAACTCAACTTTAATGGGGATGAATGGCTAGACTATTTTATAGTGGAGGACCATGGAGGCGGACCAACCGCAGGGTATTTTTTTGACGGTAAAACAGGTGATTTAATTGAAGGAGAAACAGATGAGGATTTTATTAGTTCTGGCGCCGCACGAGATATTAGAGCCGAAGTTATAAATGTTGATTGTGACGATAATCAGCAAGAACTGGCTGTAATAACAGGAGGAGGAGGTACATTAGGGCTTTATTATTTTTACGATATATATCAATTTGACGCCATTAATAAAAATGTGAAAAGCATTTTTTCTGAAACCATTTCATCTGTAAATTGGGATGAGGAAGAAGAAAGTGAGTGGATTAGTGAAATTACTTTTTATGGTGATGACACAATTTGTAGAAACGCAATTTTAGTGCAAAAAGGAGCTTGGAAGGAAGGGAAAGAATATGATCCTGTAAACGGCATTCAACCAATCAAAAATACGCAACAATATCATTATGTTTATGAAGGATATTTTGAAGAGTTTAGAATTGATCGCATTAATTGTAGTGGTCAAAGTATTAATAATGAAACATTAGATCAATTAGCACGGTTAAATGATTGGGAGGCATTGAGAAATGAACCAGATGAATTAATGGAGTTGACAAGTGTTGTTGGAGATGAATTGACTGAGCAAATGCAAAATGGTTTACTAACAATTAATGATAGTCATCAAAACTTAAACTTTACAGCTTCTTTAGATGGTCGTTTAAATATTGTGACGTATACTTTCCCTTCAGGAGGAACGGCAGGAACAATTCATTACCCAATTTTGCAGTGGGAAAAATCAGATGGAACTTATGGCACAAAAACACTTTATTTTCAGGAATATGAATCGGAATATTATGGTTGGGCAGTTGATTTTTACGACATTAATAAGTTACCTTCTTATGAAAAAGATATATACCTTTTAATTGGAAGTTTGAAGGGGAGTAGTTCGCAATATTCTGCATATGCTATGGTTGTAGAACTTAAAGATGATGAATTGATTTTAGATTACCCGGCTTTTATGCATTCATCCGCAATTTTGGCATTTCATGATGATTTAAATGATGCAGATGAATATTGCATTGCCTGCATGGATTATGATCCTAAAAACTATACCATAACAATTGAAGAGGTGGATAGTTTAGATGAGATTATTGTGCAAGAAAACTCATGGAGTTCAACAGAAAAAGAGATTAAGGAAAAAGGAGATGTTGTTTTTAAGTTTGAAAACGGAAAATTTGAACTGCAAAAATAACAGTAAGACAAAAATTAATTTTATAATTACATAACAAGAGAAAACTATATGTTCGGACTATTTAAGAAAAAAACTGCCCAACCAGTTAAGGAGGCAAGAACAGATTTTGACCGTTTATTACAAGAGCAATTAAAAATTATTAATGAATCTCCTTTGGAGCCAATAGTAGCGAATGAAAAATCTGAAATTTATTGCCAATCAGTTGTTTTAAATGGTTATCGTTCTTTATCGCTAGTTATTACTGGGTGTTTAAATATCAATACAATTGAAGGTTGTAAACTTGTGTTTCAGGCTGATAATGGCACCTATGAATGTCCTTCGGATGGAGATATTGTTAAGGGAGATTATTCTGAAAGGCTGCAAATTGGCGTAACAAATTTTGATATAGATTTAGAGGATGATTTTATTGATTTTGTTGCAAATCAAAATATAATTTCTGCTCAAATACAGACTCGAAATGGTCAATTGCGTAAGCAAACGGTGGAAATAGACTATCCAACAGTGAATCAAGAACTTTTAGATAAGATATTGAATTTACAAGAGGAGGAAGAGTAGATGAATCGAATTATTGTTCAACTAATAGTTCCATTTATTCTTGGGGTTAGTGGTGCTGGTTTTTCTCAGGATGCAGCAATTTTATGGACACGTTCAGACAGTTCTACTCAAGGATGTACAGTAATTGATTTCAAAACTGATCAAGAAGGCAATGTTTTTACATTAGGACGAACCTATGGAGAGACTCGCATGAAGATGCAGTCTGGAAATGTTGAAATTATTGGCACTAAAAGTGAGCGCCCACCTTCTTATTTTCTTCAGAAATTAAATGCAAAAGGAGAATTGATTTGGGCGAATGATTTGTCTATCGAACGAAATTTAATTGGTGGATTAATTGTTCCTGATGAAAAGGGAGGGGTTGTTTTATGTTCGTCTGAAAAAGGAGAGATCGGAAAAAATGATTATTTCCTAGAGTCCTTTTCAAAAGATGGAAAAGGGACTAAGCGGAAAAAAATCATTGAAAACCATGCAGAGTATTACGATTGTGCGATTTATGATTTGTTGATTGATGGAGATGGAAGTTTCCATTTTGTTGGAAATTTGAGAGGGACAACTTTATTTTTAGGTCATAAGGATACTATTGGAGAGCGTTATTCAAATGATGCTTTTTATCTTAAAGTAAATACAAATTTTGACTATGACTTTCTTAAAGTATATGGTGGTTCAGGCAGTCAAAAGTTAGTAGAAATCGCAGTCAATAATAAGAACGAAATATTCATTGGAGGAAATTTCCAACTCAAGAAGCAAGAATTTTCGGAGGAATCTATAGACCTTAACTATACGCATAGCGAAGTGGTTATCGGAAAATATAACCAGGAGGGAAAGAAAATAAACTGGGTCAGTTATCCTGCAAATTATTTAGCCTCTATTAATGGGTTAGAAGTTAATTCTAGTCAAAACCTGGTAGCAGTGATAACTATGCGTGGAATGATTGAATTGGGTTCCTCTGCAGAAGCTAAGTCAAATATTGACTTACCCAATTATGGCATGTACATAGCTACAATTAATTCAAATTTGAAATTGCAAACAGTAGAACAATTTGCATCTGATCAATCATTTAAAACAGAGCGTTTATTTATTGACCAACAGGATCAAATATACTTAATAGGTCAATACCCAAAAGGAGAAGATTTTGATCCTGGGAAGAGCATAGTAATTACTGATGAAGTTATCAGTAACAAGTACAATCAAAGGTTAATTGCTCAAAAAAGAAATGAAAAAGGGGAGTTTTTGTCGTTTCATTATTTACCAGAAATAAATGGAGGGTCATTTTATCTGGTCAATGCAAAAGGAAACCTATTAACCGCAAGTAATTTTGTACATAAAAAGGGAGGGAACCAATTTACCTACGGAATTGTAACATCCGAAAGGGGTAATTATTTTGCCACAAAGGATTCTATCATTGTACGCTCTTGTGAGAATTACTATTGGGATAAAACCAAAAAAACATATACTGAATCGGGTATTTATTCGGCAGGTGAAAACGCCGAGTATCAATTAAACCTGACGATAGAAAAAATGGATTTGAGCATTGTTGTAAACGATCAGTCGATTATTGCAAATGCTAAAGACGCTACTTTTCGTTGGTTGGATGTTGATCATAATTATCGCCCATTAAAATATGAAACTGATTCTATTTTAAACTTTCGCGAATCAGGAACTTACTGCGTAGAAGTTACCTTAAAATTTTGCCAAACGGTAGATACTTCTGAGGCTGTAACTGTTGTAAAGGATGGTGTTCATATAGAGGATCTTAAAAAATATTATACAGCTGATTATAGCAAAACCATTATTTTGAAAATTAACCGTGAACATATTCAACTGAATCCTGATGAGGTTAAAATGATTCCGTTTAGAGATGGTCCACTATACGGGTTTGTTAAGAACGGGAAGAAGGATAAGTGGCTAATTAAACCAAGATTTGAACAGGTATTTGCCGTTTATAATGAAGGGGCAATAGTAAAAGACACGACAAAGTTTTATTATAAAGGTAGAGTTTACCCAAAGTTGGCTTATGGGTTAGTGAATTCAAAAGGTAAATATTTAATTCCTCCGCACTATACCAACTTGTTTAATGAAAATGGAATTTATCATGGAATTAGGCATGTTTATGAAGATACTACCCTCAACCTACCTGAAGAGTATAGAGGTTATTATGCCCATGACTATTATGACAAGAAAGGAAAATTGTTATTCAGTATCGGGGCACATGAGCTTAAATCATTTGGTACAGAAGATTATGCTTGGTTCAGGTTTGGAAAAAAATATATGATATATAATCGGTCAGGAGAATTGGTGAAAGAATTTGATTTGGATGAATACTGTCCATTTATTGGAATTGCAGACAATAAGCTATTATTCAATGATGAAGAGACTGGTCTTACGGCATACGGTATGAACGGAGAAGTGGCATTTAATTTTCCTAAACAAAGTTCGTTAAACGTGTATCAATTAAGCGAAAATAACTTTGGTGTAATGGGGTATGATGGGGACTATTATTTTTGTGATTCTTTAGGACAAGGAAAAATGTATGGAATCAATTCCGGATCAATAGGAATGATTCAGTCGTATGATGCGTTTTTTAAAACAGATAATTTTGTAGTAAGAGATTACAATACCTCATTATATGGTGTTGTAGACCGTGAAGGAGAGACTAAAATTGATTTTAAATATCAATATATAGGTACTGAGGTAAACGGTTATCGTTATTGTATTGATTCCAACCACAGGAGAGTTTTTGTAGCCAATAATGGACATGAAATAGAAGAATTATTAAATAATAACTCGTTCATGACTTCTACACTAGGCGATAAAAGGTTTTCGTTGGTACAGGTGCATGGTTTTCATGATGGTTTGGCTATAGGTTCAGGTAGGCATCCTCTTCCAGATTCATTAGCAAACAAACCTTTCCCATGGACGCAAGCAGATAAAAACGTTTTTGAGGCATATAACAATGAGCATTATTTTTACTATGACACAACAGGAACTATCGTTTTAACCTTACCAGATTCGATTGCCTTAGCAGGAAATTTTTCAGATGGTTTGGCTCCTGCACTTACAAATGACAAATTATTAGGCTTTATTGATAAGAATGGAAATTGGGCTATTCAACCCAAATATGAGTTAGCCGTTGCAGGAGCCTATCCACTGCCTTATATTGTGGTGCCTTATTTTGAAAATGGCTTTGCATATATTAAAAGCTTTAAGGGGTATATTGATGAACAAGGAAATGAATATTTTTCTGGAGAGCGTATGCAAGATAAATATAATTTCAGCCATTAATCATGACTAAAAAGGGAATCATATTGAGCTATGTTATTCTTTTTTATTGCAATATTTCATTTGGATTTTTAAATGTTGACAAAATACCAGAACGTTTAGCATTGGCGCGCAAATTATGCGCAATAGAGAGTGAAATTTATAAATATGATCGTGAAATTACATTAATACGAGCCGTTGGAGGAGATCAAAAGAGATTTGAAGCATTTAATTTGCAGCAGCAATTGCTAATGGAGCAATATGATTCATTAACAGCAAAATTTCAATTGGCAATACATCATAATGGACAAGATTTTGAAAATGAAGCAGGGCGCAATGCTTGGTTTTTAGTGATTCAAAATTTTATGCATCAACGTGGAATTCGTTTAAGTGTAAATGAGCGATATGAAATGGTCAATCAATTACCAGAAATTGGTGGAGTCTCTCTAGAATTAAGAGAGGGACATCAAGATACCTCCTTTACTTCATATCTAATTGATTCTGCTAGCTATGTTCTTTTAAATCGGTATTACCCAACTTGGCTTGATAATCCTATTGAGCGGATAATAAAGCTTGATGTTGGAATTGATGCATTTCTGCAATTAAGTAGAGATCATTTTATTCCGTTTACAGCTCAAACTGAGGATATGAACTGTGGACCTACTTGCTTAAAAATGGTGTTAGAACAATTTGGCGCCTACCATTCTTTAGAAGAATTGGCAATGCTCTCAAGTTTAGATGAAACAGGAACTTCTTTTGGTGATCTTATTAGAGCCGCGGAACAATTGAACGTTAACACTGAAAATGCCAAAATGAGTTATGAAGAACTAATGCAAGAAATGGAACGTCCTGTAATTGTGCATTGGGAAAACAGGCATTTTGTAGTGGTATACGCTATGAGTGAAGAAACCGTTTGGGTGGCAGATCCAGCTTGGAGTCGTCAAACCTTTGCGCGTAAAGATTTTTGTGAGAGTTGGTTGTACGGAACAGAAAAAACAACAGGAAAAGGTTCCGTTATGACCTTTCAATTAACAAAAGCTTTTTATCAATAAAAACGTGACCCTAACAAATTAAGGCCACGCTCTTTTTATAAGTTTTGGGTGTTGATTAATCCACTGCTAAATTTGCACCACCTTTGCTAATATGCTCTTGGTAAGCCGCAATTTTTTCTTCGCGTTGAATAGTCTCCTTCGTTTTACGTTTCCCTCTAAAGAACATGTATAAGTTCAGTAAAAGCATTACACCTAAATAGATAGAGAAACCGCCAATTTTAGCACTTAATTTTTCAATTAAATCTTGCATTGTAAACTCACCTCCGTAATAGGACAGTTTAAGTATGAGTAAAGCAAATCCAAGGTTCAATAAATAAAAGCCTAATCTAAAAAGTTTGTTGGTTGACGTTGCAATCTCTTCTCGGCCTCTAAAAATATCCATCATAAATACTTGTGCATTTTTAAAGAGGGTTTTCGCAACATAATAGGTCAAGAATACCGCCGTAGGCAAGTATATAAGATAGGCAATAACGACCATTGTTAAATTTGAAGATTCCATAATTACTGTTTTTGTTTATTTGATTTTAGTTTAAAAAAAGATTTGATTTCATGAAAATGAGAGAGCCACCAAAGGTTTGCGTAGTGCATCAGCCCCAAAATGATAATAATTTTACCTGAGCGCCATGCAACAACATCAACTAGTTCTGGTAAACTATCAATATTGCTCCAGCCTGTAATTGTAAGGGCTATGTAGCCAAGGTTAAACAGGTAGTATCCTAATAAGAGTAGCTTGTTAATACTATCAACTAAGTGTAGCTCTTCTTCAAAAAAGCGCTCTAAATAAAATTTACCATCTTTATAGAATTGCCATCCAATCACACCAATTACATAAAACATGATGATGAGAAAACTGAGGTATCCGATTGATGTAAATGTCATTTTGTTATTTGTTATTAAACTTTTAGAAAAAAATGAAAGTTTGATTTAAATTTTTTTAAGCCTCTCCTTCAAATTGTTGTTTCTGTAGTTCCATGAATCAAATGTATATAAATATTTTGGAACTTTCAGAAATAATTGAAAGTTTATTTTTGAAGCAATAATTATCGTTAGAAATAGCAAGAGTTAAAAGATCATTATGACAATTAAAAGAATTAACCTGCAACTTTTCATATCTTGACGGTTATAAATCAAAGCAATGTCTTCGCACTGATAAGCAAACCTATGGTATATCAATTAAAACATATTACAATTATATTCTTACTTATCATTGCGGGAGCAAGTTGTAAGAAAAACGAAATCAACAATGCTAAAGACTTTGAAAAGTATTTAGAAAATGAAATGAAGGATCAAAACATTCCTGCATTATCAGCATTAATTTTTAAAGGAGAAACGATTCTTTTTGAGGAAAATTATGGACAGGCTAATATTGAGGATAACATCAATTTAGCAAGTACGCATCCATTTTTGTTAGCCTCCATTTCAAAAACAGTTACTGCAGTAGCATTGCTTCAATTGTATGAGGATGGTTTGTTTAGTTTAGATGATCCAATTAATGATTATCTATCGTTTGCGGTAAACGGACCTGAAGAAACAACGCCCATAACTTTTAAAATGTTGTTAACTCATACATCAGGAATTGCTGATGGTTCCGCTTTGGATGGACAATATTATTACGGAGAAGATAGTCCTGTTGAATTGGGTTATTTTTTAGAAAACTATTTAGTTCCTGGCGGCGAATTTTACAATGCAACTGAAAACTATCATGACTTTGAACCTGGTACAGATGTAGAATATTCCAATGTTGGTAATGCATTGATTGGTGTATTAGTAGAAGAAATTTCAGGAATGAATTTTAATACTTATTGTAAAGAAAAAATATTTACGCCATTGGGCATGACGCATACTTTTTGGCGTTTGGATGAAATTGCAGGAACAATCGTAATGCCATATAATTATTCAGGAGGAAATTATGAGGCGATTGGTCATTATACTTTTACGGATTATCCAAACGGAGGTTTACGTTCAACAGCTAATGATATGTTTAAATTTTTGAGTGCAATTGCTCAAAACGGATCTTATGGAGGAGTAGAATTATTAAACGCATCAACAGTTAATGCAATGACCAGTTTGCAAATACCAGACTTAGATGATGAAACTGGGCTGCATTTTTTTATAATGAATAAAGAGAATGAGCTTTGGGGACATGATGGGGGAGAGCAAGGCGTTGCAACAATTATGGCATATAATAAATCTACAAAAGTTGGCGCTATTATTCTAACTAATCAAGGTGAAGCTAATTTGGATAAAATATTGGAAGAGGCATATTTACTAGGTTTGAAACTTTAGAGGGCAGTATTTAGAATCTAGTACTTAGTATTCGGTAAAATTAGTTAATAGACAATAGACAATAGACAATAGACACTAGACACAACACAACAAAATACTAAGTACCAAGTACTAGATACTAAGTACTAAGAATAAATTCCAACTTTTATAACATAACCGTGTACTTAATAAAAACACCTTGACAATTGGAGAAAAAGGAAAAAGACACGAACGACTTAATTAAGGCATGCTTGAAAAATAATCAGGCAGCCCAATTTCAGCTTTACAAGCAGTATTCTAATGCAATGTATTCAACAACAGTGCGCATGTTGGGGAATAATGAGGATGCAGAGGACGCTTTGCAGGATGCTTTTGTAAATGCTTTTAAACACCTTAAAAAATTTGATGGCCGAGTGACCTTTGGAGCGTGGTTGAAGCGAATAACAATTAATGTTTGCTTAAATAAACTACGCAAAAAGAAGTTGAAATGGCTCGAACTTGATTTTGATATTCCAGATCATCAAGAAGATGAGGAATTTAAAATTGATCCGGCAGCTTTAAATGCGGCCATAGAAAAATTACCCTCAGGTTGTAAAACTGTTTTCACGTTAAAAGCCTTCGAAGGTTATAAACATGAGGAAATTGCGCAAGAATTAAATATAAGTCTGTCTACCTCCAAGTCTCAATTCGTTAGGGCGAAAAAACTACTCAATTTTTCACTAAAAAAATTAGTACAGTTATGAAAGATCCCTTATTAACATATATAGAAGAAAATAAACAGGAACTAGATACGCATACACCAAATGCAAAGAATTGGGATGCGATTGAAAGTCGTATTAATAAATCTAAAAAACGGAAAAAAGCATTGTTATATTTGGTTTCAACTGCTGCAGTATTGGTTGCTGCCTTTTTTATAGTTGACTATAGTGCAACTCCTGTAGATAATGGAATAGCTCAATTTGATGCTGACCCAAGAATGATCGAAGCCTATGATTCGATCGAAATAGAACGCAACAATGACGTGGAGTGGAATGATTTACCACTGACGCAAAAAGTTAATATTGGTAATGATCCCATTGGAAATACCGTGATCGGAACTGATGTGACTTATGAATGGTCTCACAATTTAGATGCATCTTACAGTTATGATGCTACGGCGAATGGGAGGATGACATATTCTGTAACTACAACCGATAATGCTGCGTGTGGCACTGTGTCTAACCAAGAAGAAAATCTTGATGTAGGGTACTTTAATTATAATGCTCAAAACAAAAATGTTTTGAGAGGCAATGGCCTTGGTTGGTTAAGTCCAGAGGATTTAGCGAATGAGCAATATGAGGTGAATCGCTATTATGAGCAGTATGATGACTTTAATGAAAATGAGTTTGAAACTCCCTTAGAACAACCTTTGTCTACTTTCGGTATAGATGTAGATGGAGCCGGGTACAGTAATATGCGTCGTTTTATTCAAAGCGGATATTTACCACCAAAAAACGCTGTAAAGCTAGAGGAGATGGTAAACTATTTTAATTATGATTTGCCAGAGCCCTCAGGTGCTGACCCATTTTCTATTACCACTGAATTAGCCGATTGTCCATGGGAAGAGGAGCATTTATTAATGCAAGTTGCTTTGAAAGGGGAGAGTATTGAAATGGACGACAACCAGTCAAATAACCTCGTTTTTTTATTGGATGTTTCAGGCTCAATGGATGAGGCTGATAAATTGCCTCTTTTAAAGAAAAGTCTTTATTTATTAGTAAATGAAATGGGGACAGATGATCGTATTGCAATTGTTGTTTATGCAGGTGCGGCTGGTTTGGTATTACCATCTACTTCTGGTAAATACAAATCAAAAATTTATGATGCATTAGAGAATTTGAGTGCTGGTGGTTCAACTGCCGGAGGAGAAGGAATTGAATTGGCTTATAAAGTTGCAAATGATGCTAGAATCAATGGTGGGAATAACCGAATTATTCTGGCTACAGACGGTGATTTTAATGTGGGCACTTCTAATGATGATGATTTAGTAGAACTTATTGAGCAAAAAAGAAAGTCGGGAATTTCATTGTCTGTTTTAGGGTTTGGAACAGGGAACTTGCAAAGCAGCAAAATGGAGAAGTTGGCTGATAATGGTAATGGAAACTACAATTATATAGACAATATTTTAGAAGCTAAAAAAGTGTTGGTAGATGAAATAGGTGGAACTTTAGTGACTATTGCTAAAGATGTAAAGTTACAGCTAGAGTTTAATCCAGAGCATGTTAAAAGTTACCGTTTATTAGGCTATGAAAATAGAATTATGTCAGCACGTGATTTTGATAATGATGCAAAAGATTCAGGAGATTTGGGTGCGGGACATTCAGTGGTAGCACTGTATGAAATAATTCCAACGGAAGAGTTAAAGATTCAATCAGCAAGTAATTTGCGATACCAAAAAAAGATGGTCAATAATTCTAAAGGGTTGAAAGAGGAAATTGCCATTATTAAATTCCGTTATAAAAAACCTGGCGGATCTAAAAGTAAATTATTAGAGAAAGTTGTCATGAATAAAACTACTACCGAGTTAAGTGAAAACCTAATGTTTGCTTCAGCTGTAGCCGAGTTCGGAATGCTAATTCGTGAATCAAAATATAAAGGAAATGCCACTTTTGATGCTGTACTTGAAAGAGCGAAAAAGAGCAAAGGAACAGATGAGTTTGGTTATCGTGCAGAGTTTATTCAATTAGTAGAGCGTGCTAAATTATTGATGATGGAGTATTATAAAATGACTGAATCACTCAAATCAGATATTCCTTTGAAATAAAGTAACAATTGTTAACCCAATCACAACAAAAAAAACCGCCTTGCAATATTACAAGGCGGTTTTTTACTTAATACTAAGTACTAGGCACTAAAAACTACTTTTTCCAAGCGTCAACGTGCTCTTTAATATAATCAGCCCAACCTTTGCTTTCAGCAGCAATTGCTAAATCGTGAGCTTTTTCAGCAGCTTCAATGGCTTCTTTTGTATGGCCTTGTTTTTTCAAAATTTGTGCTCTTAAAAAATAAAGCGCATGTCCTTCTTTTTCATTAATTCCTTTGTGGATATAACTCAAAGCTTTTTTCTCATTATCTAAACTTTTAAAGTAATAAGAAGCTGCTCTGTAATAAACTTTATCAAGCTCTTCTCCTTTTGCAATCGCAGCTTTAATATTTTCTTCGGCCAATTTCTCAGTGTCAACAGAAAGTTCTAATTGAACTTTTACATTGTCCCATAATACAGTAAGGTTAGCAGAATTATTAGTGATGTCAGTTAACGCAATTGTAAACGTTTCTGTCATTGTGTTTTCTTTGGTTTTTACAATCGCCGTAACAACATTTTTTTTCGCATCATAACTTCCAGCACCCCATTGCTCTGTATCCGTATTGAATAACATTTTCCATGTCCCGTTTCCAGATGGAATAGCAAAAATGGCATAAGTACCAGCTTCTAAAGTCTGATCTTGAACCTTGATTTCTGTTGAGGTTGTAATTTTTGTGCATGCATTTGCTCCTAGGCGCCATACTTCGTCATAAGGAACAAGCTCACCAAAAATAGTACGACCTTTAACACTTGGTCTTGAATAATCAATAGTAACAGATGTTAATCCAACCATTTGTTCAATTTTTGCTGAAGGGCTTGGTTGAGGTAATTCTTGTGCAGTAGCTGTTCCACCAATTAGGCCTGCTGCTAGCAAAAAGAGTAATTTTTTCATAATTATATTTTTTATTTTATGTTAATCTATTGTTGTTGTTGTTAAATCCTCTTTTTCTGTAGGATTAAATAACAGTTGTAGTATAATTCCTACTACTACAACCATTATACCACCAATAAAGGTATATAATAAATAGCTGATTTCAATAAACTTAAATACGTACAATATGTGAATGATAAAAATCGTTATTTGTGCCGAAACAGCTGCAATTAAAGTTGCTTTGGCCTGTACTCTTTTAAAGAAAAACGCCAATAAGAATACACCCAGTATAGTGCCATAGAATAGTGAGCCTAGTATATTAACAAGTTCAATAAGGTTGTCGAATAGTCCCGCAGTTAGCGCAACAATAATGGCCAAAACTCCCCATCCAACAGTCAAGAGTTTACTTATTCGTAAATCTTTTTTCTCATCATCAGATTTAGAAAAATATTTCTTATAAAAATCTATGGTTGTGGTGGAAGCCAATGCATTTAGTTCTCCTGCTGTGGAGGACATGGCTGCTGAAAAAATCATGGCCAATAGGAGTCCTATCAAACCTGTGGGTAAAAAGTTTAACACGAAAGTCAGAAAGATATAATCATGATCCTCAGAAACATAATCTTCATCCAATGATGTTAAGGTCATTTTATAAGACTCTCTAAGTTCGTCTTGCAAATATTGCATGTCACTAACGGTGTTCAAAATTTCAGGATCCTTTGATTTATGCCACTCATTGAGCTGGTATTCTTTATAACCGTGAACGATATCATATTTAGCCTCAAGCGAAGCTAATCCTTTAGTCTCGTATACTTCTGTATCAATTGTTGCACCGTTAAAAACAATAGGCGGTTTGTTAAATTGAAAAGATACAAATACCATTACTCCAACTAATAGAATGAAAAATTGCATTGGAATTTTCATCAAACCATTAAACATTAAGCCCATTCTAGAGGCTTTTAAAGATTTTCCTCCCAAATAACGTTGTACTTGTGACTGATCCGTTCCAAAATAAGAGAGTGATAAAAATAATCCGCCAATTAATCCGGACCATATGGTATAACGATTAGTAGGATCAACAGAGGTGTCTACAATTTCCATTTTCCCTAATCGACCAGCAATGTCAATTCCATCTGCAAATCCAACACCTTCAGGAAAACTATCTAGAACATAATAAAAGGCGACAAACATACCTGCCATGATAACTGCCATTTGCCATTTTTGCGTTAATGATACTGCACGGCTCCCACCTGAAACGGTATAAATAATAACCAAACCTCCAATAATTAGACAGGTTAATTGAAGATTCCAACCGAGCAGGGTAGACAAGATTATGGCAGGTGCAAATATGGTGATTCCTGCAGCTAATCCCCTAGACATTAGGAATAAAAAGGCGGTAAGTGATCGAACTTTAACATCAAACCTTCCTTCTAAATATTCGTAGGCTGTATATACCTTTAGTTTATAATAAATAGGAAGGAAAAACACTGAAATTATAATCATAGCAAGGGGCAAACCAAAGTAAATTTGAATGAACCCCATTCCACTTTCATAAGCCTGCCCAGGAGTAGATAAAAAAGTAATAGCACTGGCTTGTGTCGCCATAATGGATAATCCAATGGTCATCCAGTTTTCTGAGTTATTACCTTTTAAATAACCTTCAAGGTTATTGTTTTTTCTTGTTTTCCACGTTCCATAAAGAACAATAGCAAGCAAAGTACCTGTTAATATAAACCAATCGATCCAACTCATTCTCCAAACGAATTAGAAATTAATAGAAACAGTATGATCTGAAGCCCTAGAAAAATTGCTAGTCCCCAATACCATGCGCGCCAATTTGTTTTATCTTGTTCTTCTTCCATTAAGGTTGATAGCTTAAAATGTTAGCAAATAAACGGTAGGCACCTTCAACACCATTTGGTAATTCTCTAAAAAATGAAATTCCGGTATAAACAAATTGACCTTTTCCATGTTTAGCAACAATTAATGCGCCGTTTACAGGATCTTCTCCTGTATCATTCCATGAAAATAGAGGTGTATATGCCTCATTCCAATTGTCAGCAAAGTAAAGTCCACGTTCTTGCACCCAATCATTAAAGTCTGCTTGAGTAATTTTATTTGGCTTATTCATTATCTGATGATCAGGTGCTAAAAAAGTTACTTTAGAATCTTCTTCCGTTACCCGTTTACGCGATAATTCAAAAGGAATTGGGCCAAATGTTTTTCCTGAAGAAGAACGACCAGCCGTATTGTATTGCATTACCAAATTTCCACCATTAGAAACATACTCAAAAAGCTTTGCATCAAAATTATGCAGTTCTGGATGAACATTATAAATGCGAATTCCTAAAATAACAGATTGAAATTGACTTAAATCAAGTGTTGCTAAATCACTAACTTCATATGATGTTACATTAAACCCTAATTGTGTGGTTGCTTGTGCAACCGCATCACCAGCACCTTTAATATATGCTACATTTCCTTTAACAATATTGGCATTTAAAGGAATACAAGTGAGTGTTGCGGGTTTATATATAACTTGTGTAGGAATGTGATCATAAGTAATTTCAGTGAGAGATTTTAAGGTGTTTCCTTTTGAATCTTTTAAAATTAAATCGCCACGCTTACTTTCAGTATTAGACTTAATAATGATTTCTGCCCAAACTTCCTCGTGGCGGGTTTTCGTGTTAATATCAATTTTTTGAGGAGAAACTTCCCATCCTTCTGGTGCAGTAATTACAAGTTCATCAGTAAGGTTTTCTTTATAAGCATGGATTTTAACACGAATTGTTTTTTCTTGTCCCGGCTTAAGAATAATTGATTTTTGATCAAAATTGGCAGAAAAATTAGGGGCGGAAATTACATTTCTTCGGCGCTCACCATAAGATGGATCTCTCCATTTATAAGTTACTGGAATGTTCAATTCAACTTGATCTCCCTCAATAATTAGTTTCAGTTTTTCACTAAAGGTTGCTTCTCCCTCGGCTTTTCCTAAATCTGCGGGGTTGTCAATTTTGAAAAGATTTACAAAAGGATTCCTCAACCAATAAGGGGTTGAATAATCATGATTGTTTTGAATCGTAATTTCTTTGCTGGTCGTTTTGTTTTGTTCTAATAACAAAACAGTTTCTCTTCCTTGAAACCCTAATAATTGTACATTTTTGCTCGATCTATTTGTGAGGTTATATTTCAATTTGAAATCTTCCCCTTGAACATAAGCATAGTCAGAGCAAACAATCTCAGCATAAAGCCCCAAACAATCGACAATAATTTGGTCAATTTGCGTTATTTTTTCTTTTCTGATGGCATCTAAATTAGAGGCTGGTACAACGTTTAGCTTTTTTCTGATAGATAGTAATGCCGGAATATTATTTTCTAAGTTTTTAAAATCAAAATCAGCCAATAGAGCATCAAATTCATCTGAGAATTTACTTGAAACTAATTTTGTCCAGGATAGTGTATTATTTTCAAAAAATGAATTTCGCAATTGCTTACCGCCTAAATGCTGAAAATATTCTGTTAATGAACCACGCTCAACTATTGCACCAAAACCTTGGCATTTGTGTTGGCTTCTTGCTAATGTTCCAATTTCATTATAGGACATTCCTAGTAACGGATTATAGCCACCAATTTCTTGCACGATATATTCAGGATCATTTTTTGCTGTCTTGCTCAATTCCTTGTCCCACCAAACAGATGAATTCCAATAAATAGAAGTTGTTTTCCAAGCGCCGTGCTCTTTTACTTGTTCGGGTAAATAACTAGGATCTGCAGCTTTTTCAAATGCTTCTAATGCTAATAACGTAGCAGCAGTGTGGTGGCCGTGTCCAGCTCTTTTATCAGGTGGGAAACGTGTAATTATTACATCTGGTTTAAATTGACGAATGACTAAAACAACATCACTTAAAATTTCAGCTTTCCCCCATTTCTCTAATGATTCATCTGCAGACTTTGAATAACCAAAATCAACAGCTCGAGTAAAATATTGTCTTGCTCCGTCAATAGATCGTGCGGCCAATAATTCCTGCGTTCTTAAAACACCTAAATCCTCACTCAATTCATCTCCAATAAGATTTTGTCCTCCATCTCCGCGTGTTAATGATAAATAGGCGGTCTCTGCTTTTTCGCCTAGAGAGAACCAGGCTAATGCTCTTGTGTTTTCATCATCAGGATGCGCCGCAATGTATAAAACGCGCTTTAATGAATGTACCTTCTCTAAATCAACATAAATTTCTGACGCTGTTTTATTGCCAAATACTTGTGCTGTTATTAAAAGTGAAAATATAAATACGATATGCCTCATAAGAATGTGTTGTAACAAACAAAAATAAAGAGAATTTGTTCGCTAGCGGTTAAAATCATGTTAAGAGGTCGGAATTAATGACAAATTATTACAATCCTACTTCTTTAATTTCATCAAATGTTGACAATCGATCAAGGTTTCACTCTAATTGGTATTATGATATCATCCGTTTAAAATGGCTTATAAGTAACAGTGTGTGAAGAATCAATACCAATTATTTTTAACGGAGAGATTCAAGGTTAAGGGGTGGTTTTCATTT
Source organism: uncultured Crocinitomix sp. (assembly GCA_937136425.1). Lineage (GTDB taxonomy): Bacteria > Bacteroidota > Bacteroidia > Flavobacteriales_D > Crocinitomicaceae > Crocinitomix. Next base: position 56,543 of record CAKZON010000082.1, read on the forward strand.
CTTGATATAGATCAAGAGCATGTGTGCAATTATCCCCGAAATTTGATTCAACAAAAAATGAAACAAATGAAATATCAAATTGAAACAACAATAGAAATTGACGCAAGCCCTGCAAAAGTTTGGCGCATTTTTTCAAATTTTAAGAATTATCCAAAATGGAACCCTTTTATAGCTTCATTAACAGGAGAGGTTAAGGTGGGGGAAATTATTCATGTGGATTTAAATACAATGAAGTTTAAACCGCGAGTATTAAAGTTTGACCAAAATCAAGAATTACGTTGGAAAGGTAAACTGTTCATTAAAGGACTGTTTGATGGGGAGCATTATTTTCAGTTAATAGCAAACCAAAATGGAACTACGACATTTATTCATGGTGAAAATTTTGGCGGAATTTTGGTTCGCCTACTTAGAAAAAAGTTAGATACAGAGGTTAAAGAGGGGTTTCAAGAAATGAATATGGCTCTTAAAGTGGAGGTGGAAAAGGCAATTTAGTAGCCTGTGTAATAATCATTTTGTTTATCTGCCTTTTTCTTATTCTTGATAAAGACAATGAGCAAACCAATAGGAATAAAAGTTAAAAGACAAGTACCAATGATTAAAGGAACATACCAAAGCACGGCATACGCAACAAGTGCGTATAATTCATAACCTCTTGAATTACGATCCATTACCGCAATAATTCGTTGCATCCCTTCATGATCTAAAATATAGAGTGGAAAAATGATACAAAGAATACCAAAAAGCAAGAGTAAAATAATTTTTACTGTTGGATGTAGGAGCTTAAACATGAAGCAAATTAAAGGTATTTATCTGAAAAATGCAGAACTAAGTTTCGTACGCTTGCATTTTTTCATTCCATTTAAGTTCGTAAATGTCCCATTTTTTGCTAGCTCCTCTTGCACGCTCCAATTTTTGAGCAACAATAACCTGTTCACCATCTGTTCTAACGGTAATCATGCCATAACGAGCTACATTACTGTCGCGTAAATTTTCCATGCGCAAACGATAAATTTCTTTGTCTTTAGCGTTTGTCAATTCGTTCATGCGCTCTTCAAGCTTTTTAAGAACAGAATAAAATTTAATCGGGTAAGAAAATTCATTGGTTGAGCGTGCCAATTCAGTACTGAATATTAAAGGACGTTCGCCTCTACTTGATTTGCCATATGCACCCAAAGCATCAGGTCTGGGATGTGAATGTGATTCATTGTCGCCACTTGAAATAACTGTTGCTAATGGATTAATTGCCCGCAAAAAAGAATCCAAGACATCACTTGATCCATGGTGACATGCTTTGGCTATATCTGTTCCAAACTTCCGTTTGGTTTTAGAAATGATTAATTCCTGCAGTTTCGTTTTTTCATCTAAATCCTGTTCCAAATCTTGGCGGGCAGCTAAGGTCAGGTTGGTAGCACTTACAAGTTTGGTTTTTATAGTTTTAATATCTTTTTCTAAATCACTTAATTTAGTATCTACACCAGAGTAAAACTGTGCTAAATAATCTTGCGACTCAGTGTTTAGGTCACCGCCCAATATCATTTTAACCTTTCCAAATCGCAATTGAAACACAATTGAATGTCCGTTTTTGGTTTTAGATTCATTGCCTAGTTTAACAATACACTGACGAGTTTGTCCCTCAAATTCTACAGGCTCAGTTAATGGGCCAAGTATTTCTAACTGTAAAGGATTGTTTGCATTAAAATGGTCTAAGTAATTTTTTGATTGACTCAAAAATTCGAAATTAACATTGGGGTTATTCTCATAAGCCGCTACTAAAGTTTTCATGTAGTATTTAGTTGAAGTACTTTGTGCTTCAATCAAATCAATCGTTTCTTCATGGTTTAAAACAGTATCCCATAAATGATATTTCCGTTTATAAGGGAGTGGTGGAACTTTTCTTCCAAAATCATACATCCAGGTGGAGGAGGATCCATCTCGAATTGAACGCTCAATAATTCCATTGTGGCAAACATTAACAAAATCAATTTTAGGATGTTTGAACAAGTTATAAAAACCATAATAATGATCTAAATCAGGGTGCGATATTATGGCATAATCTATTTTTATAGGTTCAGTAGCATCAGGGGGTTGCTTTGTAACGCCATCAACATCTACTACCTTCCGATTTCTTAAATTATAGCGCCAATTCATAAAGCGCAACATATTGTCTGCGCCTTTTCCGTCAAAACCTAGCCCTTCTCCAGCATCAATAAGTAAAGCTTCGTTATCAGGAGTTATAACATGACAACCATCTCCTTGGCCAATATCAACAAAATTAACTTCCAATAGTCGCTGATCAGTGATCCATTCAGTTTTTAACCAGCCACTTGAACGACGACAATGAAATTTTGCCCATTCACCATCTGTTTCATCTAAAAAATGTAAAACATCACCAAGTATAAGGTGGTTAATTGCATTACCTCTTGTGCTTTTCTTAGGGTCTTTGCGCAATACTTCATCCCTCACAGAGAGGAAATAAACTTTTTCCGTATTTAATAACATGTTTTTGGGTTTGAGCAACCTAAGATACAACATTATCCACAAATTGTGGAAAAAAAATGAGCATTGGCTACTTTGTTATTTGAACGGAAATGCATTTTCTTGTTGAAACTTCACCGAGTTTCGTGAACTTTCTCTCGGTTTTCGTTGTTTCTATGCTTGATTATTGGAGATTATTACACCAATGTATTAAAATTCAAGTTAAATTTGCACGCCACATAATCGGCTAAAATTATCGCTATGAATCGTGTTATAAATAAAGTATTCTCAATGCCTCTAATGGTTATATTTCTATTTGCATTTTTTGTGGCAATAGGATATGCCACCTTTATTGAAAATGATTTTGGAACACCCGTTGCTCAAAAGTGGGTTTACAAAGCAAAATGGTTTGAGTTTATTTTAGGATATTTATTCCTCTCATTATGCTTTAATTTGTTCAGATATAAGTTATTCCAATGGAAAAAACTAGGCTCTTTAGTTTTTCACGTGGCATTTTTAGTCATTGTAATTGGGGCATGGGTATCACGTTTAATTGGTTTTGAAGGAGCTATGCAAATTAGAGAAGGCGGTTCTTCTAATATCATTATTAGTTACGAAACATATATCCAAATGAAAGTGCATGATATGGAGCAGCAATATGCTTATGACATGCCCGTAATTTTAGATGGATATACGGATAATTATTTCAATCATTCCTTTGACTTTCCTGGTGAAAATGATCCTATATCGATTGAATTTGTAGAGTTAAGGGAAAATGTAAAAGATACTTTAATACAAACAGGAGCTTCAAAAGGAGATCCTTATTTGGAGATTGTAACTGTTGGTACAAATGGACGTCAGTATAATTTTCTTAAATCTGGAGATTTATTAGAAGATGGCGGTTTGAAAATTGCGTTTAACAATAAGGAACATACAGATGCTGTTTCGATATTTGAAACGGATTCTGGAATTTATGTTAAAACGCCCTATGATTTAGGTTATTTCCAAATGGCTGATAAATCAGAGGGAATTGTTAGCAGAGATAGCATTCAAAAATTTAAAACGAAGCGCCTATATTCTGTAGGAGATTTTCAGTTTGTATTTAATGCGTATTATAAAAGTGCGGCAGTTGAATTAATCGAAAGTGAAGAAATTTCTAAAGAAGTAAAAGCCGTAACAGTGCGAGCAAGCCAAGGAAGTTTATCTCAAGAGGTCGTACTAAGAGGCGGAAAAGGAATGTATCCTCGTTTAGTGAAATTTCAATTGGGTAATTTGTATTATGAATTGGCTTACGGATCGGATTTGGTTGAACTTCCATTTTGGATTTATTTAGATGATTTTGAATTAGAGCGCTACCCAGGTACAGATCAACCTTCATCTTATTCAAGTCGTGTAACATTGGTTGATCCCGAAGCGAATTTGGAAGAAAAGCACCATGTTTATATGAATAACGTATTGGACTATCAAGGCTATCGTTTCTTTCAATCATCATATGATAAAGATGAATTAGGTACGATACTTTCGGTAAATTATGATGCGCCTGGAACGAATATTACCTATTTAGGATATTTACTTTTAACACTTGGGTTTATTATTAGTTTATTATCTCCACAAGGACGATTTAGAGTACTTGTTAAAAAATCAATTGCAATTAGTCAGAAGCGAGCAGATATACTGGCTTTACTAATATTATTTGGTGGATTAATAGGAACAACAACTTATGCTCAAGATGAAGGAAGTGCGGCTAGTAATGAAATTTTTAGCGAGTTTAACGGTGAAAATCCAGCAATAGATTTCACGCATGCTGAAAAATACGGGCGTTTAGTTGTTCAAAATCAGCGCGGAAGGTTTGAGCCTGTGCATACTTTAGCAAATGATTTGCTTAAAAAAGTAAGTCGTCAATCTGCTTATAATGGTCAAAGCGCCGTTCAAGTGTTTTTAGGAATCCATACCAATTCAATGGCTTGGAATATGGAGCCTTTTATATATGTTTCTGGAAGTGCCTTGCGTAAAAAGTTAAATATTGAAGGTAAATATGCTTCGTTTGTAGATTTTTTCTCCTTTGATTTTCAATACTTATTAGTGAATGAAGCAGATGAAGCGCGTAGAAAAAAGCCTGCAGAACGTTCACAGTTTGATAAAGATGTACTCAAAACTGATGAACGTGTAAACTTATTGTTCGGTGTTTTCACAGGAGCTTATTTAAAAATTATTCCACTACCAAATGATCCTAATCAAAACTGGTATTCTCCATTTGACGAAACACACCCTTTTATTGGAGAAGATGCTGACTTTATGAATTCTATTGTTCCGTTATATAATACAACGGTTCAAGAGGCTCATAAGTCTGGTGATTGGTCGCAAGCAGATAAAGTTGTTGATTTAATTGATATGTTCCAACGTCGAATTGCAGATCCGAATACAATTCCAAGTAAAGGAACAGTGGAGTTAGAGATTACTTATAATAAAATGGACGTTTTCAAACGTCTTATGAACATGTATTTGCTAGTAGGGTTATTGATTTTGATTATGGCATTTATTGCTATTTTCAAACCTAACTTCAGCATAAAGTGGGGAATGAGAAGTGCGTTTATTGTCTTCTTAATTATGACAATAGCACACGGTAGTGGTTTAGGTATTCGTTGGTATTTGTCAGATCATGCACCTTGGAGTAATGGTTATGAGGCCGTAGTTTTTATTGCTTTCATTGTTGCTGCGCTTGGTGTAGCATTGTACCGAATGTTCCCAATTGTTTTAGGTGCGGCAGGTGTGCTTGTTTGGTTATTATTATTTGTGGCGCATATGAATGCTTTAGATCCAGAAATGACACAACTAGTTCCTGTTTTAAAATCATATTGGTTAATGATTCACGTGGCGGTTATTACGGGTAGTTATGGATTCCTAGGCTTGGGAGCAATACTTGGACTAATCATATTAATCATGAATCTTTTTGTAAACGTTAATAACAAAAAACGTTTGTTTTTAACAACAAAACAATTAACTCACATTTCTGAAATGGTCATTATAATTGGCTTGTTTATGCTTACAGTAGGTACCTTTTTAGGTGGAATTTGGGCCAATGAAAGTTGGGGAAGATATTGGGGATGGGATGCAAAAGAGACTTGGGCCTTAGCTTCCGTTTTACTCTATGCTATGGTATTGCATTTTAGGTTTATTCCAGGCTTAAAAAGTCAGTTTGCATTCAATGTAGCTTCATTATGGGCTTACAGCAGTATTATTATGACATTTTTTGGAGTTAATTTTTACTTGAGTGGCTTACATTCATACGCGGCTGGAGATCCAATTCCGGTTCCTGCTTGGGTTCCAATTTCTGCAGCAATTCTTCTGTTAATCACCGTTGGTTCTGGTATTGTTATTCGATCTGTTCGTAAAACAAAAGCACCAAAAGAGAGTGAAGAAATAGAGTTATAATCTCGGCATGTTTCTTGTATACTAGTTTCGACTTTAAAATTGGTGTAAAATCTATTCACTTGAAAGACAACCTTGTGGTTTTTAACACGTTTGAATATTGATACTTTAATATGAAATTAAATATGAAACTTATAGTAACCGTTTTTTTTCTAAGCCTATTCACTATTAGCTTTGGACAAGAAACATTAGAAGAATCCGGATCTTGGTGTGATGGTGACTTACAAATAACTGCCAATTTAGTTGATGGAGCAATAGTCGTTGGATGGTCTGTAGATGGTGAGTTATTACCAGGAGAAATAACACCAACAATTAATTGTTCTAATTATGGCAAAGGTGTTTACAGCGTTACACTTAAAACTGGAGATGAGGAAACATCATACGAGCATGACCTTTCAGGTATCGAAGGACCTGTAGCTAATTTCAAAGCAAAAAATATGTTGGCAGCAGCCGTAACTTATTTTGAAGATGCATCAGTATCTACCGAAGAAGTTATAGCATGGGAATGGAATTTTGGAAATGGAGAAACATCTACAGAGCAAAACCCAAAAGTGATGTTTGCAGAACAAAAAGTTTATACAATTACACTTAAAGTTACTACGGCTTCAGGTTGTACACATACGATAACCAAAGAACACGAGTGGGCTTATAAATAAATTTTATGAGCAAAACTGAATTTAATTATCCTATGAAAAAATTAATTTACCTTTTATTATTTATCGCTCCAGGTGCCTTTGCGCAACCTGTATGTGCTGAATATACGTCAGTTGGAGATGCGTCTTCACCTTACATTCTTTCTAGTGATCCTGATTGCGCAATTTGCGAAGGTACTGGGGCAGATGGACCTTGGTCAGGATTTGGCTGTACGGGAACTATTGTGTCTACAGCAGTGGCACCAACTTTATCAATGACATTGGCTTATACAGCTGTAAATACAGATGATTTTGCAACAATTAGTATTGATGGTGGTGGAGTGATGACGTTAACAGGTGACGGTGTAGGTGTAGCAGGAGATGTAATTGGACCATACTTATGCGGTGGTTCTTATGGAGATGTTTTTTTAACCGTTGAATCTACTTTACCATTTACAACAGTAACATTAGTAAATACTGGTTGTTCATCAGGTTGGGTAATAGCTTGCCCTTCTACAGATGCAAATGCAGGGGATGATAATACAGCTACTGTGTGTGGAGGTATTTTTGTTCTTGAAGATTTGTTGTCGGTAGATGCAGAAGCAGGAGGAACTTGGACTGAAACAACAGGGAGTGGTGCTTTTGATCCTTTAACAACTGAATTTGATGCTGGAACTGCAGGTGCGGGTGTTTACACTTTTGAATATGAAGTAGTTGGTTGCGGAGGTATTGTTGATATCGCTACATTTACTATTACAGTTGAATTAGATGGAACAGCTGGTGATGATAATGCAACTGTGGTTTGTACAGGAATTGTAACACTTTCAGATTTATTGTCAGGTGATGCGGAGCCGGGTGGAACTTGGACCGAAACTACTGCTAGTGGCGTCTTTGATCCAATTACTACTGAGTTTGACGCAGGTACTGCTGGTGAAGGAGTTTATACTTTTGAATATGAAGTTATAGGATGTGGTGGAGCTGTTACTGTGGCTACATTTACGGTGAATGTTGGTCCTGGAGGATCTGCAGGAGAAGATAATACGGCCGAACTTTGTAATAGCGCAGGCTTTACGTTGGATTTAAATACTTTATTAGTTGGCGCAGATCCAGGAGGAAATTGGGCTGAAACAACTGCTTCTGGTGCTTTTGATCCCGTAACTGGAGTTTTTGATGCTTCTGGTCTACCAGGCGGAATTTATACATTTACTTATACTTTCCCAGTTGACTTACCTTGTATTGATGATGTAGCAGATTTTACGATTACTGTACATGCAGAACCAATTGTAGCAATCGTGTCTGATCCTAGTCCTGCAGTAATTTGTTTAGGTGATAACATGACATTAACTGCGTCTGGAGCTGGTGGAGGAGGTACCTATAATTGGGATCACCCAATGACTAATGCCACAGCATTTACACCAGGTTTAGGTGTGGATACATATATTGTAACTGCTACGGATGTAAACGGTTGTATTAGTACAGGTAGTATTGATATAGAAGTAGAGCCTTTGCCTAATGTAGCTTTCGAAGCGGATATTTTGGAAGGTTGTGATCCATTATTAGTGACATTTACAAACTTAACGGACCTACCGGGAGTTTCTTGCATTTGGGACTTTGGTGATGGAGGATCAGCGTCTGATTGTGGCACTGTTACACATTTGTATACAGGTGTAGGTGATTTTGATGTTACTTTAAATGTACAATCAAGTGCGGTTTGTGGTGCATCATCAACCTATGCAGATTATATTACAGTGGTTAAACAACCTGAAGCATTCTTTAGTCCTATTAATATTCCAGTTAATATTGAAGATACAGAGGTAGAGTTTGACAACGCTTCTTTATTTGCTAATATTTATGAATGGAGCTTTGGAGATGGGACAGGATATTCTAACGAGTTTGAACCGAGACATATATTTCCTTTAACTCCAAACCTAACTTATGAAGTAAGATTGGTTGCAAGCAATGACATTGGATGTGCTGACACTGCATATGCTAACATTACGATAGATGACGTAATTACTTTCTTTATTCCTAATGTCTTTACACCGGATGGAGATGATTTTAATGAAGAATTTAAACCAGTAATGACTTCAGGATATGATCCTTATGATTATCACTTGATTATCTATAATAGATGGGGAGAAATTTTATTCGAATCGTTTAATGCGAGTTATGGATGGAATGGAACTTACAGAGATGGTAATTTAGCGCCTGATGGAGTTTATGTTTGGCATATCGAATTTGGTGATACAATTTCTGATGAAAAGCATGAGTATCACGGTCATGTTACTATTGTAAAATAACCGTACTTTCTTACTCCTAGTTTTATTGTAAATTCATTTTTCGAATATATTCTCGTGGTGAATAGCTGACAATTGATTTAAATTGTCGGTTAAAGTTTGAGAGGTTATTGTAACCGCTCAGATATGCAGCTTCAAAAATGGTAGAATTTCCTTTTTGTAAAAGTTGACACGCGTTTCCTATTCTGACCTCATTTACAAATCTAGAAAATGTCTTACGAGTACGTTGTTTAAAAAAGCGTGAGAATGAAGCAGGACTCATGTTTACAATTGTAGATACCTGATCGAGGCTAATGGTGTCATGAAAATTTTTCATCACATATTCAAAAGTCAAATTAATACGTT
>CAKZON010000083.1 GCA_937136425.1 uncultured Crocinitomix sp.
AAATCAAGTCCACTTGAAGTCAAAACTTTATTATCTAAAGCTTTTGAATATTCAAATTCTGAATCATAATTCTCTAAATTCTCATATGCTTCTTTTAAAATCTGATTTCCATCCATTTTCTCAAGATGTTGATGAGTAAGAAAAACAAAATTTTCAGGTGTGTCATAACCAAATCCAACTACAACTTTCGGGTTTTGTTCGTCTCCAATTATTGTTTGTTTTATTGCACCTGCTTGTATTCCAACCCAATCGCCTGGTTTAAGAATTGGAAATATTTTATGATTTCCACTTTCCGATTGCTCTTTTATTTTTTCGACTTCTTTATTTGTCTTTTTCTTTCCGAATAATGCTTTCCACATAATGTTTGTTTTAATTACCTACAACGGTCTAGTATAAGAATAGTAGCGGATTTATACTCACTAATTTTTCGGTTAAACACTGACCTTATTTATATTCATTTACTTTTGTTTTAGCGATTAAACCGCTATTATTTTTATACAATGTTGTGTAGCGTTATTCTTCTACTATTTCAAAATCAAGTATTCTAACTTCCAAATTCTCACCGCTTTCTTTTCGTAAAGCTCTATGGTCATCCCAATCAAAAATGTCAAAAGTTATAGTTTTGGCTAAAAAAGCTTTTATGCCCTCATCTCGATATCCATTAAAATAAGTCTTTTCAAAATAATCAACTGGCACACCAGTTCGGTCGAATAGTATATACAGAACTTGGATTTTACGAATTGTGTACGGTAATTTATTCCTAAAAGAAATACTTGCAATTAGTTTTTGATTGGATTCAACATTTGACCCTCCCGATATGCCTGTTTTATATTTCCAATCTCTAATAACAATTCCTTCCTTAATATTAATTTCGTTTTTTGATGTTTTTGGTGCAGTTACACCTTTAGAGATATTTAAAGAGGTTATGCCATTATTTGATTTTATTAAAAGCTTTTCAAGTAGAAATGAAGGAATAGCAAAATTTAAGTTCTGCCCAGATGTTAAAGTTCCTACTGCTACTCCAATAACTTTACCAGAATTATTAATAACTGGACCTCCACTGCTACCTGGTGAAATAGGGGCAGTAATTTGAATCAACTTTTTATTTTCTAAACTTCTAATACCGCTTACTATTCCTTCTGATATTGTTCCCGACAGACCTTTAGGGTTACCAATTGCATATATTTTTTCTCCAATTTCAGATTCGGATGTTTCTAATGATAGAGGTTGTCCGTTCAATGATGGTATAGAAAGTACAGCTAAATCATTAGATTTATCAATTGAAAAATAGCCTTCTATTTTATGTTTTTCTTTACTGCCATTTATAAAAATATAACCATATTTAGCTGCTTCTATTACGTGTAAATTTGTAACCACTTTTCCTTTATCCACAATAAAACCAGAACCAAGAGAAATTGGTTGTTTAAATTTATCTTGCATAACAAGAGAAACAGTTGAAGGCAAACAATTTTTTGCTATTTCTTTTGCAGATTGGCTAAAAGTCAGTAATGGTATTATGGTTAATATTAATAGTAGATATTTCTTAGTCATTAGTTTTAATTTATAAGTTAAATATTATTGTTCCTTTGTTGTAGCCATAATTACTTTCCACTTTTAATATTGCCTCATCGTAGGTCGCATACTCATAACAATATCTTGTTTCTATGTAATAATCGGTTCCATCTACTTTGTATAAATTACTTCCTTTTCTTGTAACTTCTACCTTGAATGTACCTTCTTCCATTTTTGTAGGTACTAATATTAGTTCAGCTTCTTCTAAATCTCCCGAAGTAGTTAAGACTTTAACATCGCTGTCTGGTTCAACAGCTTTATAAAATTTAGCAACATCACATTCGTCACTTAATACAGCTTTATCTGTAAAAGAAGTCAATGTAATCATTCCAATTAATACTAATAATATTCTTTTCATACGATTTTGTTTTAATGCTACACAACGTTTAGCTATGAACAGTACGGAACTAGACTATTATAGTCCATTGTTTCTAGCACAAGCCAAAGCCTTTATTTGGTGTTTATATTTTTTTATTTAATGCGAAATCTAGGATTTGGCGATTATGTAAATATACATAAACTTAGGAATATTTAACCAAAGCTCCGTATTGATTATAGGTGCTGTTAGTATTAGTTTTTACTATTTAAGAGTATGAGTAGTTTTCAGTTAGATTCCGTTGTGTTTGGCAGTTTGTAGCTCCGTTAATCAAGCTAACACGAGCAGCGAAATTCTGTGTTTTAAAGGCTATTGATCACTAATTTTCAGGAGGGTAAACCTCTGAATAGCAAATAGAAGAGTAGTAACTTGTCTAACTTTTATGCTTATTGATATAAACAACAAATTAACAAGTTACTACTATCTTATTGCAAAACCAAGATTAATGTTCTGATATTTAGTTTTTTAGCTGTGTTTTTAAGCGCATTTTCTTCTGTTCGTTTTTGTCTTGACACAAAAAGAACCAAAAAGGTCAAGACTGCAATTCTAGTACTCAAATTACTAATCCTCGTATCAAGACCAATCGAACTCGTCCCATAGTCCTCAAACAGCGATTGCTCAAAATTTGATACTTGCGGTTGTAATTTTTACTTACTAGTATTGAGGTCGAAAAAGAGAGTTAGGGTTAACATAAGTAATTAATACTAACGTGTTTATATATGGTTTGTTGCGTGAATTTAGCACTAAATTAATAAATAATTACTGACAAAGAAAATCCGCGAGGATTTTCGTAAGTAGGCAAGAAGCAAGCAATAAATTATATATGGTGTTGGGCATAGTATTTTTTAATCATCGTTTAATTCCAATTTCATTTTGTAGGTTTTCAGACCTATTTTGTCAGTTGTTTTAATTGCATTTCTTAAACTCTCATCCATTTCTCCAGCTATAATAAAACCTTTAATTTTTCTTTCGGGGAATTTGTCCATTAGTAAACCAATATACATTGATATTTGACCAAAAACTTTATAATTAGCAATTCCAGATTTTAATTCGATTACTAATAAATCTCCATTATGTTTTTCAAGAAGTATGTCAATCCTTTTTCCTCCAATTAGATATTCAACACCTTCATTGTTTTCTCCGATAATTTTATATTCAGGGAATAATTCATTGATTTGAGAAACCATTGAATTTTTTAAATGCCGTTTGAGTTGCCACCAAGTGCACATCAACTTTTGTTTTTAAATCGCCCGCAATTGCACCATGTAACCATTTAGATTCTAGATTAACAGATCTGCTTGCTGATTGATTTAATATTTCTCCATCAAATGATAATTCAATCTTTAAACGGTTAGGTTTAACAGATTCAATTTTAATGGTTTTATAAAACTTCCTGTTTCCAACTGTAACTCTTGCACTATAATTCCCTGTTTCATCCTCTGGATTAGTGGCTGTTCTAAAGTCATACAATCCATTTAAAGAACGGGTTGACATTTGCTCATCAACTACAATTCCCATTGGGTTTATAAACTCAAATTTAACAGGATGAGAAGAAGGTAAAAGATCCTCTTTGTCCTCCATCATAAAAGAAATATATAAACTGTCACCTGGACGCCATACCCCACGTTCAGTATAAATAAAGCCTTTAATTCCATCTTGCACTGTTTCACCAGAAACATCAAATTTACTGAGCGATAAACTCTCACCATCCTTCAATTTTAAGTAGCCTTTTTGATCTTCTTTTTCAGCTACTAGTAAGAATGGTTTTCTGTCCAAATGAACTACAGCCATCCCTTCTCCATCTGTGTCAACCTCTCCTAAAAATTGTTGTTGATAATCATAAAACTTAACCGTAGCTCCAGAAATTGGTTCTGTAGTATTTAAATCTGTTAAAACAACATGCATGTTTTTATCGGAACCGGCTTTTGCAATTATTCCAATATCAGAAATTAGGATATTTCTTGCAATTGATTTATTTCTGTAATAATAATCCGTGCACGGATTGCTACGATCACTATAATCATAGTCATAATCATACCCGTAATCGTCATAATAATCATAGTAGTAATAATTGTCCCCCCAATCATTTTCATTCCAAGGTTCATTGGTTGATGTAAAGTTGAAAGTAGTAAGGTTTTCATCTCCCTTTTTAGCGTCCTCACAATCATATAAAGAGTATTCTTTTTTCGCAGATAATTCTACTCGATAAATAGAACCCAAATCCATATTCACATATTTAGAAAGGTCAATTGAGAAATTATTCCAATTATGCAAATCCAAATCACCATCTGGGTTTAGTTCTATTCGCTCTTCATGCACTTCGCGCGACACACGTCTTAATTGGTAAGTTCCATCATAGTCATTTACCTGTAAGAATTGCATCATATTATCTTCATAGATCTTGGTTATTGTTACATCCACAGCAGTTAGGTTAATTGCTGCAAATGGAAAATGGGCATCACCTGTTTTTGGCACAATATTGCCTTCACCAATTAGCTCAAAATCTGGAGAAATGTCTTCAAAATAAATGCGATAATCTTCCGAACTGTCCATTCGGTCACCATTGGAGTTTTTCACTCCTTTATTGATGCGCAAACGATCAGAACCTGTAATACGTTCAGTAGGGTAAACCATTACAACCTGACCATCTGCAACCAAATTGACATCATTATCATCTAAATAAATTAATCCTTCTAAAAACTGAGTTGAATTTAATGGATCAGAAAAATGAACTTTAATATACTGTTGCGGTGCATGATTCACTTCATAATCAAGCACAACAAATTCATCAATTGTTGGAATTTTAATGGTTTTATCTCCAGATTTATCAATATTAACGGCACTTCCATCCCAAATTAAACTCAATTTAGAACGTTCTGATTTACGAATAATGTTTTCAACGATAAAACCGCATGTATTATCACTTTCGCGGAAAGTCTTCACTTTCAAATCAGCACCATCTTGCGTGGCATGAATAATGCCCCCAATCTTGGTACTATCTACACTTCCTGTAAAATATATTTTTCCTATTAATTTTTGCTTTGAATAATCTGATTGGCTGTAAGATTGAAATCTTTCAATCTCTACTTTCATATTTCTTTCAAGCGTTCTAAAATTAAACTGAAACACCTCCAAATCATCATCAACTTCAATAATATCGGTTAAATCTAACTCGGCTTTATAACGTACACCAGCAATCAAGGGCTCATCCGGTACAAATTCAATTGTTCTTTCATCAATCCAATTGGCGGTGCCATTAGCACTCGGCTGCAAGGTAAATGCACTTGAATGATCTTCCTCGCGCACATTTTCTGCAATGTTTTGATTGAATTGTACTTTGATTGTTGCATCTGTATTTACTGTTCCTCCAGTAAAAGCGGTAATGTACTCTGCAAATTCAGGATTAATTTGTACCTGTTCTCCCTGCTCAGTTTCTTTTGATCCTGAACATGCAATTAACGTGGTTAATATAAATGTAAAAATTGCAATTCTTTTCATACGGCAAATAATAATATAAGGGTAATTTGCTCCATAAAAACACGCATTTAGCGCTAGTATGAAACAATAACTAGAACGAATGTACTTGTAATTATAACTTATAGCAATAGAACACACCAATTCTTAATGAACAAGTTATTATCTGTTTCTTAAAGTCAATTATTTGATTACCCCTGATAGGTCTCTATTCCATCCTCAGTAATGACGTAAGTCTTTCTTTTACCGGATTCTCTAGAAAAGATAACCTCAAAACTAATTTCATTTCCCACATCCATATTTAACAATGCAAAATTCGGATGATTAGGAGCTTTTAAATCCTCTGCGCAATTAGGACAAACAAAATCAACGATTTCTTTCAGTTCAAACTCTGTTTCTGGAATATGACGATAGGTATAATTACCAAAGGTTACGGACATAAAAATTCTTCCTTCAGCTCCTGAATCTCGTCTAGTGACAAGTTCAATTTCCTCACTATTATTCAATATTTGATTACAGAAAGGACAAGAGAAACTGAAGTTTTTTAGTTCCATAGAATAGGTTTTCTTCAAATTATGACAATTTGAACACTATTACAAATTTTTGATAAATTTTTTCTTAATACTCTGGGAATACTTCTTTAATTGCTCAAAATTATTTGGCACATTATTCTTGCTAAATCACGATTTCACTCTCGCGCACATCACTCATGTACTTACCACCGGGATAGGAATCATTATAATCAAAGTTTAACCAAAAGAAACCTTTACTATCTTGATAATAGAAAATTGATTTCCCTTTTGACTCCTCTTGGAAATAGACATTTTTAATGAGATAAACCACCATTTCCAAATCCTTTGAGTCGCCAAATTTAACTTCAGGATACATATGCCCCACTTGCCTATCCTCCATTTGTACAATTGTGCGTACTAATTTAACTTCACCTCCAATGGATTTAATAGCAGCTGCCATCATTATAGAATAATCATCACAGTCTCCTTTAAAAAAACCATCATATTCTAACTGGCCAATAGTTTGCACGGCGGTTGAATAATAATCTTCATCTACCGGATCATATACATATTTCCATTGAGAGTAAACCTCTTTAAATATGCTAAAAAACTGTACCCATTTTCTATTTTTAGATAAATGTGCATTATCCTGAAAATGTTTAACTGCAGTACTTGCCGCATAATTTCGAACGATAGGATCTTTATAATTAATGGCTTCTCGTAATTCTTTCTCTTTTTTGAAATGCGTTTCATGCGATTCAAACTTTTGCCGCAGTGAATTTTCTGATAAATCATACAAAAATTGAGAATAATCATGATAGAGATTATCCATAGTATAAAATCCAGAAAAGTTAGTAATTGTTAGCACTACTAAACCACCAATTAAAACAACATACACTACCATTCTCATTTTCTTGAGTAAATAGTATGTGGCAAAAAATATGGCCAAGAATAATAGAATATGGTCTATACGAATATTGGCAATTTCCAACGCAGGAAAATACTTATAAAGTAAAACAAACAAGGGCATTGTCAATACAGCAGATACAATTCCGAGTAAAATTACAGAGCCTCCTTTATTTTTTGAAACTTTTTCTTCTTCCACGGTTCAAAAATAGTGAATCTATAGCAGGACTTGGCAAAAATTAATCCCAATGTATTATTCGCGTATTAATCCGTCAAATTCGACCCTTGAAATGAACAATTTGATTGCTCTAATTTGATTATATTTGCCGTTCAATCTAAGAAAAAATCATTTTTATGAAGAATATAACAGTTATTGGAGCAGGTACTATGGGAAATGGTATTGCTCATGTTTTTGCTCAAAACGGATATGCCGTAACACTTGTAGATATTTCTCAAGCGGCTATTGATAAAGCAATTGCTAAAATTGGTAAAAATTTGGACCGAATGGTTGCCAAAGAAAAAATTACTGATGCGGATAAAGCTGCAACTTTAGCTAATATTGGATCAAGTACTGACTTAAAGACGGGAGTTGCCAATGCTGACTTAGTTGTTGAAGCTGCGACTGAAAATGTTGATCTTAAATTGAAAATTTTCAGAGATATTGATGCTAACACAAGTGATGATTGCATTTTAGCAACAAACACTTCATCAATTTCTATTACTAAAATTGCTGCAGTTACTTCAAAACCAGACAAAGTAATTGGAATGCACTTTATGAATCCGGTTCCAATCATGAAATTGGTTGAAATTATTAGAGGATACTCTACATCTGACGAAGTGACAAACATTATTATGGAAACTTCTAAGTCATTAAAAAAGGTGCCTGTTGAAGTAAATGATTATCCTGGTTTCGTCGCTAATCGTATTTTAATGCCAATGATTAATGAGGCTATTATTACCTTAAACGAAGGTGTTGCTGGTGTTGAAGAAATTGACACGGTAATGAAACTTGGTATGGCTCACCCAATGGGACCATTACAATTAGCTGATTTCATTGGTTTAGACGTTTGTTTAGCAATTATGAATGTATTGTATGATGGTTTAGGAAATGATAAATATGCACCTTGTCCGTTATTGGTAAACATGGTTACTGCAGGTAAACTTGGAATTAAATCAGGTGAAGGTTTTTATAGCTGGGGACATGGAACAAAGGATTTAATTGTTGCAGATAACTTTAAGAAATAAGTAATTAGATATTTGTCGTAAGACAAGTTGGAAATATATAATTAAGAAAGGCCGCTCTAGTAAATTGGGCGGCTTTTTTATTGGATTCTGATTCCCATCATACAAATATCATCTGTCTGATCTTTATCCCCTCTCCAATCACTAATAGCTTCATTCACCAATCCGTATTGCTCCGCCATGGGTTTCTTATAAATATCAGTAAATAAGCCTTGCATTCTACGGTAAGTATACTTCTTATAACGATCGCCACCAAATTGATCAGGGAAACCATCTGAGGTTAAATAAATCACATCACCTTTTTGAATCTCAATTTCTGTATTGGTATACGAATTTGATATTTCATACTCGGCGCTAATTCCTACTTTATCTCCTTTTAAAACAATCAACTCGTCATCTTGAATTAAGTATAATGAATTATTTGCTCCAGCAAACTCAAGAATATTCGTTTTCAAATCAATACTACACAATGCTAAATCCATTCCGTCAAAAAGATCCGCTTTCCGTTCGCCTGTTTGTCCGAAAGCCAAGGAAAGGCCAACTTGTAAAAAGTTTAATATTTGTGATGGAACCGTAATTCCTTTTTCATTCACGGCTTGATCTAACAAGTTTCGTCCAATAATACTCATCATTGCTCCAGGCACACCATGTCCTGTACAATCAACAACTGCAAACAATATTTTTGACTGCGTTCTATCTACCCAATAAAAATCTCCACTTACAATGTCTTTAGGTTTAAAGTAAACAAATGAATCTGGTAGCAACTGTTCCATAAACGATTTTGCAGGTAATATTCCTTTCTGTAATCGCTTGGCATAATTAATACTTGCAGTAATATCATTATTCTTTTGTACCAACTCTTCCGTTCTCATCTTAACTTTAGACTCTAGCGTGTTATAGAGCTCAGCATTATCAATCACAGTTCCAATATATGAGGCAAGGGTTTTCAAGATATCTAAATGATAAGGTTGATACGCATTCATTTTAAAACTTTGAATCGTAATTACTCCAATCATTTTATTCTCAACAATCATTGGATAAAATATAAGTGAGTTAGGCATTTCGCCACTTGGCACCATTATTTTACTCACATATTTGTGGCTTTCATTGAGGTTATCATTAATTAAAACTTCTTTTTTATTTTCAATACACCAAACACTGTAATTGTCCTTTTCATCCATTGAAATTCGAATCGGTTCGTGCAATACACCTTTTTCAATTGAGTACTTATAATAAACCGTATTTCTTTCTTCCTCATAAATACGAACAGAGAAGATTTCTGCATCCATCAGCTTACCTATTCTCTCGTATAGATCCACAAAAATTTCATCAAAATCTAAAGTAGACGAAACTAATTGACCTATTTCACTTAATAAACGGGTATTGAAATAGTTTACTTCCAATTCTTCTTTTTGCAAGCTCACCTCTTTCGTTCGTTTGCTAATCTTATATTCCATTGTTTCGTATAGCGTTGCATTTTCCATTGCAATAGCCACAAAACTTGCTAAACTCCGAATAAGGTTGAGTTGATATTCATCATAAGCATCTTCATTAAAGCTTTGCACCGTAATTACACCTATAGTTTTACCTTTTAAAATTAAAGGAAGATAAACTGTTGAAATTGTTTGATCTCCTGCAACAGGAGCAACCGTATCAACATCAGGCACAAAATCATTTATTTGCGTGAAGAAATTGCTTATAATTATTTCGCGCGACTCTTTATAACATATTACCCCTAAACGAGTATTGTCTGCCATATCAAAACCAAAATTCTCTAATGCTTCTCCATTTTCAAGAATTTGAGGAAATACAAGTCGTGTATGCTCTCTATTTGGAATTGCAATACCAAACACATTTGCATCCATTAGCTTATTAATGTTTCCGTATACGTTATTGATAATTTCGGTAACAGAATGCGTAGATGTAATTTGCATTCCTATTTTACTTAATAAACTCGCATTAGAGTGTGTTTTCTTCAATGATTCCTCTACCCTCTTTTGTTCGGTAATATCTCGCGTAACAACACTATACCCACTCACATATCCTGTAAGAGAATCCATCTTAGGTCTGGCACGTTGTCCAACCCAAATTATTTTTCCATCTTTTGATTTAGCAGGGAACTCTACATAAGAATTCATTAGCTTATCTTTGAATTGTTTTTCATAAAACAATTTTACTCGCTCTTGATGATTATCAGGAATGAGCTGAACAAAATTCATATTGATTAGTTCAACCTTAGTATAACCTAAAGTTTTAGACATTACATCATTTACAAATATGAATCTTCCTTCCAAATTAATTTCAAAGATCATATCTGTTGATCCTTCAACAAGATCTGCATATTGAGCTTCTAGCAATTTAGTTTCAGTAATGTCGGTAGCAACACTAATATATTTTATGACATTTCCGTCCTCATCAAAAACTGGTGAAACATTTATTGATATCCAAAAAGTAGAATTTGTAACACGATTAGTACTTTCAACTTCAATAGTAAAAGGTTCCTTTGTTTTGTACTGTGTTAATAAACTCCTTTTCTCTTCTGCTGATAACAACGGACCGTTATAAATATCAACTGGGCTTTTTCCAAGAACAGAATCAGCACTCATACCAGACATTTCGGTAAAACTATCATTTACCCATATTACTTGGATATCAGCATCAAAAATCACGATTGAGTTTGTTGTATTACTAGCAACCAAGGAAAGCTCCTTTAATTCTTCTGCTACTTTTTCTTGCTCAGTAATATCGTGTGAAATAACAATGTATCTCTCCAAGTCTTTATTATCGTTCAAAATTGGAGAAATGTGCAAGCGTGTTAAAAACGCTTTATTGTTTTTAGCATATTGTGTTAGGTTAGCCTCAAACGCCAATTTCTCCTTAAAAATTCGCTCATTAATTTCATTGACTTCTTCTAAGTCTGTCAGTTCTCCGCCCAACAATTCATAAGGGGTTCGGTTAACCGCTTCAAACTTTAAATAACCAAACTTTTTTTCAAAAGCGCTATTCACCCATTCTATTCGATCGTCATTTCCAACAATCATTACCATTTGCTCAATATTTGCAGCTACAATTGAAAGTTTCTGTAATTGTTCTTGTTGTTGCTCTAATTGTTTAAAGAGTTTATTTCCTTTGATTAATCGGCGATATAAAAGAAATAAGAAAACAAACGTTACTAAAAGTCCTATTGTAATTGCATAAATTAACAATTGATCATTTTCAGACTCTAGCTCTTTTGCTCTTAATTCACTTTCAGTTTTAACCTGCTCCCTTTGCCTTATAACTTTGTCTACTTCTGTTTCAAAGTTCTTTCTTTGTCCAGCTTGTTCAGATCTGTAAAGCGAATCTTTAAGCACATAATATTCTTTCAAATAATCATTAGCAGCTCTATAATCACCATTGTTTTGGTGTGCTTCTGCAAGAACCTCATAATTATCCAACTTCTCCTTAATAAGGTTTCGTTCCATGGCTGTTTGCAACCCTAATTCGCCAAGCGTAATTGCTTGATCGTAGTTCTCTCCTACAATTTTAAGTTGACCACAATATGCATTTGCTGCTGAGATTAATTTATAATCTGCTAACTTCTCAGATTTTTTCAAAGCATCAAAAGCAAAATTCTCTGCCATAACCATGTTCTTTTGCAAAAGAAAATACCTTGATATTGAAAATAAGTTTTCAGGAGTAGAATGTCTGAATTCCGTCTTTGTTTCATAATTTAAAACAGACTCAAAATAAAACAATGCCAAAGTTGTATCTCCTGTTTCAAGTAATACCTCTCCTAATTCGCCGTAAATCTTTGTTGAGGCTTCGTCATTCTGAGCTTCTCCTGCCAAATCTACTGCAGCAACATAATATCGAATTGATTCATTATATTGTTTATTGAGTTGATAAGAATGTGCAATGTTTTGCAGCACATGCAATTCCATTTCTTTGTCGTCGGCTGCCAATGCTAATTTAATGGCTCTGTCAAAATATTCAAACCCATCCGAAACATGTATACCATTAGCAATTTTAAGCTCACCCAACCTGTTAGAGGCGTACAACTCTCCCTTTTTATAGTCTATTTTTTTAGATAAGTTAAGAGATAACTGGGCGTACTCAGTTGACCGTGCCCAATCAAAGCGATAATATTCATCAGAAATTTGATAAAGAACATCTACTTTCTCTTCTCCTTTATCAAGGACAGAAAGACGCATGATGAGCGAATCAATTACTTCATTATTGGATGCACTTTGAGCAACTGCAACTTGCGAAAGAAATAGTAGAATAAATCCTGGCAATAGCAGTTTACAGCGCAGCCAATTTACTTGAAGTAATTTAATTAGTTGCATAAGGTTGTTGGTCACAATACTTAAAGATAATTAAATATTCAACTTATCCTTGTATTTCACCTCCTTTTTGCCCTCATATTGCACAAAAAAACCGTCTAGACTATAACGTCCAGACGGTTTAAATACTTATTAAAAATTTCTATCGAAAAGGAACTACTCTCCTATTACTTCGAAATTGAAACTTTGTTTTACTTCTTTGTGTAAGTTCGCAATTGCTTCGTACGTACCTAATTCTTTGATTGGCTCGTTTACAATTGTGATTGACTTTCTATCAATTTCAACACCTTCAGCAGCTAATGCAGCTACTAAACCTACTGTATTAACAGATCCAAAAATCTTTCCACTTTCACCAATTTTAGCAGCAACTTTAACAGAAATACCAGTTAATTTAGTTGCAATAGCTTCAGCAGCTTCTTTAATTTGTGATTCTTTGTGTGATTTTTGACGCATTACTTCAGCATGCGCTTTCTTTGCAGATTCTGTTGCTAGAGAAGCATAACCTTGAGGGATTAAGAAATTTCTTCCATATCCGTTTTTTACTGTTACAACTTCGTCTTTATATCCTAGCTTGTCTACGTTCTTCTTTAATATAACTTCCATTACAAGGGAATTTTTAATTCAACACTATTATTTATTTCATCAAATCAGCAACATAAGGAAGGATAGCAAGGTGTCTTGCTCTTTTCACTGCCTTATTTACTTTTTTCTGAAATTTTTGAGAAGTTCCAGTTACTCTTCTCGGCAAGATTTTCCCTTGCTCATTGATAAATTTGATTAAGAAATCAGGATTTTTATAATCAATGTATTTGATTCCGCTTTTCTTGAATCTGCAATATTTCTCCTTTTTAATTTCAATATTAATTGGAGTTAAATATCTAATTTCTGATTGTGACATTTTTAAATTCTTTTAATTAAACACTTTGTTAATTATGCTTTTGCAGCATTTCTTGTTTTCTCAGCAAACGCAACGTGATCTTTTTCCATTCTCACAGTTAAAAATCGCATGATGCGCTCATCACGTTTAAATGCTATCTCCAATTTCTGGATCAAGTCTCCTTGTGCTTCAAATTCAACAAGATTGTAAAAGCCGTTAGATTTTTTCTGAATTTGGTAAGCCATCTTTTTGAGACCCCAAAATTCTTTGTGTTTAATCGCTCCTCCGTTAGAGGTGATAAAATCTTCATACACTTTTACTGCTTCCTTTGTCTGTTCCTCAGACAAAACGGGAGTTAAAATGAAAACAGTTTCGTACCTATTCATATATAAAATTTTAAAAATTAGCTCGCCTCCGCACTCTGCTATGGCGAACGAGAGCGCAAAGATACGTTTATTAATTGAAGAACAAAGAATTTTGAAGAAAGTTTTACGCTCCTTCATTCCTTTAATAAAATTCCAGATCCCCTACCCGCATTAAACTGCTTATTAATAAAGAGCTAAGCATCCATATTCACTCCATTATAAGTAATACCTTAACTTGTTCAAACAAGACTATTAATATTGTATAAATGCAAGAATTGAATTCAAAGATAATAGGAATACTTTCCATTTGCTTTATATGAATGAGCAATTGCTGAAAAACTGTTAATAAATAGCGCCTTTGATAGGCTATTATCTGAGGTCTTTAAATTATATTTGTTCTTCAATATTTTCTATGAGTAATTTTGTTGTTTCAGCCCGTAAGTACAGACCACAAACTTTTGATACAGTTGTTGGACAATCGTCCATTACAACAACATTAAAAAATGCAATCAAAAATGATCATTTGGCGCAAGCCTTTTTATTTTTTGGATCAAGAGGAGTTGGAAAAACGACTACCGCTAGAATTTTAGCAAAAACAATTAACTGCTTAAATTTAAGTCCAGATATTGAGCCGTGCAATTCTTGCGAGTCTTGCACCTCATTTAACGAAGGACATTCGTTTAACATACTAGAATTGGATGCTGCTTCGAATAACTCTGTAGACGACATTCGAAACTTGATTGACCAAGTAAGAATTGCACCGCAAATTGGAAATCATAAAATCTTCATCATTGATGAGGTTCACATGTTATCTCAATCTGCCTTTAATGCTTTCTTAAAAACGTTAGAGGAACCTCCAAAACATGCTGTATTTATTTTAGCTACAACGGAAAAACATAAGATCTTACCTACTATATTGTCTCGTTGTCAAATTTTTGATTTCCACAGAATTCAAATAGAGGATATTGTAGGACATCTATCCTCAATTGCAGAAAAAGAAAGTATAAAAGCGGATGAAAAAGCTTTACATGTAATTGCTCAAAAGGCTGACGGAGCATTAAGAGACGCCCTTTCAATATTTGATCAGATTGTATCATTTAGTAATAATAATGTTACGTACGAGGCGGTTTTAGAAAATCTTAATGTACTTGACTATGATTATTATTTTAAAATAATTGAAGCGGCTAAAGAAGGTAACATTGCTCAAAACTTATTGATTTATAACGACATTTTATCAAAAGGATTTGATGGCAGTCAATTTATCTTGGGTCTTTCAGAACATCTAAGAAATTTACTCGTTTGCAAAGACCCTTCTACAGTTGATTTAATGGAGGTACCTAACGAAATCAAGGAAAAGTATTTGGCTCAAAGCGCTTCTACGTCTCAAAGCTTTATTTTATTAGCACTTGACTTGTTACGCGATACAGACTTACACTTTAAAGCAAGTAAAAATAAAAGATTAAGCGTAGAGATTTCTCTCATGAAATTGAGCTCAATCGAAGCAACATTAAAAAGTAAACAAGCATCTTAAGTTTTACTGACATAGTGATTTTACCCTTTGAGGGGCAAGGCGAAGTGGCTGCTAAAAAAGCAACATCTACTTCCAGCCAACCTGCAGCAAATGGTAGCAAACAAGCGCCCGTTAACAATGGACCGCGAATTGGAGGGGCACCTGTGCGAAAACAGGTTAGCCAGCCAACAGGCAAATTGAGCACCAATAATATTGGAATTAACGAAACCTTAAATCCAACTGTAAGAACAGGAACTAAAAAACAAGTTGCCGCTTCCACTAATCAAAGAGAGGATTTTACGTTTGATCAATTAAAGCGGGTTTGGAAAGAATATAGTTTGGCTATTCGCCGCGAAAAACGAGAGAGCATGTACTCTACTTTGATGAATTCGAAGATGACCATGTCGTCTGATTATCAAATTCACCTGGAAATTGCAAATGAATTACAAGGGAAAAAGCTGGAAATTGAAAAGGTTGAACTTTTAGGTTTTATTCGTTCAAAATTAAAGAACTACACCATTGGTTTAAAATACAGTTTGATCGCTACTGAAAAAATGGAGATTTTAGATAGCAAAGGTATATTTGACAAATTAGCAGAAGAAAATTCATCTCTAAATAAGTTTCGAAAACTGTTTAATTTGGATATTGAATTCTAGCGAAAACTCCTTTATTCAAAAATTATTTCTTTCATTTGGAATGCTTAATAACAAGTGCTAAACCGTTCATTTTAAGCAACTAATTAGACTCACAATATTCTACCGATTTAGGGGATTATATAGTTTTGGTTGTATAAATTAGGTAAGCACTACCCTTTTTAGCTTACTCGGCATTTTACCAAAGTGCATT
Source organism: uncultured Crocinitomix sp. (assembly GCA_937136425.1). Lineage (GTDB taxonomy): Bacteria > Bacteroidota > Bacteroidia > Flavobacteriales_D > Crocinitomicaceae > Crocinitomix. The sequence continues at coordinate 16,006 of CAKZON010000083.1, forward strand.
TTTAACCATACTAACCATAAAATACAACCCTATGAAAAAAAACATTACTACTTGTTAACCACGGTATTCTGTTCTAAACACATATAAAAGTCTTAATTTCCGTTTTGAAATCAGGCCTTTATATGCTTTATTGTTTAAAAACGAACAAATACCTTATAAACAAGTGCTTATCACTCTAATTATTCTTACATTAAGACAACTGTTACCTATGTGTAATCGTTTTAAAATTGATTGCTAACCAAATAAAATATAACACCTATGAAAAAAATCTTATACACTATTGCATTTGTGTGCTCTACTGCATTTTCATTTGCACAAGATTTTGCCCTTACCTATGAACCTATTGAAGGAAGTGGATTTGTCACAATTCGTGATTTAAGTACAACAACTGATGGTAATTTAATTGTTGGATATGATTACGTTAATGCTGGCGTGCCTGTTTCAGGAATTATGAAAACGGCTGCTGACGGCTCCATATTATGGTCTAAAACCCTAGAAGTACCTGAGTCTGTTGCGGGATGTTCATTTGAAGTAATAGAAAACGCAGAAGGAAACTTCTACCTTTGGGGACTTAGCAAAGCTGAATCTACTAACAAGCGTGCAATCCTTTCTGAAATCACTGCAGAAGGAGAAATACTTTGGTCTAAAAAGTATGACTTTGGTACACATGCAAGTACTGCTTACTCTATCAACTCCTTATCATTATTACCTTCCGGTAATCTTCAAATGATGATTGCTGTTTACACGAATGTAATTGTTATTCAAACTAACGCTGATGGTGAAATCATTTGGGGTAAAGTTTCTGCAATGGGACCTCCGGATGACGGTGGAAAAAACCCAGGGTTTGAGTGGCTAGCAATTCCAGATGACGGTGGAATGTGTGCCAGTAAAGCAGAAAATGACTTTTCTTTATTAAGATATAGCAACGACGGTGAATTACTATGGAACAGAGCTTATAAACTAGGCGGATATACGCACTGTAAAACTATTGCTAGTGCTCCCAACGGAAACGTATTAATTGCTGGTTATATTGATTTTGTACCACATATTATGGAAGTGTCTGACGAGGATGGAACTTTGATTTGGATCAAAACATTTGAAGGATTATCAATGTCATTTACAGGAAAATCTCACTTGACTGTTGATGGTGACAATATTTATCTTGATTTTACAACTACAACTAACCAACAATATGTTTTAAGAATGAGTGAAACTGGCGAAGTTCTAGAAACTATGATGACTAAGAAAAATGTTTTAGACTATAATAAAATTGAATTGGTAGATCAAAATGAGGTTTACTTATATGGTTCTGCTTTAGAAGGAGACATTTATAAAGGAATGATTTTAAGAACTAAAGATTTATTTGAAGAATCTTGTATGGTTGGTCCTGCTGAAGAAGTTACTACAGTTGATTTTGAAGATTATTCAGAAGTTGATTTTACTCCATTTGAGTGGGATTTTGCTGATGAAGCTGATATTGACATTTCATTAGTAGACTTATCAATGAGAGCAAAATATGCTTGCGAAGTTGTTTTATCAAATGGTTCTGACATCAACGAAAGTAATATAGCTGTTTATCCAAATCCTGTTGCTAACAACATCACAATTCAGGTAACAGAAGATTTAGTAAATGCACCATTTATTATTACTGATCTTTCTGGAAAACAAGTAATGAATAGTAAAATCACAAGTATTCAATCTGAAATTGACCTGTCTGAATTAAACAATGGACAATATATTCTTTCAATTCAAACTGAAAACGGAATTAAAACACAAAAAATTACGGTTCTTAAATAAATCGTTATTTTTTTTTATAAATAACTAGGAGTCCGCTCAATATGTATTGAGCGGACTTTTTTTATGCTCAATTTTAAGTATTCTTCACAAATTATCTCCAACCATTTTTTGATTACGGTCGTCTTACTACACATACACTTATAAATGTTAACCATGACAGTCCCAAAAAATCAAAACACCACTAATTCATTTATATTTACTTTTTTGAAGTACTTAATTCCATAATTTGCGATATTTGAATCGTATATAGTTTCCCACACATGTTATTAGCATTATTAACGCTTTTTACTTTAACCGGTAAGATTAGCCCAAAACCGAGCGCGTGCATTAACTATGAGTTGGTGCACGCGTTTTTTTCTACACACAAATAAAGCGCATAAAAAAACCGCCCTAACTCAATAAGGCGGCTTCACTAAATAAAATTATTTTACTTAACGCTGTTGGTTCCCCAATTGATCCATTGAATTAGGACTAATTGACGATTTTTCAATTCTTAATTTTGTTCCTTCAGAAGAAATTAAAATTGTAGTATCAGATACCTCTAATACTTTTCCATGGATTCCTCCAATAGTCACAATTTTATCTCCTTGCGCAATGCTTTCACGGTATTGCTTTGCTTCTTTTGTACGTTTCATTTGTGGACGGATCATAAATAGGTAAAATACTAAACCTATTAAACCGAACATTATTAAACTTTGCATTAAAGAACCACCTTCGGCTCCACCTGTTGCTTGTAATAACGTAATCATTTGATTGTTCATTTTTTTTTGTTTTTATTCTGCTGCTACTACTTCACCAGTTATTTTAACTGTAGAAACAGTAGGGTTTGTATTCGCTTCAATACGAATGCTTTTATTTACACTTCCAACCTTGTTGTTAGAATTAAAAATCACTTTAACTTCTCCTCCATCACCTGGTTCAATTGGGTGCTTAGGCCAATCCTCAGGCACTGTGCATCCGCATGTTGTTTTCACGTCAAATAACACCAAATTTTTATCTCCAGTATTTGTGAATTTAAAGGTGTGCTTTACCATTTCTCCGTCTACAACAGAACCAAAGTTATACTCTGAACTTTCAAATTCAATGCTTGTTGGTTCATCAACAAACTCAGCATATTCGGCTCTTCTTTCCTCGGCATCAGCACCTTGATCAGACGTACAGCTTACTAAGCTTAAAAATGCCACTCCAATAAAAAATAAATTTTTCATTTCTCCTTTTTAGTTAATTAATCCTCTTCCTGTTTTTTTAAGCTCTCCTCTTTCTTCTAATAGAGGAATTGCTTTATCTAAAATTCCGTTAATAAACACCTGGCTTTTAGGCGTACTATAGAACTTTGAAATTTCAATATATTCATTTAGCGTTACTTTTTTAGGAATAGAAGGCTGTACTTTAAGCTCTGTCAATGCCATTTTCAATAAAATAACATCCATTTTCGCAATACGATCAATCTCCCAGTTTTTAGTTAACTCGTCAATCAACGCAGTGTTTTCATCATCCAACTGTGCTGACTTACGAACAATTGTTTTGACAAACCCAAGTTCATCCTCTTTATCCTTATACAAACCTAAGATTGATTTGCCCGCATCATCATCTGCCTTAAACTGTTTAATTGTTTTAAGAACCATTGAGCACATCAAATCAATATCATCCAACCAGAAAATACTCTTGTTTTCAAAATAATCATGAATTAACTCAAAATTGGCAATTTCTTTTTTGAAAAGATCTACGATAAACTCCTTATCTCTTTCAAATGATTGCCCTTCTTCCTCCATATAATTTTTATACAGATCAGAATCCATAATTTGTAAAAACAATTTGCGCATTAAATCGTTTTCTACTGCTCCAGTCCAGTTCACTTTATTCTCCTCTGACTTTCTTCGTAAATCGTCACTTTGCAGTAACAGCTGAATAATTTCATTATTCACAAATTTACGATTAGGAGACAAGTCGTCTTTAGTTGGTCTCACCTTTTTCAATCTATCCTCAATACGTTGAGATGAAAAACGGTGCACTTCTTCAAATGTTAATAAAAACCACAAATAAAGATCATACATACGATCAATCGAGGTTAATAACTCCTTCTCTGTTTTTAAAATATCCCCATCTTCGGTTTGAAAAAAGGCGTAAAGTACTTGCAATACTTTAATACGTAAATGACGTCTGTTTAACATGCTTTTTTTTCTACATTGGTAATTTAACCTGACCTATTGATGCAATACGCTCTTCAGCCATTTTATTTGCAATCATATAAGTAGCTACATTATCACTATTTGATCTATTAATTATATTTAATGATGTGTCATAAATTTCGGCAGCTTTATTCATTGCCCATTCAGACGATAATCCTTTTACTTCTGCGTAACAGTTAATAACACCCCCAGCGTTTATCATAAAATCGGGCACATAAATAATCCCTTTTTCTTTAACGGCTTCTCCGTGAACTGTTTCGTCTTTTAATTGATTGTTGGCAGCACCTGCGATAATTGAACAATTCAATTGAGCTAAAGTTTCATCATTCACAGTGGCTCCTAGTGCACAAGGCGCATAAATATCCATATCAACTTTATAGATATCATCTAAACCAACAACTGTTGCTCCATATTTATCTGCTACATTTTTCAATGTTGCTTCATGAATATCTGTAATGTAAATGTCTGCGTTTTCTTTAGCTAAATATCCTACTAAATACTCTCCTACATGTCCAACACCTTGCACTGCAACTTTTTTACCAGCCAAAGAATCAGTTCCAAACTGAACCTTAGCAGCTGCTTTCATTCCCATGTAAACGCCATAAGCAGTAACTGGAGAAGGATCTCCACTTTTACCTGGAAGGCCAACTACATTATTGGTTTCCATATTTACCCAAGTCATATCTTGTGGAGAAATTCCGACATCTTCTGCAGTAATATATTTCCCACCTAATGATTCAACAAATTTTCCAAATCTTCTGAAAAGTGCTTCGCTTTTTTGTTTACGAGAATCTCCAATAATAACAGCTTTTCCTCCTCCTAAATTCAATCCAGAAATTGAGTTTTTATAAGTCATCCCTCTAGACAAACGCAATACGTCATTCAAGGCTTCCAACTCGTTATTATAGTTCCACATTCTTGTTCCTCCCAATGCAGGCCCAAGTGTTGTATTGTGAACAGCAATAATTGCTTTTAATCCTGTTGCATTATCATTGCAAAACAAAAGTTGCTCATGGTTGTACTGAGACATTCTTTGTACTACTGGATTTTCCCCTAGCGTTGTCTCTTTGATATCTTTTACTTCAAACATAATATTATATTGAGGTTATAAATTTATATTGATCGTCTAATTGTTAATCTCTTAATTGCCAAGCTGCAATCTTTATTTTTGTCATTATACTTGCAAATAAATGTTACAACAGGTTCTTTGTAAATGAATCTTTATCGTAACTTTGCAGTCGTTTTTTTGCGCTACAAAAGTACTAAATTTTACATGTCTTCATTATTCTATTTAAATAAATATTTGGTCAAGTATAAATGGCGCTTGATACTGGGCACTATTTTCATTTTTATCTCCAATATTTTTTTCGTACAACAGCCTGAAATCCTGAGTGAAGCGATAAACACGATAAGTGGACAATTAGAATCTGGTGAAGAAAATACGCGTGAATTAATTCTTAAAACTGCTCTTACCCTCTCTGGCTTATACATGTTATTAGCCGTTTTAAAAGGTGTATTTTTATTTTTAACGAGACAAACGATAATTGTCATGTCTCGATTTATTGAATATGATCTAAAAAATGAGATCTACGATCAGTACCAACATTTATCATTCAACTTTTATAAAAAAAATGCAACGGGTGATTTAATGAACAGAATAAGTGAAGATGTTTCTAAGGTTAGAATGTATTTAGGACCTGGAATTATGTACACGATTAACTTGTTCTTTTTGTTTGGGTTGATTTTATATAAAATGATTTCTAAAAACCCTGAGTTGACCTTATACGTGCTACTTCCCTTACCAATTATGTCGATATTGATTTATTTCGTTAGTCGCGTTTTGAATAAAAAAAGTGAGCGCGTTCAATTTCAACAATCCTTATTGTCTACAATTGTTCAAGAATCTTTTTCTGGAATTCGCGTAATAAAATCTCATGTTAAGGAAAAACAAGTAGAAGCAAAATTTAACCGTGAAGCGGAAAATTACAAGCGCAACTCAATGAATTTGGCTAAAACAAATGCCTTTTTCATGCCTACAATTATTTTATTAATTGGTATTAGTACAATTTTAACCATTTATATTGGCGGACTTCAAGCCAATGCAGGAACAATTGAGCGAGGGGAAATTGCTGAATTCGTATTGTATGTAAATATGCTTACATGGCCATTTGCATCAGTTGGGTGGGTAACTTCAATAGTGCAGCACGCCTCTGCCTCACAAAAAAGAATTACAGAATTTTTAAAGGAGAAACCAGATTTGGATGAAAATGCAAACGAAGACAAATCTGTTGTATTCTCAGAAAGCATCAATCTAAACAACGTAAGTTTAACTTATGAAAATTCTGGTGTTACGGCATTAAACGGAATTACGCTATCTATTAAAAAAGGACAAACAATAGGTATTATCGGTCGTACAGGCTCTGGAAAATCTTCATTAGCATATTTACTAATGCGTTTATTAGATCCTACTGAAGGTAAAATAGAGATCGATCAACAAGAACTTGCAAAACTTAATTTAGAAAGGTGGCGACATTTATTAGGTTATGTTCCGCAAGAACACTTTTTGTTTTCAGATTCTATCAAGAATAATATAATATTTGGTGCAAATTCGGATGAAATAAGTGATGAAGAGGTTTATGAATATGCCAAAAATGCAGGAATTCATGAAACAATTATGCATTTCCCCGAAAAATATGACACACTATTAGGAGAACGTGGAATTAACTTATCTGGTGGGCAAAAGCAACGACTTTCAATTGCAAGGGCACTTATTAAAAAGCCAGAAATATTATTATTTGATGATTGTTTATCTGCCGTAGATAATGAAACGGAAGAGTATATCTTGCAATCCATTAAAAGTGATTTAACTGAAAAAACGGCAATCATTATTAGTCACCGAATTTCAAGTATTAAATATGCAGATACCATTATTGTTTTAGACGAAGGTAAATTAGTGGAGCAAGGTAATCATAAAGAATTACTGGCTCAAAAGGGAATTTATTACGACACCTTTAAACGACAAGAAATCCAGGCAAAGGAAGAAAATAAAAAGCCATGAAAAAAAAGTGGGATATAAATGAAGAGTCGTTTTTTGGAATTGGAGTTTACCAACCAAAAACAACACATAATATTGGTACTTTATGGCGAACGGCAAAAATACTTGGCGCCTCGTTTATCTTTATAATTGATGGTAAATACAAACACCAGACTTCTGACACACAAAAGGCCTGGTCGAAAATTCCATTTTATAGATATGACGATTTTGATCATTTTTATTCGTCTTTACCCTACTCTACACAACTTGTAGGTATAGAAATGGATCGTAATTCACAATCAATTTGTACCTTTGCGCATCCTCCAAGAGGAGCTTATTTATTAGGCGCCGAGGATAACGGTTTACCGCAAAACGTTTTGGACAGATGTCACCACTTAATACAATTACCTGGTGAAGGTTCATTAAACGTAGCAGTAAGTGGTAGTTTAGTAATTTATGACCGAATACAAAAATGGGAGCTGAAGTAATGGATGATAAGGAGCTGAAAGCAGCTGAAGAGAAGCTAAATCGTAAAATCAAAAAAACGGTTTGGAACGCGATCAACGAATATGATATGATTCAAGATGGCGATAAGTTAATGGTATGCTTATCAGGTGGAAAAGATAGTTATACAATGTTGGATATTTTGATGCAAATTCAAAAAGCATCTGTCTTTAACTTTGAAATTGTTGCGGTTAATTTAGATCAAAAACAACCTGGATTTCCAGAAGAAGTTCTGCCTAAATATTTAACAGAGGTTGGCGCTAATTTTGAAATAGTTGAGCGTGATACTTATAGCATTGTTAAAGAAAAAGTTCCTGAAGGTAAAACAACCTGTAGCCTATGTTCAAGACTAAGACGCGGAACATTATACGAAGCTGCTGAACGCCTAGGATGTAATAAAATTTGTCTCGGTCATCACCGTGACGATATTCTAGAAACTTTCTTTTTGAACTTGTTCTTTGCAGGTAAAATAGAAACAATGCCGGCTAAATACATTACAAATGACAATCGTTTTGTTGTGTTAAGACCATTAGCATTGGTGAAAGAATCACAAATCATAGAATATTCTGGATATAAAAAATATCCTATCATTCCTTGTAATTTATGTGGTGCTCAAGAAAATTTACAGCGCCAGGTAGTAAAGAAAATGTTGGCGACTTGGGATGAAAAATATGCCAATCGATCGGAAATTATGTTTACGGCTTTGAAAAACATTTCTCCAACACATATGTTTGACACTGATCTATATGACTTTAAAAATTTGCAATCAAAAATGATGGGCGAAACTAAGGTTGGAACAGAGTTTGAAATGCTTTAACCAAGAAAATAGTACTTGGTTCTTCTTATTCAGCATTTAGCTTCTTTAAAATTTTAGTGGCAATATCACAGGTTTTAAATCGTTTTATTAAAAAACAATTTAAACTTACCACAATGAATTTAGGAAAAGGAATGATCTATTTAATGATTTTTTCATTAGTAGTTATCAGCTGCAAAAAGGAAAAATTCAATACAAAAAACACAGATTTTCAGAAAGCATTTAATGAGAAATTAGACGCTGGAAGCGAAAGTGCCATAACTATGGATACGGAAGTTCATACTTATACTTTTGTTTTGAGCGAGGACAAATCTTTAGCATCAATAGGATATCAAAGTGTAGAAGCAATTGAAACGGCAAACTATTTAATTGAAATTAGAGACAATAGCGACTCTTCTTTGGTCTACAGTGAAGAATCTACATTTAAATCCAATAAAATGTCCTATATAACAGCTGGAGCGCCAATTGTTTTGCAAGGCGGTGTATCATATAGTATTAGTAGAATTCAAACAAATTGGGCTGGTAATATCACAAATACAATTGGGCATCTTGTTAAAACTTCAGAATCTGACTATCCTATTTCATACGGAATTTTAACTATAACGGAATCAAATTTTCATGACCACGGTAAAAACGATACCAATTTAAGGTATTATGCGCTCCCTAGAATAGATATGGAGTTGAAATAGCGCTTAGTAATTAGTACTTGGTACTTAGTATTTTTGAGCATTACTTTACCTTACAAGTTGCACAGTTCCCTGCCCTTTAAATACAGTTGCATTTGTTGAAACAGCCTCATAGGTATAAAAATAAACCCCATGTTGGCAATCATCTCCGTTTCGGTCTGTTCCATCCCAGGCTTGAGTGATATTGTTAAGTTCTGCAACCTGCACACCCCAACGATTCACGATAACACAATGAAATTCTTCAATTGCGGCAGACGTAAACTCAAAAGTGAAAACACTATTAATATCATCATTACCACCTGGCGTAAATATATTAGGCGCAATAAAGCCAGGTTGTTCATGCACGATAATGTTTTTACAAGTAGTATCTGTACAACCGTTTTTATTTGCTGCAACTAAACACACTTCATAAACATCCTCTCCCGGATAAACAGTATCTACTACCTCAAAATAATCATGAGATAAATACCAACTCGCATTTGTATAACCTAAATGCCAAAAGAAACTCGTATCAGATGATGGATTGTTTGGATTTGCAAAATTTTCAGACTCATTAATGAAATTAGCTATAACGAGTTCAGTTCCCTCACAATCACTATTCAACTGGTCAGAATCAATAGTAAAGGCAGCAATTGGGTTTAATGAATCAACAACAACCGTATCTGTTAAAACACAGCCATTAGCATCAATAACTTCAATAATACAACCTCCAGGATTTAATCCTCCCCAAGTTGAATTATCAGACACATCTCCTGTTTCAATATTTGTCCATTCATAATCATAGTCGGGTGTACCACCAGTTGCAGCAGCATAAACTACTCCATTCCCAGATTGATATCCATACAATCGACAATAAGCATGCTCAAACCCTAATTCTGAAAAGACCAACTCTGTCGGTTCAATAATGGTAAAATCCATCACATTAGAACATCCATTATCATCATTAATTGTTACCGTATACCCTCCAGCTGGCATTCCATAAGCAGAGTCAACTCCCACTCCTTCATCTCCAAAGAAATTTGGAGCCCAATAAAAAGAAATATTATCTAAATCACCTTGTGCGTTATAAACAGGGCTAACAACTGCAGTTCCTGTAGAATCACCAAAACACAATGGATGCGTAATTGTAAGTTCTGCATATAATGAATCAGGTTGTCCCATTATGATTTCTAAAGAATCAATACAATCTCCACTTGAAGCATAAACCCAATAAGTTCCGGCATTCATACTATTATAGGTTGGACCTTCAACTGGATTATCAGGTATCCAAGTATAATCAGCTTCTCCTACTCCAGACGAAACAGTTACTGATCCGTCTGAAAACCCATAACAGGTTGGTTCATTAAAGACCACAATTTCTAAATCAAGTGCAATTGACCCCATAATATAAATGTCATTTGAATATTGGCAGCCATTTGCATCTTCAACACAAATTTCATAGGTATTTTCACAAAGGTCGGTGAAAGTTCCCGTGGCTTCTGATGTTGCACAATCATCAATACTAAATGTATATGGACCAACACCTCCTGATGCTTCTAGATCAATTTCTCCAGAACAATCAACATTACAAACCCCGTCTGTAACAGTTTCCGTAACTACTAATTCATCAGGCTCTACTAATTCCACTTCAATTTCATGCGTACAATCATTTTCATCCGTAATGACAATTGTATATGTTCCAGCGCCCAATCCAGTAAATTCGCCCGAAGCAACAGGACCGTCTCCAATATCATAAGTTAAGTCACCTGTTCCTCCAGATCCGCCGATTGTAATAGCGCCATCTGTTAATCCAAAGCAGCTAACATCTGTTTCCACTAATACAACAGCTTCGATTGCGTCCGGCTCTGTAATTGTAATTTCTAGTATTTCTTCACCTCCATCACCATCTGTTACGGTAACCTCATAAGTTCCTGCACATAAATCATCAGCAGTTATATCGGTTCCGCCTCCGGCCTCAGCATCCCACAAGAATGTATAGGGAGGAATGTCTCCTTCAATAACCGTTGCAGATCCGTCGCAATCACCATTACATGTAACATTGGTTGTTTCATATCCACTTACTGAAACAACAGAATTACTACACAATGCGATTAAACTTCCGGCAGAACCACCGGGTCCTGAAAGTGTTACTGATGTATAAGGTCCACCTGGATCATTTACTCGAAAAGCACCACCACCACCATCTGGCCCGGCTCCTGCACCACTCGATATTAAATTACCCACAACTGTTGTAAAACATGAACCTTCATCAATAACATCAGGAATTCCAGCACCGTCTACATTTACAGTAAACTCTTCATCCACTCCTGTACCAGTTGCTGTAATTATAAAAACAAGATCATTTACAGGCTCGCTAAAATCAAACGTATAGGTAAATGCTCCTGACGCACCAACATGAATAGAACTTGCAGGAGTTGTAAATCCACATGATGTCCAAGCTGTTGGGTATGTTGTCACTGACCCTGTCCATGTCGAAGTAACCGAAACACCATCTAACACCGTAGGCGGTACAACAGACTCATCACAATCTATCTGGGCATTTGTAATTATAGGGAATAAAAAAAGTAACAATAATACTGCTTGACGATTCCAGTTTTTATCTAAACGTTCCTTTAATATTGATATCATAATGTAAAAAGATTATGTGTGGTTGAATCTATTTGGGATAGAACGACAACATTTACATTATAGAAACGCATTAAGAATTGAATTCGTTGCGTAAACAACAAAATAATTTACAATTAAATAATAAGAAAGACTGTTAGTCGAAATTACTTAAGTACAGTAACATGACCGTGAAACTCTAGTTTTTTATCTGTAGCAATTTCGGCCGTTGTAATGTGCCATATATAAACACCATCTTCAACTAAGTCATCACCATATGTTCCATTCCAACCAGTAGCTAAGTTATACGATTCAAACATTTTTTCTCCCCATCTATTGTAGATCGTTAAATGGTAATCGTAAATATCGATTCCAGTAAAGTATGGCGTAAATACCTCATTAAAAGTATCACCATCTGGAGTAATTACATTAGGAACAAAAATCAATTGGTCTTGATTAACTGTAATGTTCTTTACAATTGTATCTCTACAACCATTATCTGTAATTGCAATTAACTGAATAGGATAAATTCCCTCTTGCTCAGGGAAAATGAAAGTAGGGTTTTGATCTGTTGACGCTCCAAAACCGCCAAAATCCCATTCCCAACCGTCTGCACTTACAGAATAGTCAGAAAAATTAACTTCAGTATCAATAGTTGTTGGATTAACAGGATTAAAAATGAAATTAGCTGAAGGCACTTCATATACTTCAATAAGATCATAGGCTACAAAGGTTGTAAAGCATCCTCCTACATTTGTAACAGTTAAACTAACATCATGTAAACCAGCTGTTGTAAACTCATGTGTTACATCTGGACCACAAGAAGTTGATGAAGATCCATCTCCAAACGTCCACTCGCAGCTTGCTCCAGTTTCACCCGTATTTGTAAAAATTACTTCAACTGGCGCGCAACCATCATTTATATCGGCAATAAAAGAAACAACTGGTAAAGGACTATCTGTAATACTAATTTCCTGAACAACATTACAGCCATTAGCATCTGTTACCGTTACAGTGTAATCTCCAATTGCTAGATCATTAAAAACACTTATTCCTCCAGGACCTGCCCCAATATCATAACTAAGTGGAGGTGTTCCTCCTGTTGCTGTAATATTAATAGCTCCGTCATTCGCACCTGCGCAACTTACATCTGTTGTTACAATTGTCATTAATAATTCATCTGGCTCTTCAATCGTTACTGTACCCTCTTCGTCACATCCTTCAGAATCTGAAACTTGAACGGTATAAGTTCCTGCACATAATCCAACTGCAGTTGCTGTAGTCTGGCTACCTGCTGCCGCATCCCACAAATAAGTGAATGGTGGAACTCCTGCAGGCTCAGCTGTTGCGCTTGCATTACAATCTCCAAAGCAAGCTAATTCTGTATGTGTCATAACTGGAGGCTCACAACAAACCACATCTACAAAGACATCATCTGTTGCCACTTCTACTCCACAAGAAATTAATCTAACTGTATACGTTGTAGGTTCAAGAGGACATAATGTAATATCTGGTCCAACCCCTATTAAATCTGCACCGTCATACCATTCCACATCTGGATCTCCAATTGGTGAATATCCGATCCCATCATTCGTAGCATCCCAGGCTGTATTGTTTCTTCCAGGAGAAGGCACTGCTTCTGTTCCATCAATATTATGTAATCCTTGCGTAGCTTGTCCATCATCCCAATCCACACAAATATTTTTTGTTTCTAAGAAATTAGCAATGTCATTTGTTGTTTCATAAAGAATGATTTGATAAGTCTCTAATTGATCTCCACATAAGAAATGAGGTACATTAATATAACTTACAACAAATCTTCTTGATGGAGCAATACCTAAAGTTTGATAACGAATTTCGCCACCGTCTCCTGGGTCAATATCATACCATGGTCCCATTATACAATTTTTGGGAACGTCAGGATCTGTTGATGGAATAGTTGACGAAGTAAAGGTTGTTGGCTCTCCAGGAGAAAAGGATACCCAACCATTAGATCCAATGTAAAGTTGCGAATAGGTATTTCCGTAAAAACAAAAATCAAAGCCTATATCAATAGCATCTGTTACATCATCATCAAACAAGTCTACGGGCGTACCATCATAAGGATCAGGTGCGTAAGGAATAACCATTACGTCATAATCACTAGTATTTCCACCACCACCTTCAAATACAGCCGTAATATCAACACAATCAGGAGGGCAAATAGACTGATCAGGTCCAGCATCAATAGAAGGACCTTGAGCACTAGCACTGATTCCAGCTACCAACACTACAAGAATTAGAAACAACTTTTTCATTTCGTCTAAAATTAAACAAAAACCGCAACAAGCAATTCAAATATAACGGAATCCCTCTTCTGAAAATGAATCAAAATAGGATTCCAAAATTAACTATTTAGCACTACAGTCTTTTTATTTTACAACTGTTACGTGCCCAAAAAACTCTAACTTATCATCCGTAGCAATGTCTGCTGTAGTAATGTGCCAAATATACACACCATCTTCTACAATTTCACCACCATAAGTCCCATTCCAACCTCCAGCAACATTATAGGATTCAAACAAAGTTTCTCCCCATCTATTATAGATGGTTAAATGGTAATCATAAATATCTATTCCTGTAAAATAAGGTTTAAACACTTCATTAAAAGTATCTCCATCTGGAGTGATTGTGTTAGGAACAAATATGAGTTGTTCTTGATGAATATTTAATGTTTTTGTAATTGTATCCCTACATCCGTCATCTGAAATTGCAATAAGCGTTACATCATAAGCTCCTTCTTGATCTGGAAAAGTAAAACTTGGATTTTGATCTGTTGAATTTCCATAGTTATCAAATGTCCAAATCCACCCCTCGGCGTTAGATGAATAATCTGTAAAATCTACCTCAGTATCTAAAGTGGTTGTTGTAACTGGATCAAACACAAAGTTGGCTACTGGAACCTCATAAATATCAATATAATCGTAATATGTTACTGAATTCGTACAACCATTTACATCTGTTACAGACAAGGTTACGTCATATGTTCCTGCGTTAGAATAAACATGATTTACTGATCCACACGATAAACTAAAAGCTCCATCTCCAAACTCCCATTCGCAACTTGTTCCGACATCCCCTGTATTAGTAAATATGACTTCAATTGGAGCACAACCACTATTTTCATTAGCCGTGAAACTAACTACAGGTAAAGGGTTAACAACAACATCAAAAGTTGCTAAACCTCCGCAACCATCAACAATAGTATTTGTAATTGTATGCGTACCCACTCCTGCAACCGCAGGGTCAAAAACACCTCCTACTACACCAGGACCGGTGAATGTTCCAACATCAACCGCATCTAACGTAATAGCTGTAGCATCAATGCACATAGGTCCAAACGGAGTTATTGTTGCATCTACTGGCGAAGTTCCTGCATCAACATTTAATATACTTGTATATTGACAACCGTTAGCATCCTCAATACAAATATTATATGCACCAGCACATAAATCTGTATATGCTCCAAGTCCATCAAAAGTTACGCATCCATCAATACTATAAGTATATGGTCCTACTCCACTAGATGCTACTAAATCAATCGTTCCTAAACAATCCCCCAAACAAATTTCACCTGTTGAACTTTCAACTACCGTTATTGCATCAGGTTCCGTAATCGTTATTAAAATAGAATTCTCACAAGCATTTTCATCTTGTACAGTAATTGTATAATCTCCAGCAGCTAAATCTGTAAAGGTTGTTCCGGCGCCAAATGCACCACCATCTATTGAATAGGTATATGTCCCCGTTCCGCCAGCACCTATTACTTCAATTTCACCTGTATTATCACCATTACACAATACATCTACTGTGCTCACTTCTGTTATTAACAGGGCGTCTGGTTCCAAAATTTCCACAGGAACATCAACCGTACAACCATTTTCATCTGTAACAGTAACTGTATATAATCCGCCAGCTAAATCTGTAAAATCACCCGAAGCTACTGGACCATCACCAATATCATAAGTCAAAACTCCTGTTCCACCAGCAGCTTCAACAAGAACGGTTCCGTCATCAGCACCAAAACAAGTTACATCAGTATAATCAGTAATTCCAGCAATAATCTCATCTGGTTCATCAATCGTTACCTCCAAAACCACAACATCTCCCACACCATTAGTTACTTCAACTTCATAAGTTCCCGCGCATAGATCAGTAGCCTCTGCTGTTGTAACTGCTCCTGCCCCAGCATCCCATAAATAAGTATATGGAGGTATAACACCATCAATTACTGTAGCAGAACCATCACAAGCTCCAAAACAAGTGGCATCTGTAACTTCAGTATCCAATTCATCATCTGGTACTATAAATTCAAAATGATCTAAATGATTCCAAAAAGGACCGCCGGGTGCATTTTTAACCGTAATATGCGTAGCATTGTTAGGAGCAACAAAAGTAAAAGTATGATTTCCCCAATCCATTACTGTTGGAGAAACTGTTTGAATTAAATCGCCAAAATCTGTTGCAGATGTAGAAGCGCCAATTACAACGTCTCCAGGGCCTACAAAGGTAGTTTCGCTTAATGCCCAAAAAGACAATGTATAAGTTTCTCCTAGTACTAATGGCACATCAATAACCATTGATATTTCATCTTCAGGAACATGTGCTATTGAAATACTTCTTAATCCATCAGGAAGATCGGTTACATAGCAACCATCCATTATGATATCAGTTTCATTTCCTCCACCATAAGCCTCAACATCAGTCATGTATCCGTTAAAAACAGCATTGGCTAAATTATAATTGCAACCAACTGGAGCAGTGGTTACCTCGAAACTTCCATTAACAATAACTTGACTATAAGCATGGGAGCTAAAATACATCACACATAGTATGTATAGGAGGCGTTTAAAGTTAGGCATAACGTAGGTTTTGTATTCTTGCAGAGCTCATTAACAAAACGAACTCTCTAATACTAACGCACCTAACTTACCCTCAGTTGCTTTAATAAGAAGAAAATATTGAATCGATTTATAGCAAAAAAAAATAGCCCGATTAAAACCGGGCTATTTTTACTATTAATTTTTGATTGTTTTATTTTAACACGGTAACATGACCATGATATTCTAATTTCTTGTCAGATGTAACTTCCTGCGTATTAATGTGCCATACATAAACACCGCTAGGAACTAATTCTCCTCCATATGTTCCATTCCAACCTACTGTTACATCATGGGAAACAAACATTATTTCTCCCCAACGGTTAAATACTGTCAATGTATAATCATAAATATCTATTCCGTTAAAATATGGTGTAAATACTTCATTATACAAATCGCCATCAGGAGTAATTGTGTTTGGAACGTAAATTAATAACTGTTCTGAGATAACTATTGTTTGAGAAGTACTGTCAACACAACCATAACTATTTTCAACAACAAGATCAACAATATAATTCCCTGGAATTTCTGGGAAGAAGAAAGAAGGATCTTGGTCGTTTGAGTTACCTAACTCATCAAATGTCCAAGTCCAAGCATCTGCTCCTGTGGACATATCAGTAAAGTTAATTTCAGTATTAATGGTAGTAGCTGGTTGTGGTCCAAATCTGAACACAGCATTCGGTTGTGGGTAAACATCTATATAATCATAGAAAGTTGAAGTACTTGAACACCCATTCACATCTGTAATAGTATAACTTACATCATATTCACCAGCGTTGTCATATGTATGGGTCACTGATCCACAGAAAGTAGAACTTGTTCCATCACCAAAGTCCCAATAACACTCAGCCCCATCATCTCCAGTATTCGTAAATGGCACTACAAGGTCTTCACAACCAGAATTAACGGCTGTCATGAAAGAAACAACTGGCAATGGATTCACTACAACGTCTAAAGTTGCGACATCTCCACACCCTAACGAAATTGTATTTGTAATTGTATGAGTTCCGACACCAGCCAGAGCAGGGTCAAACATTCCAGCTGTAACACCAGTTCCTGTATACTCTCCTCCTGGAGAAGCAGCAGTTAAAACAACCGCAGCATCATTTACACAAAATGGACCAATTGGTGTAATTGTAGCATCTGCAGGCACAACACCATCAATCACGGTAACTGTATTGGTATATTGACAACCATTTGCATCAGTAACGCAAATATCATAATCACCTGCACAAAGACCAGCGTATGAACCTACTCCATCAGTTGTTGCGCAATCATCTATACTAAATGTGTAAGGCGCTACTCCATCAGAAGCATCTAAATCAATAGAACCTAAACAATCACCTAAACAAGTTTCACCAACAACAATTTCGTCAACCGCAACTGGAATTGGATGACCAACAACTACATCCAGTGTTGTTTCACATCCATTTGCATCCCTTACAGTAATAGTATATGTCCCCTCAGTTAACCCACTAAAAGTTGGAGCTCCACCAAACGCACCACCGTCAATTGAATATTCTAAGGCTCCTGTTCCGCCTCCACCAATTACTTCTAACGATCCATCAGATCCTTCAAAGCAAGTAGCATCAATTGTACCTACTAAATCTAATGTTAATGCTGGTGGTTCTGTAATGTCAATAGTAAGCATACTTAGACACCCATTATAATCTCTTATCTCAACATCATATGAACCAGCAGTTAAACCGGTAAAAGTAGCGTCAGCGCCAAATGCACCTCCATCAATTGAATATTCATATGGTACAACTCCACCAATGCCTTCAACTGTTAGTTCGCCATCATCACCTCCATTACAAGAAACCTCTACAGTACTTACCAATGTCAATTCTAATAATTCTGGTGATACAATATCTAATGGAATATCAAGCGTACACCCATTTTCATCCATAATAGTTACAATATATGAACCTGGTGCTAAATCTGTAAACTCTCCTGTAGGCATTGGTCCATCACCAATATCATACGTCAACACTCCCGTACCACCTTCACCGACAATAGTTCCTGAACCGTCTGTTAAACCAAAGCATGACACTAAGTTAACTACAGTTACCATTCCGGTTATTTCTTCAGGCTCTAATACTTCAACCTCTCCCGTTTCTACACATCCTAATGCATCTGTCACTGTTACTTCATATACTCCCGCACACAAACCAACTGCTGTTGCCGTAGTTTGCGAAAGTGGATCATCCCATGAATAAGTAAATGGAGCAACACCAATTGCATCCGCAGTTGCAGTACCATCACAACCACCAAAACAAGACACATCTGTATGAGACATTGTAGGAGGTTCACAACATATTTGATCTATAAAAATTTCATCTTCTGCAACAATACCGCTACAAGAAATTAATTTCGCAGTATAAGTCGTAGCTGTAACCGGACAAACGGTTATTTCAGCTCCTTCTCCTATAAATAAAGGCCCAACGTACCATTCAATTATTGGATCACCTAAAGGTGTATAACGAATTGCATGATTGGACGCCGTCCAAACCGTGTTATTTCTTCCAGGGAAAACCACAGCATCTGTACCAGTAGCGTTATGCACACCTTGCACCGCACGGCCACCTGCCCAACCCGGACAAGTTAATTTTGTCTGAATGTGATTTTCAATAACATTTGTTGTTTCGAAAAGAATAATTTGTTGTGTATTATATGTTCCTGTACAAGAGAAAAACGAAACCGCCTCCCAAGAAACAACTAATCTTCTAAAAGGCGCAACTCCCAAAACTTCATACTGTATTGTCCCTGCAATACTTGGATTCAAATCTTGCCAAGGTCCCATTACACAATTCTTAGGTACTGAAGCAACAACCGAAGGAATCGCTGCAGGAGACCAAGTTCCTGGCCCGCCAGAAAATCCTAACCAACCGTTAGAACTGATATAAAAGTTACTATATGTTTCTCCGTAAAAACAAAAATCAAAGCCAATTCCAATTGCACCTGTTGTAGCGTCATCAGATAAAACTCTAACCGTACCTCCATAAGGTTCGGCTGCATAAGGTATAGCAGCAACAGTATAATCGGTAGTATTTCCTCCTCCTGTGTATATTGCTTCGAGATCTACACATCCTGGTGAACAAGTAACGGTATCAGGTCCTGCGTCAATTGTAGCGTCTTGAGAGAAACCTACAAAAGCGGTGAGAAAAAGGGTAGTTATTAGTAAACGCGTTTTCATATTAGTCAGATGATTGGTACTAAGGTAACGCAAATTTAACACAAGGGATGCCTCATTGTTAAAAAAAAACAATAACTAAATTGGATAACTATCCAATATTACCCAATTGAATAATTGGTGTTTAAAACGTTTGATGTGTATAAATCAGGATTTCCATTTTTATCAAAATAGAAGTCAATCCGACCAAGAATAAGGCCCGCCCAACCGACTTGATTTATTAGCACGGCTTTTCCATTTTTATTTTCATGCATTTCCGCTTGCTTTAAAAAAGTGTGGGAATGCCCTCCAATAATTAAATCAATATTTGTTGTTTCTTTTGCTAAAACAGGATCGCACATTTTATTCAGTTTGGATTTATATCCTAAATGTGAAAGACATATTACCAAATTGCATTTATGCTCCTGTTTTAGTTCATCTGCAATTTTCTGAGCCTTTTCAATTGGATCTAAATATTGAGTTGCTCGATAAAGCTCAGGACTAACCAATCCCTCCAACTCTACTCCAATTCCAAATACTCCTACTTTTATTCCTCCTTTTTTAAAAATTTTGTAGGGTTTTGTTTTTCCATTTAAAATGGTATCCTCAAAATTATAGTTGGCACATAAAAAAGGAAAATTGGCATTCGGTAACATTTTATCAAACCCTTCTATTCCAGCATCAAAATCATGATTCCCCATTGTTGCGGCATCATACCCCATTTCAGACATGAGTTTAAATTCTAATTCGCCACCGTGAATATTAAAGTATGGGGTCCCTTGAAATATATCTCCCGCATCTAACAGCAATACCTCTTGCTCATCCTCTCTAATTAAGTCAATCAATTTTTTACGTCTACCTGCACCACCTTGTCCAGGATACTTACTGTGATTTTGAGGAAAAGGATCAATATGAGAATGGGTATCATTAGTATGCAAAATGGTCACTTTCTTTCTATTATCAACCCAACTAGCAGAACTAAGTGCGAATGCCGCGACTCCTCCAGTTGTAATACTTCTAAGAAAACCTCTTCTTTCCATTACTTACTAATTTTCATCCTACGGTCAATCCCAACATTCTTAATTACGCCCTTTTCTTTAATGTATTCAATAAAAACATCTCGCATTAAAATGCCCGAGTCCCATTTTTCAGTAGCATCTTTTAGAAAGTTCATTTTATCTCCTCCTGAAGCCAAATAATTGGACGTTATAACATAAAGCTCTGTTTTCTCTTTTGGTAAATTTTCAAGTGTGAAATTTTTATAATCAGCACCTAAATCAAAAGTTGCATTACTTACAGGTTGTCCATTCATTAAATAGAGATAATCCAGCAAAGCATCAACACCATCTAAATCAAGCTTAACAATGGTTATTGTATTATCAAACGGCATAAATTCAAACACGTTTCCAATTGTTATATCTCCTTGATTAATTGGTGCACGCAAACCTCCAAAATTTAGCAAGGCAATTGAATTGTTTACTTTAAAATCATTAAAACCTGGTGGGGCTAATGTTATTCCTTTTTCAAAAATAGCATCAGCAGCAAAATTCCCTAATGGAGATTCTGGCGCATACTTTATTAATGTTGAATCACAAACACCTATAACTGCACTCATTTGAGCATCCACCTCACTTCTATATGGGGCAATAATACTTTCTAAGTCATTTGAGTTATAGGTAGAATCTAAACCTACATTTTCTGCTGTGTATGATTCATAGGTTGAATGTGAACATCCAACTAATATAAACACAAGAGCTATTGCACAAAACTGTTTCACTTATTTACTTCACTTCTTTTTTAAGCACTAAGAAAACTGGAAAATGGTCAGAATACCCGTTTAGATATTTACCACCAGCATGTGTCCGTTTAGGATACCCTTTATAATTACCATCTTTTTGCTTCAAATATTCCTTACTGTAAACATATGATTTATGAAAAATATAACTTGAAGCGTCTTGAGAAGTCAGCCCTTCACTAATAATTAATTGATCAAATAAATTCCAAGCATCTCGATAAGCCAAGGTGCAATCACCCTGCTTAAATTTAGAGTACATAGTATTATACATGTCCCCCTTTTTCATTTTTGCAATTTTTGATTTTGCTCTAATATAATTTTTAACGCTCTTATTAATAGGATCATCATTTAAATCTCCCATTAAGATAATTTTAGCATTTGCATCTGCAACAAGTAATGAATCAATAATCTTACGTCCTAATATCGCAGCATCAATTCTTCTAGGTTGTGATTTTTCCATTCCACCACTACGAGAAGGCCAGTGCGCAACTATAATATGCACTTTATCTCCATCCAATTCACCTGAGACTACTAATTGATCTCTTGTTTTATAGTCAGGGTCGCTTTCAAATTTAAGTTCGTGCGATACACTATTAGTTGGTTTAAAGTATTTTTCTTGATATAATAGGCCAACATCAATTCCACGGCGATCAGGAGAATCAAAGTGAATGATTTTATAATCACGGTCTTTTATTTCTTCTTCTGCCACAAGATCTTCCAACACTTTTTTGTTTTCAACCTCACAAACACCTAATACAGCACAGCCGTCTGGTGACACAGAAGTACCTAGGTCAGCAATTACATGTGCCATGTTTGTTAACTTGTTTTGGTATTTCTCTTCTCCCCATGTATATCTGCCATCTAAGGTAAAGTCTTCATCTCTAATCGCTGGATCATCCTCTGTATCAAAAAGGTTTTCAAGGTTATAAAAGCCTATGCATGCTACTTTGTAGGCTTTATTTGTCTGGCTATGTCCAACTATTGAAACACCAAGCATTACAATTACTAGCATTCCAATATTGATTCCTATTTTTCTCATTTATTCTATTCTTTTTTAGGATTGTCAAATTTAACTATTATAATCAAATACCAGACCAAGGAAACGTGCATGTAATGTTAACAAACAATTAAGTTATTCACAATTAATCAAATTATGGTGTTTCGCCCGTGTTTTATTTCGTAAATTTGTCCAGCTTTTTATATTCATGCATAACAAAAGCTTAATTTAGCATCACAAAAATGATAAAGAAAATTGGAATTCTAATTTCACTATCTCTCTTTGCA
The DNA here is from genome assembly GCA_937136425.1 of uncultured Crocinitomix sp. GTDB lineage: Bacteria > Bacteroidota > Bacteroidia > Flavobacteriales_D > Crocinitomicaceae > Crocinitomix. The sequence goes on from CAKZON010000083.1 coordinate 38,804, forward strand.
ATCAACGGAATTTCGCAAAGCACAGAGACAGAGCAAGAAGATACACTTCTTACAAACACCCCTGTTTTCATCACCAATTTAGAAGATGGTGAAAACAGTAGCGGTAGTTCAGGAAACATCTCAGGATTATTGCAATCCTCTCGTGACGTTTTTGCAGCAACAGCAGGTTTTAACTTTAGTGCAGCCCGTTTTAAAATTCGTGGTTACCAGTCTGACAAAACAATGATTTTGTTAAATGGTATTCCAATGAATGATTTAGAAACGGGAAGAGGCACCTGGTATAGATGGGGAGGATTAAATGATGTAACTCGTTATTCTGAGACAAAAAACTGGCTTTCAGACAATCCTTATCATTTTGGAGGAATTGGCGGTTACTCTAACATTAACTCTAAAGCAACAGGCATTAGAAAAGGATCTAGAGTTTCTTACGCATCTACCAACAGAGCTTATTCTCACCGTTTAATGTATACGCACGGAACGGGAATGCAAAAAAATGGTTGGGCATTTGCAGCATCATTATCTGCCAGATATGCAAACGAAGGATATGTAGACGGAACTTTTTACGAAGCTTTTAGTTATTTTTTAGCCGCCGAGAAGAATATTAATAAAAGTCACAACCTTAACCTTACTATTTTAGGTTCTCCTTCTCGCAGAGGAAAAGGAAGTATTTCAACGCTTGAAACCTATGAATTATCTGGAAACAACTTCTATAATTCTTATTGGGGATACCAAACCCAACCTGATGGAACGCGAATTAAAAGGAATTCAAGAGTTGCAGATTCGCACATGCCAATCATTGCTTTTTCTCATGAATGGAAAATAAACGACATCTCATCATTAAAAACATCTCTTCATTCTAGTTTTGGAAAATATGGGCAAACAGCTTTAAACTGGTATGACGCTAAAGATCCGCGACCAGATTATTACAAATACCTTCCTTCATATTACGAAGGCATCAATGATCCTACAAATGCGCAGCGCATGTTAAACAACTGGCAAAACGAATCCGCTCGCCAAGTGCAATGGGACGATTTATATTTTGCCAACAGCAAAAACTTATACACACACAAAGACGCAAACGGAAACATTTTGCGTGAAGGTTTACGCTCAAAATACATTGTAGAAAACAGATGGAATAATATTGTATCTGGTGGTTTATCATCTTTATATACTGTAGAGAAAGAAAACATGACCATGAATGCAGGACTATTTATTCAAGCACAGCGTAATCACTATTATAACACTGTTGAGGATTTATTAGGTGGTGATTATTGGGTTGATGTAAACCAATTTGCAGAGCAAGATTTTATTGACCCTAATGCAGCACAAAGTGATTTGCAAAACCCTAATAGAACTGTTGGCGTTGGAGACACTTATGGTAATAACTATTACATCATGAATGTTAATGCCACAGCATTTTGGCAAATCAACTACCGCACAAAAAGAGTTGATTATTATGGTGCATTAGAATTAACAGATGAGCAATTTTATAGAGAAGGGTTATTCCAGACAGGTTTATTCCCTGACAACTCGCTAGGAAAATCTGAAACAAAAAACTTTGTAAACTACGCTATTAAAGGTGGTGCAACTTATAAAATTTCAGGAAGACAATATATTACTGCTAATGCAGCATACCTTACAGAAGCTCCAACTTCAAGATCGGCATTTATTTCACCAAGAACGAGAAACGTAACTGTTGATGACCTTAAAAACGAAACAATTTACACAGGAGACATTAACTATATTTTACGCTACCCTAATTTAAAGATGCGTTTAACTTACTACTACTCTGAACGTAAAGACGCAGTTTGGTCAAGAAGTTTTTATCATGATGAATACAATTCATTTGTAAACTATGTAATGCAAGACGTTGATTACTTCCACCAAGGAATAGAATTAGGAGTAGATGGTAAAATTCATGGAGGGCTTTCTGGAAACTTAGTAGTTGCCATGGGACAACACCTTTACAACTCTCGTCCAACAGCATCAATTTATGTAGACAACTCTGCAGAATTAATTGCAGAAGACAAAACAGTTTATTTACAGAACTATAAAATTGGAGGAATGCCGCAATCTGCAGCATCAGTAGGATTAAAATATAGTGGTAAAAAATATTGGTTTGCAGGTGTTAACTTCAACTACTTTGCAGATATTTATTTAGATCCAAACCCAGACAGAAGAACGGCTGAAGCTGTTGCAAACTTTGTAGAATCAGATCCACAGTTTACACAAACTATTGAGCAAACTAAGTTAGATAATGGATATTCAATGAGTTTATTTGCTGGTAAATCATTTAAAATATCCAACTACTTCCTAAATATCAACGTGAATATTAATAACCTCACAAACAATACACAATTTGTGACGGGTGGATTTGAGCAATTGCGTTTTGATTCGCAAAAAATTGACAAGTTTCCACCACGTTTAGGATACATGTACGGATTGAATTACTTTTTAATGGCCACTTTACGTTTTTAAAAGCATTTAAAATGAGAAAAAGAATTAACGCAATATTATTAGGAGTTTTCGCTATTAGTGCAGTTACGGCTTGTAAAAAAGAACCGGACTCTCCACCAATCAATTCAATTACTGATAGCGAAATCATTACGATTGATAGCTTAAAAGCTTGGCAACGCTCTGTCAATGATGCTATTTTAATTACTGACACAATTTCTGTTTATGGAATTGTAACTATGGATGAAGGAAATGGGAATATTTATAAAAATATTTATTTCCAAGATCATACTGGAGCAATCAATGTGCGCTTTACAAGTGGTACAGATTTAGTGCAGGGAGATTCTATTCGAATTGCATTAAACGGAGTAACCTTAAACAACTTTAATGGTGTTTATCAATTGGACAATGTTGAGGAAGAAACAAATGTCGTTGTACAATCATCAGGGAATGATTTGGAGCCACTAACATTGACTATTGATCAAGTTCAAACAGCGTATACTGCCTTTTTAACAGATGACGAGATTGTTGAATTTAAGTATCAATCCATGCTAATGCGTTTTGCGGATGTTCAATTTAAAACATCTGAATTATTAAACACTTATGCTGATCCAGTGAACCAAAGTTCAGAGAACAGGTTGTTTGAAGACTTTGACGGTTATACTAGCTTTATTAGAACAAGCGGCTTTGCAGCATTTGCTGGAGACAGCTTACCAAAGGGTGCTGGATCAATGGTTTGTATTATAAGCGAGTATAATGAAGAAATTCAATATATACTTAGATCACCTGAAGAAGCTGATATGCATGGGCCACGTGGACCAGGAGAGTTATTAGTAAAAGATTTCAATGACGAAGACATTAACTCTGGTGGTTGGCTAGTACAACAAGTAATTGGAACTGATGCTTGGGAAATTGGTGACTTAGGAAGTTGGGAAGACCGTCCTTATGCTGTAATTTCAAATTATGATGACGGAAATTCAGCTTGTGAAAGTTGGCTTATCTCCCCTAGTCTAGATTTAAGCGGATCAACAGACGCTTCACTTTCTTTTGACAATGCATATAACTACAGTGGTGATCCCCTAGAATTATTAATCTCTATAGATTATGCAGGAACGGGAGATCCAAATGCAGCAACATGGGTGCCATTAACTGCAACTTGGTCTACAGGAGGATTTGCTTTTGTAAATTCAGGAAGCATTGATTTAGCAGCTTATTTAACAAGTAATGTTCGCATTGCATTTAAATATGTTGGAACTGAAAGTAGCGGTAGAACTTGGGAAATTGACAATATTATTATTAACGGTTAAGAAAATGAAAAGATTTATTCAAAAAAGTACGTTCGTTTTTATGCTTGGAGCACTTGCGCTCTCTTCATGCAAAAAAGAATATGACACTCCACCGTTAGAAGATATTCCAGAAACGGCTGTAATGACAATTGACGAATTACGTACATGGCAGGCAACAGAAGGAGGCGTTATCTCTATTCAAAACGAGCTTTCAGTATATGGAATTATTACCATGGATGAAAGTGATGGGAATGTTTATAAAAATGTTTACATGCAAGACCATACTGGTGCAGTAAATGTAAGAATGCTAAATGGCGGAGGTGTTTATCAAGGTGATTCTGTTCGAATATACCTGAAAGGAACTATCCTTAGTCAGTACAATGGTGTTTTACAAATTGATTCGGTGGATGTTGACAAGAATATTATTAAGCAATCAACGAATAACAACTTTGCACCAGAAACGATCTCAATTGATTTAATTACTTCTTTAAAAGAATCAGAATTGATTCAAATTAATGATGTACAATTTATCAAACCTGAGGTTGGGCAAACATTTGCGGATGGTGAAGAATTAGTATCACTAGATCGTATTTTAGAAGATGTAGATGGAAATACGATCAAAGTAAGAACTAGCGGTTACGCAGCATTTGCTGATGAAATAATTCCAGCAGGATCAGGAAGTATTGTTTGTATAGTAAGTCACTTTAATGGAGAAGTTCAATTATTAATAAGATCATTTAGTGAAATAGCTATGAACAATGACCGCTTTAGTGGATTAGTTGCTGCTAAAGATTTTGATGATGGAGAAATCAACTCTAATGGATGGACAACATACCAAGTAGCGGGACCAGAAGTAGAATGGGAAACGAGCAGTGCTGGTGGCGCACCAAATGATTATGGAGTAATCTCTAATTATATTGATGGCTCAAACATTGCTACCGAAAATTGGTTAATCTCCCCTTCTATTGACCTTTCTGAGGCAGCAAGTCCTTATTTAAATTTTGATAATGCATGCAGCTATGACGGAGCGCTAATAGAAATTCTTGTATCTACAGATTATGATGGTACAAGTAATCCAAACGAACAAGGTTCTTGGACAAACATTGGAGGATTAGCAACGCTTTCAACTGGATTTTTCACTTGGGTAAACTCGACTAATGTACCAATTGGAACATTAGGAGAAAACGTGCATATTGCATTCAAGTATACTGGTTCAGTTTCTGACGGAAGAACTTGGGAATTAGATAACATTTTAATACACGAATAAAAATCTTTCCTGTTTTGAAATGGGAATTATAAATAAGCTAAAACAAAAAAAACAAACAATTGATTATGACTAAATTATTTACTTTATTATTGTCTATAACGCTGGGAGCGGCGAGTTTTGGACAAGTAATTTTCGAGAGTGATTTAAGCTCTTGGACAGATACAGATCCTGATGGATGGATGGGTTCTAAAACCAATATTGGTTCAGAAAACGTAGTAGAGCAAACTATTGGAGCAATGCACGGAACTGCAATGGCACAATTATTCAACGCTACTGGAAGTCACAAACGTTTCACTACAGAAGAAATGCCAGTGACTGAATTAGAAACTTATGAAATTAAATTATGGTTAACAGGTATGGAAGGCTCTATGCTTCGTACAGGGTACTATAACACTACTGCTGATGGTTGGTATTATAACGACTATATTGATGTATTTGCTGAAACTGGTGGAGATTTAACTATGTTAAGCCAAACAGTAACTATTCCAAGTGGATGTACTGATGCTGAATTCATTTTATCATTACATAGTACTGATGAATTGGTAGGAATCGTAATTGATTCAGTAGCTATTACAATTGGTGAGCCAGAAGAGTCTGAAGAGGTTTCTATTTATGACATTCAATATTCAGAAGATGCTGATTTCATTTCTCCATATGCTGACGAATTAGTAACTACAAGTGGAATTGTTACAGGTGTTTTCCTTTTTGGAGCAGCTGAAGGAACTTTCTTTATTCAAGATGGTGAAGGTGCATGGAATGGAATTTATGTATACGAACCAGGAACAGAAGTTGCACTTGGTGATAGTGTAGTAGTAACTGGTGAAGTTACTGAATACTTTACTTTAACTGAAATCGTTTCTGTAGTTACAGTAAACGTTATAAGTTCAGGACACCCAATGCCAAATGCTGTAGCTGTTGCAACTAGTGATGTGGTAAATGAAGAATACGAAGGCGTATTAGTTCGATTAGAAGATGCAAAATGTACAAATCCTGATGCTGGTTTTGGACAATTTGAAGTAGATGACAATTCAGGTGTACGTTTAGTTGATGACGAAATGTTTAGCTACACGCCTGCATTAAACAACTATTATAACATTACAGGTGTTTCATTCCTATCTTTTGGTGAAACTAAAGTTTACCCAAGAATGCTTTCTGATATTGAAGTAACAGGATATGCTGGAATCGAAGAAAATGAAAACGGTTTCAACCTATACCCTAACCCAGCAACTGAAATGATTACATTAAATGTTAATGCAACTGCATTAGTAAACATTTATAGTGTTGATGGTGCTTTAGTTTACTCGGCTAATGGAAACGTAAACACAATTGATGTATCTTCATTTGATACTGGTGTTTACCAAGTTGTAGTAACAGAAAATGCAACAACAATGACTGAGCGTTTAATCGTTAGATAGTCAATTAATAAATATTAAAAAAGGGGATTAACCAATGGTTAACCCCCTTTTTCTTGTCCTTAATTTTGATATAAATGAAGGCGATTGCTATTACTAATTAGATTTAACAACTTTCAACACGGCCTCCTTGTCATCACTGTTTAGCTTAACAAAGTAAATTCCTGTAGGGCCATCAATATTCAATTGAATTACTGCAGCTGAATTATAATTTTGAGTTTGTACTACTCTTCCTGTTTGATCAATAACAGACACTTTTACGTTGGCCAATGGTTCGTTAAGATTTAAGACAATGTCTCCTTGAGTTGGATTTGGGTACAAAGCAATATTTGAAGCAAGGCTAGTAGCCTCTATACCTACATTTCCATCCTGAAGTTTAAGAACATATGCTGTTGGCTCATAATTATCGCCGTACACCATAAATTCTTCTGCGGATAGATCTAAATCAATTTCAGAATGAGCTGTCCCTGCCAAGTAAACGCTACCTTCAGGCCCTCTTTGCAAATCAATACAATAATCATTTCGATCCCCATTAAACGCCTGACCTTGAATAAATTCTCCTTCTTGACTTAAGGTTGCAATAAACATATCATAATTATCGCCATCACCTGTCGTATGTTCCAAAATATATTCAGCACCGCTTGGGTCAACATCTATATCTGCTCCATAATTACCAGTTATATAAACTGTGTTTATTGCAGATATTTCAATCAAAGCATTACGATCACTTAATTCACCTCCTATTTTTTTTGCCCATATTAAATCACCTGTTGTTGCATATTTTGTAATAAACAAATCAGATTGACCAACTGCAGAAAGATTAAACTCACCTACTCCAGGATCAAAATCAATGTCTTCTCCTGAAAAGCTTCCAGTTGTATAAATATCTCCTTCACTATCCAATGAAATTGATGTTACTTTACCATAGGATGGTCCTGAAATTGTAATTACCCAATCATATGTTCCAGTTGCATCTAATTTTAGCAAAAAAGATTCTTGAACACCTTCAGAAGTTAAAATATACTCGTCATCTCCCACATTAAAATCGGCCGAATTTGTGTAAAACCCTCCAATAAATAGATTATTATTTTTATCTATTTCAAGATCAAATACTTCATCAAAAAAGTCCGATTCAACTGATCTCACCCAGATAAACTCCCCAGATTCGGTTAATTTAAGGACAAAAACATCAGAGCCTTCAACCCCACCAGCCGTTAATTCATCTATTTCTATGTCATCATTAAAGTCTACTGTTAAGCAAAATGTTCCAGTTACTACAATATCACCAGCATAATCCGTTTGGATATCAATTCCTTTATCCGCACAATCTCCTCCTAAAGTTTGTACCCAATCAAGCTCCCCTTCTTCATTTAATTTTAAAATGAAAATATCATAATAAATAGATCCAATTTCATCCGCATAATATTCTTCATCTCCCGGATCATAATCAATTCTCCCAGATGTATTTCCTGTTAATAGAATATTACCAGTTGCATCAATTGCAATGCTCTGAACCTCCATTCCATTACCAATAATTCCGTCACCATCACCACTTTCAACAAATTCTTTTGCCCAAATAAAGTTTCCGTTAACATCCAATTTTTGAATCACTGTAATCCCTTCTACCCAACCTGTAACTGGATAATTCGCTGGTCCAGGATCAAAATCCACAGTTTCAGTAATAACAATGGCAGTATATGTGTTTCCGTCAGAATCAACAGTCATAGCAGTTACCCAAGAGTTGTCCCCCTCAAAGTCTGCAGCCCAAGTAAAATCTTGACTAAACACCATATTATTTAGTCCGATAAATAGAAGAAGTAAAATTGAAATTTTCATATTAGTTGTTTTGATTTGAAGACAATGTCTAAAAATTTAACACGAAAACAACACTGTTATTTTTAACAGATATAGGATTTTATACAACTCTAGATTAACTGCAATTTATACAAACGGATAATCTCATTGATTCAACCGTATAGTTTTCAACTTAAAAAGAAAATGATTAAAAAAAAAGAGTCTTCCTGCGGTGTTTATTCCGCGTCTAACTCCTGACGAATACGCTGGCTTAATTGACGATTATATGTCTCTTTTAACCAATTTAAATAACTGTCAGTCGCTTTGGTAATACATTTTGTATAATGCTTTAATCTGCGCTCAATATCATCTTGCAACTCTTCTAACAGCATTAAGCCGTCATACATGTCCTCAGAATTTTCCGCCACAACTTCAAAGTGATTATCTAAAGAAATATCAACAGCTTCTTTTCCTTTTTTACCAGCATCAATACAATCGTCATAAACCTTTTTCATTGAAAACTCTTCCAATAAACCTGGAGACTTCAATTTATCTTTAAGGTTACGCGGCAATTCATATGCTGCTTCAAACATCATATCATCCTCTTCACTCAATCGCGCTTCTAAGAAACGATCTGGATAATTGAAGGCATCTTGCCAATCGATATATTCTTGCCAGTATCCAAAACGGCGAACGTTATTTCCAAGATCAATCACTTGGAAAGAGCTCTTATTCTCTAATTTACGAGAACCACGCCCAATCATTTGGTGATAAAGGGTTAATGAACGTGTTGCACGATTCAAAATAATTGTTTCAACCGTAGGCTCATCAAAACCAGTAGTTAAAATTCCGACAGACGTTAATACTGCACCCGGCGTTTCTTTAAACCACTTTAATATGTCTTTTCGTTCTGTATCACCAAACGTACTATCTAAGTGACGCACTTTATAGTTGTGCTTTTTAAATAGTTCATAAACAGATCGAGACGATTCAATTCCACTATTAAAAATAAGTGTCTTTCTTTTTAGTGCAACTTCTTCATAAGCAAAAAGTAATTTTTCTTGCATGAAATAGTTACTGTACACTTTATCAGAAGAACTTACTGTAAAATCTCCATTTACACCAATCTTTAAACCATGAAGGTTTACATCATAGGTATAGGTTTCAGCATTTGACAAATACTGCTTCTCAATTAAAGACTTAATACTTTCTCCAACAATTAGCTTATCATAATTGTCTTTTAATGGTAATGTTTTATTAGAACTTAGCGGCGTTGCTGTAACTCCTAATATGTTAACATCTTGAAAGTATTGAAATATTTTACGGAATGAATTGTTGTGTGCCTCATCAACAATTACAAGCCCAATATTTTTTATAAACTCTTTATCGTCTTGCAAACGATTATTTAAAGTTTCCACCATTGCGGTGAAAGAATCAAACTGAGACTGATCGTCTAAAGTCTTCACTAAACTATTCACTACTTTGTTCTCAATTCCTAATGCAGTAAGTTGCTTAGAAGTTTGAACACATAGCTCAATTCTGTGTGTAAGAATTAAAACTTTTCTTTTTGTCTTTTGAATATATTCTCTTGCAATATTTGAAAAGATAACCGTTTTACCTCCACCAGTAGGCAATTGAAAGAGTAAATTAAAGTTTTGACCCTCGTCTTTCAGCTCCTTAATTATCTGATTAACAATGTTTTTCTGGAACGGATAGAGTTCTTTTTTCTTGAAGAGGCTTTTGTCAATCATATCAATTTTGTGGCATTTTGAGCGGTGCAAAAATAGCACCTTTTAATTGAAAATAAAAATTCTGAGGCATCTATTATTGAAATGCCAAGAAATAATGATTTTTCAAGTTTCATGCCAATTGTATCTAAAAAAAATTGAATCGTATTATCTTTGTTCTTTTAGAAACGACAAACGAATTAAAATGAGCGAAATAGAAAGAGTAAAATGTTTGATTATTGGATCTGGTCCTGCTGGTTATACAGCTGCAATTTATGCTGCTAGAGCTAATATGGCACCAGTTTTATATCAAGGATTACAACCTGGAGGTCAATTAACTACTACTAATGAAGTAGAAAACTTCCCTGGGTATCCCGAAGGAATTACTGGTCCTGACATGATGATTGAGCTTCAAAAACAAGCAGAACGTTTTGATGCAGATATTAGAAGTGGTTGGGTTTCAAAAGTTGATTTTACAGGTCCTGTTCATAAGGTTTGGGTTGATGAGAAAACGGAAATTCATGCTGACACTATTGTTATTTCGACGGGGGCCTCTGCAAAATACTTAGGTTTAGAATCAGAACAACATTATTTAAAAATTGGTGGAGGTGTATCTGCTTGTGCTGTTTGTGACGGTTTCTTTTACAGAGGTCAGGAAACAATTATTGTTGGTGCTGGAGACTCTGCATGTGAGGAAGCTCACTACCTTTCTAAACTTTGTACGAAAGTAACTATGCTTGTTCGTAGAGATGAGTTTAGAGCGTCAAAAATTATGGCGAACAGAGTAAAAAACACTGAAAACATTGAAATTTTATTCAATACTGAGACCGTAGAAGTTTTAGGAGATGGCAACGGTGTAACTGGAGCTAAAGTAAAAAACAATGTTACTGGTGAAGAGTCTGAAGTTCCTGCAACTGGATTTTTTGTTGCAATTGGACACAAACCAAATACAGACATCTTTAAAGGATGGATTGACTTAGATGAAACTGGTTATATCATTAACGAGCCAGGAACTTCTAAAACAAATGTAGAAGGTGTATTTGTATCAGGAGATGCTGCAGATCATGTTTACCGCCAAGCAGTAACTGCTGCGGGGACAGGTTGTATGGCTGCTCTTGATGCTGAAAGATACTTGGCTGCAAAAGAAGGTTAAAAAAAATAGACTTGCTTATCGTAAGTCTTATAATAAATTTAAAAGAGGCTGTTAGAAATTTCTAACAGCCTCTTTTTTTATAATTACTAATTTTGTTTTATTCCGTCTTTTATTTTATTAGTGTTGTATTTCCTTTCTGCATTCCACTCTTACCGTCAACCAATTCATACTGCAATAACCAATGAAATACTCCTGAGTTTTGCTCTTTTCCCATAAAAGAACCGTTCCATCCAATATTTTGTTCGGTTGTTTCAAACATTAATTCTCCATAACGATTATACACTGCAAAATACATTTGTTTGATTCCAAAGCCTTGCACAAATAGCACATCATTGTTTCCATCATTATTAGGAGAAAACGCCGTTGCAACTCCTACTCCTTCAATAAAATTAACAAGTACAACAACAGAATCTGAAGAAGAACATCCGTTAGCTGATGTATGCACTACAGTATAAGTTTGATTTTCACTTGGATTTGCAGTAGTTATTGAGCAATCATCACAAATTACGTTATCATCAGGTGACCAAATATAACTTCCATTAACATCACCTCCGTTGGCTATTAAGTTCGCAGCTCCTCCAAGATCAACAATTGTATCCTGCACGGCATTTACAGTTGGAGCATCAAACACAGTAATAAGATTATTATAGATAGATTCATCTCCTGCTGCATTGGTAACTGTTAATGATACATTCACTTCTCCAGCAGTTTCAAAACAAAAAGTAGGGTTTTGATCCTCAGAAATATCCAATCCTCCAAAATCCCAAGCCCAAGTTACAGGCTCACCAATTGATCGATCAACAAATGTAATACAGTCTCCTACACAAATCTCTTCAGGCGATTCAAATTCAGCTATAACTGGTTCACAAGTCACCACATTAATTGTTATTTCTGCCTCACCAAAACAGCCAAAATTGTCTTCACCAATTACAACGTAAGTTTCTGTAAAAAGCGGATTAAAAGCAACGCCATCTACCACTCCGCCAGACCATAAATACGTCAATGCACCACCTCCAGAAAGGGTAACTTCATCTCCATCACAAATTTCTGTTCCAGGATCAGCAGTAATTGTAACCGCAGGTAATTCTCTAACATTTATAGTAATCGTTGTGTCATCCACCGCTACTCCATTGGTTATGGTTAAGGTAACCAATTGCTCACCAGGATTATCAAAACAAACCAACCCTGTTTCTTCTCCGATAATTGGTCCGCCAATTGTTGGATCACTAAACGTCCAAGCATATTCTATAATTCCAACTCCAACAGATGCATCTTCAAAATTTAAACAATCTCCAACACAAATATCAAAATCTGTTGGGGTAAAAACAGCTTCAATTTCATCACAATCTTCTAATACTGTTATGGTAAAGGTAGTGTCATGCATTCCTGTAGCATCTTCAACCTCTAAAGTAATATCATAAACACCTGCTGTATTAAATGTAATATCATGCGGTCCCTCTGTTGCTGCAACGGCTGGTAGACCTCCATCAAATGTCCAATTCCAGGCTGTAACACCATCTTCACTTAAACTAGCATCTGTGAACGTTACAATATCATCTAAACAAACAACAGTATTTTCAGGTGTAAACAATGCAGTTAAAGGAGTAGTACAATCTTCTACAGTAATTGCAAAAGTAGTATCATGTGTTCCTGTGGCATCCGTTACCTCTAATGTTACATCATACACTCCAGGTGTATCATAAAGCACATTATGGGGTCCCTCTGTAGCTGCCGCCGCTGGTAACCCTCCGTCAAACGTCCAGTTCCACGCTGTAACTCCATCCTCACTGATACTAACATCCGTAAATGTAATTTCTTCATCACTACAAATTGTTTCTTCTTCAGGTGTAAACAGAGCAGTTAAATCAATTGGACCGTCAGCAATTAGATTCACATCATAATCAACCGCTTGTCCATATGAATACTCTGTATCATCCATGGTTGTTCCTGCATTACACGGCGCTGCATGATCACCAGGACCTGGAGGTGGTGCCCCCCAATCAAAAGGAATCAAATGTGAACGAACTACTCTCATTCGAGTAATACCAGGAGTGGCGATAAGTGGAACAGTAACGTTTCCTACACGCGTTTCATCTGTTCCAGCAAAGCAAGGCAAAAATCCTCCACCTGTATCCCAATTATTCATTAAGTCTTCATCTTCTGTAAAGATATTATCATGGTTAAAGTCAATATAAACACCAAATAATTGAGGTTCGCCATCAATAGCATCTCCAAACGTTATTGACATTGGTGTTGCTGCACCAATAACAATGTCGGGAACAACCTCTTCATTATAGTAATTATACATTGTTGTTGCCCAATCATAAGCAGGATCATGATCCAAAGCTCCAATTTGTACATTATTAATTGGTGCTGCACCCCAAGCGTTGAATACGCAATAAGGACTTGGATCCGCTATTTGAGAATATAGCCCACTAGAAATTAGGAATAATAAGGTGAGTAAAGAAAAAATTTTCATTCGTAGTTTTTTTTATTTCTTGGAAGACGCAGGCGTTGCCATTTGGTAGATGTTTTGGCACTCTACAAAGGCTCTACTATAGAAAAAAAACTTCTACTCACAGCAGTTAAACTCTGGTTATCAATGAAGTAAAAAACACGCTTAAAAAAACAAACAATGGCTATAAAACAAAAAACACTCGCAATTACGCGAATGTTTTTTTTAATTATGATTAAAATTATACTTAGAAGTTCGGGCGTAAAGGATGACTTTCGTAAAAATCATTAATATATTTTACCGCTTCTTCAGGATCATCTGTCATTCTTAACAGATCCATGTCTTTTAACGAAATATTACCTTCCATATTTAACATAGCCTCTTCAATCCAACCTACCATTCCTTTCCAATATTCTGTACCGAAAAGCACTACTGGTTTCATGTCAATTTTTTTGGTTTGCATTAGCGTAAGTGCTTCAAACAGCTCATCTAACGTTCCAAAACCTCCAGGAAAAGTAATAAAACCCTGTGTGTATTTTACAAACATTACTTTGCGCACAAAGAAATAGTCAAAATCTACCGGATGATTGACATATTGATTACATGATTGCTCAAATGGTAATACAATGTTTAATCCTACTGATTTTCCTTTTCCTTCTACTGCTCCTTTATTTCCTGCTTCCATTATCCCTGGTCCTCCACCGGTAATTACACCATATCCTGACTCAACTAATAAACGTGACGTTTCTACTGCTTTTTCATAATATGGATTATCTGGCTTTGTTCTTGCTGATCCGAAAACTGAAACACACGGCCCTATTCTCGCCATTTTCTCATACCCCTCTACAAATTCCGACATTATTTTAAATATCGCCCAACTATCATTGGTCCTTATCTCATTCCAATCCTTTTCTGTCATATCTAATTCTGATTATTTTAAATTTCGATCTCTTAATATAAACATTCTAACATAATTTGCAGCGTTCTATTCACCCAATTAATCGTTTAAATCTAAAAATTCGTTAAATAATATAATTTACGTGAAGTGATAGGAAATATTGTGCCAGTTCAATCGTCTACTATAAAAACAAGAATATCTAATTGACGATAATGAAAACATTAACATTTACAACAACGATAAAGAAAGAGAAGGATGCATTGAATATTTCTAATCTTCTTAAGAATTATTTTAGTCTTAAATCAGCTAGTATTGACTGGACGAACAAAGGCAATCTATTAAAAATAGAGGGTAAAAACTTACTTCCTAAAAAAGTAGAACAAACTTTACTTTTATTTGGATATAAATGTAAACAGTTATTATAAATGCAGCCCCACTTTAACAATGGAGCTGCAATATAAATAATAGAATAAATTAGAATATAAAGGTTAGCCTTGCTTCTTTTTATCCTTCTTAGAATTTTTAATACTATCTAATTTTTCTTGATCAGGGTTTCCATGAATTATAGGGTTACCGCTATCTGGCAATGGTAAATCAATTACCAATGAATCAGTAATAGTTAATGAGCTATCACTTAAAACAACAGTTGAATCCTGATCATTATTAGTTTGCACTGAATCTTCGCTTGTACCACAAGCTATCAGTAAAAAAGGAATACTAACGTATAATAATCTTTTCATTTGCTATTTGTTTTTCGTCTGATAGAATTTGTACAAAATATGTTCCGCTTGCCAAGTTTGCTTTATTAAAAGCAAATTTGTTCTCGCCTACAAAGGCAGTTCCTGAATAAAGGTTTTTCACTAACCTTCCGTCTAATCCAATAATTTTAACCTCTACTGGTGTATCTTCAGTAACATCAAAGTTTAAAACAAAAGTTTCAACTACTGGATTTGGTGCAATCGTCAAATTTTCTTCTGTAGAATTTTCGTCAATACCGACAGCATAATCCGCATGAATTTCTGCAATCCAAGTATTCCAACGGTGTGGAGCAGTTCCATACATTCCGTTAATCCAAACAGAAGGTTCAGCAGCATTATGTCTTCTTGTTGTTCCAGTATAATCACCCCAACGCTCAACAGAAGGAGAAGTAAAACAAGCATAAGAAACACTTTCTTTAATCAGTGTTGTTTCAGACCAATCTCCGGCATCATTTACGTGCACGGCTCTAACTTCAGGATAAACAGAAGAACTTACACTTCCGAAACTAATTAATGCTGAACGATCATCAGGAGAGAAACCAAACCATGCAATTGAGGGATAAGAATAATCCATATTACCTGCGTCACCGAATTTATCAGACTCATTTGAAAGAGCTGATACATTTAAACGGTTATAGTTAATCCCATTCCATCCAGAACCTACATCAGATTGAAAAACAAAATGAATGATTCCGTTCATATAAAAACCACTTAAGCATCTACAATCGCCATTATCTAACTGGCAAGAAGTACCTAATTGTGCCGCATCTGCCGCAACATCATAATACGCTGTAGAAACTGAATAATAATCCATTGTTGGGCTACCTGCAATGGCATCTGTAATATCATATAACTTAATAGTATTTCCTGAAAAAGGATTACTCGCTACCATATAAATTCCTGGTCCGTAATTAGCATTTGAACCAGAAGAAACTGGCAATAAAGTAAAAGGATCTGCAGATAAGTCAAACCAATACTGCCAAGTCAATGAAGCACCATCATATCCATCAAACTTTTCTATTTGATAAACAACTGATTGATTAAAACCACCAGCATTGTAAAATAAGTTTCCAGAAATAAACAATTCAGTATCTGATATCGCCAATTTAGGATAATCAAACCAGCTATTATCTCCTAACGGGTTTCCTGTAATTTTATAATAATTCCATCCGTCAGAAGGATCATTAGTCTCTGAAAACATAATTAACAGATTCGAATTTGAAGAGTGTCCAGAACATTCTTGTGCAAAAAAGATAAAACGATCTTCTTCGGGATCATAATGCACAACGGGATCACAAACGTAAGCAATTGATGGATCATCAATAAAATCTGCAATTGAATTTGAATATGTTGTTGCTCCAGCAGTAGTTTTATACTGTATTGTAGTGTTTGCTACACTTACAATAAATCCACCATCAGAAATTGCAATAGAGTTATCCATTGGCGAACTTCCATTATTAGGGTTTCCTGCAAACTCTTCTCCCACAACCGGAGTTGATCCTGTAAGAATCACTTCATCTTCCTCTCCTACAATACCGGCAAATTCTGTCTTAAGTTCTAATTTTGCAGCCTTAGCAGCTCTTATTTCTTCCTCTCCTGGTAGTTCATGACTAACTCGGTTAGCTTTGCTTGTTAAAGTAGGTGTCCAATCTAAATCACCAGATGGAGTTTGTTTTTTTGATGTAAGCTCTGTCTGAAATATTTCTGATTTTTGAGCTTCTCCAAGTTTTTGCGATTTATCAATAATAGCCTTTCCAGATTGTGCAAAAGACACACTTTGTCCTATTACAACAAAAGCTAACGCAATCGTAAGTAAATTTTTTTTCATGTTATAGTTATTCAAGTTTAAATCTATTGGTTATCAAATTTAAGTAGTTTTTTATGCATTCACTCCGATTAATGATTTTTTTTCAAAGAGTAATTCATATTTTTACACTTTGAAAAGACAATATTTTATGCAAAATCCTCTCCACTCACCATACTCTGGAACTCTAAATACAATTCCTTTTGATTCAATACAAATAGAGCATTATAAGCCCGCAATTGTAGAAGCAATTGAAATGGCTAAAGCTGAAATTGAAAAAATCAAAAACAATAAAGAAGAGGCTAATTTTGAAAACACCATAGCAGCTTATGAACGTAGTGGTGAATTATTAGGACAAATTTCAAGTATATTTTTTAATCTTAATAGTTCTAAAACGAATGATGAGATGCAAAAATTAGCACAGGAATTATCTCCTTTATTAACTGCATACTCTAGCGAAATTCAGTTAGACGAAACTTTATTTGCACGCATTAAAGCAGCATACGATAATATTGACAAAGCTGCCATTGATGCTGAAAGTGCTTATTTATTGGAAAAAATTTACAAAAGTTTTGTTCGGAACGGTGCTAATTTAAACGAGGCGGATAAATCTAATTTAAAATCAATCAACTCAAGATTGTCTCAGTTGAGCTTAACGTTTAGTGAGAATGTTTTAAAAGACAGCAACGACTATGAGTTATGGATCAGTGATGAAAATGATTTAACAGGACTTCCGGATGGCGCTAAAGAAGCTGCAAAACTAATGGCAAAAGCTAAAGGAGAAGAAAATAAATGGTTGGTTAATTTAGACTATCCTTCTTATTTACCGTTCATGAAATACGCTGAGAATAGAGCGTTAAGAGAGGAGCTTTTTATGGCATTTGGAACAAGAGGATGCAAGGATAATGATTTTAACAATGAAGGTACGCTTAAAGAAATTGCAAAGTTAAGACATGAAAAAAGTCAACTTTTAGGTTATAAATCGCATGCTGATTTTGTTTTAGAAGAACGCATGGCAAAATCACCTGACAATGTTTACAAACTTTGGGATGAACTTTTAAACAAAGCCTTTCCTTTAGCAGAAAAAGAGATTGCAGAAGTTCAGGCTATTGCTGATAAAATGAATGGCCCAAATCCAATGCAACGTTGGGATTTTAGTTATTATGCAGAAAAATTGAAAAACGAAAAATTTGCATTAAACGACGAACTATTAAAACCTTATTTTAAGCTAGAGAATGTAATTTCAGGAGCTTTTCAAACCGCCGAGAAACTATTTCACCTTACGTTTAAAGAAAGAACAGACCTTGAAAAATATCACGAAGATGTTAAAACATATGAAGTTCTTAATGCAAACGGCGACCATATAGCGGTGCTTTATGCTGATTTCTTTCCAAGAGCTAGTAAGCGTAACGGTGCCTGGATGACTTCTTATAGAGGGCAAAATAAATACGATAATAAAAATCAACGTCCAATTACTTCTATCGTTTGTAATTTTACTAAACCAACAGAATCTAAGCCATCATTACTTACATTTGGTGAAGTTACTACCCTATTTCATGAATTTGGACATGCATTACATGGCATGTTGGCTAATGGACATTATGAAAGTTTGAGCGGTACATCTGTATTTTGGGATTTTGTTGAATTACCGTCTCAATTAATGGAGAATTGGTGTTACGAACCAGAGTGTTTGGCTTTATTCGCTAACCACTATGAAACAGGTGAAACAATTCCTCAAGATTTGGTTCAAAAAATAAAGGACAGCATGAACTTTTTAAGTGCATATCAAACGGTTCGTCAAGTATCGTTAGGACAGTTGGATATGGCATGGCATAATTTAAGTGCACCTTTAGCCGAAAACACAAATGTGTACACTGTTGAAAAAGAATCAGGCGCTAAGACAGAGCTTTTCCCAGCGGTTGAAGGAATAGCAACATCATGTGCATTTTCTCATATTTTTAGTGGTGGATATTCTGCTGGATATTACAGCTATAAATGGGCAGAAGTGTTAGAAGCAGATGCTTTTGAATACTTTAAAGAAAATGGCATTTTTGATGCGAAAACGGCACAGCGTTTTAACGACCATATTTTATCAAAGGGAGGTTCAAGCGATCCAATGGAACTTTATGTAGCGTTTAGAGGCCAGGAACCATCAACAGATGCTTTGCTGCGTAAAAGTGGCCTTATGAGCTAATTATTTGACAAGCTCATAATCACCTTTTTAAGCGATTTTAATCTCGCTCATTTGGTTGTAACTTTGTCAGCAAATTTGCAAGAAAATTAATGAAGATATTGGCAGACGTATGGGATGATATAATGCAGGGGTTACTTGAACCACTCTATTATTTCAACGATCCTGAAAAACGTATAAACTATTTCTATTTAATTTCTTCATTGCTTTTGGCATACTATGTTTACTATAAAGCCAAAGAAAAAATTCCTTTTTACAAGTATATTTTCAACAAAAAAATTTGGTTAAGTAAATCAGCATTTATCGATTATAAGTACTTTTTTTTTAACGGAATTATCAAAATTGTTTTAATTGCTCCATTAGTTAATACATGGTGGTATTTAGGAGTTTCAATTAATGATTGGATGGAGGAATCTTTCGGTTTTTCAAAGACATTACTTTCTGAGAATGAACTTATAATTTACTATACTTTAACCTTAGTTGTATTATCGGACTTGCTTATCTATCTCATTCATTTAGCCATGCACAAAATTCCATTTTTATGGGAATTTCATAAAATCCATCACTCTGCCACTACATTGAATCCTATTACTCAATATCGGCTGCACCCAGTTGAGTTAATCGTAAACAATATTGCACTTGTTTTACTTTCAAGCTTTTTAGTTGGTTTTTTCGATTATTATTATGCTGGCTCTGTAAAAGCTGCAACATATCTTGAAGTGAATATTTTTGTTGTGTTATTTCTTTTTTGGGGCTCAAGTTTACGTCATTCGCATGTAAAATTGAAATACTTCCATTTTTTAGAGCGTTTTCTACTAAGTCCTTTCCAACACCAATTGCATCATAGTGATAATCCTGCACACTTTGATAAAAATATGGGATCAAAATTAGCCATTTGGGATTGGATATTTGGAACACTAGTTCGCTCAGCACAAGTCTCCAAAATTAAATTTGGTTTGGGAAAAAATGAGGAAAAGAATTACAATAGTTTTTTCAAAACTCTCTATATGCCATTCAAGAATATTGGGCGGTTTCTAATTGGTAAAAAATAAACAGCTAAAAATACAAATCCCCCTTATAAATATATAAAGGGGACTTGATTTGCTACTTTACTAAGTTGTAAGACAATTTGTCAAGATGACCAAATTACCACGAAAAACTCTACTCTTAAACCAACCTTTCGGTTGTTGTCTTACAAACTCAGTTTTTTAAATGCTACCCTTATACGTTTATAAGGTGAACTCAATCATTGTTTTGGGTTTCAATGTTAGAGCAAATCTATTCATTACATACAGTTCATAAAAGCGTATTTATACGTGATTTTCATTTATTTTAAAAAATTCGGACATTTTATTGGTTTAATAATTGCTTAAAACAGAGTGTTGAAAGAATGACATTAGACTAGCCACAACACTTTAGGAGATATTTTTGAACAGAATATCTTGATTAAACGCTCAAAGCAGCCAAACTTATAAAATAACAAAAGCTGCTCAAGACGTTTCCTGAGCAGCTTTCGATTGCTACTTGAGCTAAGCTTATCCTTTTTGTATTGACACAATTAAATTACCATGAAAAAACCCTACTCTTAATAATTAATGTGTCAAATAGGTGTAAACTTAGTTTTTTATATTCCAACAAAGGAATAATGATATTACTTGCGTTTTGGGTTTATTAATGCTGTTGTAAATGTAGGGGCTATTATGTCACTAAAAAACCGTATAAAGACCTAATTATGTTATTTATTTTAGGTCTTTATCATTTCGCCAAAAGGCTTAATTTTAGTTGTTATAAACGAAAAAAGTTCTCAAACCCTAAGGCTTGAGAACTTTCAAATCATTTATTAACAACTACTTAAAGGTGAATCACCTCATCATATGCAGCAGCTGCAGCTTCCATTACCGCCTCACTCAACGTTGGGTGAGGATGTACTGTTTTTATAATTTCATGTCCAGTAGTTTCTAGTTTTCTAATAGCAACAATTTCCGCAATCATTTCTGTTACGTTCATTCCTATCATATGTCCACCTAACAACTCACCGTACTTTGCATCAAAGATCAGTTTTACAAACCCATCATTAGCTCCAGCAGCACTTGCTTTACCTGAAGCTGAGAAAGGGAACTTACCAACTTTAATATCATACCCGGCCTCTTTAGCTGCTTTTTCTGTCATTCCAACAGACGCAACCTCTGGCGAACAATATGTACAACCTGGTATGTTTCCATAATCCAATCCTGCAACATCCATTCCTGATATTTTTTCAACACAAATAATTCCTTCTGC
Source organism: uncultured Crocinitomix sp. (assembly GCA_937136425.1). Taxonomy (GTDB): domain Bacteria; phylum Bacteroidota; class Bacteroidia; order Flavobacteriales_D; family Crocinitomicaceae; genus Crocinitomix. Next base: position 60,283 of record CAKZON010000083.1, read on the forward strand.
AGAAGCTACGTGAGCCAAAGCTGGACCAGAAACGATATCACCAATCGCATAGTATCCTGGGATATTTGTTTGATAAAATTCGTTTACTAATACTTTTCCTTTATCAGTTGCAATTCCAACATCTTCCAATCCAATTCCCTCTAAATTAGTTTCAATTCCAACTGCAGAAAGTACAATATCACAATCGATAATCTCTTCTCCCTTTTTAGTTTTCACTTTCACCTTACATCCAGCACCACTTGTATCAACAGACTCTACAGAAGAGTTTGTTTTAATTTTTAAACCTTGCTTCTTTAAAGAACGCTCTAGTTGTTTTGACACCTCTTCATCCTCAACAGGAACAACAACTGGCATGTATTCTACTACAGTTACATCTACGCCCATTGCATTATAGAAATATGCAAACTCAACACCAATAGCTCCAGAACCTACTACCACCATTTTCTTTGGTAGTTTAGGAAGTACCATTGCCTCTCGATATCCTATGATCTTTTTCCCATCTTGTGGAAGATTAGGTAATTGTCTTGATCTTGCTCCTGTTGCTAAAACAACACCTTTGTTTGCTTTATAATCAGTCACATTACCTTTAGCATCTGTAACAGCAACTGTTTTACCAGCTTTCACTTTACCAGTTCCTACTAAAACGTCAATTTTATTTTTTTTCATTAGGAATTTAATCCCACCACTCATTTTTTCTGCAACTCCCCTACTTCTCTTAACAATCCCCTCAAAATCTGGTTCTGCACCTTTTACGTTAATTCCATAATCGGCTGCGTGTGTAATGTATTCAAATACATTTGCACTCTTTAATAATGCTTTCGTGGGAATACATCCCCAGTTCAAACAAATTCCACCAAGTTCTGCTTTTTCAACAACAGCTGTTTTTAAGCCTAATTGTGAAGCTCTAATTGCGGCAACATATCCACCAGGCCCACTTCCAATTACTATAATATCGTAAGTCATAATTTGAAATTTAATCTTCCGCGAATTTAACTAATAATCATTCAATAAATGATTGCTCGATCGAATATTTTATTTTTGGTTTTATAAATTATGTTCAATCATTATTTAAGGATTAAAATGCATGTTAAAATTGGATAGGTTTAATGCACAGATTGTTTATTTTTGAAATTGAACTAAATTTATCCAAATAAACCCATAGGATAGTTGTAGCATGCAAACAAAGTCACCAATGAAAAAGAATAGCATATTCACTCGCAAAAAGCAATTCAAGCTGTATTTTTTCACAAGTTTATTAAGTCTATTGTTTTTATCAGGATGTGCTTTATTTAAAGGAAATAAAGAGGTTGTTGGTTTAGCATTCTCATATTCATCTGCAGCGGAAATAAACTACGGTTATAGTTTTTCATTTAAAACCAAATTGGTTTATTCTAATGGTAAAGAAAAAGATATTACGGATAAAAAAGGACTCGCAATTACTATTAATGGCGGAACCTACAGTAATGGAAAAATATCAATCGGTGGTTATCCTCAAACCTTGCGTTCTGATACAGTACACGTAACTGCACATTACACTGTAAATGAAACAGAGTATGAATTGAAAGAGTCAATCCCCTTTAATTATAATGGTACACTTATTATGAATTTTAGTGGTGACGCTGGCAAAAATGGTAATGATGGTGATAATAAAGGAACGCCTCTATTATTAAGAAATGGAAAAACTGGCGGAGATGGAGAGGATGGCGCACAAGGTGGAATTGGGCAGGACTTATCAGTTAACATTTGGAAAGAGAAAGATGATAGATATAGAATTACGGTCACAAATTTAGTTTCTAGTAAAACCTATCAATATACCTATAAAGATAGGGGCTTTGGAATTCGATTTGATGTAAATGGAGGAAGTGGCGGAAACGGTGGTGATGGCGGAAATGGTGGTGATGGTAAAGATGGAGTAATTTCTGAAAAAAAGACAAAAACACCAGGTGACGGAGGAAATGGTGGCAATGGTGGTAACGGTGGTTTCGGTGGGCCGGGCGGAACAGTGTACGTTTTTATACATCCCAATGCTGCTGAACTAAAAGATAAAATAGCGGTTTACAATTTTGGAGGTACTGCAGGCACCGCTGGTAAAGCAGGAAAAGCAGGAAAAGGGGGTGATCCTGCTGATGGACAAGACCTAGTTCCTGACGGTATTGCAGGCAATGATGGTGTTGATGGAGTAAACGGCGAGCAAGGCACACCTTTTGAAATTGTCATTGAGGATTTCGATATTGAGAATTAAAACATAGCTGATTAGATTAATGAATTATACAATTACTTACCAGAACCCAGGCCAACAATATATTCCTATTGAAGCCCAAATAAATTGTCAGTCGCATAATGAAATTGAACTTCAGTTTCCTGCATGGCGCCCTGGAAGATATGAACTAGGGAATTTTGCAAAAAATATTAAAGGATTTAAAATAGTAGATGAAAACGGGCAAAAAGTTTCTTTTCAAAAATTAAACAAAGATTCTTGGCTTATTGACTGCAGCGGGGTTAATAATTTAAAAGTTTCTTATTCTTATTTTTCAAATGAACTCAACGCAGGTTCAACATTTATAGATGATACACAATTATATGTGAATCCCGTTAACTGCATGATCTACATTAAAGATCGTGAATTCGAAACTTGTTCCATTCAATTAAACATTCCCACTCAATTTGAACTTGCTTGTGGTGTAAAGCACGAAAACAATAAAATGTTGTTTAATGATTTGCATGAAATGATGGATACGCCATTTATTGCAAGCGCAACTTTACAGCATAAAACATATAGTGTCTTTGGTATCACATTTCATTTATGGTTCCATGGCAAAGTAGAATTAGATTGGAATAGAATAATTACTGATTTTGAAAAATTCACTAAAACTCAATTAGAAAAATTTAGTGATCGAAAATCTAAAACAGTCGGTTTCCCAGTAAAAGACTACCATTACCTTTATCAAATTCAACAAATAAGAGCCTATCATGGTGTTGAGCATAAAACTTCAACTGTTGTTTCTCTTGGACCAGCAAGTAATTTGATGGACAAATTATATGATGACTTTTTGGGAGTGAATTCGCATGAGCTTTACCATGTTTGGAATATCAAAAGCATTCGCCCAACTGAAATGTACCCATATGATTATTCTAAAGAAAATTTTTCTCATTTAGGATATGTAGCGGAAGGTGTTACAACTTATTTAGGAGATCTTTTTTTAGCTGAATCAAACGTTAAAGATTTTGTTTGGTATAAAAAAGAGTTTGAAATTTTGCTTCAAAAGCACTTTAATAACTTCGGAAGATTTAATTATTCTGTTGCAGATTCAAGCTGGGACACTTGGCTTGATGGCTATGTTAAAGGAGCTCCCCACCGTAAAGTGTCAATTTACAATGAGGGCGCATTATTGGCTTTTGCAATGGATATGCTGATTAGAAAAGAGAGTGAAAACAGAGCTTCTATCCACAATGTAATGAATAAGCTTTATACAGATTATGCACTTCAAGGCAAAGGTTACACTGAACAAGATTACAAAACGGCTTGCGAACATTTTTCAGGCAAAGATTTAACATATTTCTTTGAAAACTTTGTACATGGTACACAACCATACGAGTCATTATTAGTAGAAGCATTAGAGGCAATTGGATTCACATTAGAAATGGAACAAAATCCGCTATTTTCTGAAAGAATTTTGGGGATTAAAACCGCCAAGCTAAATGGCAATTTTATTGTAACCGATATTTTCCCTGGTAGCACAGCTGAATTAGGTAATCTCATGCTGAACGATCAAATTATAGCTATCAATGACCGTGAGGTTCAAAATAGCCTAGAAGATGTGATCGCACCGATTTTCGACATTCCATTAA
>CAKZON010000084.1 GCA_937136425.1 uncultured Crocinitomix sp.
GGTTCCTTCAAGCAAGATGAAAGAAGTTCAAATGCTTTATCATTTTCGCCAAGCCTTGCATACATTAAAAGCAAATAACCATTTGCTCTTACACCCACTTTTTCCTTTGCTAGTTTAATTAATTCTGCAACACATTTTTCAGCGTTAACTGAATCATTTTTCAAGACATATGCTATTCCCGTTAGCCCCACTTTATCCGTTTTTATAATACCTTCAGTGGGTAAATCATCAAAGTAAACCAATACTTCGTCTGGTTTGTTTAATTTAAGAAGACAGCAACATTTAATAGTATGTGCCAGAACATTTTTTGGATTGCTTTGAATACATTCATTCAATAAGACTAAGGCTCGTGAAAAATCCTTCGCCATATAATTGATGAAAGCTGCAGCAAAAAGTAATTCATTAGATAAAGGATCCAAATTTCTAGCGATTTGGATATGCTCCATAGATTTTTCGGTCTTTTCTGAAAGTGCGTAAATCAGTGAAATAAATTGGTGTCCAAGAGCAAAGCTTGGTTTTATTTCCAACGTTTTTGACGCTAATCGATAGGCTTCTCTATAATTCCAGTTTCTCCAAAAATGAATATTTGCCAATAAAAAATAAACATCAGGGGATTGGTTATTTAATTGAAGCGCTTTTTCTGAAAGTGAAGTGGCTTTTTCCCAAGATTCATTAGCCGGAATTATCCCTAACCCAGCAAGAAAAGTAAAGCATTCAGAAAGTCCAACATAAGATTCTGCATGATCTGGATCTAAAGCAATGGCTTCTTCAAAGAAACCCATGCTTCGTTTAATATCCGTTGGATTCCATTTTTGATAAAAATACTTGCCTTTTAAGTAAAGTTCATAAACCTCAAGGTTGTCGGTTTGTTTTTGAACCAATTTATCTTGTATGTCAAAATGACCAATGTTTTCGCGCAATTTTTCTGCAATAATCAAACTTATCTCGTCTTGTATTGCAAATATATTCTCCAATTTTCGATCCCAACTTTCAGACCAAAAATGATAATCATCTCTGGTGTCAATTAATTGGGCAGTAATTCTTAGCATATCTCCAGATAACCTAACACTGCCCTCAATAATGGTGGTAACCTTTAATTCCTTTCCTATTTCACGAATTGGAATATTTTTTCCTTTATAATGGAAGGATGAAGTACGAGAAGTTACTCTTAAAGCATCAATTTTAGCAAGTGCATTAATAATTTCTTCAGTTATGCCATCACTAAAATACTCGTTATCAATATCAGAACTCATATTGACAAAGGGTAAAATAGCTATGGAATATTTTGACCTCATATTGGAATGAGAACAAATTTACATTCAAAATATAACTTTGGCTATAAATTAGATCACAGATTGAGTATTATCAAAGCTGCACCACAATTTAGTATGTAGATAGGAGCTACTAAACTTATTGCATCACTTTTCCTTTTTAGATCTATTTTTATTTTGATATACTGCGGTAAACCAAAAAATACCAAAACTACCTAGTAAGAGGCCTAAACCTCCAAAAAATATTCCTATTGCACTTAAATATTCCATTTCTATAAGTTTTACTTATTTATACTAAATTACTGTGTAAATCATTAATAGCTTCAATTACAGAGTAGCCGTACCCTTTAATGATTTCATGTTCGTTTTGATCAATTAGTGTAGCAATGTACTGATCATTTTTCCACTCAAATTTTAAATGCTTAAAAACTGATTTAGCAGGTTTATCACTTAAACTTTCATAAAACTTCTCATCTAAAAATCTTTCCATTGTTACTCATTTAATGCTTTGATCAAAGTACGCTGCTCAACTTTAATTGTTTGATGGTGCAAATGTAGATTGAATGCATCTATTAAAAGTTCTGATTTACATTTCGGAACTAATTTTTGATGTACGGCTTAAATCACGGAAAGGAAATTATTATTATTATATCATTCAATAATTGATCAATTATCTGCTAATTCAAAAATTCAGCAAAAAAGTCATCCTTATATTTTCTTCCGATCGGAATTTCATTTCCATTGGTTAGTATTACAACATTTCCAGTTACTTTTTCAATATGATTCGTATTAATCATGAACGATTTATGAATTCGAAAGAATTGATTTTTGGGTAATTTATTTTCCCAATGTTTTATGGGATATGCAACAACCACGCGGTCGGTTTGTTTGTAAAGGCTTGTATAATCGCCCTCGGCTTTGATGTATAGAATTGATTTAATTTGAACCTTTAAATAATTATGCCCATCCTTTACAAAAAGAAAATCTTTGTTTTCCTGTTCAGTTTTTTCAGTTTGAGGTTCTTTATTTCTAGATTTCACCTTTTCTATACTGGCCAAAAAACGCGAATAGCTGAATGGTTTTAGTAAATAATCTACTACACTTAATTCGAACGCCTCAAGAGCATACTTTTCAAAAGCGGTAGTGAGTATAACCTGCGGAGGATTGTCCAGTAATTTTAGCATTTCCATGCCAGAAATTTTGGGTAAATGAACATCCAAAAAAATTAAGTCAATTCGTTCTGTTTTTATATATGAAATAGCGTCTAATGGACTAGAGAAAGTAGACTTAAGTTCTAGGCCTTCTGTATCAGAAATATACCTCTGAAGCAAGCGTTGTGCAGGTGGCTGATCCTCAACAATTATACATTTAATCATCTGCAAGAGATATATTTAGTTCAACAATAAACTGGTCTTCATTTTTTTTGAGACTAAGGCTATGCTCATTAGGATAAAGTAAGTCTAGTCTGTTTTTTACATTTTCCAACCCAATTCCATGACCTAAGCTATTGGTATTTGATTGACTGGTAAAATTATTGACGCATTTAAAATAAAGCAATTGTCCTTCCTGTTTAATGTCTACAGAAATATATAAACCGTTTGATATGCTGGAAGTACTATGTTTAAAAGCGTTTTCAACAAAAACGTTTAGCATTAATGGCGCTATGTTTAAATTATTCTCTTTACAAGAAATATTTATTTCTACATTACCACGTTCTTGAATTTGAAGTTCATATAAACTAACAAGGTCTTTTATATGCTTTATTTCCTTATTAAGCATCACATAGTCTTCTCTACAATCATAAAGCATGTAGCGCAGTACATTTGATAATTGTAAAATTATTTCTGGAACTTGTTTAGAATTTTCTACAGCAAATGAATAGAGGTTGTTTAAATTATTGAATAGGAAGTGCGGATTAATTTGATTTTTTAAAAACTGCAGCTCGCTTTCTTGTACCAATTTTTGAAGTTGCTCAATTTGATATTGCTTTTTTCCCAAATCAAGTAATGCTTTAAAGCCTACTGGAATTAATATATAGGGCATAATTTCAGCCCAAGAATGAAAAAAGCCAAAGAAATGCCTTCCTCGTGTGTCTGGATAAAAGATTTGCTCAAGTACAAACTCCTCAACTAAAATTGCTGCTGTTCCTACAACTAGTACACTGATTAAAAATAGAAGGTATTTTTTTTTATAAAAAAATGCTGGAAGAAATGCGTAATTAATAACAATTGTTGCAATCACATAAACTATAAAGAAGAGAAAATTCGAAAATTCAAACGGGTCTTTCGTTTCACCAAAAGAATAAGAACAGAATAAAACCGCATAGAGTACTATTTCTATTAGAAGATTGATTCTTAAATTATTGAATCCTTTAATGTAATTCTTCATATCCCCAAAATAAACACTTTTAAGAATGAAAACTGTTAAATACTTGCCGTAATTAATAATTAGTAGGTTGAATAGCAGAATTAGGGTGATAAACGACTTAGTGTTGTTTGACTGGTTCAATTCGTCGTATATCCAATATTTTTTTTTGTATGCTACTTGAAATATAGATTTGAACTGTTAAAAAATAACAGCATATGAAGTTTATATTTTCGTTAATCGTCATTTTATTTTTAAGTTATGCTTTCGGACAGGATATAGAAGAAATGAGGGTTGGTGGGGTTATTGTGGATGCCCAAACTAAAACACCATTGGAGTTTTGTACAGTTAAATTGCTCAGTAAGATAGACAGTTCATTTATTAATGGAACAACATCTAATACTAATGGAAATTTTGAATTAAATATATCAAACAATAAGGTAATGCTTAAGATTAGTTTTATTGGTTATACAGATTATTATTTGTCTGATTTTTCTTTGTTTAAAGATGAAACGGTAGATACAATTTATTTAAAATTAAATGCTGAACTATTGAACAATGTGGAGGTGATTGGAGAAAGATCTGAAATGACATTTAAACTTGATAAACGTATTTTTAATGTGGGCAGAGATTTAAGCCAATCTGGAGGCACAGCTATTGATATTTTAAATAATGTTCCTTCAGTAGAGGTAACTTTAGAAGGAGTTGTTCAGTTAAGAGGTAATTCAGGGGTGCAAATTTTGATTAACGGCAAACCTTCAGTGTTGGCAAGCGGAAGTTCAAATGCCCTAGGTTCAATTACAGCTGACATGATTGACCGAATAGAGGTTATAACAAGCCCTTCTGCTAAATATGATGCGGAAGGAACTGTTGGAATTATTAATATTGTTTTAAAAGAAACTCAAAAAAAAGGATTAAATGGTTCTATAACCGCAAATGTTGGTTATCCTAATAATCATAGTTTAGGTGTAAGTGCTAGTTATCGTTCTGAAAAAATTAATTTATTTGGACAATTAGGAATTGGTAATAGAAGGTTTGTTTCTATTGATACGAGTGTTAATAGGAGCATCAATGACGATTTAACAAACGTTTTTTCGACTTACGGTAATAGCCAAAAAAATGAAACATTTGCGAATGTTCGACTAGGAAGTGATTTTTATCTTAATAAATTCAATACCATAACTTTATCAGGCCATTATGCTTACGAATTAGAAGCAGAATATGCAGATATTCAATACTTTTCTAATACGAATGATGTTCTTGAATCTAATTTTTTAAGGAATGAAAGTACGGATGCTACAAACCCTAAATATCAGTTTGACCTAAATTATCAAAAGAAATTTCAACGTCATAAAGAGCAAGTGTTGGATGTAAGTGCTGTAGGCTCATTTTTTGGTAAAGACAAAATGTCAGAATTTGATAATGTTTTGATAGCAGGCGAAGACATTGGATTTGACCAACAGACACAAATTAATTTTAAAGATCAAAACTATACGTTTAAAATTGACTATGCGCATCCATTTAAAGAAAAATGGGTTTGGGAAATTGGTAGCAAATATGAGGTGAATTTTAATAGTAATTTGACAGAGGTGTCCAACTTTAAAGATGAAGCATGGCAGCACGACACGCTATTGTCTGGAGATTTTAATTATCAATTAGGTGTTTTTGCAAATTATTCAACACTGTCCTACGAAGGTGATAAATGGGGCATAAAAGGAGGTGTTCGGTATGAACAAACAGATGCTAAAGCAAATCAGGCGGAACAAGAATTGGGGCAATGGAACTACACCAATTTTTTTCCATCATTGCACACCTCTTATAAGGTTTCAAAGTTTACATCATTTCAATTGGGATATTCAAGAAGGATAAATAGACCACATCTATTTAATCTTAGTCCGTTCTTTTCATTTAGAGATAATTTTAATTTGTCCGTTGGTAATCCTGAGTTACAACCTGAGTTTTCAAATTTATTTGAATTAACGGCTGTTCAAAATTGGAAAAAAACAAGTTTAAATGCCTCTCTCTATCATTCTCAAACAACTGATGTAATTGAAGACGTGGTTAGTATTACTGGGAACCAAACAATTCGATTTCCAGAAAATATTGGAACCGCAAACACATCTGGATTAGAGCTTAATTTAAAATATTCACCACAGAAGTGGGTTTCTATTTTGATTGACGGAAACGTTGCTTATTTCAACAGAAAAGGAACTTATGAAAATCAATCATTTGACTTTAATAATTATAAATGGTCGAGTAGGGCAAACTTAAAATTTAAAATGCCAGCAGATATAGAAATGCAATTTAGTTTGAATTACCGCTCGCGTGTTCAAAACGTATTTACAGAAAGACGAGGTTATTTTTATGTTGACAGCGGTATCCGAAAAAAGATTATGAAAGGTAAGTTTATATTGAATTTGAGTGTAAGAGATGTTTTTAATTCAAGAATAAATAAAAGCTATACCGTTCGCACAAGCAGTTCATTGTATTCGCGAAGTCAAAGAGGGAGATATATTGTATTTGGAGTGAGTTACAATTTTGGAAAAGGAGAGGCAATGGAATTTTCTGGACAAAAAATGTTTTAATAAATTAGAGAGGAATTCTTGTAACAAAACAGTTAATTATGAAAAAGCGAAATAAAATCTTTTTAGGTATCATTATTATTTTAGGAATAATGCAACTCTTTGGACCAACTAAGAACCTAGGATCAGAAGACGACTTGGCAACTTTTATAAATGAAACGCAACCTAGCGCAGAAGTTCAAGGGCTACTTAAAAACTCATGTTATGATTGTCATAGTAGTAAGACAGAATATGCTTGGTATAATAATATTACTCCAATTAACTATTGGGTAAATCATCACATTGAAGAGGGAAAAGAGGAATTGAATTTTTCTGAATGGGGTACTTACTCAATTAAAAAGAAAAAGCATAAAATGAAAGAAATATCAGAGGAGGTAGAAGAAAAGCATATGCCTATTTCATCCTATTTGATTATGCACGGAGATGCTGATTTAAGTGATGCAGAAATTAAACTGATAGAAGATTGGACGAAGGCTTATACTGATTGAAATAAAAATAAGGATTAGCTTCATTTAAGGAAAATATCTGGTAGAATAACGTCGTTTTTAAGAGATAACACTTTAAATAGACTTACCTTGTAATAAATCTAGTTGAAATAGGTCTATGTAAATAGAATGACTTCTCTCAAACCTTTCTTAAAAAAATGAAACTCTATATAAAATACATGGTAAGCTTAAGGTGCAAGTTGTATGTTCAGCATGAACTTAAAAAACTAGGCTTTCAATACGCCATTGTTGATCTAGGGGTGGTAGAAGTTTTTAATGAAATGCGACATTCTCAAATAACTGCTTTTAAGGAGGCTCTTTTGACAGTTGGGTTAGAATTAATGGATGATAAAAAGAGTATACTGATCGAAAAAATTAAGAACACCATTATTGAAATGATCCACCAAAATGATACATTGCCTAAAGTGAATTACTCTGAGTTTATCAGTGAAAAATTAGGGTATGATTACACTTATCTCGCTAACACTTTTTCAGAAGTAAAAGGAATGACCATTCAACATTTTATTATTGCTCATAAAATTGAAAAGGTAAAAGAATTATTGTTATATGATGAACTTAGTTTGACTGAAATTTCTTATAAATTACACTACAGCAGTGTCTCACACCTTTCGAATCAGTTCAAGAAAGTTACAGGTCTTACACCAACTTATTATAAAAAAATAAAGGAAAAAAGGAGAGGAAACTTGGAAAACATGTGATTTGTATAAGTTTAAAAATTTGAGATATAACAAATTATTAGGGTGGAAAAACGATATTTGCGTACTGAATAATACCTAATCAAACTGATTTGACAATGACAGGAAAATAATAGGAATTCCGCTTTGATCATAATCAAAAATAGAGTGCAACTTTTATTAGAGAGGATTGTGAGTAGTCGTTAGGAATTCAAACAAATTAAGGATTAGTAAATAGTTCTAATCCAGATCAAATTAGCAAGTTGGAAGTCAGGATTAAATATGCTAAAATGGCTTAGATATACAAAAAATACATGAACCGAAAATACAATAAATTATGGTAAATGTGCATAAAGAAGGAGATAGTGTTTACGCAAAAGTTGACCCTACTGTAGAATTGACAGTAAGACGATTTATAAAAGACATTTATTATTGTCAAATAAAGGGCAATGGAGAGGCAAAGGATTTAGTCTATTTTGAGCATGAATTAGTGGCTAAAAATATAATTAAAAAGTTAGTCCCGTTTCAGTTTTTTTAATGTAGGAATAAGCTCTATTTGTCGTTAAGAAATGTAAGGGATATACTTCAAGTCTCGTTTGATTTTTTCAGATTACAACTCACAAGTTAATTTTTATTCTTACTATCTATTGAGAAGCGTGTTAAAGTATCTCAATGATAAAATATACAGAAAGAATTATAAAATGAAATATGAAATTTGGTTGACTTATGAGGACATGTCAATCGCAATACAAGTTAAAAAAGATAGATACCATTGTAGTGAGTATGGATTAGATCATTCGCACAAGCTAAATCTTAAAATTTGCTCGAGTACATTAGAGTTAAAATTCTTCCTTTTGTCTTTCCCAAGCCCTCCAAAGCAACAAATTTTGGCTTTTATCAACCTTCTGGAAAACAATAAAATTGGAGAAATTAATCGGAAATAATCGACGGAAAAGAACGTGATGAGAAAAATAAAAAAAGTAGAAGAAGAAGATTTAGGTAAATTTTCCATAGGAGAAACGGTATATCTAAAACACAATACGGCTTTAAAATTAAAAATTGTAAGACGATTAGGTGTGAGATATTTTTGTATTACCTCTAAAAAGATTCAAACTGAGATTATGTATCTCGAAGATGATTTAATTAGTAAATGGCAAATTCCATTTTTTAGTGTCAAATAAATTTTTACTCAATCCATTAACAGGCTTATGAATTCAAAAGACTTATCAAATTTAATACAGGAAATAGAATCTACGAAGCCTCTAAAACTGCTAATCAAAGGGACGAGAGAAGATGCTCCAGTTCCAATTGGTTTTTACAATTCAAAAAAGCAATTCACTCCAGATATTGTAGCGAAATATTCAGATAAGAGAGATTTTTATGCTATTGAAAAGAATATTCCTGAAAAGGACATTCATTTATTGATTTTTAAATGGATTTTGTTTGCAGCAGAGGCTCGAAAAATGGCAGGCACTTTTTTTCTGGTCATTCCAAAATCAAAAACTCATCTATGTAAAAAAATAATTCATGAAAAACAACTTGAAATTAAATTGATAACGCTCTAATACCACTTAATACTTATTTGTCAAAACATTAGGTCTAATACTTAATCACACCATAAATGGCCTTATTTTTCTTTTTTTCAATTGCCCAAATAACGTTACCATAATCAAAGTGCCAGTACTCTTTTAAGTCTACAACAAAATCTTCATTTTCAAACAGATCAATTAATAATTTCCGATTTTTTTGTTGTGCAGGCATAATGTCTGGATGATAAGGATAACATTGGTCATTTAACTTAATGTTAAGCCCTTTATTGGTTCCAAAATCCATTACCTCGTTTATTTCTTTATCAAATATTAAGGCATCAACAGCCCCTCCTGTGGCATGCATGGATTTTTCTTCAGGAGCTACAAAGCGTGCAATCATAGTATTGATTTCTGTAACTGATTTATTAGGATATTCTACTTCTAAAGCAATCAACCGATTATTCCAAATTTTACGTTGATGCAAAAAAGAACGCCAAGCAGAACGAATAATCAATGTTTTGTTTTGTTTTTCTAAAGCCTGGCTAATTCGACTTATTTTTCCAACAATCTCTTGCCGAACCAGGTAATTGTAGCCTTCCATAAACGAAGGTTCATAAATTAAATTAAGATCTGTATCCTTTAAACTTATTAAAGACGAATAGTTTTCTGAAATAGGTGTTATTGGTATAAGTGATTTGTTTAACAAATCTTTTTCTTGTACGTTATTGCAATATTCTTCTGATGTCATAAATTAATATATCTTTTAATAATGTGTGGAGAATTCATAGCGGATAATAAGGCGGAATAATTCATATTGAAGGAGAGCTCTTTTCCAACCTTTAAATTAACCTTCTTTGAATCAACCATAAGGTGATCGCTACTCGCTCCTAAAATTTTTATAGCAGCTATTGGTTTTAAACCAGTAACAGCAACATCCTGTATACCTATTCCTAATATAGCCCTTTTCATCATGCCTTGTTTCATACTCTTAGAATTAGGATTTAATGAGTTTTTAAAACTATTACACTGAGAAATAGAAGGCTTTGTTTTATATTCAATTACTTCTGAAACTAATTTGAAAGCATTAAGAAATAAACCTGGAATTGGGTTTCTATAAGGTACATCTCTTCCCAAATAAATAGATTCTCCAATACGTAAATTGTTAATAGGTTTAATTTTTATTACATTTTTGAACCATTCATAATTTGCAGAATTTCCAGCAGAGATAAACTGCAATTTTATGCCAAATTTTAATTCTACCTTTTGAACAATTTTGGAAAAAAAGGACATGTTTTCATTTGTTGGTTTGACACCAATGAAACACGCAAGATTGGCCGCAATACCTATCAATTCGATACCTTTTAATTTTAATATTTGTTCTACTGTGTCTTCAATGTCAGCTGGCATAACTCCTTCTCGAAGATCCCCTAATTCCATCATCAATATTATTTTATGTTTCTTATTTGAAATTAAAGCGAATTTCGATAAATTTTGAATCACTATTATTTCTGAGTTGAGGCTTATATCAGTTGATTCAACAGTTTCTTTAGCTTGACTTAAAAAAGGTATTCTTAATAAAAGAAATTGAGCTTTAACACCGGCTTTACGCATTTTAATAATATTCGAAATTCGCGAATCAGCTAGTATTTTAATACCACTCTTAACCAGTACTTTGGCAATGTTCGAATCTCCATTGACCGCTTTGGTTACACCAATCAAACTGATGCCTTTTAAGCCGTAAATATCAATTAAACTTTTTGTGTTGTGTCCGATTTTTTTTAAGTCAATTTCAATTCTTGGAGTTAACATGATTTTTTAGATCAGAATATTTTTTTTGTAATTGAGGAAATTGATCAATAATTTTATCTATCAGTTTATTACAACCATATTTCAATACATCAGTTGTAGTTAACTCATAGATCATTTCGTATTCGTTAATGGTGTTTTCCAACTCCTTGTCTGTCATCCCTTCGTGGTTAATTGTAATCGCAATAACCTCAGTGTCTGAAAATGCTTCGATAAGGTTAATCTCATAATTTAAAGGAGGGATCGATATATTGGGATAATCGCAATGATTTTTTCTTTTAGGGGCGTCTTGTATGATTACTGCATCTGGTGAAGACCCTTTAAGTATTGCAGAAGATGAAGTGAATGCTGGATGACTCAAGGCACCCTGTCCTTCAACAATAATAATGTCTGGATTTTCTGCTTTATCAGCAGTTAAAATGGCATGTTCTACCTCACCTGTAGCAAATCCAGAACTTAACATATCTATTGCTACACCATATTTAGCACCTTGTAGTATACCTGTTTGACCAGTAGCAATAAATACCGTATTAACTCCCTTTATATTTAGTGCTTTCACCAACCGTAATGCGGTGGTTCTTTTACCAACAGCACAGTCTGTTCCTAAGATGGCAATGATTGGAGTTGTTAATGCATGTATATCTCCTGTAAAATGATGCAGGTGGGTTCTGATTGGGGGTTTTCTGATATCATAAAGTTCAACATGGTATTCTTTTGCCATTTCTACGAATTCATTGTCATCTGCAAAAAATTCAGGTAGACCGTTTATAATATTCATTCCCTTTTTTATAGCATTCTTAATTATTGCTCTTTCTTTGATGTTCAGAAAGGTGGAAAAGGGAGCAATTCCGTATATGAAACAGCTTGGAATTATCGTTAAATGATAAAGTGCGTCTTCTATATTTTGGAATATTGGTACACTATTTTTTATTCCATCAAGGCATTGTCCTGAATCCTGTCCAGCTTTTGTGCTATCAATTATGCCGACAATTTCATACTTGTCTGAATTTCTTAAAAGTCCATTAGTAACTTTCCCGTCAACTTTTCCAAACTCATTCTCGCAATATACTAAGGCTGTAATTTTCATATATCAATTTTATATATTGTATTTATTCAGGATGGAAATTTTAAACTAAAAAAAGAGGGTTCAAATATGAATAGAATTGAACCTAATTAGGTTTTAATAAGTATAGTACAAGGCATTCAATTCCAACCAAAAAGAATGTTCCAAAAAATGTTGAGCGTAGAAAAAGAACATGATTGATATGATGTAGTAGTTTTCTATGAAAACCAAGAGGTCGGGTGTCATAATAATCATAACGATATTTATCAATCATTCTATATCGGTGTATCCCTTTAATTATGATAAGTGCAACATAGTTGATTAAATGCAATATGAATAGAAATGCAATAAATGTCAAACCTAGTCCTTCCATATCTATGTTTTTAAGAATGTATGCTAAACTCGAAATTCGCTTAAATTAATAGTGCTTTACAAATTATCTACTAGACTTTTTTCTTTTTTCTTTGCAGCTTTAGCTGCACGTTTTTCTTTTAATGTTCTTGTGGGTGCTGTCTTTCCTGATTTACCTTTTCCTTCTTTTTCCTTTGGCATGTTATTTTGTTTAGATTAAAACGAATCTTGATGGAGCTAATCGAACCGAAAAAAAAAATTTCGAGTTTAATAATATAACCTCCAAATGCACGTGCAATTATATATCAAAGGTGAGGATAAATAGTGATTGAAAGATTATACCTATATGTGCTTAATTTACATAAATCACATATTAATCGAATCTTTAACAGGTTTAATATTCAAGAATGAGACAATTATTGTAAAGCATGGACCAAAACTTCGGTGAAGGAACGAAAAATTTTCAGTGAATCTCGCTAAAAAAATTAACCTCAAATGGTTTCGATAGATTAACTAGGGTAGCAAAGCAATTAGAAAAAAAAATCAATACATTTGGCCAAGCAAACTTCCCACGGCTTGTTAATTTATAAGATTAGTCTAAACCTAAAATCATGAGGGAAAATATTTACATTCTAATAACTCTTCTATTTTCTGCAATTAATGTTTTAGGGCAAGGTATTACAACTACTGATAAGTTTCAAGAAGATTCTGTTTTGATCACTAAGTTATTTGATCGCGCTTTATACGAAAGAGAGAATAGCGATTCATTGCTCTCTGAAGCATTTAATGTTGTTGAAAATCATGATGTTGAACAGCTGGAAATAAAGACAATATTTCTATACAATAAAGCGAAGTACGAATATTTAACACAAAATTTTGACGAAGTATTAAAGACATGTGCGGAAGGACTAGATTTATTAAAAAATGACCCCTACAACCAACAAGTTGCAAATTTTTGCAGCCTAATTGGTAATGTCAAGGCTTTTAAGAATGAACCTTTAGATGGTATCTTTTTTTTAAGGAGAGCAACATACATTTCTGATTATAATGGATTGGAGACAAAATCAGGCCTTTTAAAGAATAATATCGCGAATATTTATCTATCCCTTCGCGATTATGAATCGGCATATAAGTATAGCTCAGAAGCGTATGATATGTTAAAAAAATATGATGATCCTGGCCTAAGAACGATTGCTGGAGTAAAGGCTTTGGCTGCTTTGAAAATTGGAAAAGAAGAGGAAGCTAGAGAGTTGGGAGAAGAATCAGTAATACGTTCAGAAGAGTCAAATTATCCAATGGGTTTAATTCTTGGTCATATCGTTCTGGGGGAATATTATTTGTTGAAAAAAGACTATCAAACGTCCTTAGAGCATTTGTTGTTATCTCTAGAGTTGAGCGAAATGTATAGACAAGCGAATTTTATTATGCTCTCTAAAATTTCCTTGCTTTCGTGTTATAATCAATTAAAACAGTTTGATGTGGCTGTAAAATATGGTGAAGAGGCTTTGGCTGAAACACGAGAACAAAATAATGAAAGTACTGAATATGCAATTCTGAAAAATTTGAGCGAATCTTATGCCGGATTAAATGACATGACTAAGGCCTATGAATATTTAGAGGAATCTCACACCTTGTTTTCAGCTGTTAATGACATTGAAAATAAAGAAATAATTAATGAACTCTTAATAGAATATCAAACAGAGGTTAAAGAACAAGAAATAGTACTTTTAAAATCTGAAAAAAAATTATCGGAACAACGCAAAAAAAGCCAGAATTATTTGCTGATAGGTGCAATTACAATTCTAATAGTAATTGTATTATTTCTATTTCTATTATCGCGAAACAGAAAAAAAACGAGAGATAAATTGGTAGAATTAGATAGTGTTAAAACAACTTTTTTTGAAAATATTTCTCACGAATTTAGGACCCCATTAACGCTGATTAGATTGCCAATTAAAGATGCAATTGATAATGAAAAATCATTGTCGAAAGAGCATAAGATGGTGGTTTACGATAATACAAAGCGATTGCAATACCTTATTGACGATTTGTTAATGATGGCACAACTTGAGAGTAATAAAATAACTCAAAATCAGACCATTCAAAACCCGATTGGCCAGATTGAAAATTTGTTTTCTCAATTTGAATTTTATGCTGAGCGTAAAAAAATACATTATTCTAAGCATATCGAAAATTCTTCTCTGCTCGCCAAATATGATCGAAAAGTTGTGGATAAGGTTTTTAGTAATTTGGTTACTAACGCACTCAAGTTTTGCCCTGAAAATGGCGAAGTTAAAGTAAATGCAAAAATAGTGAAGAATGAACTTATACTCTCAGTTAGCGATAACGGAATAGGGCTATCGAGTTCAGAGCAAGTTAAAATATTTGATCGATTTTACCGTGTAGAAGGAGGGAGAAATACTGAAGCCGGAACAGGTATTGGACTGTCTTTGACTAAAAGATTACTCGTTTTGAATAACGGTAGCATAAATGTTGAAAGCACCAAAGGAGTAGGGAGCGTTTTTACAGCAGTTTTACCATTAGAAATATCGACTGAATCTGCAAGTATTAATACGGAAGAAAGTAATTTGATTGATGCTTATGAATTGCATGAAAATCAAAGTGATGAGTCTGAGTTGTTAATTGATAACAACAATAAACCTATATTATTAATTGTTGAGGATAATATTAATCTACAGCGGTATCTTCAAACAGATTTGGCAAATGAATTCAGAATTTATACCGCAAACAATGGGGCAGAAGGACTCAAAAAAGCGTTGGAGGTAGTTCCTGATATTATTGTTTCAGACTGGATGATGCCTGAAATGTCAGGAATTGAATTATGTAAAGCAGTCAAATCAAATAGTATTACGAGTCATATTCCGGTTTTATTATTAACGGCAAAATCGCAGGTTGAAGATAAAATAGAAGGATATGAAACGGGGGCAGATGCCTATTTTTCTAAGCCTTTTGATTTGAATGAATTAAAAGCAAGGATAAAAGGATTGTTAAAACAAAGACAATTACTTTATGAGAAATTTAGTGATTCAGATATTCAACTTTCAAGCCCTACAACTAATTCTTTAGATGTTGAATTTTGGGAAAAATTCAACATCTATATAAAAAATAATATCTCGGATCCAGAATTAAATGCGAATCAAATAGCTGAACATTTGGGGATGAGTAGAATGCAACTCCATAGAAAATTAACAGCACTCACAGGTCAAAATTTGAGATCTTTTATCAAGAATTTAAGAATGGATTTAGCGACAAAATTACTCAAGGATTCTGGAAATAGAATTTCTGATGTTAGCCTTAAAATTGGCTACGAAGATCAATCTGCTTTTTCTAGAGCCTTTAAAAAAGAACTTGGGGTTTCACCTACAGAGTATCGTAAAAACTTAATGAGTAAATAGGTTGAAGATGCTGTTTTTACTGGGTTGTTACAAAATGCACTACAATGGTTACGTAGTGCACAAGACATCATAATAGTTCGTAATACATTTGAATTGAGTAAGAAAACTCAATTTAAAAGAAAACGAATTTTATTATGAAAATGAAAAAAATCTCTCTGTTATTTTCGCTATTTGCTGTGCTCACTTTCTCTTGTAAAAAAGAAGTACCTATTGAACCCGGAACAGAAACATCTCCATTAATTATTGATGCTGATATCACTGAAACAACAACGCTAACTAATCGTGTTGCTGACTCGACAATAGCAGATTATTGTATTACCAATTTTATTGCGATAAGAAACGGTGCGGGTTTAATTATAGAACCTGGTGTAACAATTGAATTTACTGCAGATGCTGGAATTTCAGTTGGTACCTATACAGAAGCAGGCTATATTATTGCAGACGGATACTTCTCAAGTAAAATAACCTTTACTGGAAAAACTAAATCTCCAGGGTTTTGGAGAGGCATAGCAATTTCTCCTACCAATGCTGATGCTAGAAACTTAATAGACAATTGCATTATAGAATATGCGGGAAGTAGTTTGTTAGGAACTTCTACGGCTGGATTCGGGTATAGATCTGCAATTGGTGTTGGTACAGATTCTGATGGAAGTACGGGATTGGTAAGTATAAAAAATAGCACAATTAGAAATAACAGTGGTAAAGGATATTCCTGTAAAACCAATTCTGGCTTGAACGAATTTTTTAATAATAAGTTTATAGGCAACAGTGAAGAGGCCATTTATATGGGCGCAATTGGGTTCTCAAAAATTGATGTAGTAACCTCGTTCACAGGAAATGGCTTTGACGGTATCTACCAAGATTCCTTTGATGCTAGTATTGAAACCATTTCAGATGGAAGTACACATACTTGGGCGAATGAGAATGGACCCTATTTTCTTTCTAGAGGAATAAGGCTAAATAATCCTTCAGCCAGTTTAAGTTTGGATTTTGGAGTGGAGTTAATAATGGGAGATGGAACCATGATAAATTGTAAAGAAGGAACCTTCACCGCTATTGGTCATCTTGCTGAAAACAGAATAACGATAAGAGGTCAAAGTCCTGGGTTTTCTTCATGGAGAGGAATTTTAATAGAAGCAAATACAGACAATTTTATTAGAAATTGTGACATAAGTGAAGGGGGAAATGAGATTTTCTTAGCTGCAGGCTGTAATGGAAGTGCTAATATTGGAGTTTTTTATTGGGCCGGGAACTTAGGCAAAGTAACGGTGGAAGGTTGTTCATTAAATAATAGCGGTGGTTGCGGAATTTATAACGAAACATTTTCCCCAACTCAACACGGAGATTTAACGCAAACCGAAAATACCTTTAGTGGAAATGCTTCAGGTAATATATGTGATTAATTCATTTTGAAAATGCAGGATGAATCTCACACTCTTTAAAGGTTATCCTGTGAAAAGCATGAAAGTGTAGCAATTGTTACACTATGCACGAATTCTGTTACAAAATGGTACGTCGTTTTTTCGGCTACCAGTCTAATTTTATCGAATAAAAAATACTAAAACTGATGAAAAAAAAATTACTCTTACAAGCTATATTATTAATAGCGTTGTATGGAAATTCTCAAGAAATTACTTTGTTTAGAGATATCAATGAAAGTGGAGGTTCCAATAGCTCTAATCATACAGTTGTAGATGATCTGTTATTCTTTGCTGCTGATGATGGAATCAATGGCAATGAACTATGGGCGACCAATGGTTTAGAAGAAGAAACTTATTTGGTGAAAGATCTTCTTCCTGGGGCAGTAGGAGGAAGTGTGACTGATTTAATAGAGTTAGGCGATAAACTTTATTTTAAAGCAACTAATGGTACAAGTGGTTATGAATTATGGGTGTCAGATGGGACCAGTTTGGGAACCGATATGGTTATAGATATATATCCAGGGGCTACTTCAGCAAATATCAATAATATTACAAAATTCAATGAAAAACTCTATTTCAGTGCAGACAATGGTGTTGATGGGACTGAACTTTGGGTAAGTGATGGAACTACCGAAGGCACACAAATGCTAAGAGATATCTCGCCTGGTAGTGGTTCTTCAATTCCAAGAAATTTTAAAGAGTTGAATGACAAATTGTATTTTTCTGCAAATAACGGGGAGGTAGGTGATGAACTTTGGGTGACTGACGGTACAGCGATAGGGACAGAATTGATAAAAGACATTCAGGTTGGAGCAGGAAGTTCTTGGATTGGAGGTCTGACACTCTTTAATGATAAGATATTTTTTTATGCGACATCAGATGTAGGTGATGAAATTTGGATGACGGATGGTACAACTGATGGTACTGTGCTGTTAAGAGATATTAATCCGACAGGAAGTTCATACTCAGAATTCTATACCGTTTTAAATGATAAAATGCTTTTCGCCGCTAATGACGGTTCAAATGGATCGGAGCTTTGGGGAACAGATGGAACAACTGAGGGGACAGAGCTTTTAATGGATATAAATTTAGGGGTGGAAGGATCAAACCCTTTACACCTTTTTGAGTTTAATGATCGGATTTATTTCGGTGCAAATAATGGTACGGTTGGTTCAGAGCTTTGGACAACAGACGGAACACTAGAAGGCACTCAATTATTGAAAGATATCAACCCTGGCTCAGGTTTTTCGGGAGTAAGAAATTTCACGATTTTTAACGGTAAATTATATTTTTCAGCGATAGATGGATCTAATGGTTCTGAATTATGGGTGACAGATGGAACAGAGGATGGAACAGTAGTGTTGCTTCCTGCTATTGCTCCTAATTTTAGCCCGTTGGCCAGTACTTATAGTTTTACTGAGTTCAATGGCTATTTATATTTTAATGCTGATTATACAAGTGTGGAGAGTGAATTGTGGCGACTGAAAGGGTCGCTTTCTACTATTGCTGAAGAGGTTAACCAAGTTAATTTATCTGTTTATCCAAACCCTGCTAAAAATGCTCTTTTTATTGGCAATGAAGCAAAAGAAATTCTGGATTTCCACATTTTTGATTTATCAGGAAAAGAAATGCTTTCAGATTCTTCAATAGTTGGAAATCAAATCAATATTACTACTCTAAAGCCTGGAGTTTATTTACTACAAGTTAAAACTGAAGATGGGTTAAATACAACCCGTTTTGTAAAAATGAATTAGGGAAATAATTCCTATTAAAGCATTACAATTTTATAAACAACTAACTCTTTTACGAATGAAAAAAAAATTATTGAACTTAAGTACGATAGGGATTTTATTGCTAAACTCTTTTACTAACTACGCACAAGAAACGGTTTATTATGTTGGGCATAGTTTAGTAAACATAAATATTCCTTACCAAGTATGGAAAATTCAAGATTTGGCAGAAGTTCCAAATTTCTTTAAGCATCATATCAATATTGGAGCTTCGCTACAATTAAATTGGCATGATACAGGTTATAATCCCCATCCAATTTGGGATCCAATTCTTGGAGCAGAGGTCGATAGAGGATCGAACCATCTTGTTGAACTATTAAATCCTTATGATCATTTAGTGATTACAGAAGCTGTTCCAATAAGAAATTATCATACTGATACGGTTGTAAAATACATGACCAATTTTATTGAATTAGGGCAAGAGGGAAACCCAAGTATAGAAAAGTATTTATACGCGACTTGGGAAGGAGACGTGGCAGATGGAGAGGATTGGAGAAATACATTGGACACGTTGCTTCCTGTTTGGGAAAATATTGCAGATGAGACAGAATTGGAGTTGGGCGGAGGAACCGTAAACATTATTCCAGGTAACATTGCCATGATGAATTTATATGACGAATTACAGGAGGGACCTATTGGCAGTTATACTTCAATTTCTCAGTTTTTTGAACCTGATGGGATTCACTTGTCTCATGAAGGAAATTATCTAATTGCTTGTTTAATGTCTGTTGTCGTTTATAATACAATTCCAATTGGTCAAGATTCTATTAGAGGAGGTTCTTACACAGATGAATACTGCATTGTTGATAGTGTTGCAAGATTTAGAATACAAGAAATAGCAGTAGAAACAGCTTGCGAATATGCACGTTCAGGTTATACAAGTGATTATTGTGACAATGCATCTATTCAATCAGCAGCGCATGAAAACGCAAGTATTTCAATATGGCCAAATCCTTCAAATGGAAAATTCCAATTAACAGCAACAGAAAAAATTAACAGAATAGAGGTGTTCAGTTTGGATGGGAAAAAAGTGCACACACAAATACTAGGGTTTGAAGAAATAGCATTAACTCACCTCCCAGATGGACTCTATTTTGCTCAAATCAATTTTGATAATAATGAAATAGTAACTGAAAAAATTGTGATTAAATCTGCTGTTCAATAAAGAAGGGTAGAGTTAAGCTTTAATATTGTTTTCTATTAAATGAGGCTGTCTTGAAAGTAATTTCAGGCAGCCTTTTGTTTTTATTGCGGAGAATGGGGGCTTTTCTATTTCCATAAACGGCGGACTGAGGTTCTCGAAGTTCAGTTTATTCGGTGTTAAGGAAACTGTTCTCAAACTCTCTTTTCTTTCACGAAGTTTATTAAGGATTTAAAGAATTTATCGGATGTTTTAAGTGAAATAAAAATCTTTCCAGCTCGTTGGGTTATGAGTCCAACGAATTTTAACTAATTATCGTATTGGTTTTACATTATATACCGTATAAGTTGAATAATTTCTAACTAGATTTATTGACTGCGTTATTAGTTACCTCATTTTTATTATGATTAAAAGAATCTTGTTTTGCATTCCATTTTTGATATGCTGTTTGAACCTATATGGGCAAATCTATTCGCACGAACAATTAGATAACTTGGAAATTCAACTTGAGAAAGAAAAAGGCATTTCAAGAATCAATACACTTTTAGAACTGTCAGAAGGCTACAATCAGTTTAATTTAAAGACGGCGCTTAATTATGCAAAAGAAGCTGCAATTCTCTCTAAAAAATATGGATATGATTGGGGATATTACAAGAGTTTATACTGCGGAACTAAGTCGGCTAAGGAGAATAGTCCTATCTATAAATATAAACCAATTCTGAAATCTTGTGTTTTTTGGTTTAAACAAAACGGTTACGCCAAAGATGCATTTTTAGCAAACAATATTTATATCGAATGTGTCAGGCAGACTGAAAGAAAAGAGAATTCGCAGCATCTAGCCATAGAATTGCTTAATGAAGCTGAGCAATTGCAAGATGACGACCTCTTAGGAAAAGCATGGTATGGTGCCGCAAGACATGAACTAGGTACAATTGATGCGTATTACACGAATGCCTTAGATTCAGCAAAATTTTATCGTAGGGAATCTAGCGATTCGTCAAATATTGTGTTGACTGAAATAGTTAGACATAAGGCAGGAACAAAGGAATCGTTTGAAGCTTATTATGATGCTTATGAAAAAGCCTTGTTGTGGAAGAACCCAAAATTAAAGTCTCAAGTAGCTCGTTATTTAGCAAATGGTTATGCTGGTATTTCTTATGAGGATTCAGCAAGGCATTATATAGATGTGGTTTTAAATGAAGCTGAAAATTATGGCAGCTCAAGAGTATTGGCAACTACATACAACCAACTCGGATATTCCTATTGGTCCCTCAAGGATACGACAAAAATGTTAGATGCATTTTTGGTTGCAGACAGTATTACTGACAAACTAGGGTATAATGCTGAAAGAATTATTGTTTTAAGGAAACTAGCTACATCACTAATCATAACAGGAGAGTATGAAAAAGGGATACATTATATTTTAAAAAGTATCCCTTTGGCTGAATTGCTTGAGGAACATACTGAAAAAATTAAGCTTCAATTATTCTTAGGACTCCTCTATTCAAACATATTCGAATATGAAAAGGCTGAAGAAGTTCTGCTCGATAATGCACAGGCGATTAATGAATTGCCAGACACAGAGCATAAAATAATTTTAAAAGCTCAAAATAATCGCTCATTAGGACATGTATATGGAGATTTAGGTCAGCATGAAAAGGCATTAAAAATAATTGAGGATGAGCTTGAAAGCCTAAAGGGAACAAATATAACCGAACGTGAAATAATTTATCTTGAGTATGATATATTGGAAATATACATTCATCTAGAAGATGTTGAAAATGCCGAAAAACAATTAGAAGTATTGCTAAGTCATGACAAAGACCTATTGAATGTTCCAGGATTCACTCCTTTTAACCTTGCGGTTGGTCATCTAAGAATTTTACAAAAGGACTATGAAGAAGGTGTCAAATTAATGAATGAATATTTCAAAACGACCCCACTTGACGAAATGAACAAAAATCATAAGACAGCCTACGAACTGTTATGTTTGGCGTACAAAAATATAGGACAGTATAAAAATGCTATTGAGGCGCTTGAAAGTGCAAATCGTATTGAAGATAATATCAAAAATCAAATTAAAAGCCAAACACTTAAAATTCAATCCGATTATGAAATAGCTCAAAAAGAAGCCGAAATTGAAGATTTAAAGAAACAACAAGAGATTCAGGATTTACAGTTAATCCAAGAAAGCAATACTTCACGTATTAGACAACAGTTTAATATTATAATGGGAATTGTAGTTGTTTTCATTTTGGCTTTGGGGTATTTCACTTTTCGCCGTATTCGCCTTAAAAAAGAAAAAAATGAACTCTTAATGAAATCCAAACAAATTGAATTGGAACTTGAAAATATTGAATCGAAACAAAAGGCAGAACTTGCAGAGGTTAAAAACACTTTGTTTGCCAATATATCGCATGAGTTTAGGACACCATTAACTTTAATTAAAGTCCCCGTTCAAATTATGATGGATCGGCTTCCTTCTGAAGAAAAACCTTTACTGGATGGCATTTTAACCAATACGGATGAATTATTAAAGATGGTTGATGAATTATTGGAATTAGCCAAAATAACTAAAGGTGAGTTTCAATTAAATGAATCAATATTCAATTTGCACCATTTCTTTGCGTCAATTAAAACAAATTTCAAGTCTCTTTTTAAGGAGAAAAAAATTGATTTGCATTGGGCAAATTCTTTACCTAACCTGTCATTCAATGGAGATGAATATAGATTAAAAATAGTTTTGAATAATTTACTGAAGAATGCTTATTATCATACAGCAGAAGGCGGCAAAGTTACCTGTCAAATTGCTTATTCGTTGAAGTTTGGGATACAAATAGAGGTAACCAATACGGGGAAAAATATCGATTCAAAAGATTTTCCACATCTATTTGATCGTTATTATAGAGGGAGTGAAACAGAATATACGGGCAACGGAATAGGTCTTTCTCTGTGTAAACAAATAGTAGATTTACATCATGGAATTATTGAGGTTGACAATACAATTGAAAATAGCGTCACTTTTCGTGTTGAACTACCTCAAAGTCGCATTATTGAAGAAAAAGAATTGTTCATTGAACCTGATGCTATTGTACCGAATGAACATGCGAGCATTCTAAAACCTAATCAAAACCCGAATTCGCACTTGCCATTGTTATTAATTGCTGAGGACAATGCTGAAATGAGAAATTTACTTGGAACTATTTTACAAGATGAGTTTAGACTTCTATTTGCAGAGAATGGTGAAGTAGGAGAACAGATGGCTATTGAAAATCAACCTGATTTAATTATAAGTGACCTTATGATGCCAGTGAAAGATGGGTTTGAATTATTGAATGCTCTTAAAAACAATTTTGAAACAAGTCATATACCTATTATTCTCTTAACCGCAAAGGCAGGTTCTGATAGTCGGATTCAAGGATTGGATCAAGATGCTGATGATTATTTAGTAAAACCTTTTAATAAAGAAGAACTTAAATCACGGATTTTCAACTTGCTTAGACAAAGAAAAAAACTACAAAAATTATATCTAGAAAATCCTTTAAGGTTTATAAAGAGAGACAATTTAATTTCAAAATTGGATTCTGAATTTTTAGAGAAAGTTCAGTCTATTTTGGAGTCTAATTATAGCAATGGTGATTTTACTGTCAATGAGTTTTGCAAGGAATTAGCTTTAAACAGAAATAGCGTTCATATTAAAATCAAAAACTATACAGGAAAAGGAACAGGGGAGTATATAAGGAATTATAGACTAAGCAGAGCTTTAACTATGCTAATGGAGTCTAGAATGAGTATAGCTGATATTTCTATCGCATGTGGTTTCAATAGTTCCCAGGCTTTTAATCAAATCTTTAAAAAAGAATTCGAAGTAACCCCAGGGCAATACAGAAAAAA
Source organism: uncultured Crocinitomix sp. (assembly GCA_937136425.1). Taxonomy (GTDB): domain Bacteria; phylum Bacteroidota; class Bacteroidia; order Flavobacteriales_D; family Crocinitomicaceae; genus Crocinitomix. Next base: position 23,809 of record CAKZON010000084.1, read on the forward strand.
TAATAGCTGAACATTCAAAATAAGCCCTTCAATTTGATATAAACGCGAACCATATAATTTTTGGAAGTATATTATTTCTATTCGTAACGCTTAATTTCTGAATTTCCTGTTTCTCAACCGGCGGAATACCCTCCAACTTCTCCTAAAGTATTCAAAATTATTACAACTGTTTAATTTTTAGTTACAAATCATTAATCAGTAAGTTGTTGTTATACTGATCTTTGCGACTGAATCATTAATTAAAAACAAAATTTTATTTATTATGAAAAACTTAAAAATTTTACTCTTCACATGTATTATGTGTTTCGGACTTTCCAAAGGGAATAGTCAAACTGTCTCAATGGATTTTTCTTGGGCAAGTAATCCAGCAAATAATGTGAGTACTACAATTACTAATGCCTGCGGAACGCCAATGACAATCACATTGGTTACTGGTCCAACAAACCATATTGAAAATTCGTCATCAGTTCAACTTCCTGCGGATATCTCAGATCCTATTGGCTACATTCCTGTTATGTTGACTTTTTCTGAACCAGTTTGCAACGTGAGTTTACTCATTGATGATCTGGATCAAGGTTTTCCTTCTGATTATATTGTATTCGATCCAACACCTTTTCCGACAGATATCAGTGATGCAGGTGGGGTGATGTTCGAATACGCGACACCGAATGCCTACCCTGCAGGTGGAATGGATACACGCGCTTGGGTAAATTGGGAAGGTTCAACTTCTATGATTGCATTTACTTATTATAGACCAGCAGATGGAAGTATTAATTTAGACTCACTTCGTTTTGATTGTTATTGTTGCCCGACCCCTGAAAATTTAGAATGCGAAATAAACCCATTCACAGGTGAGAAAACTGTAAGCTGGGATCCAGTGTTTGGAGCTATTGGATATGAATTAAGTATAACTTATAACGATCCTGAATGTTGCATGACCGGAGACCCAGTAGTAACAGAGGTGGTTTCAACTACGGAAACTTATCGCGCTAGCTTAAGTCCAAATGCTTGTTATTCATGGAAGGTACGCACGATTTGTTCAATTGAACCGCTTACATATTCTGATTGGAGTGAAACATTGTGCTCAAATCTATGCGAATATGCTGTGCGTAGAACATCTGTGGAAGGTGATGAGACACTTCTAAATAATACGTCAATTTCACCCGAGATTAATATCAATATTATGCCAAACCCCGCAAGTAATTATACCACAATAACAACATCATATATTGCGGATGGGGAAACCCACGACAACCTCAGGTTAGTTATTACTGATTTGCAGGGCAGAATAGTGCTCCAAGAAGCGGTTCAAATAAATGACTCTAAAAGAATTGACCTGAATAACTTCAATTCTGGTATTTATATCTATAAGGTTGTGGATGGAGATTCCGTTTTAAAATCTGATAAAATTGTGATAGAATAGAGCGTTTTTGATTAGAGTAATTTTTAATTACAACAATCATATTTAACTAATAAGCAGTGCCAGAATGAGAGTATAACTTTCAATGGCACTGCTTTTATCTAAGAACATCACTAATGCTATCGTCTTTATCAAATACAGATTTTGCAAAAGGGCAGAGAGGGAGTATCTTAATGTTTTCTCTTCTTGCTTTTTCAATTATTTCCATCAATAATGCTTTTCCTGCACCTTTCCCTTGTAGTGATGCTTTTACTTCTGTATGGTCTATTATAATTAGCTCCGCTGAGGCAATGGAGTAAGTCATTTCAGCGATATTTTCACCATTTTCAGCTATAAAAGCCGAACCTTTACTGTTTGCTTCTTTTATTTCTACTTTCATAATAGTCGTTTTTTCAATTTCAAATCTATTTCAATCATGCATGTATATGAGGGTAAAACCCCTTATTTGACTTAGACCGAAAAATTGTTTTGACATCAATTAATGTCTTGATATTGTGCAGCTTCTCCATCTTTATTACACCATACCCAATCATTTTTCACACATTCGTATTTATCTACTGGTTTTAAAACCTTTTAAATGTTTACAGCTCATACTTCAATTTTCGTTTCCCACTTTAGATAATCCAAAATAATGCTTTAACTCTTTGTTTAAGAAATATCCTGTCACAACAGTTGAGAAAAAATCAGCAATAGGAAATGCTATCCAAACACCTAATAATGCAAAATAATTAGGTAAAATAAGAATTGTTTACACTTTTTCATTGTCTCGAACTTGCTCCAACAAAAAAACCAAGCATAAAATGCTTGGTTTTCTTTCTGCGCAGAGAGGGGGACTGTTATCGAACCCCGTTTTCTTTGAAAACCGAAGCTGTTTTGCGGAGGTAATTGAGAATTTAAAGACCTTGGAGGAGGTTTTTGGGGAGGTGAAAACTTATTTTGACTAAAACAATGTGATAAGTAATACAACACTTAAATGTATCAATACAATACCTTCAAATAAACAACCTATATTAGAATTCAATATATTTAGCCTTTAAAGTTTAAATATGAAACTGCTTATTGTTGAGGATGATGTTGAATTGCTAAGAACAGTATTGAAGTATTTTGATTCTTTTGGTTACGTTATTGAAAAAGCAAAAAATTATAGGGAAGGTTTCAATAAAATCAGTTCGTTCGAATACGACTGTATCCTTTTAGACTTGAATTTACCCGACGGAGATGGGATTGGTTTACTCGAAATAATTAAACAAAAGAATAAAACGACAGGAGTAATTATTCTTTCCGCAAATAGTTCTATTGAAACGAAAGTGGCTGGGTTGGAAATTGGGGCGGATGATTATCTTACAAAACCTTTCCACCTATCTGAATTAAACGCCCGAATCAAATCGGTAGTTAGACGAAATAAATACGAAGGAGATAACCTCATTTCCTTTAACGAAATCAATGTTGATACCGCAGGCCAAGAGGTTAAGGTAAATGGAAAAAGCATTAAGCTGACTAAAAAAGAGTATGAATTATTGCTTTACTTACTCATCAACAAGAATAGGGTTTTAACCAAGCAATCCATTTCAGAGCATATTTGGGGCGATTTTATTGACCGATCAGACTCTTATGACTTTATCTATTCCCATCTAAAAAATCTTCGAAAAAAAATACTTGAAAAAGGTGGTAAGGATTACATCCACACGATTTACGGAATTGGATATAAATTTTCTGAACGTGAAACTGAGTAGATATAACCTAATTATGATTGCCGTGATACTGGTTGTGTCACAGTTGTTACTGATTTTTACAATGTTCTTGTATGACTGGTTTTCAGCCTTTTCTTTCAAAAATAATTGGGTAGTTTTACCCCTATTTTTTGTAGTTGAAATCGCGGCACTATTAATTTACGAAAAACTCAATACGAACCGCATTAAACTTTCATTTGGCCGATTTATTAAACAAATAAAAAAGGGAAATTATGAGAGTGAAGAATCACATATCATTCAGAAATATGATTTTGTAAACATTACCGATATTCAAATTGAATTATCTCAATTGGTTGGTCAAATACAAGCCGATTATAGTGAACAGAAAAGATATATTGAAAATGTTAGCCATGAACTAATGACACCAATTGCTATAATTCGTGGAAAATTAGAATTACTCATTCAATCACCAAATATTGAAAAAAATGATTTTATATTAATTAACGATATGATGCTAAAATTGGATCGATTGACACGTGTGAATCAATCCCTTGTTTTACTCTCTAAAATTGATTACAATCATTATCAAGATAAGTCAGTGATTTCCTTTAATGACATTTTAAATGAAACTTTGGATTTATTTGAAGATCAAATCCGTGTGGATGAGTTAAGCGTACGCAAAGATATAAAGGAGGATATTCAGTTCAATATGAACGAAAACCTAGCCTATCTTTTAATAAAAAACATTATTAAAAATGCTGTCATTCATAATGTCTCCAAGGGATATATTCGAATTAATGAATTATCTAATGAAAATGGTATTCAAATCATAAATTCAGGATTGGTTGTTGATACGTCAACGGATCGACTTTTTGAACGATTTGAGGTTGGAGCGAATAATTCAGATTCAATTGGTCTAGGGCTGTCAATTATTTCCAGAATTTGCGAAGTAAGTGGGATTCAACTTTCTTATGAACATGCTAAAGGTGAGCATAGAATCGAAATACGCTTTTAATTAATTCAGAATTTCTCCAGAATTTCTCCCAAAATTCTCCAAAATTACTCCAGTTTTTTTTCAGATTTCATTTTCCACATTTGTTTAAGTATTAATTAGCTTAAAGAATGGAGACGGATAAACAGATAATAGAAATACAAAAGGAGGATGTTTTTCTTTTACATTTTCCAGATGACGACATCTTGTTTTCTAAAGATGAGCGAAAAAAACGTGAAAGACAACTGGATAAAGCGAGTGCATTGGGAAATATTGAACACCATAAAGTTAAAATTTTATTTCAAGATATTGAAGGATTAAAACAAGTTCATACAACAATTTGGGGTGTAACTGATACCGAAGTTATCTTAAAAAAAGGCGTAACAATCCCTACTCAAAGAATCTATAAAATTCAATTTATCTAGCGAGCAAATAAGGCGTTATGAGCAAACGAATAATCACAAAATTTAAAAAATTAAATCCAACGATCAAGAAGGCAATTTATGCCCAGTTTCCTGATGGAGTAGAAGATCAATTAGTCGAAATGAAACACCTTATTAAGGGATACCTTTTTGACGGATTTGTATTTGAACATGACGGAGACACCTATTTAATTGAATGGGACATGAAAGGTACTATTCCAATCCCCATAAAGTTGGACGTTGAAATCGAATCAGATGAAAATTTTGAAGAACCCGATTTAGAAAGTGAATAACAACATATAATTGATTAAATGAACACAAGTAATTTTCACCTATCATTGCCTTGCCAAGACATAGTGGCAACCAAGGCATTTTACATTAATGAGTTAGGATTTTTATGTGGAAGAGAGGCACATAACTGGATTGATATCAGCCTATTTGGAAATCAAATCACCTTTGCTGAGGACAGTAAATCAAAAATTGTCACCCGATTTTATTCCTTAGACGATAAGCGTTTACCACTTTTTCATATCGGTGTTATTCTTGACCGAAAGGAATGGGAGGCTCAATTGAAAAAACATTGGGCAAAGCCTTATTTAGAAATAGAACCAACTGCCTTTTTAGGTGATAAAGTTGGGGAGCATGAATCATTTTTTGTGAAAGATCCCAATGGTTATTACTTGGAATTTAAAACCTTCAATAAACCACAAGAGATCTTTAATCAATGAAAAACCGTTATCGTGATTTAATCGAACAAACCTTCGATTTTCCACAGGCAGAATTTTCCTTAACCGCTCAGGAAAACTTAGAATTTCATGGGATTGATTTAATGGCATTGATTGAGCAATATGGCACGCCTTTAAAGTTTAGTTATTTACCGAAAATTTCAGAAAATATTCAACAAGCTAAAAAATGGTTTGTGCAGGCTATGGCAGAGAACAATTATAAAGGACACTACAATTATTGCTACTGCACCAAAAGCTCGCATTTTAAACATGTATTAGACGAAGTTTTAACCAATAATGTACATCTAGAAACATCATCAGCCTTTGATTTGGACATTGTCCAAAAATTAAAACAAGCGGGCACAATTCAAAATCATACTTACGTTTTGTGTAATGGATTCAAACGAGATCAGTATATAGAAAATATTGCAAGTTTGATTAATTCGGGTCATAAAAATTGTATTCCAATTATCGATAATTATGAAGAGATTTCCCTTTTAAATAATCAGATTGAGGGTAACTATCAAATAGGAATCCGCATTGCTTCTGAAGAGGAACCAAAATTCGAATTTTACACCAGCCGCTTAGGAATTGGATATAAAAACATTGTCCCATTTTTTGAAAATACCGTAAAAAATGATTCCAAAATTGAGTTGAAGATGTTACATTTTTTCATCAATACAGGAATTAAAGACAATGCCTATTATTGGAATGAATTACGCAAATGTTTAAACGTTTATACAGCACTCAAAAAAATATGTCCATCACTTGACAGTTTGAATATCGGAGGCGGTTTTCCAATTAAAAACTCCTTGGCTTTTGACTACGATTATCAATACATGATTTCTGAAATTATCTATCAAATAAAATTAGTTTGTGACGAAGCAGCGGTTGAGGTCCCCAATATATTTACTGAATTTGGTTCTTATACAGTTGGAGAAAGTGGAGGAGCAATTTATCAAGTTCTTTATCAGAAACAACAGAATGATCGCGAAAAATGGAATATGATTGATTCCTCTTTTATTACAACACTTCCTGATACTTGGGCAATTAATCGACGATTTGTCATGCTTCCAATTAACAATTGGGATAAAGAATATGAACGGGTTTTATTAGGCGGATTGACTTGCGATAGTGACGATTATTATAATTCAGAGCAACACATAAATGCTATTTATCTGCCAAAATTCCCACGGCATAAACCACTTTATATTGGTTTTTTCAATACGGGCGCATATCAAGAATCTATTGGAGGGTATGGAGGCATACAGCATTGTCTAATTCCAAATCCAAAACACATTCTTATTCAAAAAGACGAAAACGATAAAATCACTACTAAACTATTTAGCGAGCAACAAACTGCTGAAAATTTCTTAGAAAAACTGGGGTATTATGACTAGAGAAAATTACGCTGGAATTCCAGACGAATTTGCAAAATTAGAAAATGCTAAAATAGTACTTGTGCCTGTCGCTTATGACGGAACAAGCACATGGCAGAAAGGTGCAGACAAAGGACCAAAAGCTTTTTTGGAGGCATCTGATAATATGGAATTGTATGATATTGAAACCGATAGTCAGGTATATAAACAAGGCGTGTTCTTAACTGACCCGTTGGATGGGTTTGAAACTCCTGAAGATATGGTTGAGGCAGTTTATACAGAGATTAAGCGAAATATAACTAAGAAAAAATTCGTCACTATGATTGGGGGAGAACATTCGGTATCAATCGGAAGTATTAGAGCATTTAATGAAAGTTTTCATGACTTAACTGTTGTGCAATTAGATGCTCATGCTGATCTTAGAATGGAGTATAAAGGTTCTTCATGCAATCATGCTTGTGCTTTACATGAAGCAAGTAAAAATACAAACCTTGTTCAAGTGGGAATTAGAAGTATGGATGCCACCGAGTTAAAGTGGATGAACAAAGAACAGACCTTTTTTGCTCACGAAATGCAGGAAGAAGAATATTGGATGGGTACTGCGGTGGATATGATGACAGAAAACGTTTATATCACCATTGATTTGGATGCGTTCGATCCTTCTATTCTACCCTCAACTGGAACACCTGAACCAGGAGGCTTGTTTTGGTACGAAACCTTGGATTTTTTAAAACGCATTTTCCAAGAAAAAAATGTGGTTGGTTTTGACATTGTTGAGTTATGTCCCAACGAAAATGAAAAGGCTTCTGACTTTTTAGCTGCCAAGCTCTATTACAAAATGTTGAGTTATAAATTCAACGAAACAAATCTTGACGATTAATATTAAATAGCAATACTAAATAATGAGCGAAATGAATTGTGCGATAACCGATTTCATAGAAAAATACTTTTTACACTTTAACGCAGCTGCATTAGTTGATGCAGCAAAAGGATATGAAACGCAACAAGCCAATGGTGGCAAAATGCTTGTTTCCCTCGCAGGTGCCATGAGTACGGCAGAAATTGGAAAGATCTTTGCCGAAATTATTCGAAAAGATAAAGTGCAAATTATTTCGTGTACAGGCGCCAATTTAGAAGAGGATATTATGAATTTGGTGGCACACTCTCATTATAAACGCGTTCCAAATTATCGTGACTTAACGCCCCAAGATGAATGGGATTTATTGGAAAAAGGACTAAACCGAGTGACGGATACGTGCATACCAGAAGAGGAGGCTTTTAGAAGACTACAAGAGCATATTTTTAAAATTTGGAAGGATGCTGATGATAAAGGAGAACGTTATTTACCGCATGAATATATGTACAAACTATTACTCTCAGGAGTTTTGGAGCAGTATTATGAAATTGATATTAAGAATAGTTGGATGTATGCCGCTGCTGAAAAGAATTTACCAATTATTGTTCCCGGTTGGGAAGACAGCACCATGGGGAATATTTTTGCTTCCTATGTCATGAAAGGCGAATTAAAGGCTTCTACCATGAAATCAGGCATAGAATACATGACCTATTTGGCGGATTGGTACACGAATAATTCTGATAACGGAGTGGGTTTCTTCCAAATTGGCGGTGGAATAGCAGGCGATTTCCCAATTTGTGTTGTTCCAATGCTCTATCAAGACATGGAAATCACCGATACGCCATTTTGGAATTATTTCTGCCAAATCTCTGATTCAACAACGAGTTATGGTTCCTATTCAGGAGCAGTGCCAAACGAAAAAATCACTTGGGGAAAGTTGGATATTGATACCCCTAAATTTATTATAGAATCTGACGCTACAATTGTTGCACCTCTCATTTTCGCATACTTATTAAAAATGTAAATCATTTAAATTACAGCACTATGAAACAAGAAAAGTTGACGTATGAAGGTTTCCTAAACAACATGTTTTGTTTCGTTAGGAGTAACGGGCAAAAAATTGCTTTTTCAAAGTCAAAAAAAGAGTTAATTGTTGATTTTAAATTGAAAGATACTGAAGGTAGCATTGGCAAGTTATTTCAGGGCCGTTATTTTGTTGAATCAACAATGCTTTCTGACGTCTATATCCTTTGTGACTTGGAGGAGATTGTACTATAATTATTCTATTTCAAAGATGTTTTTTATCCGTGAAAAATTAATTGAAATTTCACTTTTTCATTATCGGAAATTTAGGGAGAATCTACCAAAAGAATCTGGAATAGAAGCTGTAAATAATGACCACAATTATTAATCAACCAATCTTAAACTAAAAATTTAATCAATCACAAAAATGAAGATATGTTTTATCATGTATTCTTGGGAAGGCATTAACCCTAAGCAAAATTCTACTATAAGAATTGTACATGAGGCCGTAAAAAGAGGTTATGAAGTTTCGATTACTTCTCCCTTAAGTTTGACAATTAGAGAAAGTATTACTCATAGCGTTTGCAGACGCATTCTCAATAAAGAAAAAATATCGCATAGTATGCAATCATTTTATAACGCTGTGGAGTTTGAAAATGAGATGCGACCACTTGGTGAATTTGATGTGATTTTTATGCGGGATAATCCACCATTGGACCCATTGGTACTTAATTTTTTAGATTCTATAAAGGATGATGTCTTTATCATTAATGCTGTTGATGGCTTGAGAGAGGCTAACAATAAAATATACACCGCAGCATACTTTGATCCAAACAAAGAATTAATCCCTACCACGCATGTTTCTAAAAATATAGACTATTTATTACAAGTTATAGAAGAATCGGAAGATGATAAAATGATTCTCAAACCATTAGATGGATATGGTGGAAGTGGCGTAATTGTAATTGAAAAATCTGCAATGCATAACATTCGCTCATTGCTTGATTTTTATATTAATAGAGATAAGGATAAATCGAGTTATGTAATCATTCAAGATTACATAGAAGGTGCTGAAAATGGAGATGTTCGTGTTTTGATGTTAAATGGAAAACCAATTGGCGCACTCAGAAGAAAACCTCCTAAAAATGATGTTCGTTCAAATATTTCAGCAGGTGGAACAGTAGAGAAATATAAGTTGACAAAGCAGGATAAACTTCTTTGTAAAAAAGTGGGGGAAAAATTAGTACGTGATGGAATTTACTTTGCTGGACTAGATCTGATAAGTGGAAAATTAATTGAGGTTAATGTATTGAGTCCTGGGACGATTACAGATATCAATAAGCTGAACAAGGTGAAATTACAAGAAAACATTCTAGATTATTTAGAACAAGTTGTTTCATCTAAAAAAAGCCCAATAAAAACATTTAATTCTGAATTAGTTTAATTTATGAAAGTTTTAAAGGTTAGCGAAATCATTGAATTAATTAAAGCGAAAAGAACATTTGAAGCAACAACCCCAAATAATGCTTTTACCATTAAGGTAAACAGATATGTGCCTTATTGTTGTACAGCAATTCATGATGGGAACGCTCTTCGGAAAGAATTAAAAGAAAAAATTGCACTAGATGATTATGAACGTTGGTTTGAGGAAGACCCTTATACAGGTGATTTTATTCGTTCAATGCCGATTACAATTATTGGCAATGATTCCCGTTTTGAATATGATTTGAACAGGTCTCCTGAAGATTGTATTTATGAAGAAGCTTGGGGAAAGAAGGTTTGGAAAAGAAAATTAACGGTAAAAGAAAAACAAATCAGCTTAAAAAAGCATCATGATTACTATGAGGTGCTACATGCACTCATACATAAACTAGAGTCATTGTATGATGGGTGTGTTGTTTACGATTTACATTCCTACAACTATCAACGTTGGGAACAAGAGGTGCCTTTATTTAATATTGGGACAGAAAATATTGACTGTGCTCAATTTGCCTCAATTATTGACCATTGGATGGAAGAATTGAAAGCAATTGAATTACCAAATATTACGAATGAAACAAAAGAAAATGACGTTTTTAATGGAAGGGGCTATAACCTCATTTCCTTAACCAATAAGTTTAAGAAAACACTTGTTTTAGCAACAGAAGTTAAAAAAGTATACTGTAATGAACTTACAGGAGAAGATTATCCAGAAATTGTAAAAGAAATTCAGCAAAATTTAAAACAAGCCATTATTAATAATGCGTTGATTTTCACACAACAATACACGAACTGGAATTCTAAGGCATCCATCAATTTATTGGGTAAAAATAATGATCCCGCTTTACTCAAATTGGATAAAAAACTATTTCAATTAGTCAAGAGTTTTGAGTTATTGGCCTATGTTAACCCCATTAATTCAAGATCAGAGCAGAAAAAATTTACTCGGAATAAATTCGCAGTTGAACCTGAATTCAAATATTCTCCAATTAAAATTGATCCTTATCAACTTAAGCGTCAACTGAGTCAATTGAGAACATTAGATATTACAGATGTATCGATCAGACACATGTATGAGTCAGTGATAAACAGCTATTTTGATAAAATTGACTTACTGGCTAATTTAGATACGCGAAAATTTTTATACAACTCGTTGAGATATTTTGGAAGACCAAGTCAAAAAGACATTAAAAACGCCAACTATTTATTGCATTTACCAGCTATTCCAACAGAACCAAATAAGACACCGATTGTTCCTATGGGCAGTGTTATAGAGCAATTTAAAACGGCACTTGACGATTATGGTATTGATAGTAGAATAGAATTAAGTAAACGTGTTATTTCACAGGTAATGGTATTAAATTCTCAAAAATTAATACGGATGAGACCTGATGCTAAGTTTACGCAAAAGCAAGTAAACGCAATGATTGAGCATGAAATCGGTGTCCACATGGTAACGACCTATAATTCGGCAAATCAAGCGCTAAAAATTTTCAATTTAGGCCATCCTGTAAATACTAGAACACAAGAAGGTTTGGCTATTTTGTCAGAAGTTTTGAGTGGTAATATTACATTGAGTCGCCTGAAAAAAATTGCTTTTAGAGTAATTATAACGGACATGATGTGTTCAGGAGCTAATTTTATAGAATGCTTTAATTACTTGGTAAATGATCATGCTGTACCATCAAATGATGCGTATACTATTGTTACACGCATTTTTAGAGGAGGTGGATTCACCAAAGACTATTTGTATCTAAGTGGATTTGTAGAAATAATGAGGTTTTGGAAAAACGACAACGACTTATCTCCCTTGTTAGTTGGGAAAACGTCAATTGAATTTTATGATACAATTGAGGAAATGATCGGTCGAGAAATGATTGAAAAACCACGTTTTATTACAAAAAATTTTCTTAAAACAAATCAAAAGCCAATTGGCAATTTGTACAGTTATATTATTAGTGGGTTAAAGTAAATTCGAGACTTAAGCAGTCTCGAAATGAGATATTACTCAAGTTTTTTAAACCCTCAATCCTTTCCAAACAAATAACCTCTGTCAATTTCAAAAAAGCCTCAGTCTCCTGCTTCCAAAAGGCAATCTTATCATATCCACAGGAAATTACTTTTCGCTGCAGTAAAGGCTGTTTATGTATAGTGTGAAAACCTGATAAATTGTCGAACCCTGCTCTAGCCTTTATCTAGGAAGGCTTTCAGGTCAGTTCCGCCATTTATCACCTACAAAACAAAAAAAACTTGAAGTGTAGTAACTTCAAGGTTTTTTGAATTTCTGCGGAGAATGAGGGATTACTTTGTGACCCCATATAGGATAAAATGACACAAGCTAAAATTAAGGTCACTTCGTTCTCCTTTTCTCATCTCCAACTAGATCAAACAAACCCATCAAATTCATTCCAACAAAAAAGGTCTAGCTAAAAGCTAGACCTTAATTTCACTTGCGGAGAATGAGGGATTCGAACCCCCGGTACCTTGCGGTACAATAGTTTTCAAGACTACCGCATTCGAC
>CAKZON010000085.1 GCA_937136425.1 uncultured Crocinitomix sp.
CGATTAATTAACATACTGATTTACAGCGCGTAAAGAAATGTTATTTGTTGTGTTCAAATCCGATATTCTCCACAAAAGCTCTTTAAATTTAATTATTAAGTGGAAAGAGCTTTTTATTTGGGTTATTAGCTCAGTTGGTTCAGAGCACTGCCTTGACAGGGCAGGGGTCACTGGTTCGAATCCAGTATAGCCCACATCAGTGATAGTAAGGATTTCAAACAAAAAAGGCTTCCAAAACTTGGAAGCCTTTTTCGCTACAGTAAACATGTCCAGTAAACATTGAGTCACTTTTGGGGATTAAAACACGGAAAAACTCTTAGCTTGTTCCATCACTTTTTTGTCGTTAACATAGTGCTTCATCAGCACTTTCATATCAGCATGATCGCTAATAAGATTGGCTCTATCACCAAAATGATTTGTTAATGCAGTTAGGTATGTTTTTCTGAGATTTTTGAGTTGAATTTTTTTATCCTGTCCTGCCAACTCCCAAAAATGAGTGAATGATTTTGATACTTTATTGATTAGTGTATTTCGCGAATTAGGATCGTTTGGAGATATAAGAAACCTTTCTGAATCTCGATTCTCCGAGTAGTCTATTTCTTTTAATATTAGATTCATTCCCCTAGTGATCGGAATTAATTTGAATTGTCCTTCATCTGCAAAATTACCTTTTGATCGGTTTACCTTGAAATTCTCTACTTTGATGAATTGTGGTTTTCCGCTCTTATCCGAAACTATATTTTGAAAGGTTAAGGTCATAAACTCTTCACGACGTAAGCCTGTTTCAAGGGCAATACGGAAAGCAATTTTCAACCAAGGGCGATACATGTTTTTCTTATGTCCATTCGTGAATGTTTTAATTCCATTTTCGGGCTTGACCGTATTTAGTAGTTTTTTGAATTCACGAGGTTCAATTATCTCTTTAGAGAAGGATTCATATAGTCTATTCACCCCAATAAAGGGGTTAGATATATCATACTTCCTTTTTTCGATAAGCCAATTGTAAAACTGCCTTAACGTTGCGATATGCTTATTATAAGTTGCGTTTGCAAATCGTTTCTTCTCAATTAGGTATGTGTGAAAGAATCCGACAACTTTATCGTTAATTTCTTCTATTCGAAGAATCGTGTGATCTATTCTATTTGATTTCAGGGCTAAAGCAAAGTACTTAAAAGAACGTTCAACTCCTGCGACATGCCCTCTAGTTCTGTTCTTGATCTTATGCTTTTCAATCCCTACATCATTCAAATACCCAATATAGATCGCCATACATTCAATTAAGAAGCTAGGCTTTTCTATTGTGTTCGGAGTGATATCAATGTCTTGATAATTGTTTGCGATTAGTTCATTTTCGAAATGTGTTTTCTCCTTAATTGCAATTGAAATGTCTCTAGTATTTATGAGTTTTGTTTTCTTTTTTCTAGTTGGCGAATTAGGCACTTCCTTAATCACTTTGAATAAATGATATTCAGGCGATTTACACGAGGATATGCGCTTTCCAGTATTGCCACATTTCCGCGTTGTAGTAAGTCGATTGCATTTTGAGCAATAGGTATGTAGTCCTTTTACTAAATCTCTTTTGTCGATTACTAATGGTTTTAATTCGCTCATAATTCTTTCATATTTTTAAGAAAAGATTTCTCGATTTTCGATTTGGGTTTATAATTCGTGGTCACATGGGTTTCACTGGTGTCTGAATTATTCTCGCTTAAAATTGAATCATTCAAATTAAGGTTCATATAATTGGACAATCGCTCTTTCCAATTTTTATGGGTTCTTTTCAAATGTTCGATCAATGGTTTTTGAAAAGCCAATAGGAATTCAACCCTATTCACAATTTTGGCGTTTCCCTGATGGATTACAAATACTCCATTTTCATTACACCATCTAAGCGCAGACCTGCTATCACTATAATTCAACATTTGTTTCACTTGATTCAGGGTTAAAAATTGATTTGACTGTTCGTTATTCTCAAATATATAGGATTCACAGAATGAATCCAAATAATTATTGATTTTATTAACTATATTGGTGTACAATTCTCTTTTGGAAGAACAATAGTGGCTGATTTTGTCAAATTTTTCAAAAGTCAATACTTTTGCAAGCATTAGTTTTATACCATTCTTGAATTTGTTATTCTCTCTACTCCCCATCTCTCTCGTGTTAATTAATCCCTCATATCATCAAATACATCCATCTCACCGCCTTGGTTAAATCGACCATACTGTATCGCCTTACCCTTTTCAGGTATTTCAATTACTACATCAACATCATGTTGAAATCCGTTGTTTCCTCTAAATTCCCCGCTTTTGGTAACTTGAAAAATTGCGATAAATGACGTGTTCGGGTATTTAGATTCAAGCTGTGACAGATCACTTGGTGTTAGTCCTAGTTTGGTAATACTATCCAAGAAAACAAAGTCATAATTGGATAAATTATCTGGTAAACTACCCACACCATACAAATCTGGATGAGCTGCCCCCATAGAAATTAGTTTATCTTGCAAAGTATCATCTATACCTTCCTCTTTTGCAACATAAAGAACTGTTCCATGATTCCGTGCTAAATAACCTGCCCATTGAATTGAAAGGTTTGATTTTCCCATCTTTGGTTTTGCAAAAATCATTGCAGAAAAACCTTTGGACGGATTACCAATAAATTTGCGCCATTTCCCTTTAAAATCTAATTTTTTAAAGTTCAACTCAACAATATCCATACTGTTCATTATGACATCATTTGGTATGGTATCAAACCCGTCTAAGGAGTTTTTACAACCACAACCTGAAACAATCCCTGCAAGCCCATTTAAGACTTGCGGCTCAATACGAATCATACCTTGCCCTTTATTCTTTTTAACGAATAGATCAAGATCGCCAAGTATTGCCTTGATCTGCTCCCAATATTTATCTTTCTTCGTTACTTTTTTCGCATTAACGGCACGATTAATTCTGCCAAGTAAAAATTGAGCCTTTTTATTGGTGATTATTTTACCTTGCAGATTGATAAAACTCTTAATTAGTTTTACCGAAGTCATTTCAGACACCATTCCTAAAATTCCAAGATATTTATCACGGGTTTTATCAGCGATTTCCACTACGATTTTTTCAGTCTCATCTCTAAAACCTTTATGTAGTTTTAGAAGATCGTCCTGAATGCTAATTATTTCTTTAGCGTACTTCGAGGTTTTTGTAATACTTCGCTCTCGAATTGATTTTTGCAACGCCCCAATGAAAAGACGTATTTGATTACGTGTTTTCGCTTTATTGTTTAAATAAACAAAACGCTTCATGAATTTTAATTCATCACTTATTTTTTCAACTTTTTTTGAATTGACTTCTACCTTTGAGTTCCATTTCTTTTGGTTATTAGCAACTTTATTTGTTGCTTTCTTACCATTGATTTTTGGAGAAGGGAAATAATCTGGATCAGCTTTGTAAAGTGCTTCTGCTAATGATTTTTTTTCCCAATGAAAATCTAGTTCGACTTTTCCATTTTTAACAAATTCAGAAATACTCAAACTACCTGGTTCACTCATCTGAGAATCACCGTTTAGTATGGTGTATCCGTAATATAGGTCTTCCTTAGTATTTTGTTCGGTAATAAACCAATCCGATTGTCCATGAAAATAATGGGCGTAAACAACAGTTTCATCATTGTTTTTTCCATCTTGACTGTACATTTTAGGAATCGCTGCTAATTCTTTTTCCAATTTTTTTACAACTGAAATATGTTCATCTACTAAGAATCTTTGTTGGTGTCTTGGCATTTTTTGACGTACATTTTTACTAGCTAATAAGACATCTTCAATTGTTTCAATGTCATCAAATGTTGAAGGGGTTGGTTTCTTTTGGCTTTCCAAAAAATTTTCAAATTTTGAAAAATACAAATCAACTGTTCTTTTAATCGGTTCGCTCGTTTGGTAAGCTGTCCATGAATCCCCACTCAAAGAAACCTTATCCACAAAATCCCATCCTTTCCAGAGTGTCATTGGAACATCAGTTTTTTTCAACCCTTTAGATTGAATTGTCTTGTAATAGTTTTTATAAGTAATCATGTCTTTTCTATTTAAAATGATAAAAGTTCTAACTCCAGTTCCAATGCTTCTGCTTCTAATTCAAGCAAGCTAATGCTTGCCTTACTATTCGGTTTTTCTTCAGGTGGCGGAAGATCTATTTTTACTTTTCGTTTCACTTTGGTATTTACTAAACCAACCGCATCTATTTGATTTTGATATAAGCTCACCGTTACACCTAGATCACGTTGTAGAATATTCAAGAAATTTTCGATTTTATCAAAGGGCAATATAGCCACCATACGATCCCCAATTTTTTCAAACAAGCCTCGATTAACCAACTTTAACAAGTCTTGGTTTAAGTAGAATTGCCCACCATACTTTTTTGAATGATGAACTGCTATGCGATATTCAGTTTCAGTAGTTTTGAAAATTGCCATATCCCCGCTTGCATTGAGTGCTGAACCCAATGTCATAGATTTTACAACACGTAATGCTTTCGCTATAGGAACGGTGATTTTACCATCTGTTTCTTTTTCAACTTCCCAGTTTTCAGGTAAAAGAATTCCTTTTTTGACTTGCTTATCAAAGGTGGTGTAGCTGACTAATTTACCCTTGAATTCAGCAAAGGCTTGTAATAAATTACCTGTTACCATGTAGCGAAAACCACGATCTTTTGTGTTTTCTTTTACGCGTTCTTCCCATTCATTTAATGTGGTATTCATTCCTAAATCCACTTCAGAAATACTCGCTCCTTTTATTGCATTTACTTCTTTGGTATAACTAGCAGGAATTGAGATATAGCGTTGACTATTTGCAATGGCAAAGTTTAATCCAACCGCACTTGGTGCAAATGGATTCTTTTTACTGTAATCAATTTGAAACCCTGTAAAGATTGCTAATTGATTTTCAGCTATGCCATCATATGATTCAATTGGATATGCCAATTTTTTACCAATGTGAAAGAACTTGAATAAACCGCGGAGATAAACACTTTTATTCGCTGCCTTTTTGTCTTCATCAATAATTCGATTAACCCTAGCCGATTCAAGTTCTTTAGTTCTCTCACGAATAAGATCATCCGCCAATGCATTTTTACCTGCATCAATTAGTTTTTGCACTTTTTTTTCGCTTGAAATAGCTTTAATTAAGCGGTCATATCGCTGCTCAATCTCGCGAATTTTAGCATTTAAAAGTGAGTGCGTAATATCCTCGAATTTTTCCAAGATTTTTGCCTGTGATTCATCTGTAAGATTCTTCGTAACGAGTTGCTGAAGTTCATCACGTTTGAAGGGCTTTTTTAATATGTTTACCTCTACTTTTTCCAAAATGCTATCTTCTCCGAAACTGCTAAAACCACCTTTACCAATCTTGATTGTAGTCTCGGAGATCGTCCGTGCTTTTAGGTCAAGTTCCTCAACCTCTAAATCATAATCTCCCGTTTGTTTTAGGTAGGCAACTTTGGTATCATATTGCTCTTTGATTTCTCTGTAAAAATCTTCCTGCATTTTAGTTGATAGAACCGCAACACGCCCTGAAACTTTATGGGCTGCTCCATCTTTAATCTCTTTGCTACCGCCAATTTTCAAAGGATCACCTAAGAGTTCATTTATCTCTGGGTTCTCTTTTAAGTAGGTCATTACAATTTCATCTCCATACTTGTTTAAAAAATCCGGAACATCTAAAATATCATTACTTTGTTTTTGATTGGATGAGGTATTGGCATCCAAAGATTTTAACTTTTTTTGCAACATCATCATTAATCGCTGTTCGGCAGGAATAGCTGAGTTGATATAATCGTATTGGGGCTTAAGGATTTGCCCTGTTCGGTGAATCCGTCCACGTTTTTGTACTTCTGTACTAATATCAAGTTCAGGTTGCAAAACAATCATTACTCTTTTCTTAACCTGATCTGCCGAAACTTTATCTGTAACAATTGCATGAGCCGAAGCTCCTGTACTTCCTGATTGGTTAATCAGTAACACATCTACCTCGTTATTGTTAAAATCACGAAAGGCATCATTTGTATTTACGCGTTTACGTGTTTTAATCAAACCCATACTTGTATTCAGATTGAGTTGTAGTCGAAGTTTTCGCCCTGTTACCTCCGCAATTGAATATCCTGCTTTCTGGATCTTTTGAATGATTACGTCAATAGGCGAAATTGTAATACCCGTTGAAACTGTTTGAATTTTACCCATGATTCGCGCATAATCCGCTTGTGCATCCGCAGAAAGTTCAGTCAAATCAAATTCTTTAAATTCTTTGTTGCCATCTGGTTCAATTTCGGTGTAACGCAAAACCCCTTCCAAACCTTTCTCCAATACAATTGCAAAATCTGCACGAACTGTATCACCAACAACTGCCTGTCCACCATGCCCATCATCAAGTTGTTCCAAAAAACTTCCCATTGTACTGGAAAATGCAATAATGGGTTTTTTACCCTCTTTCAATCGCTCAATAGCTCGATTCGCAACTGCTTCCGCCTTGATAGAGAACAACATTTGATTAATAATGTTGAACACTTTGGAAAAGTAAGGGAGGTTGTCAACTCCTGCTTGATTTGTCCCTTCTCTCAGATCAACCTCCTTACCTTCCGCTGCTGCTATCTCATCTAGTTCTCCAACACGTTTATCAATATGGGTCGTTTGAAATTTGATAATATCCCGAATGATTTCCGTTATATTATCCGCGATTCGTTTATGTTCTTTAGCCAAATCGGTCAACGTTTCATAGTTAACTTCGATTCCCTCATACGTGCGTTCTCTACGAATCATTTGACCCTCTGCAACCAGTTGGCTGGCTATAATTTCCTGCAAGGCCACACCACCATTAATAATTGCTTCAACCAGTTCTTCTTTGGTCATATTCGCTTCTGAAATAGCCGTTTTCATGGCGTACAAAGGCATATTATCTGGGCGTTTGGCAAAGGTTGCCGATAAAAAGGCTGCCCCTTCAGCTTGTGCAAGAATCCCTTGCATGAAAATTCCTGTATTAGATGAGCCACTTGCGTTGTGACTTTCATCCATGACAATTATATTACCCTTAACTATGTTTCTTAAATAATTGGGCTTGGTTGGTTTTTTCAAAGGTGAATTGAACTGTGAATAAGTCGCAAGAATATAATCGTACCCTTGTGGTACTTTACCTGATTCAAAAATTTGCTGCTGTTCATTAGGCGTTAATGCGCTATAAATAATCGTTCCAAACTCATCTTTAATATGGGTTTTACTATCACGTGAATTAATGATAAATGGACGTAACCCATCTGAGCCAATTGCTTTTAAGTCGCGGTAAATATCTGAGAATAGATTTGCTTTTTCCGTCAAGAAAATAGGCGTTATTCCTTGACCAACTGCGTACCGAATGATAGAAGCTGCTACACGCCCTTTACCTATTCCCGTTTGATCGCCAATAATGACTGATTGGTTCAAGGCTTCGATATTGTAAATCGCCAATGCCACTGCATCCGTTTGTTCTGCAGACAAAGCTTTACATAATTCCAGTTTTGTTCGATATCCTAAACGGTGACGAACATAGTTGTCAATATCGCCTCCCACATTCTCTTTAACGTATTGAACGGCTTGGTGCATTTCAAAACTCATAGAGTCGGGTACTTGCGTATCAAGAACCACGCAAGCATCAGAAGACGGATTATAAGGCGCACCTAATGTTTGCTCTAGCAATTCCGCCTCTATTTCCAATGCTTCAATTTCCCATCTGTTTAATCCCTTCTTTCCCATCTCTTGTGTATTTACATTCTCCATCACACGTTCAAATAGTTGATCGAATGAAGTCATTACCGTTGCTGCTCTTTCTGTTTTAAGTGGAGCGACACCTGAACGTTCATCTTTTACTCCATCAATTAAAATCAATCGAGTGTTAAATGATGTACCCTGTCTGGAGTATAGCTTGCTACCTTTAATGGCTATAATATCTGCAACATTATATCGGCTATGCAAATAGTTAAAAAAGACACGTTGCTTTCCCTTTTGGATTCTTCCCTTCTCATCCCATCTTGTATGTCCACCGATAATGATGGCTGCTTTTCCATCTTTGCGCATAGTATCTAATGCGATTAATGCCATAAGATGATCGAGTTCGCTAATCTTAAAGGTGCTGTAATAAACGGGCTCGCTTAATCTCCCAAACGGTGGATTTGTGATTACTGCATCAAAAGTTCTTAGGTATTCGACAAATTGTACCGAAGCATCTTGACCAATTACTTTTTGGTAATTTTGCGCTATTAAATTCTGTCTTCGGGTCAAATCAATTTCATTAACTACAACCCGTTTTGGATCGGCTGCAATGGTTAATAGCCCATTTCCTGCTGATGGTTCGAATAAGGTTCTGTTTTTATCCACCTCACAAAATATCCCCATTAAAAAACCAATTGGAGCAGGGGTTGAGTATTGTTGCAATAAAACGCTTTGCGAAGTTCTAAACGACAAGTTAACTTGACGATTATATAAGCTTACAATCTGGTCGTATCGCTGTTTAACGGACAAATCTTTATGTGCCAACTCACGCGCTGCCATCACAATTGCTAGTTCGCTGAGTTCTTTGGTTTTAGTTTTATCTGTAATACCGAATGTGTTAGCCAACTTGCGCAAGACAGGACGGGTATTTCGCTCACCCGAACGCAATGCGTTTTTTGCTTTTTGGACAAATTGCTGTTCTTTGGCAGTTATATTTGGTGTTTTTTGATTCATTCCCCTGCTTCTTGTTCCACTAAAATGTTTACCGTG
This sequence comes from uncultured Crocinitomix sp., assembly GCA_937136425.1. Lineage (GTDB taxonomy): Bacteria > Bacteroidota > Bacteroidia > Flavobacteriales_D > Crocinitomicaceae > Crocinitomix. The sequence goes on from CAKZON010000085.1 coordinate 8,761, forward strand.
TTTTCTAATTCAGCATTTTGTGCTTTCAAGACTTCAATTTTTTGTTGATCACGAACAGGACTATAAACCTCGCGCAACACACCAAAGTAAAATCCAATACTGCCTAAAAAACCAATGAACGACAATACAAATGTTAATCGAGCATAATCAATCGATTTTGCAATTATTCCATTTTTTTTCCCCGTAATTTGATTGTACTCAACTTCTGTTAATTGGTAGCCCAGAGGAATTTCTAAAATTTCATAAAACTCGGCTAATGCTTTCCAGTTTGTAATGCTTCCAACTGCTTCTGACATTTGAATTGCTCCTTTCCAGTACTGAATGATTCGATCTTTTTGAATGACTGGATCACTTAATAAAAGACTGCTTTTAAAAACTTCGAATTCATTTTTGAATAGCCTAACTAGTTCTTTGTTTTTAGTAAGGAAAGCTTGCTTTTTTTCTTGTTTCTTAATTCTGCTTTTTGATGCTTTACTACGACAGTTTGCTGAACAGTATCTTTTATCAATTCTGCCGATTTCAAAAGGCTGCTCACATAAAACACAATAATTCTCTCTCATCTTTCTCATTGTTTAATCGTTTATTAAATAATACCCTGCTGTTATTGCTACTGCTAAACCTCCTATTATTGCAATCTTTTTCAAGGTCGCTCTTGTTTCAATTCTTTGATCGACTAGCGTATAGGAAAATTTATTTCCATGGATTTCGCGGTGCATCTCACACAATTTCATAAAGAAATTGAAGTCTGCTGCGTTTTTGAATACTTGACAACCTGCCGAATGATTGTCAACTCGAAAAGTAGATCCCGTTTTTCTGGCTCTATGAATATTGATCCCGAATTTTCCCGTCTCTTTTTTTCCGTTGTAAAAATCAAGAACTGCGTCGCGGTCGTAATCACGAATGACTTCGACCTTCCCCAATCGTTGACAAAGGGCATAATATTTACCGCGGTGCAAATCAATTTTATAGGTGTCTAAATACTGATTCGGTGCAAGCATTGCCGTTCCTTGTGGATTCATTGGATTATCGAGCCAATAAGTACCAGGATCAGTTGTAACGGGAAAAACAAAATGTCTCCACTTTCTAACTGGCCGTCGATCTTCGACGAAGAAAACATGCAATTCATCATCAAATTGATTGGGAATCACATTTTTTGATCTAAAACCCCAAATATTTAACTTTTTATAATCCTTAAAAATTCGATACCCTTTTCGTCTTGCCAGTGCTTTTATTTTATGAATAATCAATCCATTGTTAGACATACGCTGTGTTTTTGGAATCAATAAATAATTGCTTGTTATCAAACGTTCTAAATTCTGTCACTCCTGAATTACTATGAATTAATTTGCCTAATAGCGTGTTTGCTTTAATCTCAATTGATTGCCCATCTTTATTCCAGATTGTTGATCGTCTCACACTAATCAAATTTTTGTTGGAATCAATGCCACTTAACGTCCATTGTTGACCATTATATTTTAATCCAATGCGGTGGAAAGCCGTGTTGAGCTGTTTCTTTTGATCGGCTCTATTGAACTTAACTAGTAACCCATTTACGATCGTTTTACGCACACCATAAATCTCTTGTTGAATGAATATTTTAGCCACTTTTTTATAAGCCGAAACATTTTTGATCCTACCCAAAACCCGCTTCGCCATTTCAAAATCGCTACCTATGATTGACAGCCTGAGGTTCTTTGCAACCTTCTTTGCCCCCTCGTTTGATAATGAAGCTGACGACCCTGTTGAACCACCCACAAATTTTTGAAACAAACTTTTTGTAACTATCCTTGGGTGATTGTTATCGGTCAAAGCTTTGTCAAGTTCACCACCCCATGAACCATCAGCTCCCCATTTAGGTAAAACACTTTTGCCATATCTTTTAATTAGTGCTTCTTGCAGTTGCTGAACCAACTTACCTCGACTTCCTCTTTTCAGTGGGAAATTACTTTTATTAGAACTGACATCCCCTGAACGGTTTGAGCCAGTGCTAGGTTTATTAGGTTCAGGCAGAGTAAATTGCGCAGTACTTGTTTCGGTCAAAAAATCCAAGTCCGCATCTTTACTATTTGTACCACCTCGATTCAAGAAATAATAAGCTGCTCCCGTTGCTGATAATGCAACCACCCCTAAACCAATGAGTAAATATGTTTTTTTTCTCTTCCTTTCCATCTCTCTCTAATTTTTAAACTATTCTCTTGGTTTTTGTAAAATCATTTGTCGATATACCAATATTTCAGCAGGACTTAAATCGCCGTTAATGTCCTGCATTATAGGGGCACCATATTCTTCTTTGTAAACTTCCGCCGTATCCATAAAAGCTTGTATAGTTGGTATATCCATGACAACTGCCGTCAAGGCATCTTCATCTGTCCCCCATAAAAATCCCCAAGTATTGTAATTGATCGCTGCATTAATTCGTTTTGCCCAACCATGCGGATCATAAATCACGGCTCCTGCATCTTTTGCTTTTTCGGGTTTAGATTGAATAATGGATAACATTTCATTGAATTCGGTTAAACTAAGCTCTGATGTCATCCGCGTTACAAGGTTCCCTCCTTTGGATAGTTTCCCAAAAGATTTTTTTACTTTTTTCCAGTCTTGCTGTGATGGAATTTCGCGTAGTACCTTTCTTATTTGCACCTCATTTGTTCCTGGACCATCCATAGCATTTTTCAGTTGCTTTGCCCATGTAGAATGTTCATCTGTTCCGAAGCTGCGACTATCTTCAGTTGAAGCAATTTTTGAACGGATCACCCTAACAGTGCCATACACAGTTAAAGCAGCTAAAGAAACGCCCAAAGCCCATTGCCAAACAGGTGCGCCACGTACTTTTGTTTGCAGGGTATTCCCTGCTTTATTAGCTGTCTTTTTTAAAGCTAGCTTTGTTATAACTGCACTCATCTACTTTCCTCCTCACTTTTTTAATTTTAGCTTATTCCTAAAAAGCTCTTTGCCAAGTCTACTTTTTGAGGATCATTCTTTACCACATCAGCAAGTGCCGTTAATGTTTTAGCATCTAAGTATCGACCAAGTTTTGCCAATGCATTAGCTTTAGCTGTTGCTTCTTTTTTATCTCCTTCTATTACTAAATTGAATTTCATAATTCTTCTTTTGATTTATTGTTTAACTCTTTTTGAAATTTTGCATTCAAATCAGGATGTTCACTCATCTTTTGCATGAAGTTGGTCATTCTGATTATTTGCTCCGCTCCTTGATTTTTAAATAACACACCAAAGAGTTGTTCTTCTTCTGTTTTTTTCTTCTTTTTCTTTGGCTTTTCCTCTTCCTCTTCAACCGCCTCAATTATCACCTCCTCTTCTTGTAATTGACTTGCAGGTGCATTGCCTAATGCAGGTGGTGCGCCTCCTTTTATTTGATGCACAATACCCAAGGCTTGATTGACCATTCCAGAAACTTTAGCGAAGCCAAAGTCACTCTCCTTTTCGTCTTCACTTTCTACCTGCTCTATCATTACCTTTAACTCCTTGAGCTTTTTGGTTTTCTTTTTGAGTTCTAATTTGAGCGCTTTAAATTCTTGCTCTTTTTTGTAATCTGCGACCATCTTTTGAAATCGCTCTTCTTGTGACTGTCCACCCAAGGCTCCTGATAAGCCATGACTGACTGTAAATTCATAACGATTATTGTTGAACGAATAGCCTTTGTACATGAGTACGGTAACCACTTTGGTAAATGGATTTAAGTATTTGGCATAGGAATCAAACTTTCTAACGTCTGATGTTTTTTCCACCACCTTTTCACCATCAATTAAAATGGAGTAAAACTTCTTATTCCCCTCGCTCCATGAAGTTTTGATTAAATGTCTCAACCGTTTTATCGCTCCTTCGCTATAAATCTCTCGAAACACTTGTGTCCCGTTGTCTCGTGTTTCACGCTGAAAGTCTCCAGAAGTTTCCGCTCTCAACTCTTCTCTCTCTTCTTCCATCATCTTTTATTGTTTTTTTGTTTGATTATCATTCATTGGTATTGCTTGTATGAATTTTACATCTAATCGCACATTAGATTGGTTTTCTAATTGAAGTAAACCTCTATGAACGTGTTGTAATTCATTCAAACCATCATCCGCTAGATCATAAATACCTGCCTTACTTTTAATGCGAAGATTATAGAAAGGGTATGTCAATATGTAAATGTGATTTTCTGCCTTGATCTCTCGCTTTTCATTGGCATCTAATCGTAAATGACGATAGCGTAAAATGTAGTTTTCCACACTCAATTCCTTCATTTTGCATTTTGCTATCTCTATTGCCGTTCCCTCGTTCATCTTCTTGTTATGCTAATTGTAAATAAATATTCAACTGATAATGTTGTTTACTTTCTAGTCTTTGATCCTCGTAAAACCCCTCAATAATTGTCCTGCTCACTGGTACATCAATCTTGAAAAATTCTCTTTTTGTTCCACTGGTCATCCAAGTTTTATCCGCACTCAATCCTTGAACTTCGATATTTTGAAATCTATTCTGATTAATAGCTGACAAGAACACCTCCTTGGAATAGAATACATCTCTCTTTTCGGGTATTCGAAGCGTTAATTGTCCTACATGTTTGTTAAGTGGTATTCCACCGAAATTCACTTTTAAATTAGCCTCAACCATTATCCCTTTTACCTCCGTAACATTTGTGGGTAATTTGATTTGAAACATGATTTTTTTACTAACACGTTCAATCTTCTCTATATGTGCTAAAATGCGTCTCATTATTCACAAACTTTTGAGAACACATAAATTGAAACAGTATAGGGTGCAAAAATAGCTTCTGTATGATCTTCATCTTTATACCAAACTTCTAACCGTCCGTTTCCCTTGTTTATTGCTCCAACTTTAACCATTCGTTGATTAGGTGAAACACCCAAGCCTGACATCAATAATTTGGATTCAAAATTTTCAGGAAATAATTCTTGATCGTTGATCTGAATTTTTTGTGATCCGCGATAGTAAAGTGCTTTTTCATTATTACTGGTTAATAAAATTCCAGTGATTTTTGTCGCATTGCTGTCAATTTCAAACGTAGCTTTTTTCACTTCGTTCGCTTGACTAACCTCTACCTCAAAGCGTTCTTTTATGATATTGTGTTTATAACTCATCTTCTTCATTGTTTTTAATATGGGGAGTGGAATCTATCTCCTCAAATTCCATATCCTTTCCACTCCCCCAAACTTCATTTGTCTTACTCAAATGTTGTTTGCTTTACTGTTCGATTAGACTTGTTCTGCTAAGTCAAGTCCCCTAGTAAAAAAGGCTCACCTGTGTTATGCAGGTCAAATCGATTAGTAAAACAAGCTCGCTTGTGTTATGGAGTTGTTGCTGTACCGTCAAGGGCTGCATAGAGGTATTGATCTGCTGGAATTTGAAACTGCGTTCCCAATTCTACAATGAACTCAATCACTTCTTCATCCTTAATTAATCGCGGATTATCTAATTTGTAATAGCCCCACTGTAAAGTGTGGTCATTATCTGTAATAAATCGTCTGTTTGACTGGTTTTCAGGTACGATTTGTTTTTTATTTGCCTTTAAACTGAACTCTCCGTTTGCAATGGCAGGAACAGTTGAAAGACTTTTGAAATTGATTGCCTTTTGTCCTTCAGGATTAGTTGCATCAGGATTTGTCCCCGTTAGCAAAATGATACCACTTACTAAAAAGACCGTATTCTTAGGTAGTTTTGCATTAGATATATTTCTAATACCTACCTCTTTATCATCTTGAGGTTCGAACATCTTGATCGTTTTTGATCGAATTGGTTTGGTGCTATAAATAGTCCAATCTGCCAAACGTAATGACCCTTTGACCAATTCCTGCTTCACATGGGATGGCAATTGTTTAAAAAACTTCTCCATTTCTGCCCTTGATCGTCTTGAACCCTTGACTTGTTTTGCAATTCGGTTTATTGTCCGAATTCTCTCTTTGGGATTCATGTGCCTTGTGGCACGTTCGAGTTCCCCAACTCCAAACAACTCTCCAACGTTGTTGTACTCACTCTCCATCATCTCTCCTAACATTTTGTTTGAATTTTTTGCGCATAAGCGCGGTTAATAGCTTACCTAGTTCCTTTAGATAATCGCAAGGTGGTTTTTAGGCAAGCCGATTACCTTACAGCTACATTTTGCTGTTAGACATTTGGGGTACTTTACCCCAAGATTTTTTAATTGTGTTTGATTGGCTATTCAGTGATTACTGAATAGCTTTTATTCGGCTAAATCGTTGATAGATCTATTTCATCTTCTGGAATAGTTACAAAACTGATTTCATCCTCATCCTCATCTGCCGCGTTTTCCAAGAAGTTTTGTTCCAGGCTTTCCATTTGATTCATTTCGTGTTGAATCGCAGATTGCTTGACGGATTCCTCAATGGCATCCATTGCGCTCAAATCAATCGCTCCGAAACCATCAATTGCCAAATTATCTTGGCTAGATTTGGGTTTAACTATTTTATCAATGAAGAAGGCTTTCATCCATTCATTTTTAAATTCACCCAAACGTCGTTTCGCTTTTGCTCCTATTGCGCCCATTGTAAGACCATCTATCGTCTCATCTAATTCGTCCTTCTGGGTTACTTTGGCTAATCCATAACCAAACATAGAAGCTCCTATAACACGCATGACACCTGTCTTATCACCCAAGAAGTGACCTAAACCGAGTAATACAATTCCTGTAACTGGAGCTATTAAAGGACTAATGATACCTGTTCCAAATGCTCCTGCTGTTCCAACTCCTGCGCCCGTAATGTCAATTGCTGTTTTAGCGGTGTTTTTCTGCCACGGTTTCCACTTCTTATTTTCTCCAATCTTGTTGTATTTTTTGCCAATTTTAGCAAGCATACCTTTTTTACTTTTCTCACTCATAATTCTCCTCCTCTTTTAAATTAGCTACTTAAACGCATACGTCTTGGTGTTTGAGACTTTTTGGCTCTTGATGTTCGTGGCTTTTTTGCTGTGCTTGTTTTTTTTCTGGTGCTGGAACTCCGTTTTGTACTTGTGGTTCGTGTATTTTTCTTTTTTCTTGTACCACTTTTTCTACTTTTGGAGATGCCATTAACGGCTCCACTAGACTTCTTTTTAGTCTTTTTACCTTTGATTGCCCGATATCCTAAAAAGCCTAACCCTGCTACTGTAACTCCCCCAATTGCCCATGACAAACCTTGATTTTCCTTAATCCATGCAACCACTGGATTGGGTGTTTTTTCAGTTGTGTCTATTGGGTCATCTTCAAAACCGTCAGGTTGTTGTGATTGATCGGTTGCGGGTGGGAAATATTCGTCCTCTGGAATAATTTCGTATTCCTGTTCCGGAACATCAAACTCCTCATCATTATCAAATGTGATAACTTCGTTGTTTTCTTCTGAGGATTCACGATTTTTTCGCGCTCGTCTCTCCTGAATTTTACTACGAACTTTATTCGCTATTTTTTTCAAACTAAATCGACGCGTTTTTTCTTCAGCATCATCCAATACATCTTGTGCCTGAAACTGTTTAGCTGCTTTTGTTCCTTTTTTGAAAATATTCCCTATTTTCTTGAGTAACCCTGCTATTACTCCCATTGCACCGCTCGCCGAAACCACAGCTGCTCCCGCTGCTACAGCACCCAATCCGTCTAAACCGTCAGTCTCATCTAGTTCGTCAAAATAAATATCCTCACCCAAGATGGTTTTTAAATCATCATAATCGGTAGGGTAGGTACTTACTGTACCCAAACCATTTAAGGCAACCATTTTATTTCGGTTTCCTCGACCTTGCAATATTGCCTTTGTCAAATTCTCAGCTTTGCCACCTGCACGGTAAAATATTTGTTCGATCTTTTGTCGAATCCGCTTGAGCTGCTGAAAGCGTGCTAAATCAACTCCGTTTTTAGCTGCATGGCTGTCCGACCAGTATGCAAAGCGCAATTGACTTGCCACTTTGAATAGGTTGAGTTTCATACTTGCTAAAATTCCAGTTCGCAGCAATATTGCTGCGGGGTTGACTTTGTTGATTTTTGAAATTCCGTTACGAATTCTTTCCTTTAAAGGTGTTTCCCTTTTTTTCTTTCGCTTTGCCCTGCGAGCTTCGCGTTCTGCCTTGCCATCTAATCCTTCTAACTCTAGATCCTCATTGAGGAATAAATCCTGTGCGTCAATAGGTAGATCATTTTCAAAAGACGCTGGCGTCCCGTTTAAAATTTGTAAATCCATCTCTTCATCCTTTTTTTCTGTGTAGGGTACTTCGTAATCAAATTCGTGTACTACACAGTCAATTATTATTTCATCTCCATTTTCATCAAATGCCACGGGATAGATGTGTTCAAATTCCGCAGCTTCGTATCGGGTCAATCGAAAAACAAAAGGAATTTTTAACTGAACTAGCATTGTTCCAATTAGTGTGCTAAAACAATCGCAATCGATTCCTTTGTGATGATGTCGATCAAACCATGATCTATTGGGGGTTCTTATTTGTTCAGTTCGTTTTTTATCTTTTTCATATTGAAAATGTTCAAAGCAAAACTTCCAAATATTAAAGCAACTTTCACGCACTGTCGCTGCTTTTAAATGCCCTGTTATTTTTTTTGACTGATCTTTGAAATGATTGACTACAACCTTTATCCACTTCATTGTATCTTGCAATGTGGCTTCTTTTTTGACTGTAATATTCTTTCCTTTTGCTCGGTCAAAGAAGCGGTCGTAAAATCGACCGCTTTTCACTCTCCTCTTTCCTGTCCTCATAGTCGCAGGGCGACTTCCTACTGTTAGGTCAATGCTTGATTTTCAACTATTCGAGTTGACAAGTGTTAATCGCTTTACTTGTCAATTTGAATTTGTAGCTGAATTTCATCATTCAAACAGTATTAATGCCCGTTTTAAGTGTTAATAAATTTATACCTCAATTGTTACCAGATCGTCATAAGGAAATGTCCCTATTGCACTTTGCACATGTGAAGTGGTAGCAACTTGCAGCAGAACAGGTGTGTCCACACTTCCTTCTAAAGTAGCTTTTAGTCTTTGAAGCAAGTTGGCTCCTGCTCCTAATAATGACAGATAAGGAATAAGCATTCGAGTGGTGATAAAACCTGTTTCTGATTCAGGCTTTATCTTGATCTTCCCACTAGCACTTCGTGCATCTTCGGGTATCTCCAGTCGTGTTATGGAACTTGTCGCGAGTATTTTGCCATTGTAGGACAACTTAATTAATGGGGCTGTCATTTTAATACTGGCGGACGTGGGATTCTTGATATTGAACTTCAGCGCAACTTCGACCCCCTCCATACCTAACTTATGTAATCTGCCACCGACATCTGTGGCTATTTTATTTTTGGCTCTATTTAATGAGTACACGTGTTTACCTAAATAGAAGATCACTCCACCAATCAGGATTTTACTTGCTGTTCTCATTCTTCAACCTCCTCTTCGTTTGTCAGACCCAAGCGCGTTTTAATCGCTTGAATCTGAATTTTAAACTTTGCGGACAATTCCGTAAAGCGTTCTTTGAGGTCTGAGACCTCTCTACTCATTTGTTTAAAGTCTTTGTGAAAGTCCCTCACAAAGTAAAGGGTTATCCCTAGCAAAAGGCTATTGATTATTTGTACTGCATCCATTTATACCTCCTTCCTCGTTTAGTGTTGTTAAATACTCTTCGTAAGTCTCATTAGGCATGAATTCCGTTAAGTCCTCATTTTCCCAATCTATGTCTGATTTTTGGCTCAAACCATATCTAGCAAGTACGCTCTCATTTGGTTCGAATCTTATTCCATTTAAAAAATCAAATATTTCATCTTGATCTAAATCGTAGTATTCGCAATATTGACTGACCATCAAAGTTTCCGACCCAAAACCAAGTGATTTTCTTACAGTCTCATGTTCTCTAATGGCTTGTTCAATATTTCCACCATTTATAAATTGTATCTCTTCAGTTGTAATTAATACTGATCCAATTAATGTTTCTCCTCTTTCCATCTTTATTCGTTTAAATTGTTAATCAATTATCCGAACTCTAAATCAAGTTACGGACGTTTCTTCGGTTTCATTTTCAGATTGTTGCAATCTGATTTATGTTGTTGTGAATTGTTGTGTTTGGTTGTGTGATTATGTGTTTTGAATAGATTAAAATCACGTTAATTATTTAACAGAAAAAGCCTTTTATTTCGCTCTTGACCTGTTTAAATACTCACCTGTTTTCATTTAAGAAATTCAAGGTTTCCTCAAGGTTGAGTTCCCAATAATCACAATACTCCTTTATGGATAATCTCGGCTTGGTTTTTCCCAAAGCGTCTCTTACCGTTCTATGTTCTCTTCGAGCAGATTCATCACTAATACTCCCCGTAATAATTTGAATATCCCTTGCTGTTATGAGCATTCCTCCTTTCAATTTTTTCTTCTTCTCCATATCTTTAGTTTTTAGATTCTGCTCTATTCTCTTTGGCTTGAATAAAAGCATGGCAATCCATTAGTAGTTCTGCAAAATCTTTGTCTATTCGTTTATTAATTTGTTTTATACACCAATCAAAGAGCATTTTCGCGCTTAATTCATTGAGTTCATATCGAATGGCTAATTCTTTAAAAGGTTTGCTATTGAATAGGCGTTGATAGATTAATCGTACATGAAAAGGTTTTAAGACCTTATACATTGCATCTCGGTGTCTTGACCAGGTTTGATCTAATTGGTCGAATTTTTCTTTTTTTGTTTTCATCTTGAATTTGTTTTTAATAGTTATGAGAATGCTGTAAAACCTTTAATTCAAGGACTTTTGCATTGAACTCTGAAACAAATGTCAGGCTGTTTGAAATAAAAAATTTTGGAATTGATTAGGATTGATTAAGAATGATGAAAATTGATTAGTATTGATTAATACTAAGGGTTTGGATTTTCAATGAATGATGTTTTATGTTATGCAAATCAGAATTATAATTATTGAACTGAGCAATTTCAGAATCCTAGCAAAATCAACATGCTCCCTAATGTTTCACTAATACTCCCTAACATTCCGTAATGATTAATCTAGCTTTAAGAAATAGCGAATGCTGTCATTTTTGCGGAAAAATTTTGGGAAGCACTAATTGAATTAAGAAAAAAGGCTGAGAAATGAGTTTTTAGGATTAAGTTACCTATTGGAATTAAGAAAGCTTACTGTTTCTTCGTAATCTAACTCCCAATATTCGCAATATTCTTTTATTGATAAGCGCTTGCTCTTCTTTCCTAAAGAGTCTCGTACTTGAAGGTGCTCACGGTAGGCTGAATTTGAACATTCGCTGCCTGTAATTAATTGTATGTCACGTGCTGTTAACAGCATTCCTCCTCTTATCCTCATCTCCTGCAATACTCCCTAACTAAAAGTTCTGAAAATTATGCAGTAAATCAAAACTAAATGCGCGTATTTTGCGCGTATTTATCTCCTCTAATTAATTTAAGTTTTGATAATTTTTCAACCATAGCATAGCTTTTTCTTCTGAATTAAAAAAAGCGGTAGGTACGTGAGATCTTTTAACTGAAAAGACCAGGTTTCCTACTAATCTAGCAGCATAATTATCGACCACCATAGCAATACATTTTATCCCAATATACGGTTCTGATGTTTTATAATATGCACTAGCCTTTGAATCGATAGATGTTGCATTATTAACCTTAACAAATACGGGTGAATCAAATTTAACAATACCCATTGCTGTATTGCGGTCTTCAACCAGTTGGATGGCAACTTCTAGCGTAATTTTCTTAACTTTTGGAGAAATAATTTGAAAAATGACCCCCTCACTCGTCCAAGTTTCAGAGTACTCACTTTTTGTATAATTATTTTTTACATCCATAAAATTTGAAATTATGTCTAATCAAACAATAAATTTAATCAATAATATCGTTGATGATGCGGTAAGATCAGGTGTTGCGAAAATTAAACTTGAAAATAAAAAATTTGATGGTAAAACAATAGTCATCAAGGGAAAAGAATTAATCTCATTTGGATCATATAGTTATTTAGGACTAGAAATTGATCAAAGATTAATTGATGGTGCTATTAATTCTGTAAAACAATATGGAATTCAATACCCTTCTTCAAGAATTTATTCTGCTAACCCAATGTATGATATACTATTAAATCAGTTAAAAAAAATATTTGGAACAGAGGTAGTTTTAACCACTTCATTGTCATTAGGACATTCAGGTGTAATACCTATTCTTATTGAAAGGGAGGATATATTAATACTGGATCAATACGTACATTCCAGTGTTCAAGATGCGGCTGAAAGATTAAAGGCAAAAGGAATACACGTAACTGTAATTAGGCATAATGATATTGAATGTTTAGAACAACGAATTATTGAGTATTCAAGAAAATATCGTCGAATTTGGTATGCCATTGATGGAATTTATTCCATGCACGGAGACACAGCGCCAATTCTAGCGTTAGAATCATTAATGAATAAATATAAAAAGTTTCACATTTATGCGGATGACGCTCATGGTGTTTCCAGTTATGGGGAAAACGGCTCAGGTTGGATTTTGAGTAAAATAAAGTTGCATGAAAAATTATTCTTAACAACTGGAATGGCAAAAGCATTTGGAACTATGGGAGGTGTTTTTATAACAAAAAACAAAACCTTTTTCAGGCTAGTTAATAATTGTACAGGCTCACTAATATTTTCAGGCCCACATCCAATTCCTGTTTTAGGTGCAAGTATTAAATCGGCAGAAATTCATTTGACACCAGAAATTTATTTTAAACAAACTGCCTTGCGAGAAAAAATAGAATACTGTTACGATTTATTTCGTAAACATAATATACCAGAAATTTCAGAAAGAGAAACGCCAATATTTTTTGTTCCAGTGAGTAGGTTAAAAGCAGGTTATCTTTTAGTGGAAAAAATGATGAATGATGGTTTTTTTACAAATATCGCATCTTTTCCAGCTGTTTCCGAATCATGCACAGGAGTTAGGTTTACCATCTCTTTACATCATACATTTAAAGATATTGAGCGCTTAGTTTTTGCCTTTAAATCAAACTATAATAAGATACTGATAGAGGAGAGAATACAATTTGATGTTATAAAACAGGCTTTCAGAAAAATATACACTTTTTCAGATTCAATCAAATATGAATTTTCAAAGAAAATCCCCTCTCAAATCAGACTTAATCAATATTCTACAATAGATGAAATGCCCGTCAATGAACAAGAAAAATTAATGTCTTCTACGAATCTGTTTTCAATTGAATTTTTAAGAATGTATGAAAATCAAGGAAGAAGAGGGAAGAAAAAAGAAGATAAATGGAGTTTGTTTTATTTGTCCGTACTAGATAATAATGGAACAGTAATATTGACGACTGTTTTTACTGTTATGATAGGTAAAGAAGATATGTTAAGTTCAAAGGATGTTTCGAAATCTATCGAATTATTAAGAGAAAAAGACAAATATTATTTATCCTCAAAGATTTTATTGATGGGTACGCCAATAACTGAAGGAACACATTTATTTTTTAATGAATCTCATCCGCTAAAATACCAGGCGTTAAAACGATTAATACAAGAAACAGATAAAATTTGTGAACAGCAAGAAATTAACATGACTTTATATCGTGATTTTCAAGATTCAGAAGAAGTCATGCATAATTTTTTAAAAGGAGAAAGCTTCTTACCAATAGAAATGCCAAATAACCATGAAATACACTTCTATGGCAATAGCATTGAAGAATTTGAACAAAGTCTATCGAAAAAGAAAAGAAAATTTCTAAGAGATCGAATTCATTCATCTAGTGATGGATTTAATATTTCAATAAATGATAATCCAAATTCAATCGATATTAATCAATTTCATCTACTTTATAAAAATGTTGTAAAAAGGGGAATAGAGATTAATACATTTCCACTTAATAATGATACTATATCCAAAATTTTGGGGCTTAATGATTTTAAACTTTTCGAATTAAAGAATGAAACAGGATTGGTAGTTGCCTCGATATTGTTGCATGAAGCTAAAGAATCTATGACCCCAATTTTTATTGGTTTGAATTATGGATATTTGTCAAGTAATATCTACCCAGTGATATTGTGGGAGGTAATAAAATATGCAAATAAACGTGGTAAGAAACGAGTTCGATTAGGATATGCTGCAAGTCAAAGTAAGCGGACACTAGGAGCAACGGTAAAAAAAATCATCTGTTACAGTAAGAGTAAAGATAATTACAATCAACTATTACTAAATAGTCATTTAAGACAACCCCAGCTTGTTTGATAGCATGTAATCTTTTAATTCGTTGTATAATTCATTCGCTTCGATCGAAATAGCGCTTTCTATAACCGAATTATAGACTTTTGGTGAATCTGCTTGTTGCTCAGCCATAGTGCTAATTAGTCCCAGAATACGAGGGAGAAGTTTTTCAATTTTTTCTTCAGGGACTATGGTCGCAGTTAATATGGTTAATTCAGTAGTTTTAGTTACTTCTAAATAGGCGAATCTTTGATGGTTGCTAAGAAAAATGTGCGGATTTAAAGTAACTTTTAACTTGTCCTCATTTTTATAATTTATAAACAACTCAGAGATTGATTTTCCTTTGATTGACTCTGGTCTTATTATTACATCTTCAGACAGCAGAAATATATGATTAACAGTTTTTCCGTTTTTCGAAAGGATTAAAATTCGATTGTTTAACCTGTAAGCACTCAAAATGCTTATCAGCGTTTTAGAATCCAGATATTCATTATCAAGCTCCTCATTCACTTTGTTGATGCCCTTTGCGATAAAACTCTCTATATCATCTGGATCGTCAGATTCAGTTAATCGAAGCTTGAAATTCCCTTCAAGCATTGCTTTCATTACCCTTGAAAATTCAATATAATATTGCTCGAAAGAGTTGTTGTCTGACCAAGTTAAGATTGATTTGTTTTGTGTGATCTTTTCAGGATAGCCTTCGCTTAATTTCAAAAATTGAGAAATCTGGGTGTATTTTTTTCTGAATTCTATTCTGTTTTTTACTTTGACCTTCTCAAATATATTACTGGCATGTTTTCGACATGTAGAAGCTGAAATGCAGAGTAACTCTCCAATTGTTTTATATGAATCAAACCCGACAAGATGGTTTGCTATTTGTAATTCCCGTTTCGTTAATACTAGGATAAGTTTTGAATATTTTGTTTGCATAAGTTTTTAAATTAAATGGGAACAATAAATTTAATCTGTGGGTCAAGACAAAACTATTCCAATAAGAAGCTAAAAACCACAGTATTTATACGTAGAAATACCTTTTTTACTAGATGCGTACTCAAAATACGCTTTTTTTATTTGCTCAAAATTAACCTATTCATTATCCTTGCTGTGTGTTATTTAACCCATAACTGAACAATCAAAATTATATAGGTAATTAAGTTTCAAGGATGAAGTCTTGGGGCGGTTGATTTGAAATTTAGGGTTAAATAACACAAGATTCCAATCCAGCCTTCATCCTTCTTAAACTCAACTATAGTTCAATAGTAAAAAAATGAAGGTTGAAAATAAAATAGCGACAATTATTACTATTTCCGATTCTGTAACAAGATTAGGAGTTGAAAAAGCGTTCAATAATTCAGAATACTATAATGTAATATCGACATATTCGACAGTGCATTCGATTCCAGTTGTTTATAAACCTGATTTTTTACTATTTGAAACTCATGATGAATCGGATGTAGAATTTATTGAGAAATTTTGTAAAAAACACACAACTACGAAAACAGTAGTTTTCAGTTCTCAGCGAAACTTATGCGTGAATTTTTTACTGTCCAAAAGATTACAGTTGAACGGTTTCATATTTGATAGAATAAGAGAGCAAGATTTAATAGATACATGTAGCAAAATTATTGATGCTAATAATGATGATACAATTTATTTTCCGAAACACATCTCTGTAATGTTTTGTTTAATGGAGCAGCTTCCTCCTATATTGTTTACTCCTGTGGAGCTAGAAGTGTTACACCTTTTAAACTTAGGTAAGTTCTCAAAAGAAATAGCTGATATTTTAATGTTAAAAGTGAAAACTATTGAGAACCACTTCAATAATTTAAAAAGAAAACTGAATGTTAAAAGTATAATTCCAGTAATTCTATATGCAAGCAACATGAATTATATCCCATTAAAATCAACCAGCTTTCATAAAATAATAGACTCATAAAATAAAATTGAAAAACCTCTACGTTAGGTGAGGTAGCAAGGCGGGAACAATATTGAATAATCATAAATGTTTTGGGTCATTAGGTTCAAATATTTTCCCGCCGTTTTTTCTCAAAACAATTAAAATTTAACCTTATGAAATACAAAAAAATACTATTAATAACTGTATGTGCCATCTTATTTTCTTGTGGTAAAAAATATACTTGTGAGGTAGTGCATCACACGGGAATTGGCGCAGGTGTTGATGTGACTACGAAAAAGACATTTCGAGGATCGTATAAAAAAATGCTTGAATTTGAAAAGGCGAATACAAACGAAGAAAAGACAACAACTTGTCATTGAGCTAATCTTGCGTTTGAGTATTGTATGACAAAAGAGCCAATTTAAAATCATTTAATAAAACCAGAACTTATGAAAAAAATCAATATCATATTTGTTGAACCAAATTTGATTATGAATAGAGGAATGGCAATATTCCTTGCAAATTCTGAAATTGTAAATAAAGTTTCAAGTTTTTTATCGATAAAAGAATTACAAAGTGATAAAATTGGTATAAACGATTTGTTAATATTGGATACAGAATCAAACAAAGATCTGGAATACTTGTTAAAAATTAAGATCAAAAACCCAATGCTGCCAATACTTTTTCTTTCATCTAAAGAAAGGTATTTTGAGAACTATCTCTTTGCACAAAAACATAATATTCCGAGCTTTTTAACTAAACGAATTAATCCTTCATTACTTATTGAAGAAATTCAAAAAATTAGAATAAAAATAAACGCAGGAATTCAATTGTTTGGTAAGCCAGACAAAAATTCTTTTGAATCATTATTTGATTCGCCACCGATTTTTACTTTAAAAGAGACTTGCATTTTACATTTTGTAGCAAGAGCAAAATCCAATACTGAAATCGGAAAACTGATTGGTTTAAGCCACAGAACAGTTGAAACACACCGACGCCGAATTATTGAAAAAATGGAGGGAAAGAATATTATTCCTGCTCTAATATTTGCAATCAAAAAAAAATACATTTCAATAGATTTTGTATAAAAAAATGAATGTTTACGTGGCAGCACTGAATGAAATTTATTTGATATGCCATAGCTTTGTACTAACAAGTCAACCAAACTGATTTGTAGCCCAAAACTTTCTCCCATATTATAGAAATCTTGTTAACTGGATTTCTATAAACCATTACCCCAGATAGAATTAACAAATTTCATTTGAAATAAAATAACATGATTACAAGAGAAAAACAAAACAAAATTGAATACATCCTTTTGCTATTCCTAATAACAATGATAACTCCAAGTTTGAACGCTCAAGATGGTGGGGATTCATATTTGCATTCAAACGTAATAGGTCCTTCACCTACGGTTGCAGCCTTGGAAAAGTTTACGGAAATTCCTGTAGGTCATTACACAGGTACACCTACAGTAAATGTTCCGATATGGAATGTTCAAGGGAGGTCATTAAGTGTTCCTATTTCATTATCATATCATGGATCAGGTGTTAAAGTTGATGATCTTCCAGGTTGGGTAGGATCAAATTGGGCGTTAAATGCAGGAGGAGTTATCAGTCGAACAATGCGTGGCAAACCAGATGAATTATCAGGTGTTGGTTATCTCGACTTGAATCATGAATTTCCTGATCCAACGGAAGATCCTTATGTGTTAGAGACTTTTATAGATGCTTCGTTAGAAGATTGGGTTGAAAATGCAACAAATGGTGTTACTGATTTAGAACCAGATATTTTTACGTTTAATTTTGGTGGAATGTCTGGAAAGTTTGTCTTTGGAGAAGATGATGAAATTTATACAATTCCTTATCAACCCCTCGATATAGAAAGAACATTGTTGGACGGGAATACACGCTGGGAAATAAAAACTGAGAGCGGTATGACTTATGTTTTTGGTACAAGGGATGATGGGCATGTTGCAATAGAACAAACATTTGTTGAAAGTATTTTTGATGGGAACGAAAACATTATGCCAGCCTATGAATCAAGTTGGTATCTAGTTGAAATTATAGCGCCTTTTGAAACTGATCGAATTAAATTTACTTATGCACCTAATAACATTTTATATGACGTAGAAAAAACTGAACGTAAGTATGTTGCATTTGCTACTGGAAACCTTGAAGAGTGCATAGGAACTCACACAAAATATGGTGCAGTGTCAGTTTCTGTATCAAGTAAAAGGCTTTCACAAATTGAAACATCTAAAACAATTGTCAATTTTAATATTCATGAAGGCAGGGAAGATACAAAAGGAGGTTCAGGGTGCTACTTAACATCTGTGGAGGTGCTGGAAAAAGAAAGTGAAGAACTAATTCGACAATTTGATTTAAGTTACAGCTATTTTGAAAGTACAGGAGGTGTTTGCGGAGGTGAATCGGCCTATTTATGTAAAAGGTTACGCTTAGACAGTGTTACTGAAAGTTTTGATTTGTGTAATCGCAAACCTCCCTATGTTTTTGTCTATGATGAAAATGAGTCATTACCACCAAGATTTTCATTTGCGCAGGATCATTGGGGATATTATAATGGACACAATGAAAATACAAGTCTTGTTCCTTCTACCGTTGTTGGTGATGATTTAATTCTGGTCAATGGTGCTAATAGAGATCCTGATGTAACACCGGAACAAAATTATTTGAAAGCTGGTAGTTTAATTGAAGTGATATACCCAACTGGCGGTTCTGGGAATTATACCTATGAAAGTCATGATTACACCTATGCTGATTCAGAGATCGAAATAAGAAAAGTAAATTATACCGAAAACTCAACTGGAACGGATTGTAATATCGCTTTTATTGAAATAGGAACCTTCACCATACCTAATTCGCAAAATGTTCATTTTTATTCTAAAGTAATGCCAATGGTCGGGTTTGATGCTGAAGCGGAGATAATTATTAAAAATAGTGATGATGAAATAGTGCCTTACGGTGAGTTCATTTGCTCAGAAACTTATGATCATTATACTATTCCTTTGGATGCGGGAACTTATAGTATTCAGACGCTATCAAATCATGAAGACGCGGTAATTAACCTGAAAACTGTTTGGACTGCAATGGAAGAGGTGTTGCCTGCTGAGATTATTGAACATACCAATACGGTTTCAAGAGATTTCTGCACTGAATGTCCTTTTGCTGAAACCGAATCGTTTACAATAGATCACACACAGTTTATTGATTTGTACATAACAGTGAATAATGATGATTTACCCGAATGTAATTCAGAAATTAAAATTAAAGATGCTTATGGAGTGACTGTTCCCTTTGGAGGTTTTAGTTGTAATAGTAGTGGAGACCATAGAATTATTTTGGAAGAAGGTACCTATACAATTTCAGCAGAGACTTATACTCCTGGAGACCATGCAGCTGTGCGTATGGATTGGAAATCATTAGGAGAGCCTGCATATGTATCAAAGGCAGGAGGTTTAAGGATTAAAGCAACTGCACTTTATGATGGGGTTTCTCATGATAATGACATTATTCGAAAATATGAATACAGGTTACAAGAAGAGCCAGAAAGATCAAGCGGTTTTTTAAATGACCAAAAGTTACCTATTTATACTACCGTTAATTTAAGAGAAGTATTAACACCTGTTATAACGGGAACGTTAACAACGCTTTGTGCATATTCTGAAACGAGTTCAAATGCTTTTTCAGCTGGAAACTATCTTGGAGGCGGCAATGTCGGGTATGCGGAGGTTGTGGAAATACATGGAGTAGATGGAGAAAACGGAAAAATAATATATAATTACACAACCTCACGCGAATTTCCAGATATTGGAGAGCAATCATTTCCTTTTGCTCCATTGATAAGCAATGATTGGAAAAGAGGCTTACCGCTTAAAACTTCTGTTTACAATTCTGAAGACTTTTTGTTGAGTGAAACGATTAATGAATTTGAATATTTTGAAACAACGGACGACCCTTATTTCAAAATAATTCCAGCATTAAAAACAGCTTATGCGATAAATCCTGTATCCTTTGATTTAAGTTGGGAAAACTTTAAGAAGGTAGCCGTATTTTTACCTTATCAAATTGTTGTCAACAGGTTACAACAAATAGAAACAACAAAAAACATCTACAATACTTATAATGACGAAGTGATTACTTCAAAGAGCAATTATTACTATGAAAGTGACAATCATATTCGATTAACAAAAAGTGTTTCAACAGAAAGCAATGGGAGAAAAATCATTGAAAAAATAAAATATATAGATGACTATCCATTAGGAACTAGCAATGATTTTTCCATATCAATTTCAAACCTAAAGACAGATCATAAAATTCAAAACATTCCAGTTCTAACCGAAGTTTGGTTGCAAAAAGAAGGGGAGGCAGAAAAACTACTATCAGCCAACTTTACAGCCTTTAAAGAACAGCCTAGCACTTTAATTTTGCCATATCAAATCTATAGTTTAGAAACATTAACCCCAATATCAGCTGAGGATTATTCAGGAACAATGATTAACGAGACAGGAGAGTTTATTTACGACCCTAATTTCGAGTTAAAAGTGACCTATGATCATTTTGATGCAAGAGGTAATATTTTACAAGCTACACCAAAAGATGGTCTTCCAATCGTTTTTAAATGGGCATATGATTCTTCCTTACCCGTAGCTAAAATTTCAAATGCTGAGACCAATAACGGCAATTTAAATATTTCGGCAGGATACACAGGATTTGAATCGGGGAGTGAAGAACTTAATAATTCAAACGAAGATTATTGGCAATTTGATGCGACGAACGAACATAGTTTTGATGCTCATACTGGAAAATATAGTAGAAAAATAGGAAGCGGAACGGAAACGGATAGGTGGTTTTTACCTTCAGACCAATTAAATACTTATTTATTTTCGTGCTGGGTCAAAACGGAAGATGGGTTTGGTGATGACATGGGGGTTCTTCATATTAACACAACAACAAATGATGGGGAATCTATAATTGTTTACCCTGTAATTTCAGAAGCCTCCCAAGAGCTTAGTTTTGGACATACAGGTGGTAATTGGAAATTGGTAGAGGTTGAATTTGATTTAAATGAAATTAGAGATTTATCTGGTTTAGGTGAGGATGCAGAAGACCTTGGGATTTATTTAGAAATTCGAAACAATGACCCAAGTCATTATTTGTTAGTAGATGATGTCCGGTTTCATACTCAAGATGCTTGGATGGAGACCTATACCTACAATCAAAAATCAGGAATGTCGTCTGCCCAAGGAGTGACTAGTATTCCAACTTATTTTGAATATGATCCACTTGGTCGTTTGGAGTTAATAAAAGATCGACAAGAAAACATTGTTGAATTGTATCGCTATAATTATGCTAACTATCATAAAAACACAGATTATTCCTATGCTCCTACACCAGTTTATGTTGCAGAACCTGTCGCTTTTACGGGGCTTATGGACTGTATGGCAGAGGGAGATGCTACTTATACTTGGAGTTTTGGTGATGATATTATTATAACTGTTTCAGACCCATATATCAATCATACATACAATTCAGAAGGAACCTTCACAGCAAATTTAACTGCAGTTGATTCAGAAGGGTACACAGGAGTCGTCTCAAAAGAAATTCCAGTGACTTATCGTCCGCTAATAGTGAATTTTGGTTTAAGCTATACTGGGATGGGAGATGTTTCCCCCGATCTAATCACGTTTGAAGTGCCAACTGGAACTAATGTGAATTTTTTAGCTGATATTATTAGTAGTTACCCTGATTATGAATTTAGTTGGAAACTAGATGATGGAGCATGGATAGCTGAGCCTGATTCCGAAACTTCCCATTATTTTATTAATGAATCCGCTGTTCCTATGGTTGCTCATCACATGTATTTAAAGGTAGTGGATGAATTTTCAGGTCAAATAGCCGAGTTCCATTATATCATTTGGGTGCATAACGAGGATGGACCAGAGTAAAAGATTAACACAGCAAATTAAACAACATCTAACCTGTTTCCCAATTTTAAATTTTAGACAGATGAAAACATTATTTATAAAATATTCCATTTTGTTCCTGTTAATAATCGGAATAAATTCACCTTCATTCTCGCAAACAGTTGATGAGAATTTTGTTCGAAGTCAACATATTAAAGTTCCTGTAAAAACGAAAGTCGCAATAACTGGTTTACCAGAAGATAATTCAGCTATTTCTATTGGTTATTCTGATGGACTCGGAAGAGATATTCAATTTATAAGTGTTGGGTCTAGTCCAAACAGAAAAGATGTAGTGCAACCAATAGTTTATGATGTCTTTGGCAGAAACTCAAAACAGTATTTACCTTATACTCTTCACGAAGAAGGGCAAGGTGATTTTGATTATAATGCTTTTATTAATCAAAGCAATTTTTATGAAGATGCGGCTAGAATTGAGCATACAAATTTCCCATATTCAGAAGTTGTTTATGATGGCTCTCCTCAAAACCAAGTGCTAGAATCTTCTGCTCCAGGAGAGTCTTGGCAAATTGAAAGTACTAACACTATAAAAAATATTGTCAGAGCAAATACTTTGTTGGATGAAGTACGAATTTGGAGAACGGTTGGGGAAGAATGTATTTCTTCTGAAATATATGCGCCCGGAGATATAATTGTAAACGAAGTTATTGATGAAAATGGTGCTAGACGTATTACATATTCCGATAAGACGGGGGCGGTTATCTTAATTCGTTCAGAGGTTAATATAGATGTTTATACAGAAATGTATAATGTCTATGATGATTTTGGAAATCTAACTTTTGTCCTGCCTCCAAATGCAACGAAAAAAATGAATGAAACAGGGGTGTATTCCTCAGCCTCAATAACAGAAGACTTGATATTTAAATATATTTATAACAAACGTGGATTACCAATTGCGAGTAAAACACCAGGTGCAGAATGGAGTCACTTTATTTATGATAAACAGAATCGATTGGTTTTATCACAAAGTGGAAATTTGGCTGAGCAAAATAAATGGAACTATTTCAAATTTGACATTACAGGTCGACCAATTATTCAGGGCATTTACACCATGTCAGATCCCTCTGAAGTAGCAATTATTGCAGAGGCGCTTGAAACAGGGATTTTGGATGCCGATTTTCCGCTTTATGAGCGCCGAAATAACAGTGAACATGGCTACTCTAATAACGCTTTTCCAAATACAACAATAGAGGATCAACTCTTTTACTATTATGATGATTATGATTTTAACGGTGATGGATCAAATGACCATACATATATAACTCCACCATTAAAGTTAACTAGTGAAGAAGCTTATGGAGATGAATCTGGTTATTCAAAAGGTGGTCTTGTTGGTGTTGTTTCTGTTTGGAATCAATTAGCTGAGCGAAATAGGGGCAAATTAACTGGAATGAAAACAATCGTTTTGGATGTAGATGGACCAGAACAGTGGTTGACATCTGTTAATTTTTATAGCAAATATGATCGTATGATCCAAATTCAAAGTGATAATCATTTAGGAGGACAAGACATTTTTGACTCTTACTATGATTTTGATGGTTTATTACTAAAATCTCTACAAAAACATGAAATAATGGGAGCTGATCCTGTTTCGATTTTTAATCGATTTGAATATGATCACGCGGGACGTTTAACGAAAGTTGTACAACAAAATAACTCTGAATCATCTGTCGTTCTTAATCAAAATAATTATAATGAACTAAGCCAACTAATTGAAAAAAATCAGCACGGATCGATTGGAGGAGACGATTATTTACAATCGATTGATTACTCTTATAATATTCGTGGATTTTTAACACATATAAACAACTTAGAATTAGAAAGCGATAGAGATGCAGGAGGATTAGTTGGCGGATACTCGGAGGAGCTCGAAGCTGTAGAATTAGATAGAATTACAATTGGAGTTGCCGTAGAGCAGGATCGATTTGGAAATAGATTAGCCAATATTACCCTAGTAGCCGCATCTAAATTAATCTATGAACAACAAGCAGGAGGAGCTTCCAGAGAAATTAATGACCAGTCTTCCAATAGCAAGATCGTTCAAGAATCAAGTCAAAATCAAAATACATTTTTAGCCCTACAATCATTAAGTACACCTTTGATTATCGAATTTTCAGATTTAGCGATATCCGAATCACATGTTTTAGATTCAGTGCTAATATTGACCGAAGATAGAGTCATTACATCACTGGCAGAAATGGGTATAACGGATGATGATGCAATTGGAACTTTAGTTAGTTTAGCTCGTGATCATGTTGCAAGAATTGGAGGTAAACATTATCATAATGATGATAATAATGATCTTTTTGGTTTAGAAATTAAATACCAAAATCCAATTGATAATGGAATGAGTCCAACGGCACTGTTTAATGGGAATATCTCTCAAGTTTTATGGCAATCCGCTACAGATGAAGTTAAAAGAAGTTATACATACGAATATGATAGGTTAAATCGATTAATTGATGCGAACTATACAGCTTATGATGAGGTAATGGAAAATTGGACAAAAAATACTGATAGATACACAGTTTCTAACATTGATTATGACCACAATGGTAATATTTTAAGTTTGAATCGTAACGGGTTCAATGAATCTGAGATTTATAGCTCAATTGATCAGTTGACTTATACCTATGATGGCAATCGATTAAAAGCTGTGCAAGATATTGTTGAAACAGGAGCATATAATGATTTTTCAGATGGAGTTTCAGATTTAGAAACGGAATATACATATGATGCTAATGGAAATATGATTAGTGATTTAAACAAGGGAATTTCAATAGAATATAATCAACTAAACTTGCCACAGACGGTTACTTTCGATTCTGGAAAGAAAATTGACTATATTTATACCTCAACAGGCCTAAAACTGAAAGCAATTTTTCAAAATATTGATTTGACAACTATAACTAGAGATTATAGCGGAGCTTTCGTGTATAATGAGGGTGAATTGGATTTCTTTTCCTCGACAGAGGGTAGAGTTGTTGCAAATGGCAGCGAATTTAATTATGAATATCACTATAAGGATCATTTAGGTAATTTGCGATTAGCGTATTCAGATCTTAACGGTGATGGTGAAATTGATATTGCTACTGAAGTTCTTCAAGAAAGTCATTACTATCCCTACGGGATGGAATTGAAAGGACTTGGAGATCTTCAAATTGGACCTGAACATCAATATAAGTTTAATGGTAAAGAAGTCTATGAGCAATTTGATTTGAATTGGATGGATTTTGGATTACGTTTTTATGACGCTTCTATTGGTAGATGGAGTGCCATTGATCCCGTAATCAAATATAATGAAGGACAATATGTAGGTTTTGCTAATAACCCAATTTGGTTTGCGGACCCTAATGGTGCGGATAGCTTAATTTATGGTGAAATATTAGATTATGCAGTTAAGATTATGGATAAAGGTGCTCAAGTCGCTAATTATGACGAAGCGATTAGTTTACTTTATGAGGGAGTCAATGAATTGAGTGAAACAATTTCGTCTTCGAATATCCAAAATACTATAGCAAATAAAAGTCCAAATCCTTTTGTAAAACTTTTGACAAAATTAAATAGATTTGGATTAACAATTTTAGAGGGAGAACTTTTGAACGCTCAAGTAACACTAGATTCATATATAACAGCTAGAAACAAACTTGCATCTGAGTACAATGACCTAGTAATAGGTTTGCTTTGGGAGGTACATAGCGCAGATGCTATCGTTGTAAACACGGATAATGTAATACCAAAAAATGACACGTACTTTTCAAGTCTAATGAATATTAATTTTCCTGGTTTAGCATCATTTAGCTTTGGAACTTATTCAT
This sequence comes from uncultured Crocinitomix sp., assembly GCA_937136425.1. Classification (GTDB taxonomy): domain Bacteria; phylum Bacteroidota; class Bacteroidia; order Flavobacteriales_D; family Crocinitomicaceae; genus Crocinitomix. Next base: position 34,660 of record CAKZON010000085.1, read on the forward strand.
CAGAGGGAGATTTGTTAAAATTTTCAACATTAGCTCTACTCCCAAATTTAGAAGAGTTCAATTTTGTAACCCCTGACCCAATAGGTGGGATTAATACCTTTAGAAATGACCCTCTTCCAATAATTAAAAATGCTAAATATAAGCCTCAAATGCTTACAATGCACTCTAGTTCAAATTCTAAGATTGGAGCAACAAAAACAATCAATAGCTTGAACCCCGAATATTTTAAAATGAAAGGTAGTAATAGTTGGATTAATTTTTTAGAAGCCCAAAAGGGGGTGTATAAAGGAAACATGTGGTTGGGGCTGGCAACAACCGATTACTTATATTATAAGAGCGTGGGAATTATTAAATAAATGAGATTATTAAGATTAGTTATTTTATTAAGTGTATTTGGTTGTGATCAAATTGATCAAGCAAATAATATAAAGGATGTTAATGAAAATTGGAAAAACATTTTAGAAGAAGCAGAAAAAAAAATTGATCCGAGCGGATTAGATGATGAGACAGATATGAAAGAGATGACTACCGAGCAAATAATAGAAAGAAGGTATCGAGATTCAGTACTATTAAATGAATATGGCGATTCAATCAGACCGTTTTTAGAGCAAAATGATTAGGGTTGGCGAAAAGGATAAATTCGTTTTACTGTGGTGTGGAATAAGTTTTGTATTCTATAAATTTGTAATAGAACAATATCTTCTATTGCTTAATTTATTTCCATTATTTCTTTATTTAACTGTTATATCTTTACTAATGTATTTTTTGCTTAATAAGATATTTAGAGATGCTAGAAAATTTCTAGTCATAACTCTAAGTGTTTTGATTTCTAGCAATATAGTTGCCTGTATGATTCAATTAGGTAAAAACAGTGAAATTAATGAAATGGTTTGCTTTGTTAGTGATAAAACATATTTTCAATCAAAAAATAAACCATCATTTGTTTTTTTTAAACTTGAATTAATTGATGAAATGGGTAACGAAAATATTGAACTTAAATTAGATTATGAAACATATTCTCAATTTCAAGAAGGTGATAAGGTAAGTTTGTTTTATAAATCCAATTTTTTTCCTAGTCTAGATACGTATGTTGAATTGAAGAAAAGATAACATTCTGTTTTGTGATTGATAAGATTTTAGAATCAAAGAAGTTTATGACTTGTGTGTAAGTAATTGTTGAATCGGGTATCCCATAATATACATACTTTATGAAATTCAAATTTTTATATCTTATTATTGGCTCTGTATTTTTAGCTTTCGTTTTTCAGTCTATTTACCTAGAAATAATACGTGATGCAGAGCTAATTATTACAAAAATCAGTGATCATAGATATACGAATTGGGTCAGTTTTTCAACAATGTTTATAGCAAGTGTCATAACTTTTAAGTGGAGAATTTTTGGACTTAAAAATATTGTAGGTGTATTTATTTTTATAGTAGCAATTTATTTAGGTTCCTATTTTATTCATGATCCAGCCTACATGCTAGATTTTGCTATAAAGAATAATGTATTCGCACTTCTTTCAGTTGGGATATTAATTGTTGTTTCAGAAGTTATTCGTCATTACAAAAACAGAATTGATGATGCTGAAATTTTGGATGAGTAATTATAGGGAGTATACTTAATTTAAGATCATGAGTTTACAAAATTACTATGAAATATATGTACCAAACGAAGAGGAAGTAGCGGGCGAAGAGTTGATGCAAATTAGATTTATAGATACGGAAGACCGAAAAGACTCTTATCGATTAATAACGGGGCAAGCTTTGTTAGATAATCCTCCTGCTCTAATAGCTGAATTTGCGGAGGACGCAAAAATTACTAATGTTGTTAAACCTCCAAACGAAACACTAGGATTTATAGTAGACAACAAAGTGAAATACATTCTAGACGATTTTAAATTTTCGAATCAAACAGCATTTTATCAGATACAAATAGTAGATAGGAGACAAAACCATTTTATTAATTACCATTTTTTACATTACGTAGGAAATTTGAATAGATCAATAGATTACGAAAGATCTAAATTTTACGTTAAAAATATACTTTCAAATGATAAGAGGGAGATCAAGTTCACATCAGATGAAGAACGGAAAACATTTTGTTCCAACAATATTATAGATAAAGTTTTTCCAGAAATGATTTATTTGTCAAATGACCATGAATCAAGAGATCTATTTAAAATTAATATAGGAAGAACGTCTTTTATTGTAAGTGAATCGTTAAAACTATCTTTAGAAAAAAGTGGTGTAACTGGAGTTGCGTTTCGTGATGTAGACTATTTGACCACTTAAAATAGAATGATTTTGTTATAATAGGGTTTTTCTTGTATTGGTCATACCCAAAACAAACCCACATGAACCGAATAGAAGAATTTCTATCAATTACTAGAAAAGATAAAGAATGGCTTGCTAGGTCGTTGCACGTTGAGTTAGAATTAATAGAAAAATGGTGTTCAAATAAAAAACAGCCTTCTATAAATCAGTTATTCGAAATTTCATATGCATTAGAAGTTAACGCAGGTGATATTTGGGTGGGTAGGGGTTGATTTTTTAATCTTGTAGTTTGAGGTTGGGGGAAGCGCATAGTAATTCAAAAATAATGTTTTGCAAACCTATTTAAATTCTTAATCAGTATATTCATAGAATAAAAACCATTCTAAATTTTGACAATATTAATTAAGCTGTTTTGGTCAAGAGAAATAGTAATATTTTTGTGTTAATAAAAGCAATAGAATCAAAATGAATAAACAGCAATTAGCAGCTAAGATTTGGGCTTCAGCCAATCAAATGCGATCAAAAATCGAGGCGAACGAATATAAAGATTACATCTTAGGACTTATTTTTTACAAATATTTATCTGAAAAGCAAACTCAGTATGCTTACAAACAAGATTGGTCAGAAGAAGAACTAACTGAACTTCGTGAGGAAGATGAAGAGACTGTAGAGCATTTTAAAAACAACCTTGGCTACTTTATAGCCTATGAACATTTGTTTAGTACTTGGATTGAAAAAGGTAAAGATTTCGAAATTTCCAATTTGCGAGATGCTCTTTCTGCTTTTAACCGATTAATTAGTGTTAAGCATAAAAAACTGTTTGATGGAATTTTTAATACGCTCGAAACGGGGTTAAGTAAACTTGGAGAAAGTGCAGCTAAGCAAACCAAGGCAGTTGCTGATCTATTAGAGCTGATTCAAGACATTCCAATGGATGGTAAGCAAGATTATGATGTTCTTGGATTCATCTACGAATATTTGATTGGAATGTTTGCAGCAAATGCAGGTAAAAAGGCGGGTGAATTTTATACACCTCATGAAGTTTCTGTTTTAATGTCCGATATTATCGCTGACCATTTAAAAGATCGTTCAGAGATTGAAATCTATGATCCTACAAGTGGTTCAGGTTCATTGCTTATTAACATTGGTGATAGCGTTGCCCGACACATGGACAACAAAAACAACATTAAGTTTTATGCCCAAGAGTTAAAGCAAAACACGTATAACCTTACCAGAATGAATTTGGTGATGAGAGGGATAAAACCCGATAATATTTTTACTCGAAACGGTGATACCTTGGAGGAAGATTGGCCTATGTTTGATGAAAACGATCCAATCAACTCTTACCATGCTTTGTATGTTGATGCTGTGGTTTCTAATCCTCCATATTCTCAAAAATGGGATTCAGCAAATAAAGATGCAGATGCGAGGTATCGTAGATACGGACTTGCTCCAAAAGGAAAGGCTGATTATGCTTTTCTTTTGCATGACTTGTATCACATCAAACCTAATGGAATCATGGCGGTAGTTTTACCGCATGGTGTACTTTTTAGAGGTGGTGAAGAAGGAACAATTCGAAAAAACTTAATAGAAGAGAATAATATTGACGCCATTATAGGTTTACCTCCTGCTGTTTTCTTTGGTACAGGTATTCCTACCATCATTATGATTTTAAAGCAAAAGCGAGAAAATACGGATGTTTTGATCGTAGATGCGTCTAAAAACTTTACCAAAGAAGGTAAAAATAACAAACTACAAGCTTCGGATATTAAACGAATTGTAGATACGGTAGTGCAGCGAAAAACGATTCCGAAATTCTCAAAACTTGTAGAAAGAGATGAAATTCGTGAAAACGAATACAATCTCAATATTCCTCGTTATGTAGATTCTTCTGCTGCTCCAGAAAGTTGGGATATTTATGCTTCAATGTTTGGAGGCATTCCTACAAAAGAAATAGATGAATTACATAATTATTGGAATGCCTTTAAAGGCTTGAAGTCTTCCTTGTTTTCCAATAAAACAGAAGTTAATTGTGAACTGAAAGTGGATGATGTAAATGCAGCAATTCATGAGCATGAAAGTGTTCAGTCTTTTATTAGTCAATTCAATGCCTCATTTAATTCATTTAGTCAATATCTTAAAACGCAGTTATTAGATAATATGCAAACCCTTACTGTTTCTAAACAAGAAACGGTGTTGAGTAATGATATTTTCAAACGATTGGAAAACATACCATTAATAGACAAATATGAAGCCTACCAGTTATTAGATGATAAATGGCAAATAACAGCCGTAGATTTGGAAATCATACAAACGGAAGGTTTTGAAGCTACTAAGGTAGTAGATCCAAATATGGTGATTAAAAAGAAAGATGGTAAAGACCGAGAAGTACAGGAAGGTTGGGTTGGTCGAGTATTACCATTTGAGTTAGTACAGAAAACTTACCTAAAAGAAGAGCTTCAAAGCTTACGAGATAAAGAAGAACGATTGGAAGAAATTAGTGCTGAATTTGAAGAACTAATTGATTCTTTTAGTGAAGAAGAAAAAGAAGAAGACACCTTTAAAGAAACAGGAGATGCTTTTGTAAATGCGCAAGTAAACAAACTAGCAAAAGAATTAAAACAAGAAGAAAAGAAAAATGGCGCTTTTGAAGTTGACAGTTATGAATTTAAAATAATAGCAGCAGAGAAACTTATCACAGAAGAAAAGGAACTTAAAAAAGCCATTAAAGCCGAAGATAAAGCCTTGCATAACCTTACCAAAACATCCATAGAACAATTGGAAGACGCACAGGTATATGTCTTACTTGAATTGAAATGGATTAAACCTCTAGTAGATGCTCTATACAATATGCCTATTACTATTGTAGATACTTTAACCGATAAGGTACAAGCCTTAGCAGAACGCTATGCCATTACCTACTCGGATGTAGCGAATGATATCAAAAAAGCGGAAAATTCTCTTGCATCTCTAATAGGAGAGCTAGATGGGAATAAACATGATATGGAAGGGTTGAATAAATTAAAAAACCTACTAAAAAGTGAAGACTAAGATGGAAGAACAAAAGAAAATTCCTGAGCTTCGTTTTGCTGGTTTTACTGATGATTGGAATGAACGAGAGCTGAGTTTACTTGCAGAATTCAGTAAAGGTCAAGGGTATTCAAAGAATGACTTGAAGGCAACTGGGGCTCCCATTATACTATACGGTAGACTTTATACTAATTATCAAACAGTAATAGATGAAGTTGATACATACACTGATGCACAAGAAAATTCCTATTACAGCTATGGAGGGGAAGTAATTGTTCCTGCTTCTGGCGAAACTCAAGAAGATATTGTAAGAGCATCAGTTGTCGCAAAGTCGAACATAATTCTTGGTGGTGATTTGAATATTGTCAAGCCAAATGAATCAATAAATTCTAATTTCTTAGCACTAACCATTTCGAACGGAAGAGTATATAGGGAGTTAGTAAAGAAAGCACAAGGAAAGTCAGTAGTCCATATCAGAAATGGAGATTTAAAGGAAGCTATTATTCCATATCCAAGAAAGGTAGAACAAAAACAAATAGGCTCCTTTTTCAAAAACATAGACGAACTAATAACCAAGCACCAAAAGAAACATAAACGCCTAGTTACGCTCAAAAAATCTATGTTGGAAAAGATGTTTCCTAAAGAAGGACAATCTGTTCCTGAAATTAGATTTAAAGGTTTTGAAGAAGATTGGAATGAGATGAAGTTAAATCAAATTGCATCTTATCAATCTTCCTCACTAACAGTTGGTGATGCACAACAGAATGGGAGTTACGAACTGTATGATGCAAATTCTTTAATTGGATATACTAATGAAGAAACATTGTCAGAAAATTATATTACTATTATCAAGGATGGTTCTGGAGTAGGACGATTAAGAGTTCTTCCAAAAAACACAGGTTTCATTGCCACATTAGGGGCAATTGTTCCAAACAAAGGTATTGATTTAACTTTTCTTTTGTGCTGCTTATTGAATACGGATTTTAATTCTCATATAATAGGCGCAACAATACCACATATATATTTCAGTAGTTATGGGGAAGTTGTTTATTGTGTTCCAACAACTGAAGAACAGCAAAAAATTGGTGTGCATTTCATGAATCTAGACCGATTGATTGAAAACCACAAAAAACAACTTCAAAAACTCAAAAAATTCAAACAATCGCTTTCAGAAAAGATGTTTGTATAACCCACTTATAATTGAATATGACCTTTACATCAGAAGCAGCATTTGAAGAAGCACTCATCCAATCCCTAACCCAAAAAGGTTGGGAGAATGAGGTAATTAAATACCCTACAGAACAAGCTCTAATTGATAACTGGGCACACATTCTTTTTGAGAATAATCGGGGAATTGACCGTTTAAATGATTTCCCCCTTACCAGAGGTGAGATGGATCAAATATTAGAACAAATCACTGAACTACGAACTCCATTAAAACTAAATGGATTTATCAACGGTAAGTCGGTAGCTATCAAAAGAGATAACCCAGAAGACAAAGCACATTTCGGTAAAGAAATTAGCCTAAAAATATACGATCGTCACGAAATAGCAGCAGGTCAAAGTAGATATCAAATTGCACAGCAACCACAATTTAAGAGTAAATCAAAAATACTCAATGATAGACGTGGCGACTTAATGCTTCTCATTAATGGTATGCCGCTCATTCACATTGAACTAAAGAAAAGTGGTATTCCCGTTTCACAAGCCTATCATCAAATTGAAAAATATTCAAGACAAGGTATTTTTACGGGCTTATTTTCTTTGGTGCAATTGTTTGTAGCTATGAATCCTGAGGAAACAAAGTACTTTGCTAACGCAGGGTCGGATGGTAAATTTAATTCAGACTTTTATTTTAATTGGGCAGACATAAATAATGAGCCTATAAATAATTGGCAGAAAATTACAGAAAGATTTTTGTCCATACCAATGGCTCACCAGTTAATTGGTTTTTACACCGTTCCAGATGATACAGATGGCGTGCTTAAAGTAATGCGAAGTTATCAATACCATGCAGCACATGCTATATCTGATAGAGTTGCCAAAAATGATTGGTCAGCTAAAGATTCCTTAGGTGGTTATATCTGGCATACTACAGGTTCGGGTAAAACAATGACCAGTTTTAAGTCTGCTCAGCTTATTGCTAATTCTAAAGATGCTGATAAAGTTATTTTCTTAATGGATAGGATTGAGCTTGGTACACAATCATTAAACGAATACCGAGGTTTTGCGGATGAAGGAGATGATGTACAAGGTACAGAAAACACAGATGTTTTGATATCCAAACTAAAAAGTGATAAAGCATCCGAAGTATTGATTGTTACTTCCATACAGAAGATGAGTAACATCAAAGATGAAGAAGGTGGATTAAACGCTCGTGATGTTCAACTAATGAGTAGTAAAAGAGTCGTTTTCATTATTGATGAAGCACACCGTTCTACATTTGGAGATATGCTTTTGACCATTAAAGATACATTTCCATCTGCTATTTTCTTTGGATTTACAGGTACACCTATTGATGAAGAGAATCAAAAAAAGGGAAATACTACTATTGATATTTTCGGAAATGAATTGCATAGATATACCATAGCTGATGGTATTAGAGATGGAAACGTATTGGGGTTTGACCCATACAAAGTAATGACATACCGAGACAAAGATTTACGTCAGGCTATTGCACTTGAAAAAGCTAAGGCTTCAAGTGTACAAGAAGCACTAGCAGATCCAAAGAAAAAGAAGATCTTCAAAAAATACATGAATGAAGTGAATATGTCGGGTGATTTCGATAGTTCAGGTAAATATGTAAGTGGAATCGAGGATCTTATACCGAGAGCTCAATATAACAGAGATGAGCATTGTGAACAGGTTGTAAATGACATCATTGACAACTGGATGATTTTGAGTGAAAATGGTAAGTTTCATGCTATTTTTGCCACAAGTAGCATTGCTGATGCAATCGACTATTTTCACCGTTTCAGAGCTACAAAACCCGATTTAAAAATAACTGCTCTTTTTGACCCTCATATCGACAATGAAGGAGATACTGAATACAAAGAAGAAGGTTTAGTTGACATCATTACAGCTTATAATGAATTGTATGATCAAGATTTTAAACTGGCAACACATGCCAAATTCAAAAAGGATATTGCCGATAGATTAGCACACAAAAAGTCATACGCTAGAATTGCAAATACTCCAGAAGAACAATTGGACATTTTAATAGTCGTAGATCAAATGTTAACAGGCTTTGATTCTAAATATCTGAATACATTGTATTTAGATAAGGTGTTAGAATATGAAAACATTATTCAAGCCTTTTCACGTACCAACAGACTTTTCAATCATGATGAAAAACCTCATGGTACAATACGATATTATCGCAAACCTCATACAATGGAGCGCAATATCAAGAGGGCTATAAAAATGTATTCAGGGGATAAAGTAAGAGGTCTTTTTGTTGAAAAACTTCCTTTTAACCTAAGAGCAATGAATCAAACATTTGAAGCTATCACTCAATTGTTTCAAACGGCAGGAGTCGAGAACTTTGAAAAACTACCAGAAGACTTGTCCGAAAGAGGTCGGTTTGCATCTCTATTTAAAGAATTCAATTTATACCTTGAAGCAGCCAGATTACAGGGCTTCAAATGGCAAAAACTCAAATACTCTTTTGATACAGACGAGGGTAAAAAAGAAGTTGTTGAATTAACTATTGACGAGAATACTTACCTAATATTAGCTTTACGTTATAAGGAGCTTTTTAGTGAAACTGGAGGCGGTAGCGGAGGATCAGGTGTACCATACGAGATTGAAGGGTATTTGACAGAAATAAATACCGACAAGATAGATTCAGATTACATGAATACTCGTTTTGAAAAATACCTTCGATCTTTAAATGATGAAAATCTGAACAAGGAGGAGCTTCAAAAGATATTAGATGAATTACACAAAACCTTTTCTTCACTAACTCAGGAAGAACAAAAATTTGCAGGTATTTTCTTAAGAGATGTACAACGTGGAGATGCTAAAATAGTTGAAGGCAAATCTTTTAAAGATTATGTAATCGAATATCAGTCAAATGCCAAAAGCGATCAAATCCACAAAATATCGGAAGCTCTAGGACTTGATGAATCAAAACTTAGAGCAATGATTGAATCTGGGGTTACAGATAAGAACCTGAATGAATTTGGTCGTTTTGATGAATTAAAATCAACCATAGATAAAGTAAAAGCAAAGGAGTATATCGAGAAGCAAGAAGGAGCTATTCTTCCTCAACGTAAGGTAAATATCAAAGCGCAAGCTTTATTGAAAAAGTTTGTAATTGAAGGAGGGTTTGAGATATAATTCCCCAGTAAACATATTAAGTAAACATTTGTTTACTTTTGCGCAATTTTGCATAAAATCGAATCGCTAAAACCCTTGTAAACCTTGATTTTATTGAGCTAACCCCATTGTTGACAGGGCAGGGGTCACTGGTTCGAATCCAGTATAGCCCACGAAAAGGAAGCCAAGTGATGTCACTTGGTTTTTTATGCTTTGTGTGATCGCCGAAGTTAATCCAGTATAATCGAAAAAAGCCTCAACAGAACCTCCAATTCTAGAGCAAAAAGCTCTCGTGTTTATTATTTCAAGGTCGATATTTACCTCATATGAAACAAATGTCATTATGACTTAAACACTGGTCATAATCTCATGTTTTAATGTAGGCGCATGGCGAGTTTATCATTACCTTTGTAGTAACAAATTTTACTTATGAAGATTCGATTATTAACCCTTAGTTTATTCCTTACATTAATCACTTTTGCACAACCACAAACCTCAATTGAATGGGGACCAGAATATTCCATTAGAAAAAATGTGTTAAATCCTGAAACCATTGGTTGGGCAGATGGAAGATTTTTCGTAGTTAGAAATGATTATAAAAAAAATCACATTGAAAGTTATAATACCAATACACTTGCTTTAGAAAATAGCTTGCTGATTCCAGTCGATCAAAACAATACTGAGTTAACTTATTTAAGCAAATTCATTTTTAATGATAAACCCTATTTTTTGTTTGCAGGACTTGATTTGGAAGCGAAAAAATTAGATTATTATTTACAATCATTTTCTACCGATAAGTTAGAACCTTCGGAGTTGATTCTTATTGCGAGGCGAAATTATAATGGAGAAAAACCAAGAACGTTTAATGGTTTGCAAAGCCTAGTGTCATTCTATGGCTCAGATGTATTGTTGTATCAGGAAGGTGAGAATCTTATTGTTGGTTTAAACTTAAGTACATTAAATTACACCCAATCTTCATTGGTTGATACTCCGCAAAAAGAATATTCATTTTTTAGTATAAATGCGACTGATGAAGTTTCAAAAGGATCAGTATTTACTAACCCACCAAATAATTTCAGGATTGAACAAACGCTAATTAAAAATAAGAATGAATTAATCTTTCTTGGGTGTGAGAATACGATAGAAATTGAAGGCGGAAGAGAGGTTTGGAAACAAGAAGATATTATTTTGATAAAGGCCAACTTAGAAACACAAAAACAGATTGAAACGAAGGTTGAATTGGAGGATGGAAAATATATTCATTCTTACATCATACATTGGCTTTCCAGTGGTCAAATTGTTATATCTGGTTTTACAGGTGCTGAGGGGGATGTAGATGGTTGTTTTTCTCAGGTATACAATGATGATTTAGAGGTTGTCAGTCTAAACTACGATTCGTTTAGCGCAGAATTTGTAAAAAGTACGTTGACAGAAAAGGAACTGAAAAAGTATAAATTGCCAGTACTTTCAAATTACTTTTTAACAGAAGTTTTAGTGGATGATTTAGGGAATTATTTTGTTATTGCAGAGGAATTTAATTTTGATATTTCAACGGTAGGAGATAGTGATTTTCATAAATACATGTTTGGTAATTTATTAATAATGAAATACGACAAAAATGGCGCATTATCTTGGAAAAAGATTGTGCAAAAAAATCAGATAACCACTAACGATAGAGGAAGATATTCATCTTATTTCGCCTATACAAAGAGAGGCAATTTAAACCTAATTTTTAATGAGAGAGAAGGACAAATGGTTGAAAATTATGAGGAAGGAATGTCTGAAAAAAAATGGGGGAAAGTATTTGGAAATATGGTGACGATTGATGCTGTTGGAGCAACTAAAAAGCAGAAAGTTTTTGAATTTAGTGAAAAGAATTTAATGCACATTTTACCCAATTCTTGTGAGCAAATTGATGAAAATACGTTATTGCTTTATGCACGGAACAAACGTTCTTCTATGATTGGTAAAATGAAAATTTAATTATCATAAAAGGAAGACAAACGGTGTTTGATTAAGAAGTCTATTTACTCTTCGCAATGAACGTATTTTTCTAATAAATTAATTTGAGTAGAAAGGATACCGCCTAGTTTTTGAGCAACCTTGGCATAGGAAATCGTAAAGGACGAAATTTGTGTGTCGTTATTAGTAAAGTTGAATGTTAATGGGCGTTTCATTTCTTTTGAGGTTGAAATAATCTCTTTTACTTTTTCTCCTTGAATTGTCGAGTTCCCCTTACTGTCCGTTTCCAAATCAAAATAATGTTCAATTGCATCTCCCTTTTTAATGTTGGACGGAAACCCAATTAATATTCGCACACCGTCATATTTACAAGCTCTACCTTGTCTATAAAGGTTAAATGAAAAGAAAATATCACCAAAGCAATAGTCATCATTATCTTTTAAAAGTTTGATATACGCCTTTAGTTTAACCCTAGGATTAGTAACATCAGTTGAGGCCTTGCTTAATACTTGCGTTACGTATATATAACTGGCTATATCTTCATCATATTCAAAGTTGATTTGACTTCCTTCAAAATCGCGGAAGGTCTTTAACTCTTCTTTACTTAATGAATTTGTTTGTGCAAATGCGCCAGTAGCTATAAGTGCAAATATTAATAGGGATAAAAATCTCATTGTAAATTATTAAAATAATAGATGAATAAAGATAAGAAACAGTTTTAGGTAAACTAGAGCTTAGTACCAAACTCTTATCACAACATCAATTAGAGGTGTCTATTTAAAGGGGAACGTTCAAATATAATGCCAGTCTAATAAATTCAAAGAAATGTAAAAAAAGAATGGTCAAGAACGCTGTCTCAATCACTCTGTTTCCAGATTTACACTTTACCAACTTAATATATAAGTAGGAACTAAGTTATAGGAAAAGAGATGAAATTTAACGACGCTTTAGAACATTCTAGAATTGCTGAATTAAAGCAAATGTATATCTATTACTACAGTTTAGGTTTTAGAAAGAACAATGCAAGAAATCAAATCGTAATAATAGCATCTTTCTGAAAGTCCAAATGTTCATTTTGTCCAACATAACCCAATTGATTGTTTGTTAATACCGTATTTCCAATTTTAAAATCGGGCACATTACAATGGCTATGTCCATATATCCAGTATTTGATAGAATGATCCATAATAAATGGCGCCAACTCGGTAGCAAAGGCATCATTTAATAAACTGTTTTTAAATATAGACGGATAGTTTCTATAAGTAGGAACATGGTGCGAAACTACAATGCGTGAATTGACTCCCGAACTATTAGCCATTTCAGTTTCAAGAAAAGCCATGTTCTCTCTAAATAGCGCTGTTGAATCATTAGGATTAAATGTTTTGTTGCCATTTTTTATATGGTAATAATCACTCATTCCTCGCTGAATATGCATATAGTTTTGGGGCTTAATTTCTGACCAAAGACTTGTAAACAGAATTTGAGTGTCTTCTATATTGAGTTTGTAATTATTAATCAAGTAAATATTTTCTCTAATTTTTATTTCAAATTCACCTGACCGCAATGAGATGTCGAACCCATAATATTCATGATTACCTGCAACCCAATACACGGCTTTAAATTGGCTTTGAAGTTGATCAAAAAACCAATCAAAATATTCTATCATTTGAAAAGGGATAATATCTCCTGCTAAAACAAGGATGTCTCCACTGGGAATAATTGGATGCGTTTGATAATATGATCTGTTTTTAGGAAATTCCAGATGCAGGTCAGAACAATATTGTATAGTTAGTTGGGACATATGTTACTTCAATATTAGCTAATTTTCATATCAATTGCTAAAACGACTGTGATTCATATAAGTATGTGTACCTTTGTGCCACTAAAAATTAAATTATGATTATTGCAAAGGAAAGTGTCGTAACACTTAACTATACGTTAAAGAATGATGCAGGTGAAATTTTGGATACCTCTGAGGGAAGAGAACCACTTGTTTATTTACATGGTGTTGGAGCGTTGATTCCAGGACTTGAAAACGAATTGGAAGGAAAAGCTGCTGACACAAAATTAGAAGTAGTAATTGCTCCAGAAAATGCATATGGAACTCGTCGTGACGAACTAGTTCGTGTAGTATCAAAAGATGGATTTCAAGGTGATGAGGAATTGACAGAAGGAATGCGTGTACAATTAGACACAGAGCATGGTCCTGCAATTGCTTTAGTTACTAATATTGCTGAAGAAGAAGTAACATTGGATTTAAATCACCCATTAGCAGATATGACTTTGCATTTTGATGTTGAAGTAGCTGCTGTTAGAGCTGCAACTGCTGATGAGATTTCTCACGGACATGTGCACGGAGAAGGTGGTCACCACCACTAATCTAAAGGTAAACGATATATAAAACGAGCTTCGAACGACCAGCCATTTTCAAACAACGAGCTGGTCGTTGGACGGTCGTCACCAATATTTACTGGGCCTAATTTTAGGTTTAAGGTATTATCATCTTGATAAAAACGGTATTTTCTTAATACTGATGCTCCCGCCTTTAAGTGGAACCAAACATTTTTACCCAAATTAAATTCTGTAAACGCCCAAACATTATTATCAGCCTTGTCTAAATGATAATTAGGAAAGAATACACCAGGACTTGTTTTATAAGATCCATTAACTCCATCAAATCTTAATCCTGATCTTAACCAATCCTTTGGTTGGTAGCTTAATTCAAGATTGATTGGAATAACAGTTTTTAATCGCCATTTCTCATTAATTTTCCAATTAAAACCAAATAACGGAACGAACATAGGACCAAAAAACTCCCCATTATAATAAAGACCATATTTCCAATCAAAATTCTCAGATCTACTTGTTGTTCCAAAAGCTAAACCGCCAAGTTGAAAATGACTGATGTCAACATTATTATAATCCGTGTTTAATCTTGGAATAGCCATGAAAAGCATTTTTGATTTTGCATTCCATTTATGCTCTAAACCTAATTGAAAGGTGCTTGAAGCAAATTCATAATTTAAAGCCCCACTAAATATATCATCTTGTAGAGTAATGGTATTGTGCTGATATTCTAAACCCAGAATAAATACATTTTCATCATTAAGTACAATTGGTAACTTGGCGTCTGCAACGTACATGTTAAAATTGCGTTTTAAGTCAGAACTTCCAACTGTATTACCGGGAGATGTGCGCCAATATACATTAGCAAGATCAATTGAGTTTTGAGTAAACCCTGTAAAACAATTAACTAGTAGTATGAAAATGAATAGGTGTCTCATAGTTTAAAAGTACAACAATCAGCTGTATGCAAATTATTGAATATCGCTGACAAATAGCTATGATTTGTGAATTTCGCAAATAATGAGGTGATGGATTTTTACTTTCAATTAAATTTAACTAGGACCAATTTCCATGAATCAACACTTAAATCCGACCAATGAAAACAAAATGTTAAATAGTTCTTAAATTTTGATTGAAAGGTTGTTTTGGCACGGTAATCGCAATTACCATAATTGAATTAGACTAAATGATTCATGGGTTTTGGGTTAAGGCCGCTCTTTCTGTAAGGGCGGTCTTATTTTTTGCATAATATTCTGATCCATTAGAATTTCTATTTCCCAAAAAAGCGAGAATTTCCCATTTTGTTAAATATTTCTTAATTTTTTATTACAACCACTTTTTGGCACGGTAATCGCAATTACCATAACTGAATTAGACTAAATGATTCATGGGTTTTGGGTTAAGACCGCTCTTTCTATAAGGGCGGTCTTATTTTTTAATATTAATTCTAGCAAGAAAGAACTGATAGAAGTTTTAACAAAGGATTACTAGTCATCAAATTTCTCTCCGAAAATAGCTAGATTCAAGCCCAATGTAATTGTCCAAAGTCCCCCACTTAGCTCTGGTAATACCTGCTCATAACCTGGATTTTGATACATTATTTTTAAACCGAAACCACTTCTTATTCTACCTCGTGAATACTGTGAATTAACATAATTATGAGAATCGGAGATTCCGCCGTAAACGAACTCCATTCCAAACGCCCATGGCACTTGCGAGTAGAAACGGGTTGTTTTCCCTTCCTTTTTTGGACCCAAATTCATTATTTTCCTAACACCAATAAGCGGCGTAATATTAAACTGATTCGTTATGTCAAAACAGTACCCTAAAGAAACATCTCCCGTTAAGGTAGTTATCCCTCTCGACCATATTGTGTCTTGATAAATTGTTTGACGTAAACCTCCTGCTGTGACACCCCCCATAAAATTTACAAATGCATTTTTATAATAAACCCTTAAACCTAAATTGACATATAATGGCGGCACTTTAACGTAGTTCCACAATTCTCCTGTAGGAATTAACGTACCCAAATAAATAGGATCCATTCCAACTGCAAAGTTTTTGATTTTTAAATCTCTTAAAATATAGGTATTAATAAATTCGTTGAATTCTGAATTTGGGTAATTCCTTAGAAATAATTGTGCTTCGCAATGCGCTAAAGAATCAACCCGTTGAAAATTAATCCGATTCTCCAATAGAGCCTCCTCTGTTTTAAAATCCCATTTCCAAACATCCCATAAATTAGTAATCTCATAACTCAAAAAAACATTCAGAAATTCCTTTTCCTCTTGCGAAAAGTTAGAAACCGCAATTCCATTTTTAATCGCATTCTTTTCTTTCAGTAAAAAAGTTCCTTTTTGCATTGCCAAACTGTCGTCTCCTGATTTATTGTACCGTGGAATAATACCACTTTTAGTAATATTTCGCGGATCAATCACCTCAATTCGGGCTCCTTTAGATAAAAAGAAGCCATTGTTACGGACAATTTCAAGAATACCATCAAAATTATGTTGCATGAGGTAGATACTTTCAATCTCATTCAGATCCAAATAATGAACAACAGATTCTAACGTAAGATTAGTTACTAAACTTTTTTGATAATTTGACATCACCAAATTTTCATATCCATAGTTTAACTCCACTGCATTAAGCTGACCATCTTTAATTTGATTAAAAACGGTTGTGCGATAAGCGTTTATCTTTTTCTGAATTTCCTGATTTTGCTTATAGTAATCTCTTGAGGACTGTCCATAACTTGAAAATCCTGAAAAAACGAACACAGTTATCAATAAAACAACATTCCAATTATGTGAGATTTTTTGCATTAACTTTTGTTTTGAGATTAAAACTAAATGAATTATTTCAAATATCATTATTGATTTACGCAACTAACTTAATTCGCAAACCATTTCAGCTAAGAAATGTCTTTTCTAATCTCGATTTAAACCGTAAATTTGCAGCATAAAATTTGCACGCTATGGCTAAGTATCTTCTAAAAAATGCACAAATAATTAATGAAGGCAAGAGTTTTGAATCTGACCTTTTAATTAACGGGGAATATATTGAAAGAATTGCTCCTTCAATTTCTGACGATAACGCAACAGTAATTGATCTCAACGGAAAATTATTGATTCCGGGAATGATTGATGACCAAGTGCATTTTAGAGAGCCAGGCTTAACTCATAAAGGGAATATTAGAAGTGAATCACGTGCAGCAGTTGCAGGAGGTATTACTTCGTTTATGGAAATGCCCAACACTAAACCAAATGCATTAACTCAAGAGTTATTAGCAGATAAATATGAGATTGCGGCCAATTCATCTATTGCCAATTACTCCTTTTTTATGGGAGCAAGTAATGACAATATAGAAGAGGTATTGAAAACCGATCCTACCAATGTTTGTGGTGTAAAAGTATTTATGGGATCATCAACTGGAAATATGTTGGTGGATAATGAAACTACCTTAACAGGAATTTTCTCAAAATGCCCAATGCTTATTGCCACGCATTGTGAAGATGAAGCAACTGTTCGACACAATTTGGCTTTATACAAGGAGAAATATGGTGAGGAAATGCCAATTAAATATCACCCAGAAATTAGAAGTGACGAAGCTTGTTATTTATCTTCATCATTAGCTGCAGGATTAGCTAAAAAATACGATACACGTTTACATATTTTACACCTCTCTTCAGCCAAAGAGATGGATTTATTCAGAAATGACATTCCGTTAACTGAAAAGCGTATAACAGCAGAAGCATGTGTGCATCACTTATGGTTTTCAGATAAGGATTATGATGAAAAGGGAACGTATATTAAATGGAATCCGGCTGTAAAAAAGCAAAGCGACCAGGATGCAATTTGGGAAGCTTTAAATGATGATAGAATTGATATTTTAGCAACAGATCATGCCCCGCACACAATTGAAGAAAAAGAAAACAATTACTTCAATGCACCATCAGGCGGACCATTAGTTCAACATGCAGTTTTAGCAATTTTGGAAAAAGCCAAAGAAGGTAAAATTAGTATTGAAAGAGCTGTTGAAAAAATGTGCCATGCACCAGCACAATGCTTTAATGTACAAAAGCGTGGTTATATTCGTGAGGGATATTTTGCTGATCTAGTAATTGTTGATCCTAAAACGTCACTTACGGTTGCTAAAGAAAATGTTTTGTATCATTGTGGATGGTCTCCGTTTGAAGGCTTTACATTTAGCCACTCTATTGACACTACTTTTGTAAATGGTACTATTGTTTACACAGATAATAAGGTTGTTGAAGGCAATACGGGGCGCCGAATGACGTTTGACGTTAAATAAACTCTTGTTATAAAAAAACTGGTATACATATTTGCGTTGCTACTGCTATCTTGTGGAGGAGATACGACTGAAGAATTGCCTTTGGACGTATTAGAACGTGAGGCGCTAATACCTGTTATTGTAGATTTGCAAATTTTAGAATCTCATTTTCAACGTCAATTTGCTCGTGTTGATTTATATCGAGACGCTTTAGACTCTTCTTCCTTATCCATTTTTGAAGATCATGGCATTACGAAAGACAAATTCTCGAACAGTATAAACTACTATGCAGCTCAGCCTGATACTTTGTTTATTATTTACGAGGCAGCTCTTGATTCTATTAAATTTAGAATGAACGCCAGCACAGGTGCAGATGCTGTTGAAATTGAATAAGAGCTTTAAAGCATAATCTATTCATTTAATTAACTGAATTTGCGCTTATTGCAAAACTGATTTTGAATCTGCTCTATTCAATTACTCTTCTAGATTAATCGTCCATAATTTTGTTTGAAACAAAACAATTCACTTATGAAAAATAAATTGATCTACTTATTATTGGTAGGCTTGCTAATTGCATCATGCAGTAAAGAGAAAAAGGCTAAAAACAACCTTATAGGAAAATGGAATGCTAATGTAATGACCGCCGTGGATGAAATTGACGGCTCTCCACTCGACTTAATTGCTATGGGAGAAAGTATGACCTTAGATTTTAAAGACTGTGGAACTGATGGCTTTTGTCCTGTAACCGTTCAGTTAAGTTTAGATGGTGAAATTGAAGTGTTCGAAACACACTATATACTAGATTCTAGTGGAGATTCAATGACCATACTTTACACTTTTGAAAGTGAGGTTACAATTATTGAATTATCATCAGACGAATTAATCATTAGCTCGCCTACCTTTGTTTATGGAAACGATTTATATGTTGAATTAGAAAAGGAATAGCTTGGACAATAAAAAAGCCCTGACATGATGAATATCAGGGCTTTAATTTTTTATTCTTAAACCGACTATTTTACAATAATTCGATCGTTTTTATTGTCATAATTGATGTGGTAAACACCTGGCTGTAAATTAGCATAACTCACAGATGAATTAAACCCTTTCTTTACAATATTACCATATGCATCAAAAATTTCGTATTTCGTTTTAGCTGTTTTTCCGTCAACCAAAAACTCAATTACTTTAGTGTCTTTAATTACATTTAGTTTAGGTTCGCCAGACACTTTAGAATTAAAAGTAACTGATTGTGATACCCTTTTCTTACTAGTATTGTCAATTTGCGATACACGAATTGTATTTTCACCAGAGTGCGGTAAAACGTTAAACGTATAGTTTGACAATTCAGGCAATCCAGTACCACTCACTTCACCAATAACCACCCACTTATTCCATTTATACTGCTCAATTAAATAATTTAACTTACCAGACTCATCTGTTGTTGACCACGTTAAAACCCCATCAGGAGTGCACGCTATTTCTTGTAAAACAAATGTACTAGCTGGGCGCAATACTTCAGGATTTAAAAGCTTTGGTCTGCATCCTTCATCATGTTCAAAAACAATAATTACTTCTTGCCCAATTTCAATATCATATTCGCTTAAATCGATTTGAAAAGCACTTGCATAAATATCAACTGGAATTACATCTCCATTCAAGGTAACTTTGTTAATACAAAATCCAAAACCGTCTTCATTTGCGGGGCTTTGAACGTATAATTTTTTCCCTTGATAATGACCTTCAATTGAAAAATTTGCATGAGAATTAAAAGAAACCCCAAGGAATAGAACAGTCAAGACAAAAAGTCTTTTTATCCATTCACTTTGATATAATTTCACAACCTGCATATTACTTTTCTTTATATATATAAGTCTTTAAACGGGATAAAGATACAAATAGTTGATGGATAAGGCAAAAAAAGCACCTCAAGTCAATTCCTGAAGTGCTTCTATTGAATGTTTTAATCGAGTTTATTGATCAAATTTCCAAGATAAACCTAATCCAAATACTTCTTTAAATTGAACGCGTGGCCCAACAGTTGTATTACCTGATTCATCTGTGATACTAACATCTACATCATCATCATAAATCAAATGTGTAGAAACCGTTGCAGATAAAAATTTCCATAATTTAATCTCCAACAAGTTTTCCCAATTCACATCAATTCGAGACGGGTTTTCAATGTAATTTGAGAACAAGTCTAATTTAGTTGTGAACGTAATGTTCGGCGCCAAT
The DNA here is from genome assembly GCA_937136425.1 of uncultured Crocinitomix sp. Classification (GTDB taxonomy): domain Bacteria; phylum Bacteroidota; class Bacteroidia; order Flavobacteriales_D; family Crocinitomicaceae; genus Crocinitomix. The sequence continues at coordinate 55,124 of CAKZON010000085.1, forward strand.
TTAGTTTTGTATTTCATTCTCATATATCCCCCAAACTCAGGACGGAATTTTTTTCCTGAAAAATACAGTCCAGTAGTTTGGTCTATACCAGCCGGTTTAACACCGAATGAACCTGCATTAGCCAATAAAGTATCATTTACAAATGTTAATTTGGCTGTAATTGGTGCTACAAACAAACTAAACTCAGTATCTTCCTTCATAGTTGGTTTATAATCCATCCCGATTGCTGTTAACCAATATGCAGGAGCTAAAAATCCTGAAATTTCAGTTACATTATCATCAGGACCATAACCAGCAGTGGTTTGAGTTCTAAAATTAGTTAATGCTGCATAATACCATGAATCAGATGCTTTCTGTCCAAATTTTGAAGTTAAATCAACACGGTCATCCGTTTTTATCCACTTCTCATCAACATTAAACAATTTCTCACCTTGATTCAATAATCCGTATCCAAAGTCCAAAGAGTTTTCCCAAGTCATTGAACCTTTTTTCAAGTTAGCATACAATCCAAATAAACTATTTATTGAAACAGAATTTTGTCCCCCAGCTACCCAATTTGTTAAGCTTACTTGTGAACCGTTAAGGCTAAAGTATCCACCTTTTTTCCAACCGTCAACGGTATCCTTGCTCACTTTCACTAAATCTTCCTCTCCCTCAGTGATTTGGCCATATGCCATAGTTGTTGCCAAACCAATGGCTAACATTAGTACTCTTTTCATTCGATTATAATTTGTGTTGTTTTATTTACTTTTTCAGCAAATCTCTAATTTCACCTAACAATACTTCTTCTTTTGAAGGTGCTGGTGGAGCTGCTGGAGCTTCTTCTTTTTTCTTTTTTGCTTTGTTGGCTGCTTTTACCATCATAAACAATACAAACCCAACAATTACTAAGTTGATGATTGCATTAATCCAATTACCATACATAATTGCATTTTCTGCAACTGCTGGAATTACCGTACCGTCAGCTGCAACGCCTTCAGCTACACCTTCTGTCAATATGTATTTCATTTCTGCAAAATCTGCTCCTCCTGTAAAATGCCCTACAATTGGCATCATGATATCATTCACAAATCCCTTTACAACAAGGCTTACTGCACCTGCTAGAATTACTGCAATTGCTAAGTCTAGCACATTACCAGTAAGTATAAATTTCTTAAATTCTTTTAACATATTGATTGGTTTTAAAATGGTTTACAAGGACGAATGTACGGAATTTGGAGTATACAATAAAACGATTTATCGTTGAGTTGTATCACTAAGCCGACGAAAGACCTTAATCGAATTAAATAAGTTGATTTCAACAAACCAAAAAAAATTGAAATCTGAGTAAAAAAAATGTTATTTTTAGGCTCCAAGGCTATCAATGAAGGAAACGGATTTCATAAAACAGAACAAGAAGAAGTGGGCGAGATTCGAAAAATTATCTTCGAATAAGAGCAATGATCCTGATGAAGTATCTGAATTATTCACTGAAATCACTGAAGACTTATCATATGCCAGAACATTTTATCCGCGCCGATCGGTTCGGGTTTATTTAAATCAACTTTCGCAGGGAGTATTTACCAGCCTTTATCGACAACGCAAACAGCCCATTGGTAATTTCATCAAATTTTGGAAAGAGACCGTTCCACTTGAGGTTTATCGTGCACGCCGCAACATGCTAGCAGCATTTTTGTTTTTTGTTTTGGCGGTTATTGTTGGTGTCGTATCACAACACTATGACGGCAATTTTGCAAGCATAATTTTAGGTGACCATTATATTGCAATTACTGAAGAGAACATAGCAAACAACAATCCTTTGGGTATTTATGGCGACTCTCCAGGCGGCTCCATGTTCTTTCAAATTACCGTCAACAATATTCGAGTTGCATTTTACGCCTTTGTTGGAGGAATCTTATTTACACTGGGTACTTATTGGGTAATGCTCCAAAACGGAATTATGCTAGGCGCATTTCAATGGTGGTTTAAAGGTAAAGGACTTTTATTTGCTTCCTTTTTAGGCATATGGATACACGGCGCTTTTGAAATTTCTGCCATTGTAATTGCAGGTGCTGCTGGTTTAACGGTTGGTAATGGTATTATATTTCCTAAATCCTACTCGCGAGTGCAGTCTTTAGTATTTGCAGCAAAAAGAGGTTTGGTAATAATGTTGAGCCTCATTCCGTTTTTCATAATGGCTGGTGCTTTAGAAAGTTTCGTTACACGGTGGTATAAAGAAATTCCAGTAATTATAAAAATGTTGATCATATTTGGTTCATTTGGAATCATTATCTTCTACTATGTTATTTATCCATTTATGGTGGCCAAAAACCACCCTGATAAAATAGAGGTTAAGGAAGTACCCCGTTTTATTCCGAAACGAAAAATCAATTGGTTTAAAATTCGTAAACCTGGCGAAATTTTCACTGATACATTTACACTGCTCATTAGCAATATGTCCCGTTTGTCTCGCATTTTCTTTAATGTGATTGCGCCATTTATCATTGCATTGGTTTCCGTTATCTTTTACATAGAACACCAGCGGTTTAACTATACAATGATTTGGTATCAAACCTTTGGAACTTTATTTGGCACAGGGAATGATTTTCAATTTTATAAACTATTTGGTTGGTGCGTACCATTTGCCATGCTCATTGCAGCTGCTTATTTCGTTATAATTGATAAACGAGAAGATAATTTGCTAAGAAATTATTTAAAATTTATGGTAAAGCATTTCATTTGGCTTTATTTATATGCACTACTCATATACAGCATCTTCTTATTCTCACCTGGGGTTCTTTTACTATTCGTCATTCTAGTTGCCCCATTTTTAAACGCTATTCCTTCAATTATTATTCATGAAAAAAAGGATTTTTTCACTGCCTTTAGTCGCTCGTTTGACCTTGGCAAAGGTGGTTATGGAGACTCATTGGTATCCTTTTTAGCATTAGTTGCCATTACAGTTATTTTCTTCTTTATACTTCATAACCCTATTGCGGGATTAATGATGATAATAGATGATTTTTTACGCCAAACATTAATCACCGTTGTAGATGGATATAGCATAGTTATAGCTGTTGTTCATGTCGCTATTTATATGCTTTATTTCTTTATGATGTTTAGTATTTGCATGATCTCTTTTTCATTGAATCACCATTCTGTTCTAGAACGAAAAACTGCCAAGGGCTTGTATGAACGATTGGAGAAATTTGGAAAAAGAAACCGTAGCTATGAAACTGAATTAGATTTTGACTAAACCACTTACCATAGCGCTATTATTATGCTCTTGCCTATCTTTTGGACAGAATGATGAAATCTATGACCATGGCTTAGATCAAAATAAATGGCAAGACATTCGAGATGGAATTCGTTATGAAGGCCAGGAGGATGGACCAGGCCGACAATGGACATACGAATCTAATGAAGCCTATGAAAGAGAGCGCCGTTTATACGAGCGCGGCGAGGGCGGTGGCGGAAGTGGCGGCAATGGATATGGCGGTGGCGGCGGAGATGGTGCTGGTGATCGATATGACGGCGCAGAAAGTCGTCCACAACAACAAAGTTCTCCACCACCAAGAAGTTCAAATTATAGCTCTCCTAGTTTTGGTGGACTTTCTTGGTTAGGCTACCTTTTACTTGGGGTATTTGCAGTTGGACTCATGTACCTCATTTATTATTTATTTGTGAATGCAGAACGCAAAGGCTCAAAAATTAAAATTGGGGAAGGCAATTTCAATATCGAAGATGTAAATCCAACCGAAATTCCACTTACAGAGCTACAACGACTATTACAAGAGGCTTTAGCAAAAAAAGATTATAGAGGCGCGGTTCGAATCTACTTTATGTTCATTGTCAGAGATTTAGCCGAAAAGAAACATATTAAATGGGAAAAGGAAAAAACTAACTTCCATTATTTGCGCGAAATGTCAGGTAAAAACGAATTTGAAGACTTTAATATTTCCGTTAGCTATTTTGAAATTATTTGGTACGGAAAAAGAGAATTAGATGCTGACAAGTTTGAACAGGTCAAGCCAAATTTCACACGTTTTCTAGATAAATTGGGGGTTAAATAATTGAATAAGTACGGTAAAATAGCAATTGTTGGTGGTGCAGTACTTTTATTAGTAGCCCTACTCTATTTCTTTGGTTTTAGAGAGAAAAGTGAAACCTATATTACAGATGACTGGAGTATGACCTATGATCCGGCAGACAAAGGACCATATGGCACATATATGCTTAAAGAGTTATTAGATACCACAGGACTTTTTGGCAATTTCTTAGAATTGGATGATAATTTGGAAGAGATTTTAGAAGATGATCCAGATGTAAATGACATCTATTTCTTTGTTGGAGGTGAAAACTACTTATCAGATTCATCTACTAACTTTTTAATGGACTTTATTCGGTCTGGAAATACTGGTTTTATATCAACCGAAGAATTTCCTTACACTTTACTTAACCTGATTTGCTATAATCCAGATGACATATTTGCTACAGAAGTCATAGATTCCTCACAATATTTCAAATTTGAGCATGATAATTTTAGAGGTAAGCGCTATGAGTTCAAGTTTATCCATAATAATAAAGTGCAACAAAAAACTTGGGACTATTTTGACCCAGAAGCCTTTTATGTTTACATGGAAGGAGACACCGTTGTAAACTTAGGATCAAACAATCATGCACAAATCAACTTTATTAAAATAAAGTATGGAGAAGGTCAACTTTTCTTACACTCTAACCCCTACGTATTTACTAATATTAGTATGATGAAACGTGATGGGTTTCAATATGCCGAAAATGTATTGCGACATATACCACCAGGACGCGTACAGTGGGACAAATACAACCTTAAATATCATTATAAGCGATCGCAATCAGGAAACGGTGACGGAAATTCAGGCGGTGGAGATGGTGAAAAGCGGGAAAGTATTTTACAGTTTATCATGAATAATCCTCCCCTCTTATGGGCTTTTTTAATTCTATTAATAGGAGCTGTATTATACGCACTTTTTAAAGGAAAAAGAATGCAAAAAGTTGTTCCTCCAAGCGAATCAAAAGAAAACATGTCCTTGCAATATATTAACACGTTGTCTTCTTTATACTTACAAGAAAAGAAACACAATAAATTGATTAAATTAAAGCAAAAAACCTTCCTTAATTTTATTGCAGAGCACTACTATATACAAAGCAATAAACTGGATGATAAATTCTTTACGAAAGTGGCCATTAAGTCACACATACCTAAAGATGAGATAATAGATATATTTAATACATTTAATCGACTTGAAAGTACGATAGAAGTATCAGACCAAGAGTTGATTGAATTGCACCAAAAAATTGAACTATTTTACAAAAACTGTAGATGATGGAAGAAAATAATAACGATCAACCTCAAGAAAATAACCAAGAGCAAGAAAGCAATGTTAACCCAATAGGTGCGAATGAAGATCAATCCGTAACTCCTGAGCACAGTGCTACAGATTTACCTATTGCAGATAAAATTGAGCAAGGCTCTTATGCCTCTGAAGCCAGTTCGCTATTTACTCCAGGGTTAAATTTGGGCTTTATTAATAAAAAGGTAACAGCCACACGTGAGCAGATTGGAAATTTTGTGATTGGACAACATGAAATGGTTGATTTATTGCTTATCTCAATTTTCTCAAATGGACATGTATTACTTGAAGGTGTGCCGGGAGTTGCAAAAACCTTAACGGCCAAAGTTTTGGCTAAAACACTTTCTGTTGATTTTTCCAGAATCCAGTTTACTCCAGACTTAATGCCTTCGGATGTTATAGGAACATCAGTTTACAATATGAAAGATGGAACGTTTAGCTTTATGCAAGGTCCCGTATTTTCAAATATTGTATTGATTGATGAGATTAATCGTGCACCAGCAAAAACACAAGCAGCCTTGTTTGAGGTAATGGAAGAACGCCAAATATCTTATGACTCTAAGGTCTATAAAATGAGTTTCCCGTTTTTGGTTTTAGCCACTCAAAATCCAGTTGAACAAGAAGGAACATATAATTTACCAGAAGCACAATTGGACCGTTTCTTATTTAAAATTAAAATTGATTATCCGTCTTTGGCAGATGAGCATGAAATATTGAAACGCTATAAAAACAATATCAAATCTCCTTCTTTAGATGACGTAAAATCAGTTTTCACCGCTGCAGATTTACAGGAAATTCAAGATTTAGTTGAGAAAGTAAGAATTGAAGATCAAATATTAAAATACATTGCTGAAATCACCAATGCAACTAGAAACCATGCCAGATTATATTTAGGAGGTTCACCAAGGGCTTCATTATCTATGTTAAAATCTGCCAAAGCATTTGCTGCCATTCGCGGGCGCGACTTCGTAATTCCGGATGACGTTCAATTTGTAGCGCCACACGTATTAAACCACCGTTTAATTATGACGCCAGAAGCAGAAATGGAAGGCATGTCAATTGAAGAATTAATTAAAGAAATTGTTCACGAAATAGAAGTGCCTAGATAGGCTTATTAGATGCGAATATTTAGCGGGCTTTTCCTATCATATCGGTTTTTTATAGCGTTGATTATTGTCGCGTTTGTTTTTGTGTACGGCTTTGTATCTCCTATATTCTTTGTAGTTGGTCAAGGTTTACTCGTATTAGTTTTATCCATTCTTTCACTTGAAATTTTTATTCTATTTGGAAAGAAAAAACCAGTAAAAGCAACTCGAAACTTGGTTAATCCGCTTTCATTAGGAGATCAAAATAAAATAGAAATTGTAGTTCAAAACAATTACAACTTTAGTGTTTCGGCGATTATTTATGACAATGCACCTGTCCAGTTACAATTGCGTGACTTAAGCTTTAGTGATACACTTTTGCCCAATAAGATTAAATCATTTACCTACAAAATTAGACCCACTGAGCGCGGTGAGTATAAGTTTTCTGATATTTTCATTTACGTCTCAACCTTGACTCATTTTGCACAGCGCAAAGTGATCGTAAAATCAGCAGAGAAGGTTGCAACCTATCCGTCAATCATTCAAATGAAGCAATACGAATTAAAAGTATTTGCTAAAACCGCCATGTCGGGTATAAAAAAAATTAGACGACTTGGACATAACAATGAATTTGAGCAGATAAAAAATTATGTACAGGGAGATGATTTTAGAACTGTAAATTGGAAAGCAACTAGCCGCCGTAACGAACTAATGGTCAATCAATATCAAGACGAACGTGCGCAGCATATCTATTCTATTATTGATAAGAGTAGAAGTATGCGAATGCCGTTTGATGAATTAACCTTGTTAGATTACGCAATTAATTCAACCTTGGCGTTTTCAAATATTTGCTTGCGAAAAGGAGACCGTGCTGGATTGATGACTTTCTCAGATAAATTGGGTAGTAAATTAGCTGCAGAAAGATCTGGCAAGCAATTGCAGCGCATCATGGAATTGCTATACAAACAAAAAACACGGTATTTAGAAGGGAATTATGAAATATTATTTCATGGCATTCGCAACCATATTAAAGGCAGAAGTTTGTTAATGTTGTATACTAACATTGAATCGGAATATGCTTTAAAAAGAATTTTACCATTGCTAAAGCGTATTAACCAATTACACGTGCTTTGTGTTATTTTCTTTGAAAATACAGAAGTTGCCAAGGCCGCACAAATGGAACCTGTTTACGTTCGAGATATCTATTTCAAAACTTTTGCTGAAAAATACGGAATGGATAAAAAGAAGATTGCTTTAGAACTACGCAAAAACGGAATTCAAACAGTTTTAACTACACCTGAAAAACTAACGGTTGACACCATTAATAAATATCTTGAATTAAAAGCAAGAGGTGTTATTTAAATAATGCTGCTACTTTCCTTTCACTATTTGAATAGTTCCCTGCCCACTTATTTTTGTGCTATTATCTGAAAGGCCTTCGTATTTATAAAAGTAAACACCATCTTTACAAGGATCTCCATTCTTATCAGTACCATCCCAACCATCAGTTATAGCATTGAGTTCGCCAACCTGCACTCCCCATCTGTTTAAAATTACACAATTAAACTCTACAATAGATGCAGACTTGTATTCGAAGGTAAATTCATCATTAATTCCATCTCCATTTGGCGTAAAAATATTTATAACTGGCGTTACTAATGGCTCAAAAATGGTTAGTTTTTTACAAGCTGTATCCACACAGCCATTTTTATTTAATACCACTAAACAAACATCTACATAATAGGTATTTCCTTTAGCGCCATAAGCTGTATCAAAAACTTCAAAAAAGTCATGTGTTATTTGCCAGTCCGCGTAGGGATCATCTAAGTTCCATACAAAAGTAGTGTCTGCGCTAGGATTATTTGGATTAGCAAAATTTTGTGATGTATTGATAAAATCAACCTCAATAGGATTGTACGCCGTTCCTTGGCAATCATCATTTAGCTGATCAGAATCTACCGTGAATGCCGCAATTGGGTTTAAAGAATCAAGATATAATGCTTGACTCAATATGCAACCATTAGCATCTGTCATTGTTAACTCATAATTTCCTGGATTCAAGCCTCCCCAAGTAGTTGTAATATTTGTTTCACCATTATCCAAATTAGTCCAAACATATGTATAGTCAGGTGTTCCGCCACTTGCCGCACCAAACACAACTCCATTTCCACTTTGGTATTCATGCAAACGACAATAAGCATGCTCAAACCCAAACTCAGAAAACAGCATAGAATCAGGCTCAGTCACTTCAAAATCAAGCACTGTAGAGCAACCATTTTCATCATTAATAGTTACCGTATAATCACCTGCACCCAATGCCCAAGTAGAATCAGCCCCAATACCTTCGTCTCCTGCAGGATTTGGAGCCCAATAATAACTGATTGCATCATAAGCTCCTGTTGCGTTAAAAACCTCATCAATTCGTGCCCAACCTGTTTCATCTCCATGACATGGAGGATCAACTACTGTAATTTCTGCATCCAGTTGGTCTGGTTGACCAACAAACACAGAATCTACCGCAGATCCACAACCTGATTCATCTTCAACCTCAAAATAATACCAACCTGTTGGTAATTCGTTAGCAGCATTACTATTATCTTCATTCAATACTTCACCATCCGCATCTGTTATTGTAAAGGTTGGATCATCTAAACCATCCGGAATGTTAATTACAATTGATCCATCTGAAAAGCCATGACAAGTTGGTTCATTCACCAATACATCTAGACTAATTCCACCAATAATTACAGTAATAGAATGTTCACTAAAACAACCTGTGATATCTTTTACTGTTAGGGTAACAGTGTATGTACCCTCTGTATCAAATGAATGAAATGGATTTTCATCTGTAGAAGATTCGCCATCACCAAAATCCCAACTCCACTCAATAATATCTAAACCATTGTAGATTAAATCGCTGGTCGAATTATCCATAAAACCAATTTCTTCTCCAGCACAAGCTGTCGTAAGATCATCAACCGTATGATCTGTAGTGAAATCAACATCTCTATAAGAGCATACTGTTTGGATATTAAAAGAACCTCCAGTTCCTCCTGTCCATCCAAAATACACTTCAGGATCTCCGTCAAAAAACAAAGTTGTCATGTCTCCTGTGTAGGTAAACATGCTTGCTCCATCAAAAAATATTTCCAACTCAAAAGTAACGGGGTCCCATGTGGCGCGAAAAGAATGATTTGCTCCGTCCTCAACATTAACTCCTAAACTAATTGGAGCAACCAAATCATGTGAAATTCCGCCGTCCGAATGCATACCAACATGATCATCCGCAATGTCGCCATAAATTCCATTAAACCAAGTATCAATTTCAACACCTACAGAACTAAGAATCCCATCATAACCGAGACCTCCTCCACCACCACCAGGATCTCCTGGCAACTTACGAATTACAAACACAATACCATCTGCTCCTCCTGCATCAATATCTCCCAAGTTTACATCAAAAGTAAAATCAAATGAGTTCGTTAGGTTGATTGAATTCGGACTCCAAATAGAACCTGCTTCAGTAGGAAGTTCATCTGTAATTTGGTAACAATCACACGTTCCTGTGGTTGAACCATAAGTTTCCATTTGGGCATTAACTGTTACCCCCACAAAAAGGGCGACAATAGATAAATAAAGTGCTTTCATACAATTGCAATTAAATGCTTAACTGCTAATATATGTAAATCGTTTTAAACAAGGAAATTCAGACGATATTCTACTCTATTTTTCAATCCAAGAATAGATGATTGAATTAATAGTTTTCGTTGTAGAATTTTAAGTATTCAGCAATATCTTTTGTTTTGAAAAGCTCGCTAAAGTTTTTGGTGTTGATTAAGCAAATTTCATATTCTGTAGCCAAATCACCAATGGTTTCTTTTGCCTTAGTTGATCTGAATGAATTCATATATGTTTCGGCCCCTGTTAGGTCTTTAAATGAACGAACAACAAGAATTTGATGCGTAGCTCCCAGCGGTGCATCCTGCATAGACAATCCATCATTTTTAAAGAAGATTCCATTAAAGTTTGAAATTTTAATCTTAGTCTCCGCTACACCACCTTTATCCGCTGGAACTGCCAACATAAAAAAGTGTTTTGAATCCGCATCATACAAATAAGGAGATTCTTCTGCACCAGGTTCATCTGGATCAACAATAGCACCACCACCTTTAATTTGATCTAAATAAATTTTAGCTTGTTTCCCTTCTTCAGAGTCTGGTGACATTTTATACAACTTCGTTAAAGGATCAGAAATAGCCTCGCTATTACCAGGACTAACTTTACTTACTGCAAACGCTTTAAGTAAATAATACTTCTCTAAAAATTTGTTCTCAGGATAATTCCCTATAATATCGTTGCATTTTGAAATAACAAGTCCATAGCTTCTTCGGCGATAATTTCTAATCACTCCAGAGTATTCTGTTAATTCTTCTCTATCCTTTAATTCCTTCTTTTTAAGATAATCAGGATCTCTCAATATTTGTGCAATTTCACTTTCAGGGTAATCCTTTAAAATTGAATTTTTGTATCCGTTAGCCTTAGCATTACCATTTTTCTTATTAATTAAATAAAGTTGGTATAACGCTGGTAATACTCTTGGATGCTCCAAATTTCGATCTAATACCGCCTGGAAATAATCAACCGCCTCGTTTTCTTCTTTCAATTGCTCTTTATAAATTATTCCTAATGAATAAAGAGAATTCAAAATTCTGAAGTTAGATGAATCAAGATCTGTTTGAGTTAATGGTAAATCTTCCATAAGCATATCAACGGTTAATTCATCCACACCAACACTATCTACTGGTTCTCCATTTTCGTCCACCAAATCATTAAACGAATTTTTATTAGCACGTCTCCAATTGTCTTCTAAAACACGTTGTCCCCATAGCCCTCTAAAATCATTAAACCCTGATGCAACCAATTTAGGGTTTGAGAAATACCATTTCTTTCCACCACCGTTACCACCAGTACCTTGTTGATTGTTAATTCTTGCCTGTTGTGCTAATAAGCGTTGTTCTTCTTCAATGCGTTTACGTTCTTTCTCGGCTTCAATGTCTTTAATAGTTTGCTTTAAAAACTTTTCACGTTCTTTTGGTGACATGATAGCAATTCTTTGAACGCTATCCTCAAATTCAACGAGCTCATAATGGTAAACCAAATCAGCCAAACCTAATGCTTTATTTTTCAGCTTTTCATACCCTTCATAATCCTCAGGTAAAGCTTGTACACAACTGTCATAATACTTTTGTGCTTTTAAATAATCTGGCTCCTCAAAATGAATATCTGCCAAACGCAAATAACTTAGTCCTTTCTGGCGGTTGTTTTTAATTGACCATAAAACAGAATTGGTATAATTTGACTTGGCACTAACCACATCATTCTGTTTCATATCTAACTCGGCTAAAGCATAATAAATTTGATCTTTGTACTCAAGGTTTTTACCATCTTTCAGCATTTTATTCAACTCATCCACCAAATCTTCAGTGTTTCCCGTTGCGGTTAATGCATTTTTTATTTTGGCTTTAAAACGCATTTCATATGGTGCGTTTGATCTTGTTACTTTTTCAAAACATTTAGATGCCTTAGCGTTATTTCCTTGTTCAGTATATAATTGTCCTAATGCAAACAAATAACGTGCTCGTCTCTTTTTATTTCGGCACAATTCCACTGCATTTTCAAGATGTTCAATTGCTTTTTTATCTTCTTCCTGAGCCAAATACAAATCAGTCATTGCAATTTCATAGTCCACCTTTAGTTTTTTAGGAAACTCTGCCGGCTCATCATCTTTCTTCTTTTTACCTGCTTTTTTTGCACGTTGCTTTTCTAATTTGGAGGGTTTCTTCTTTTTTGTTTTATCCTCCTTTTTAGATTCTGATGTTTTAATAGACTGCTCCACCATACGCAACACTCGTTTCGCCTCAGAATATTCTCCCATTGCAATATGAGTTTTTGCTAACCAAATTCTCGCTTCATAAACGGACTCTTCTCCACGATAAAAATCAGATTCTGAAATATAAAGTAGCTTCTCTTTAGCTTCGTTATATTCCCTTTTAATGTAATAGGCTTGTCCAACAACCAACCAATTGTCATCAATCCATCTGCAATTTTCGTTTGATTTGTTTTTTACCAACTCTGGGTTTGGCATACTGTGTCTTACAATTACTTTTGAGCATCTTTCAATTGCATCTTCCAACTCAGGAAATACATTTGGAACATCAGCTTCTGTAGGATATAAATCTAATGGAATGATATTTACGTAATCTTCTTGATAACCTTCTCGGTATCCTTCTAACATTTCATCAATAATAACACCTGCATTATAATAACCATTATAACGCGCTGTCATATTGTGATAGCCTTTATTGATTAAGGCATCCTTTTCTGTTGAGCATGAAGCCGCTATAAGCACTATGAATATGCCAATAAAGGACTTAAAGTATAGGGGTTTAATCTGCATTCGTGTGTCTTGTTCGACTTCTATTAACTCAAAAAGAACAAAAATATTTTAATTTCTTTAAATACAATCAATTTAGTGCAATTAATTAGTGGTTTAGGGCATTACATTCCAATATTGATTTTATTTTTCCCTTTTTTTAATCCCATTGATATATTGTGAGCATTGTTCAGTTAAAATTAGACTTGGCGAACCTTATCAATTTAACTTCACCTTACTTTAAGTTAACAAACCTCTACAAACAAATACACAGATAACGAGACCATTAACGTTATTTTTTTCAAAATAGATTATATTTACAGCTCTATGAAACTTAAAAATATCAAAATGAAAAAAATCCTAACGATTTGTGCTTTACTGCTATTTCTGGTAGAAGCAAAAGCTCAGGCAGTAGTTGACACTTTCTACTACACTGGAACAACAGAAATTTTTGTGGTTGAACCCTGTATGGGACCAATCACTTTTGAAGTAATTGCCGGAAGTGGTGGTGATGCTAATACAGCCGAGGGAGGAAATGGCGGAAGAGTTCAGGGAACCATGAGCTTTGCTGCTGACGACATGCTTTATATTAATGTAGGTGCAGAAGGAACAGGTGGTTCTATTGATGCTGACGGAGTTTTTGTTGGTTCGGGCGGTGTTTATAGCTATAACACTTGTGGAGAAGCAGGCGCAGGAGGCGGTGCTTCTGACATTCGATTAAATGGTGAACTTTTAGAAGACCGTGTAGTTGTTGCTGGCGGCGGCGGCGGTGGCGGTGGCTACTACGGCGGTGGTGGTGCATGCTTTAGCGGCGGTGGCGGCGGAAGTAGTTATACTGATCCATCAGCTACGGATGTAGTACACGAACAAGGATACCAGAATGGAGAAGGTATGATTATTATTTCTTATGAGGTTACTGCAATTGAAGCTAGTTTTGAAATGACTGTATGTAATGAATTGGTTAGCCCAAGTGGCACATACACATGGACAGAAACGGGCGTATATATGGACACTATTGAAAGTATACTAGGTTGTGATAGCGTTATGACTTTTGATCTTACAGTGAATTTAGCAACAAGTTATAGCGAAGAAATGACAGTATGCGATAGCTTTGAAAGCCCAAGTGGATTATATACTTGGACTGAAACAGGTATTTATATGGACACTATTACTAATGCATTAGGTTGCGATAGTATAATGACGTTTGACCTTACTGTTAATTATACAAGTGAAGCTAGTGAAACCGTTGCTGCTTGCGATTATATGGTTAGTCCATCTGGATTATACACTTGGACAGAAACTGGAGTCTATATGGATACTATTGAAAATGCATTAGGTTGTGATAGTCTATTAACAATTGACTTAACCATAAATACTGTTGACGCCGGTGTATCAAATGTTTCTGAAATTGAACTAATCGCAGATTTAGCGGGCGCAACTTATCAGTGGATTAATTGTCAAGATGGTTCTGAAATTGCGGGTGCAACTGACCAAAATTATGTAGCCACTGAAAATGGAGAATATGCTGTTATTGTAACTGATGGTGAATGTAGTGACACCTCTGATTGTGCAACAATTAATAGTGTAGGACTTGTTGAAAACAGTTTACTAAACGGAATTTCCATTTCGCCAAATCCATTTGACAATTTCTTTACACTAACCTTTAATGATCAACCATCAAACGCATTGATTGAAATTAGAGATGTAAGTGGAAAATTAGTTTATAAAGGAACGGCGAATAAGCAAAAAGAAGAAATTTCTTTTGAAGGGGAAGCCGGAACTTATTTTATAACAATTACTATTAATGAGGGACAAAAAACGCATAAAATAGTTAAAAACTAACTGTTTTTCACCTTCGAAAATCTTATACAGCCTGCCAATTATTGGTGGGCTGTTTTTGTATACGAAATAAGTGGTATTTATACTCCTAAATTAGTCTTGATGCATTTCATAAGCGCATGCGGTCGTTCCCAAATGCTCATGTGCCCAGCATCTTTAATTAGCTGAATATTTGGTTGATTTTTAAGAAGAGATAATTCCTCATTGAGTTTTTCTGTTTTCACAACAGTGTCTAGTTCTCCATGAATCATTTTCACCTCATACATTTCAAACAATTTGCCGTTGTGCAATCGATCTCTCATGCCTTTGGTGCTTGCAATAATTTCTGCCGAAGGAATAGTTTCCGCCTCACATATCAAATCACGAATAGTTCCTTCACAATTATCTCTGTTTTTGGTTGCAAATAAATTTGGAATCGCCTCATTTAGCAAACGCATTTTATTTTGCGCAACAATAGACACTACTCTATTTCTATCCTTCTTTTTTGGTGCTGGATCATCCCAAAAATTAGAATGCACCAGTGTTAATTGAATCGCTCTTTTTTTGAGTAACTCAAGTCCGACATAACCGCCCATAGAATGACCAAAAACAAACGGATTCGCAATTCCCTCAACTTTGCACAACGCATCAACACAGTTAGCCATAAATGCCATGGTGCATATTTCACCCTTAAATCGACTTTTACCGTGACAAGGAAAATCCAATAAGATGGTTTTAAAACCTAATGCTACAACTTCAGCCGAAACATCATCCCACATGGAACTGTTTTCTAAAAAACCGTGTAAAAAAATTACAGGGTCACCTTTGCCGGCAACCCTGTAATGCAATTTTGTATTTTCAAATTCGACTATCTTCACTTAAGAATTCATCAAATCTTCAATTTCATCTGCTTCAATTGGAATATTACCCATTAAGTTAAATGGATCACCGGAAGCTTGTACAATTAAATCATCTTCTAGTCTTATTCCTAAGTTTTCTTCTGGAATATAAATTCCTGGCTCGCATGTAAATGCCATTCCTTCTTTAATTGGCTCTGTCCACAATCCTAAATCATGTGTATCCAATCCAATATAATGCGAAGTACCATGCATAAAGTATTTTTTATATGCTGGCCATTTAGGATCTTGGTTTTTAATATCAGTTTGATCAATTAATCCTAGCCCTAATAATTCGCTCTCCATTAATTTACCAACCTCCACATGATATTCTGCCAAGAAAGTTCCTGGTACTAATAATTTTTCTGATGCTTTTTTCACACGTAACACAGCATTGTAAACATCTTTTTGTCTTGCAGAAAATCGTCCATTTACAGGTACACATCTTGTTAAATCTGATGCGTAGTTAGCGTACTCGGCTCCAAAATCCATTAAAATTACGTCCCCATCATTACAAGGTTGGTTATTTTCAATATAGTGAAGTACGCATGCATTTTTTCCTGATGCAATAATTGGCGTATAAGCAAAACCTTTAGATCGGTTTCTTAAAAACTCATGCATTAATTCTGCCTCAATTTCATATTCTGTTACGCCAGGCTTAATAAAAGAAAGGATTCTTCTAACACCTTTCTCTGTAATGTTACATGCATTTTGCATCAACTCAATCTCAATTGAATCTTTGATTGATCTTAGGCGGTGCATAATTGGTGCACTTTTCTTAAAACCATGCGCTGGATAATCAGCTTTTAATCTTTTAATAAAACGATCCTCACGCGTTTCAACTGTTGTATTGGCACGTGTATGTTCATTTGTATTGATGTAAATATTCTCGGCTTGCGCCATAACAATTTTCAAAACAGTGTCTAATTGATCTAACCAAAAAACATTTTTAATGCCTGCAGTCTCAAACGCAGCTTCTTTAGTCAATTTTTCACCTTCCCAAATGGCTATTAGTTCACTTGTCTCTTTCAAGAATAACATTTCGCGGTGTTCCTCATTATGCGCATCTGGAAAAAGCATCAAAATACTCTCTTCCTGATCAACCCCTGATAAATGAAAAATATCCCTATGCTGTTGAAACGGCATAGTGCTATCTGCACTTATCGGATAAATATCATTGGAATTAAAAATAGCAATTGATTTAGGCGCCATTGCAGCAACAAAATTTGCTCTGTTCTTTATAAAAAGGTCTTTGTTTATTCTATCGTATTTCATAATCTTGGTAAAATTCTCTTTTTCTGAGAAATTAATCGGTTGCTAAAGGTATAAAATTTATTACAGTGGTCATAATTAACACTGTACCGAATTCTTTGTGTTTTATTCGTAAAAACGCTTGAATTACTACCTCAAACAGCTGAGAAATAGTTCAATCAATCCCATTTTACTTTTGATTGACTTAATTCTATAGTTTTTATGCTAGATTTTGAACTTTACCAACCTACATTTACAAACACATCTTTTATTAGATAAATGATTACATCTATTTCTCTCTAAATTTTAAAACCTAAGACTCCCAAACACCAATGATTACGCAGCAACTATGAAAGCAACAATTGTAGAAAAAAAGCAAGCAAAAACAACACCTCAACATTGCTATTTTCACCGCGTTAACACAACAAAATAAGACGTTTACGTAAAATAATTACATCAAGAGGTTGACTAAGCACGAATTAATGCATGATTTGCACTGCTAATTAAAGTATTGTGACTAAATTTGCGCTTCCTAAAAAGGAAAAACATGTCAACAGGAGTCAAAATATTTTCAGGAAGAGCTACAAAGTCATTAGCAGAGGACATTGCTAGACACTACGGCGTTAGTCTTGGTAACGTGATTGTTACAGAATTTAGTGATGGTGAATTTCAACCTTCATTAGAAGAAACAGTGCGTGGACAAGATGTATTTTTGATTCAATCAACAATGCCTCCAACAGAGAATTTGTTTGAGTTAATGTTGATGATTGATGCTGCCAAGCGTGCATCTGCAAATTCTATTGTTGCTGTAATTCCTTATTTTGGATTTGCACGTCAAGACAGAAAAGACAAGCCTAGAGTTGCTATTGGTTCAAAAATGGTTGCTAGTATGCTAGAGTCTGCTGGAGTTGATAGAATCATGACCATGGACCTGCATGCAGATCAAATTCAAGGGTTTTTTGAAAAACCAGTTGATCACCTATATGCGTCAACTATTTTCTTGCCTTATATCCAATCAATAGATACTGGTAACTTAATTATGGCTGCGCCAGATGCAGGTGGAGCTAAACGTGCTAACTCATATTCAAAGAAATTAGATATTGGTTTAGCTATTTGTCACAAACAAAGAAAAGTGGCTAATGAGGTTGCTGAAATGACTGTGATTGGTGATGTACGTGGTAAAGATGTAATATTAGTTGATGATATGGTAGACACTGCCGGAACATTAACAAAAGCTGCTGATTTGTTTATTGCAAATGGAGCACTTTCAGTTCGTGCAATTTGTACACATGCTGTTTTATCTGGTCCTGCTTATGATAGAATTGAAAATTCTGGACTAACTGAATTGGTTGTTACAGACTCTATTCCGGCAGCTAGAAAATCAGACAAAATAAAAGTACTTTCTGTAGCTAAATTATATGCAGATGTAATGCATAGTTTAATTAATCAAGAATCGATTAGTAAACTATTTTAATAAGTAAATAAACCGCGCGGTAAAATAACAACGCGCACAAACAAATACAAAATGAAAGAAGTATCATTGAGCGGTTCGGTAAGATCGAACGTAGGGAAAAAAGATGCAAAGGCAGTAAGAGCTGCTGGAAATGTACCATGTGTGGTATATGGTGCAGGGTCACAAACACATTTCAGCGTAAAACACGTTGATATGGAAAAATTGATTTATACGCCAAACGTGTATATCATCAATGTTGATCTTAACGGAAAAACAGTAAAAACAATTGTACAAGACATTCAATTCCACCCTGTAACGGACAGAATTTTACACATTGACTTTATTGAATTACAAGACGATAAGAAAATCAAAGTAAACATTCCAGTAAACTTGTTTGGAAGATCTCCAGGAGTTTTAAATGGTGGTAAATTGCAACAAATCTTCAGAAGATTAAAAGTATATGCTTTACCAGGAGATTTACCAGATTCAATTGAGGTAGATATTTCTCCATTAAAAATTGGAATGGCGATTCGTGTAAGCGACGTTAACAATGATAAATTAAACATTCTTAACGCAGCAAACGCTGTAATTTGTTCAGTGAAAATGGCACGTGGTGCATCTGCTGATGACGAAGAAGAAGAAGAAGGTGCAGCTGCTGAAGAAGGAGCTGAAGAAGGAGCTGAAGCATAAGCAAACTTTAAATAACTTTATAAAAGGTTGTCCTGACACTGTCAAGACAACCTTTTTTTATGGAACATAACTAAGGCATTGATTTTGTATCAACCCATTTGAGATAATCGATTTGATTATCTTTAGCTTAAATTTAATCACAGCATGAAATATTTAATTGTTGGACTTGGAAATCCCGGAGCAAAATACACCAACACAAGACATAATATCGGTTTTAAAGTATTGGACGAACTTGCACAACAAACCAAAGCCGAGTTTGAAGTTGACCGCCTAGGAGATGTTGCATACGCAAAGTTTAAAGGACGTACACTTATTTTATTGCAACCTTCAACTTATATGAACTTAAGCGGTAAAGCTTTAAATTATTGGATGCAACAAGAAAAGATACCAATTGAACGCGTATTGGTCGTTACTGATGACTTAGCTCTCCCTTTTGGAAAACTCCGTATGAAAGGCAAAGGTAGTGATGGTGGACACAATGGTTTAAAAGATATTATTGCCACGCTTAATCACTCCAAATTTCCGCGCTTGAGATTTGGCGTTGGAAACGAATTTTCTAAAGGGAGACAAGTTGATTATGTATTGGGTGAATGGTCTTCGGAGGAACAAAAAACCTTGCAAGAACGCATGGAGGTAGCTACAGAATTTATTAAAAGCTTTGCTACTATAGGTATTGAGCGCACCATGAATTTTTGGAATAATAAATAGCCCCAATTTAGCATGACGCATCAGGAGCTAATCCAACAGCTTTATTCCTCTTCACAAATCCAAATTCATCCAGTTTCTGGCGGAGACATTAATGCAGTATTTAGAGTTACAGATGAAAAAAAGGGAAAAACTATTGTAAAAATCAATGATGCCAAAACCTATCCTCAAATGTTAGCGAAAGAGGAACGAGGATTAAATGAATTAAGAAAAAATGATGCGCTAAACCTTCCAGCTATTCAAGACCAAGGTGAATTAGAAGGATTTCAATACTTGATTTTAGAATATATTGAGCAGGGGCAGGTTGACGCTAGCTTTTGGCCATCTTTTGGATGTGGATTAGCAAAATTGCATGACATAACTGAGACCAATTTTGGCTTTAATGAGGATAATTACATAGGATCTTTACAACAATCTAATTTGCAATGCGAATCTTGGACTGAGTTTTTAATTAACCAACGATTAATACCTCAAGTTAAACTTGCCGTTGATAATGATATAATTAATCGGGAGGAAAGTAAACAAATTGAACGTATTTATTTAGAAGTGGACGACCTGTGGCCAACAGAAAAACCTGCCTTATTGCATGGCGACCTTTGGTCAGGCAATTATTTACAAGGAGTACAAAACAGGCCTTATTTAATTGACCCAGCTGTTTATTATGGGCACCGAGAAATGGACTTAGGCATGATGCATTTATTCGGCGGTTTTGACACAACATTATTCGAATTTTATAATGAAACATATCCATTAGAAACCGGTTGGAAAAGCAGAATCAAGTACAATCAGCTATATCCTTTACTGGTACATTTAAACCTATTTGGAAAGACTTATTTCAATCAAATCCGAGCAATTGTCAATCCGTTTTAGTATTTTAGAAATATGAAAAAGATACTAATTACCCTGTTAGTTACCGGAATAGGATTAACATTAGCCTCCCTCAACAACCCAACAGTTTACACAAACCTTGAAGAAGACCCAGACAATTGTTTAGACAATCTACAAATACCTCAACGCTTCACTCCTAATGGAGATACAATTGATGACGTTTTCATAATAGATTTTCCGTGCCAACCAGAATCTTGTGAGATTCAATTATTTGACATGAGTGGAACAGAAGTTTATGTTACAAAAACATCCAATGTGCATTGGGACGGAAATGACACAAAAGGGACCCCATGTCCGTCAGGAATTTATGACTGGAAAGTTAGATACATGTATCACATGAAATATGTTGAGCGCAAGGGGCAAACCCTTCTCTTACGTTAACATTCATTACAATACAAGATCAAAAGGAAGCATTCTTCGAATTAAACACGTCCTATTTCAACAAAATAGAATAGACTCCCTATCCTATTCTTCGAATATCAGCTCCTAAATTATTCAAGCGGAAATCAATGTTTTCATAACCACGATCAATTTGCTCAATGTTATGAATAGTACTTTTACCCTCAGCAGATAATGCAGCAATTAAAAGAGACACACCCGCTCTAATATCAGGCGAAGTCATGCTAATCCCTCTTAATCTATGCTCATGATTTAAACCAATCACAGCTGCTCTATGCGGATCACACAAAATAATTTGCGCCCCCATATCAATCAACTTATCCGTAAAGAACAAACGAGACTCAAACATTTTTTGATGAATCAAAACTGATCCTTTAGCTTGAGTTGCAGTTACCAATACAATACTTAATAAATCAGGTGTAAAACCAGGCCAAGGCGCATCAGAAACTGTTAATATTGAACCATCAATAAACGTATCAATTTTATAAGAATCTTGAGCTGGGATGTATAAATCATCTCCTCTCAATTCTAATTGAATACCTAGCTTACGAAAGATTGATGGCATGATCCCTAAATCTGGATAACTTACATCTTTGATTGTAATTTCAGAGCGCGTCATGGCCGCAAGGCCAATAAACGATCCAATCTCAATCATGTCAGGTAAAACACGGTGAAAACATCCACCAAGTGATTTTACACCTTTAATCTTTAACATGTTTGAGCTAATTCCAGAAATCTTTGCTCCCATGCTATTAAGCATTTTACACAATTGCTGTAAATAAGGCTCACATGCCGCATTATAAATAGTCGTTTCTCCTTTAGCCAAAACAGCAGCCATAACAATATTTGCAGTTCCAGTAACAGAAGCTTCATCCATATGAATGAAAGTTCCTTTAAGGTTATCGGCCTCAACTGTATAAAAATAAGTTTTGGCATCAAAATTAAATTTAGCACCTAAATGGGTGAATCCCTCAAAGTGAGTATCCAATCTTCTACGTCCAATTTTATCACCGCCTGGTTTTGGCATATATGCTTTTCCAAATCGCGCTAATAATGGGCCAATAATCATAATTGAACCACGTAATCCTGATGCACGCTTTGTAAAGTCCTCAGACTTTAAATATTCTAAATCAATGTCCTTTGCTCTGAAATTATAGGTTCCTTTTTCAACCTTTTCAATCTGAACACCCATTGCCTGCAATAGGTTAATCAGTTTGTTAACGTCAATAATGTCAGGAATATTACTAATTGTAACTTTTTCACTGGTCATTAACACGGCACACAAAACTTGTAATGCTTCGTTTTTTGCACCTTGCGGTATTAATTCTCCTTTTAGCGGTTTACCGCCATGAATTTCAAATGCACCCATTGTTAATTAATATCTTTTACGGTTATTTTTATTTCTGTTTTTGTTATTACGGTTCTTATTATTCGATTTCTTGTTGTTATTCGAATTTTTAGAAACTCCGTTTGCTTTCAAAATTGACCCTGTAGAAGGCAAAAATGAAACATCATTTAGCTGAATTTTACCATCAGACAATTTTGCCAAATGATCTATTATCATATCATCTTCAATTGATGTTGAATTGAAGGTTAAATAAAATTGCTTCATCATGCAGGCTACTGTTTTCACTAGTGCTTCACGTTCATCACCTTCTTCCATTTCACAAGCCTTTGCAATTAAAAGCTCCACATTTTTTCCATAATGGCCAATTTTAATTCTGGACTGCGGATAGGCCACTTTACTTGGTTTTTCATTTAAAACCTCTTTGCTCGGTAAAGGATATGGCGAATCAACATCTAATTCAAAATTAGACATGATAAATAAATGTGTCCATAATTTTGGTTTGTACTCCTCAGCATCACGTAATTCAGGTTTCAATTCCCCCATCACCTTGATAATTGCTTGCGCAACCTTATTTCTTTCCTCACGGTCTTCCAGCGAAACTGCGTGGTCAACCATCTTTTGTACATTACGACCGTACTCTGGAATTAGCATCTTAGGACGCGCCGTATTGTATTCTAATGAATCTATTTCTGACATATACTTCAAATGTACTATTTTTTGTAGGAATTATTACGGCTATAAACAGTTGATATGAATAAGAAACTGTTAATTATTTCAACCAATTAGTTAAACTTTCCGTTACATTAGTTATAGAGCTTCCTAAAACTAACAAATATGACATTAATTAAACAGCAACCAGCAACGCAAAATCATCCCGTTAAACAACTATTTATATTAGCCATATTATTGCTGTTTAGCTTTTCTTGTCATAAAGATGAAATTCCTGAACCGGAAGATGAGGAGGTTGTAGTAGAAGAAACGGGTTGCGGCGGAATTTATGAAACAATCATCACATATATAGAAGGCGGCACTTATGAATCTGGTTCCTACCTAGCAGCGTACCCTGGAAGTTGGTGGACTTTTTCCAATGAGGATCATTTAACCTGTGAAATGGGAAGCACCGATATTATCAAATTTATATCTCGAAACTATGAAACTTGTGAAGAATTTTATAATTACACCAATATGAATTTACCTCAAATAATTGGAAATTATACGCGCACTAGTGGAGACGGATTTGTATATGCAGATTCAATTTTAGTAGACATAGGAGAAGAAATAGTACACACAGAAATTGCCCAACAAATAAGTACAGAAATTGGAAGTCAATGGCATGAATTTATTGACAATACGCATGCATATGAAAACCCGTGGTACACCTTCTATCCAGAAAGAGAAGTGATTGAGCATTACGATTCTTTAGAACTACCAAACGGCAATTGGTTTTATGATGTTTTGGAAATTCATCAAGTCCTTCAATATGACGGCAAAGATGGTGAGTGGTTAGGCGGTTATTACCACCTCTTTTATGCGAATGAAATTGGTTTGATTTGGGAGAAGAACATATTGGTTCCAAGTTACGATCGTTATTTAGAGGATTATTATATTGCTCCGCACTAGTCCTAACCCAACCCGCCACTCGGTTTATTCATTCATTTGTGCTACAGCATCTACTGTAGCGTTAGTTGGCATTTTACATGCTCCTTCAATACAAACAAAGATGGTAGTTTCATCCATAAACTTACCTTCTAATATCTCTAAATCGCTCTCCTTTTCACCGCCCATAAATAAACGATTCGGAATGTAATATTGGTTCAATTCTTTCATACGAGCCTTCCATTCTTCACCCGTAATTGCAAGCTCATAATATGGATTAACAATGTTCAATGCTAAAATTCCCCAATTCGTATAACTGCTCCCATAACTATCCATATCTCCATACACATTGGCCAGCATTTGTTTCGCTTTTTCTTTATAATCTCGCTTATCCAGCAAAATTCCTAAATCATAAATGGCATTCGCCATGGCAGAATTAGATGCTGGAATTACATTATCAGAAATTTCCATTTTACGAGCAATTAAGGCGCCTTCCTCATCTGAAGAAAAGAAGAACATTCCACTTTTCTCATCATAAAAGTGATCAAAGGCATATGTTGCCATTAAATCGGCCTTTTCAATATACTTTTCGTCAAACGTAACTTCATAAAGCTTGGTGAATGCTTCAATTGCAAAACAATAGTCCTCTAAAAACCCATTGATTTTACTTTCACCATTTTTATAGGTGTGCAATAATGAACCATCATCATTTAATTGCTTTTTCTGCATCCATTTTGCATTTAAAATAGCGCCATTTAAAAATAATTGCTCATCAAATGCCTGGTAAGCATCTAACAACCCAATCGTCATCAAAGCGTTCCAAGAGGTTAATGATTTGTCATCCAATCCCGGACGAATTCGTTCACTTCTTTTTTCTAATAATTGCTTATTAATAGCTGCTGCTTTTTCGTCTACTTCAGCCCCACTCATTGCCATTCTTAAAGCATACTCTTTATTCGACATTTCGCGCAACAAAATGTGATTTCCCTCCCACAAGGTTTTCATCCCAATGTTATAATAGGAATTCGCAAAATCATAATCATCCTCATTTAAAGTTGCTTTTAATTCCTCCTTTGTCCAAACATAAAACTTCCCCTCTTCTCCATCACTATCTGCATCTAAGGCTGAATAAAACGAACCTTCAGGTGTCATCATTTCACGATAAGCCCATTCTAATGTTTGATACACCACATGCTTATACAAGGGATCTTTTGTACGTTGATATGCCTTAGCATATAAAGAGACCAGTTGTGCATTATCATACAGCATTTTTTCAAAATGAGGCACCTTCCATTTTACATCTGTTGAATAACGAGCAAATCCTCCACCAACTTGGTCATAAATACCTCCTAAAGCCATTTTACGCAACGTTAAATCAACATGATCCATAATTGCCGTGTCCGAATAATGATAAGCATACTGCATCATAAAATCTAGATTATTCGGAAGCGGAAATTTAATGTCACGAAGATTTCCGCCATCTTCCGTATCAAAATTAGGAATCCAGTTCAGCATTAGTGTATCTAATTTCCCAGCCGAAAATTGAATTCCAGTAACAGGAGTTTCAATTAATTCAGATTGTTGAATACCGTTCGTCAAATTATTTGCAAAATTTTCAATTTCTTGTGGAGACTTTTGAAACTTGTAATCCAGATTTTCCAATAGTTCCATCCAAGGTGTTTTTTGGAAATACGTTCCTCCATAAATTGGGCGACCATCAGGCAACGTAAAGCAATTCAAAGGCCAACCGCCACTTCCAGTCATTAATTGCACGGCATTCATATAAACTTGATCAACATCCGGGCGCTCTTCTCTATCTACTTTTATGCAAATAAATTTTTCATTCATAAGATTAGCCACCTCTTCGTCTTCAAAACTTTCATGCTCCATTACGTGGCACCAGTGGCATGATGAATAACCAATACTTACCAATACCAACTTATTTTCAGTCTTGGCTTTTTCAAAAGCCGCGTCACCCCAGGGCATCCAATTTACAGGATTATGTGCATGTTGCAATAAATAAGGACTTGATTCATTTATTAAATCATTGGTGTATTTATGCTCTTCGTTTTGCACCGTATTATTTTCTTTTTGTGAATTACAACTTGCAGTAATGATAACTATGGTAAGTGTAAATAAAAACAGGGGAAGCTTGGTCATAGAAACAAATTTCTGGCCGATCATACAAAATGGTCATTTAATTTTAGTAAATATAGCTAACTTGCGGCGGTTAGAAATCTGAAACGAACTAAAATGCTTTGCTTTTAACAATTTAACTCGTTTTTATTACAAGATTTTTTAATGACTTACCTTTAGCACAATAAAAAAATTAAAATGAAGCACTTATTATTGATACTCATAGCAGCATGCTCAGCAAACGGTTTCTCACAAGCCTATTTTCAGCAAGAAGTTGATTATAGAATTGATGTACAACTTTATGACCAAGAAAATATGCTAAGAGGTTATGAAGAGTTTGATTATAAGAACAACTCAAAAGATGAACTTCAATTCATTTACGTTCATTTATGGCCAAATGGTTATAAAAACAATGAAACTGCTTTGGCAAAGCAGCTTTATGGAATGAATAATATGAGTTTAGAACACGCCTATGATGGTGAACGAGGCTCTATTGATTCTTTAGACTTCAAAGTAGGTGGTGTTGCAGTAAACTGGGAATATGATTCTGAACATATCGACATTTGTAAATTAACCCTTGCAGCTCCTTTAAAGCCGGGTGAATCAATTACTGTTTCAACTCCTTTCAAAGTAAAAATCCCTTCAGGAGATATTTCTCGCTTAGGTTATGTTGAAGAATCTTACCAAATTACACAATGGTATCCAAAACCTGCAGTGTATGACTTAGAAGGTTGGCACCAAATGCCTTATTTAACCCAAGGTGAATTTTATTCGGAATATGGAACTTTTGATGTTTCTATTACCTTACCCAAAAACTATGTTGTTGGCGCAACAGGTGATTTGCAAACAGCTTCTGAAATTGAATTTCTAAACGAAAAAGTTGCCCAAACCACAGAGAATTTTAAGGATGAAAAATATTCTTCTGACAACAAATTTGGAAGGAGCTTACGTGATTGTCCTGAATCAGACAAAGAGCTTAAAACAATACGCTATACACAAAAAGACGTGCATGATTTTGCATGGTTTGCAGATAAAAGATTTGAAGTTTTAAAAGGTGAAGTTGAATTACCAAACAGTGGTGAAAAAGTAACCTCTTGGGCTATGTTTGTGCCACACCACGCAAATTTATGGGAAGACGCAATCGAATATCTAAATGACGCCACCTACTATTACTCTAAATGGAATGGTGATTATCCATATAAACACGTGACTGCAGTTGATGGTACCATTAGTGCGGGTGGTGGAATGGAATATCCAAACGTAACTGTAATTGGAAGCGCAGGATCTAAAGAAGAGCTCGAAGTGGTAATTGTACATGAAGTTGGTCACAACTGGTTTTATGGATTATTAGGTTCTAATGAGCGCGACCATGCCTGGATGGACGAGGGACTAAATACCTTAAATGAAATTAGGTATATGCAAACAAAGTATCCTAACAATAAAAGAATGTCAGAAATGGCAAACGGCATTGTAGGTAAAATTCATCTAGAGGATCTTAACCATCAAGATATGTCAGACTTTACTTATTCAATGATGGCTAGTTATGGAATTGACCAACCTATTGAGCTTGGATCGAGTGATTATACTTCAACTAACTATGGTGCAATTGTGTATGCAAAAACAGGAATTGTTTTCATGTACTTAAAAGATTATTTAGGCGACGAGGAATTTGATAAAGCCATGCAAGCTTATTACGACGAGTGGCATTATAAGCATCCGCAACCTGCAGATATCCGCAGAACATTAGAAAAAGAAACAGGCAAAGACTTAACGTGGTTATTTGATGATCTAATTCAAACTACTAAGCAAATTGATTACAAAATGAAGGGAGCCAAAATTGGTGAAAATTCATCTACCGTTAGGGTTAAAAACATTGGTCAAATTAACTCGCCTGTTCGCGTAGATGCTTTGAGCTTTGGCCAAGTAAGAGAAACTGTTTGGATTGAACCAGGCGAAGAAAAAGTATCTGAGGTAGAATTTAAAGGTACTAGTTATGATCAGTTCATAATTGATGCAAATAAACAAATGCCTGAGGCAAATAGAAACAATAACTACTGGACCAAAAAAGGATTATTCCATAGAACAGAACCATTTAAAATGGAGTTTTTAGGTGGAGATAATGAAGGACAAAATTGGAATAGCTTTTGGATGCCGGCAGTTGGAGTAAACGCCTATGATAAATTTATGATTGGTGCAATATTTCACAACCAAACATTACCTAAAAACAAGTTTGAATACACCTTGGCGCCAATGTTCTCTATAGGTCGAAAAAACCTATCAGGTTTTGCTGACATCAATTATTCATGGATTCCTGCAAAAAATATCCGCACCATTACATTAGGTGTATTAAGTAAGACTTTTGGAAATGGCTTGGAAGCGTCTTTTGGAGGAAGTGACCCAGCTACTTATTATACCTTACAGCCCTACCTTAACTTTGAACTGGGTAAACCAAATGCAAAAAAATACTATAAGCAACGACTTCAATTACAAGGACATTATATCATTGAAAAAGGAGATGTAATTGAAAACAGTTTAACTGGTGCATCTTTAAATTATGGATTCAAATATTCAAAGCGAGTTCATAAGATTAATGCAGGCCTTAGTCTCGACTATTATGACGTTGTAAATAATTCAGGTGGTGTTGTTGGCCCATTATCTTCTGACTTAATGAATTTGGGTATTGAATTTGAATATGCTGTTGAATATTGGGACAAAAAGAATAAAACCTTTACTATAAGAGCATTTTTAGGGCAAAACCTATTCTACAACGGAGCAATCTCAAACCGTTATGGCTTTGCATTAGGAGGACAAACTGGTACACAGGATGTAACATACGACCAATACATGTTGGGAAGAAACCAAACGAGCGGTTTATGGGCTAATCAACGTTTAGAAAATCACGGAGGGTTTAAGACAACCTCTGAATTTGGCGTGACGAATGGCAGTATGTTTACAACCAACATCTATACTGACTTGCCGTTTATTCCTTTAATTGGCGCATATGCAGATTTTGGCATGTTTGACAATGCAGGAACAATGGAAATGGTTTCTGATGCAGGATTAGGAATTCGAATAGCAGATCGTTTTGGAGTATATTTTCCGCTTTATGAGTCTAGTAATTTAAAAGCTTCATTCCCTGATGGAACACGATACGGAGAAAAAATACGATTTACGCTTAACTTAAGTGGAATGTCATTGTCGAAGTTGATTCCTCGATTTCTTTAAAAAGAAGTTCATTTTTGTTTTAAAAATTGATATCAATTGATTTTGGTATTGGAAATTAATGCATTTTATTCTGTTCAATAATTTAGAATTTAACTGCCTCAATTTATTGGTTTCAAAAACTACTATTTAAGACTTAGAACTAAAGACTTAATCAATTGTCTAAACTTTAGGTATTTAATCAAAAAAAATACTTTATTTTTTCTTTTCATTTGAAATAGATAAAAATAATAATTTCGCAAAACCCTGATATAACAATAGATACAAGACTCAATTTTTATTTTCAGCTAAAAATAAATTTGATCGTATTGAATTTATTTATACATTTCAAACAACTAATTAACCCAACCAATTAGACATTTATCGATTAAAAAAAAGTCAGTTAACTGACCTAGGATAGGTATGGCCAGAAATGCGGAAACAGTGGCCTTAATTCTGAAAGTACGCGTAACAAAAATTTCATTAATCCAAAACACAAATTATGAAAAAAGTAAACATTACAAAAAATGTAAAACTAATGTTGCTCGGAGCAGCAACATTATTATTTAGCACAACACAAGCATCTGCTCAAGTTCAATTTAGCGGCACAACAAATTCAGGCTCAGTTGCGTCAGCAATTGGTTTCAGAACATCAGCAACCGCTACTCAAGCATTTTCTTCAGGTTATTACACCACTGCTTCAGGAAGATATTCAACTGTATTTGGATATCGTAGTGTAGCATCAGGATACCAATCACTTGCAGCTGGACATTGGAGCTCAGCAACAGGGAGTTACTCAACAGCAATTGGAGCAAGAGCCGTAACTGGAGCTGGCGGATCACATGCAATCGCACTTGGAATTGATGTTCGAGCAAACGCTAATCGATCAATGACATTTGGTGCTGGAATAGGAAATGGTGCAGCAAACGCTATTCAAAATAATATTCCTTTCTCCTTAATGGTCGGGTTTAATAGTACAGTTCCATCATTATTTGTTGGGCCTTCATCAGGAGCAGGAACAACAGGGAGAGTAGGAATTGGTACAACCAATACACCGACTATAATTGGTGGCCAAAACATTAGTGCCTACCGCCTATTTGTTGCAGGAGGTATCTTAACAGAAGAAGTTCGTGTAAGAACGGGTTGGGCAGATTATGTTTTTGCTGAAGATTATGAATTACCAACCCTTACAGAAGTTGGAGAATACATTGATGAAAATGGACATTTACCAAATGTACCTTCTGCGGAACAAGTAGAAGAAGAAGGTATTGAAATTGGAGAAATCACACGTATTCAACAAGAGAAAATTGAGGAATTAACGCTTTATATGATTGAAATGCAAAAAGAAATTGAAGCATTAAAAGCGAAAATAGAAGTACAAGGAAATTAAGAACAATTTAATTTAAAAAAATATAGTATGAAAAATTTCATAAAATTGACTTCAGTCATGCTATTCGTATGTTCTCCTTTCTTTGTATTGTCGCAAACAGACACAAAAAAGGACATAGATACACGAGTAGATAACTGGAGATATTGGCAAGATAAAGGTGAGCAAGGAATTGTTCCTCTGAATCCAGAATTGCCACCTCAACCTATAATCGACTACCGATTACATCCAGACGGAAAAAGCGCCGCGGTTGATGGAACCGATATATTAATTGTATCCGGAACAGGCATGAATCAGAGTGAGAACTCGGTTTTTGTTAATCCAGCAGATAATCAAATTGCATTAAACGGGAACAACTCATTTTTAGGAGTAGTTAGCCCAGCTGGCGCAAACGCCATGTTTACATTTGATGGCGGTTTAACATGGACTGGTGGGCCAAGCGCACCTTTAAGTGGGAACTCTGGAGATCCAGCAATGGCCATTGATTTAGATGGAAATAGTTATGCTGGACATATTGCATCTGGCTTCAACCAAGGCGTAAACATTTCACCTGACAATGGTGTAACGTGGACAGCTAGTACCGTTGCTGTAGGTTCTGTTTTAGATAAAAATCACCTATGGGTAGACAATTCTCCAACAAGTGCTCATCAAGGAAACCTCTACAGTGCATGGTCTCAACTTGGAGGTAGCGCACCTAATTTGAATCAAATTATTATCTCAAGATCTACTGATGATGGGGTAACTTGGTCAACTCCAATGCAAATTAGTTCTGGTGTGGCTGCTGGCAGCCATAACCAAGGTGTTAATATTCAAACAGGACCTGGCGGAGAGATTTACGTAGTTTGGGCAATTTACGATAGTTGGCCAAGTGTTGAAACGGCATTAGGTTTTAGTATGTCAACAGATGGTGGACTTACTTTTTCACCTGCTGTAAGAATCATTACAAACATTAGTGGAATTAGAGGAAATCCAATTACAAATCCAACAGGAAAAAACCAAAGGGTAAACTCATTCCCGGTAATGGCCTGTGACATTAGTGGTGGTGTTAATAATGGCGACCTCTATATCACATGGGCAAATGAAGGTGTTCCTGGTATAAATGTAGGACCAGATGTAAGTGCCTACATGATTCGTTCAACTGACGGTGGTACAACTTGGGGAACACCATCACGTATTAATCAAGATCCAATTGGAAATGTTCAATACTTTCCGTGGATTACTTCAGACCCTGAAACAGGAGATTTACACACCATCTTTTATGATGATAGAAACGTTGCTGGAACAATGGTTGAAACTTGGGTAGCAACCTCTTCAGACGGCGGAGGAACTTGGTCTGAATTACGCGTAAGTGATGTTGCTTTTACGCCTGCGCCTATTCCTGGAATGGCCTTTGGTTATATGGGAGACTATTTAGGAATTGCAGCTCGTGGAGGCCAAGTTTATCCAGTTTGGACTGATAATAGAACTGGGCAAACCTTATCCTACACCTCACCATTTACATGTGGTTGTGCGCCCGATTTAGTAATTACCGCAAATGTTCCATTTGGAGGAATTGATCATCAAGAAGCTGATCAAACCATTACTGCTTCAAATGATATAGCATCCGGTGGTGAAGCAATTTATCATGCAGGTGATGAAGTACTCATGATTGATGGGTTTACAAGTTTGAACGGATCAGCATATAGAGCTTATATTGAAGCTTGTACTGGAACTTATATTCTTGCACCTGAGTCTGGCGGTGAAGGCGTAGATGATCCTGAATATGTAAAAGCTCCTAAACCAAGATTGATTGAATATTATAATGAAAATCAAGCGGCAATCGAGTTGTCTGTTTACCCTAATCCAACAAGTGACATTTTTAATGTTCAGTTGAGTGATGGTGCATTAATCAACAATTTTGACGTCCGTATTTATAGTATGAGTCAAGGTTTGGTTTCTTATAATCAATTTGCTGATAGAAGTGCCAATTCATTTCAGATAGACATTTCGGACTTTGCGCCAGGTGTTTACTTTATTGAAGTAATTGATACAGAAAATGAAAAAACCTACAGTTCAAAAGTGATTAAGAAATAATCGTTTTATTAACTAGTTGAGCGCGGCACTATTTATTTAGTGTCGCGTTTTTTTGTGAATTCAATTTTCAAAAAGCGTTCTAACAAACTCGGCTTTTTCAAAAAACTCTTTCCCATTTATTTCTGTATTTCCAATAAGCCCTCCTAAATATCCAATTGTATCACAATCATAGTTGACCACAGCATTTGCAAAGTCAGCTCCACAATTGCCTTGATCAAATACATAAACGATATCTTTTTGAAATTTGTACTCCCGAACCGAAGCCTCCGAATCACATGCCTCGTTCTCAGAAAAATCAACAATTTGACTGGAAATGCAAGGCGGTTCCACTATCTGCGGCTGCTTATTATTACAACTCACAATAATCCCCAACAAAAAAATTAAAATATAATATGGTTTCATATTCGTTTATTTTTAAGATGAAACGAATAGAAAATTGGTTGCATTTACGCAACGATAATCATTGCAAATGGTAAAGTCTATCTCATTTTGCCACGTTTACCCTTGCTCATTTGGGCCATACGCATTTGATTTTGAGAAGTAGCACGCCCCATTTGTTTTTTCAAACTTTTAATGTGGTCCGTTAACATCCCTTTTTTATCTAACTTCTTTGCCTCTCCCAATAACGTTTCCGCTTCTCTTCTTCTCCCAGTTGATAAACAAATGGCTCCAATATTCATTTTTGCCATTGCTTGGTCATGCTCTTTTTTTAATCCAATACTTAACGCTTTTCTAAATAAAGATTCAACCTGACCCGCCTTTAGTGTTTGAGAAGATGCAATAGCCTTTAAATAAAAGAAATAAGCTTGTTGCCCTTTCATTAAAAACTGAGGTTGTTTAATACGGTTTAAATATTTTTGCGCCTTTTCCATATTTTGCTGTCTCATTTGCAAGGCAGCCAAAATTAGGTTTTCATTTCTAAATAAAAACAAGCCAATAAATGCTGTTATAAAAATGAATACAATTCCCCATCCCCATGATCCACTATAAAACAAGTAAACCGTAAAAAATAGTGATGAAAGTGTTAGAAGAGATTTTATTATTAATCCAATCATTTTAAAAATTTATTTAATCAATTGTAGCAATACATTTTAATTCAATCGCAATAGGTGTCGGCAAACTGTTTATCTCAACAGTTGTTCGGCAAGGTTGATTGTCCTTAAAATATTCTGCATATACTTTATTATAGACATGAAAGTCTCTTTTCATATGTACTAAAAAAACAGTAACATCAACTAAGTTATCCCAAGAAGATCCTGAGGCTTCTAATATCAACCTTACATTATCGAAAACCGATCTGCACTGTGCTTCAAAATCAAACTCTTTGAAATTCCCATTGTGATCCAACACTAATCCAGGAACAGCCGAATCATTCGAATCTGACCCTGCAACTCTTGGCCCAACACCAGATAAAAACAAAAGGTTACCCACTCGCCTTGCGTGAGGGTAAGATCCTACAGGCTTTGGAGCGTTTGATGCACTAATTTTTTCAGACATAGCGGAAAATTTGGTACAAATATACACGTTCATTTTAGCATTCAGAGAAAATATCACTGATTATTTCCCATTTTTAATGGGTTTTTTAGTGTAATCAGAATCAAATTAATTCAGCTTTAACCTTCATTAATATCCGCCACCTAACTTGTTTTTTTAATTCTGATCAATACCCTATTCATCAAAATGTATACTTTTGGGAGTAAAATTGCTGGTTAGCGAATTGTTCTTGAGGTTTAACAGTATTAAAAAATGAGGTTTAAAAATATACTTTGTGCATGTTTTGCATTTCTGGTCATTCTAATTGCGGCATATTTTGGTGCAAGCATTCATGGTTCTAAAACAAATGATATAATTTCTTATTTAAATGAATTTGATAATATCAATTACTACGACGCAGACCTTATACCACAATTAAACTTTCAAGCGGCACTATTAACCGCACCTTTTCTATTTGCAATCTTGGTGTTTGAATTATTAATTGTTTTTAAAACCCCAGTTCGCAAAGTAAAAAACTTGGCAATTGGCGCTACTTTGGCTGTAGCTGCAGTAATTGTAGTTGATATTCTTACAATAAACAATCCTTATGACTTTGATTTCAGCGCTTGGGGATACATTTGGATCACAATGAG
This sequence comes from uncultured Crocinitomix sp., assembly GCA_937136425.1. Lineage (GTDB taxonomy): Bacteria > Bacteroidota > Bacteroidia > Flavobacteriales_D > Crocinitomicaceae > Crocinitomix. Next base: position 89,981 of record CAKZON010000085.1, read on the forward strand.
CGCAATCATATTAACCGCCAATTTAGTTTCTGTTTTTGTAAAAGGAAATACCTGAGAATTATTGAAAAGGTTTAATCTAAAACCTTACGTTAACAAAAATTTAACTAAAATCACGCCGCAACACACTAGTTTACAGGGATTTATATTTTTGGCATAACCATTGCAATAATCGTAATATGTTTAATTAAAATTTTAACTATTATGATCGCAAAAAAAAACCCGAAAGCCGACCTCGAGAAAAAACGGTTCGCTTTCTTTCAAATCGGACTCATTGTAGCAGGCTCACTTTGCTTAGCCGCTTTTGAATACTCAACAGTAACTGGTGGACCAGAAGCTTCATACGACATTGATGATAATAATCAAATAAGTATGCTTGAGCCAGATCTACAACCATTACCTGAACCTCAAAAACAGCAAAAAAGACAAAAAGTATTGGATTTGAGCGAAGAAGTAAATGTAGTTGAAGAACCTGTTACCGATCCTGTTCCTCAACCGGATCCTAATCCTAATCCAGATCCAGGACCAATTGAAATTGGACCAATTGACGAAGAAGGCCCAGGATATGGAATTATTATTCCTCCAACAGTAATTGTTGATGTTCCAGACATTGACCCTTCATTTCCGGGAGGTGTTGCAGCTATGAGCTCATTCATAAATAAATACATTGACATTCCACAATTTTTAATGGATGACGAAGGTGGAACAGTTTATATTGAATTTGTAGTAAACAAAGATGGCTCAATTGAACAATCGAAAGTTGTTAAAAGTGTATCTGACGGTTTAGATAAAGCAGCATTGGATGTTATTTCTCGTATGCCAAAATGGACACCTGGTGAGCAATACGGAAAAACAGTTCGTTCAAGACTAACTATTCCTATTAATATCAAGTTAAGATAGTAACCCAAGACCTTTGAACTAAAAAGGCAATGCCTGATGTAATCATAACTACATCAGGTATTTTTTTGTTCAAAAATTTCCTGTTCATTTTTATCACTCAATTACATTTTTTTGTTTGATTTTAAACACTACTCAGCCTCACCCCTGCTTTTATTAGGGTTTACAGTATGTTTTTTAAGTATTTAAACTTATTTTTGCTCTTGACTGTCAAGTGTTAAATGCTGTTAATTAAAATTATTTTTAATGCCGAGCAACTTTTTTTAATGTGTTGCAGTCTACAATACATAACACGATAAGCACTACTTAAATTTCACATTTATTTAGTGCAATAAATTTTTTAAAAAACAAAAAGATGAATAGTTTGAAAAAAATCTTCCTTTTGGTAGCGCTATCCGTAGCTTCTTTTTCATTTTCGCAATCAACAGATGCTGGCTCAGCAACAATTGATGCGAATTATTGTTTAGTGCTGGATGCCGCTTCTGAAATTCAAGAACATTATTCTGCAGACGCAACTGGTCTAAATTGGACTTCTGCTGCACACGCTGTTAAAAAATGTGGTTTCCACACCAACAACTTAGTGACTTACACTGCAGATTATGAGAATAATCGCATTTTAATTCACATCCATACGGACAGAACGTATGAATCAAGAGATGTAATTTGGTGGAATCAGTACTTACTAAGCATCTGTAAATAATATTAATCGCTAGAAATAATTACACTATGTTTTTAATTAAAAATCTAAAACCCCTACTCATTTTAACCGCAGGTTTGTTCTTTGGAGCAAATTCTTTTGGTCAAATGGATGGTGGTAATGCTTATTTAATAGGTGATTTGGTAAATATCGCCGTTGACGGAGCTAAAGGTAAAGAAGGAACTGCTGAAGGGGCAGGCTTCCACTATAGAGGTGGAGCTGGTACAGTACCATGCGGATTCGTATCAGATCAAGATGATACAGGTTGGGATCCAAGTCCCGCAGGACATCAAGGAGATTATTTTACTCCAGGTTCTCCAGAAAATGGTTTCGGATTACAAATTGCAGGTACTGATTATGCTAACAACGCAGGCGGTGCCGATTCTGATATCATTGCTCACGCAGGTTTCCCAACACATAACGTTGAAGGAGATTGTATTACTGTTGAGTGGGAAGGTGAAGTTGACGGAATTACAATTAACATTAAGTATCACTTAATTGTAGATAAATTATACTACACAACTGAGGTTACTTTAATCAATGGTTCAGGAATTGATCAAACTGATTTATATTACTACCGTAATGTGGATCCAGATAATAACCAATCTATTGGTGGAACATTTACAACTACAAACACTATTGTTTCTCAACCAGGTGATGATTGTCAAAAATCATTAGTATCTGCTGAGCAATTTTCACCACAAGATTGTTATTTAGGATTTGGTGCTTTAGGAGATAAATTCCGTGTATCACATGGTGGATTCTCTAACAGAAGTGCTTCTGACATTTGGAATGGAACTGGTGGATTAACTGGTACTGTTGGAGCTGTTGCTGTAATGGATCAAGCAATTTCATTAGCTTATAAAACTGACTTAGATGATGGTGACACAATAGGATTTACTTTTGCTGTTGTATTAAGTGAAGAAGCGGTTGAAGGTGCATTCTCAAGTTTATATTATATCGATTATGAATCAGCTGGTGGAATTGGCGGTGGAATCATTAACCAATGTAGCCCTGTAGTTGATTCAGCTAATAGTTGTGCTGGTGCTCCTGTTACATTAACAGTTGATGGACCAAATGCAGGTGATTATGATTGGGTTTGGACATCAGATCCATTTGATCCAGATGCTCCACTAGACGGACCAGTAATTGAAGTCTCTCCAGATGTAACAACATCATATACTGTTGAAGGTACACCAATCTCTGATTGTTTAACAAGTACTATTACTAAAACTATTGTTGTAGTATTTACAGAAGGACCTGAAATTTCTATTACAGACCCAGGGCCATACTGTGAAGACTTTGATATCAATGATTTAGTTTTTGAAGACTTAAATGATACAGAAGATCCAAACATAGTATTCTTAACGGAATTCCCTGATAGTGCTGGTCAAATTGCACCTGAATTTGTTGGACCAATGATGGGACCAGATGACGAAGTTTGGTTAATGATTGGTGATCCTGATGGAGGATGTTTTGATGCAGTTTTAGTTGAAATCGATTTTGGTGGACTAGGTGCTGCTGGAGCAGATTCTACTATTGCATTATGTGGAACTCCTGAAACAGTAATTGATTTACATGACTTAATTGAAGAAGGGGCTAACCCACTTGGAGATTTTGATGAAATCACATTCTCTGGTCAATTTAATGAAGCCACAGGTGAATTTGATGTTGATGGATTAGCAGGAACGTATACCTTCTCATATACAGTTGAAGGAGTTGCTCCTTGTCCTGATGATGAGGCAATCTTTACTGTTGAAGTATATGGACAACCATCAGCTGACTTTGAATATGAAGTTGACGGTGTTTCATCTGCTGATGGATTAGGAAGTACTTGTATTATTAACGAGGTTGATTTCTTTGACTTCTCTACAATTCCTGCACCAGCAGTAATTACTGGATGGGATTGGGATTTTGGTGGAGACGGAACGTCTATATTAGAAAATCCTTCACATACCTTTAGTTCAATTGGAACGTATACAATTTCATTAACAGTATCAACTGATGATGGATGTACACATACTTTCACTAAAGAAATCATTATCTATACTGAACCTGTTTTAGATGTAATCTTTAACGAGCCTACTTGTTTCGGATTCTCTGATGCATCAATCACAGCATTTGTTGCAGGTGGTAGTGGAACATTTGATATTGAAATCTTAAACAGTGATGGAGAACAAGAAAATGCTGATGGATCAAACACAGCAAACACATTGCCTTCTGGAACATATACTATTAACGTTGTTGATGGTTCTGGTTGTTCTGCAACTGCTACAGTGATCATTAATGATCCTATTGAACTAGTTGCTGACTATACAGTAGTTCCACCATTATGTCACGGTGATTCAGGTTATGTTGTTATTCACTCAGTAACAGGTGAAGACATTAACAATCCAATGGCTTACTTCTGGGCTCCAGAAACTGACGTACCAAACGGATTTGATGCAGATTCAGTAAACATTCCTGCTGGAGACTATTCATTAACTATTAATGATTCTCACGGTTGTTCAGTAGTGTATGACATTGAAATGACTGAACCAGATTCTTTATTCTTTAATGGAGATACAGGTTATGATCCTGCTTACTGTAGATTATATGGATACCAAAATGGTAACGGTGTAGTTTACGCTTCTGCGTCTGGAGGAACACCTGATTATGATTATGTATGGACAGAAGTTTCAACGGGTAATACTACAACTAATACAACATGGGGAGGAAGAAACCCTGGTGATTATATCATTACTGCTACAGATGCAAACGGATGTATTATCACTCAAACTCTAACAGTTGATTCATTAAATCCAATTGCATCATTCACAATTGATTCTGATCAATTAAATGCTGATTACAAAGGTACTGCTGATGTAGAAGTTGAGTTCACTAACACATCTTTATACTTCGCTAACCCTAACAATCCTGAAGCTGATCCAAGATTCCACTGGAACTTAGATAGCCCGAATGGTGATTGGTATATTACTGATGATTATGATGAAAAAATGGATACTACTTATGGAGAGAGAGAAGAGAGTTATGAAATAGAAGTTTGTCTAGTAGTTCAAAACAAAAACGGATGTAAAGATACTGCTTGTGCGATCATTACAGTATTCAAACCTATTGAGTTTGATAATGTAAATATCTTCTCACCTAATGGTGATGGTATCAATGATGAATTCACATTTGAATTTAAATCTGCATCTATTTCACAATTAGAATGTACAATTGTGAACAGATGGGGTATTAAAGTTGGAGAAATTCTTGAGCCAGATGGAGCATGGGATGGAAACGACATGAACGGAACTCCTTGTAAAGACGGTGTATACTTCTATGTATATACTGCAGAGGCTGACAATGGCGAAAAGCTAGAAGGTCAAGGTTCACTTCAGTTAATTAATTCTCAAGGAAACTAACAGATTATAACATTTAAAGTATAGAGGCTGCCCAATTGGACAGCCTCTTTTTTTTGGTCATTCACGAACCAAATACATTTAAAACATGTTTAATTTATTGAACCCGAATAATTCTTAAATCAGGTAATAGATCAGCCCTATAGGACAATATATAAAGACAACTGTTTTGTTTAGATTCAAAAACATCTACATTATCAAGGTCTACAATTCTTAAGGTATCCGAATTATTAGTTACCAATTCAAATATTGTGGACTTCTCAGAATAAGTAAACTCATCATTTCTACACACTGAAATTTGGCCAAACTGCTCAGAAAAGTAAAAGCAGTTCACTCCATACTTTCTAGGATAACGGAAATTAATTGTTGCAATTGGCGGCACTCCAGCATTGGTTAGTTCATCAATAGAACGTTCAAAATATACTGTATCGTTCATAACTTGAAGATCCCAATCCCTGAGTCTAAAATAGGTAACATCATCAGAAACCATTGCTATTTTATAATCTCCAACATTGTAATAAAATTGACCGTTAGGATCATAAAACACACCTCCATTGGCATGTAGCAACAATTCAGTTTTAAAATTTGTTTGATTAAGAGAGCTAGTTTTTTCTACTCTATTGAGGTCACTCCCTTGAGATTCACTCTCAATCTCTATGGCTTCATTTAATGTACCATTATCATTTGAATGACATGATTCAATTAAAGCACTAAGTAATATTAATGCGCAATAATATTTGAATTTGTGGTTGAACAATTACAAATAGTTCCAACTACTGCATTTGATACTGATCACTCTGCGTTTGCCCGTCAACGCTAAACACTTTTGGACATCCAGATTTAGGCCATAACCACGCTAATTTCAACGTGAAAATTATTGGTTGATAACGACTATTAAACCACTTGTGCGAGGGGTTAAAATCATTAAATTGAAGTAAAGTTAAAATTGGCGTTTGCACAGTTGGCACTAAAAACAATCCATCCTTCATTTTGATTCCCCAGCCCAAAGCATAATTCAATTGTGCCACTAATTTACCTTGATTGTCTGACGCCAACGGAGAAAGATAATCCCCCTCTGCCTGTTTATCCTTTCCTCCGTAAATACGATAGTCTAAATTAAAACCTATTGATTGATCAATAAAATTAAACTTTGCCGTTTGCCATACATTATGAATACTTGCGCGCAAAAAAGCCGAACCAAAATTAAAACTTCCTCTATCCTTAATTGGGTCCAGCTCGTATTTCTCCTGTCCACCAAAATGTTTTACACCCAATCCCCAGTCAAAGTAATGCACAAATGGCTGTCTCTTTTTAAACAAATGCTCCATTCCTCCTTCTAAATAATAACCTGGTAAACCACTTGGATTCAAATCATACTCTTGCCCTTCATCATTAGCATTGTTACCCGCCATATATGTAGCACCTAGGCTCACATGCCATCCTATTGGTCGGTAATGGCTTGCATTTTCACTCCAAAGCAGGTATCCCCAACTTTTTTCTTCTGAAAACGGATTATCTTTTTGCCTCTTTGTATTTCTTTTTTCAAAGTCAGACCCAAATTGAGCTGTAGCTTCTACAGTATAAAAAACACATAAAATGATCACTAAATACTTCATTCTTCGAGAAATTAGGTTTGCATTAAATCAATTAAATGCTTATTCAGCATCAATCAAACGCAATATATTATCTTCAATTTCTTTTGAGTCCCAAACGGACTCAATATCTGGTCGGTCCATCACTTTTTTCATTATTTCGTCCTGACGTGCGCCTGCATTCCAAGCTTCAGAATAACGAATATTTGAAAAAGACACCTGACTATATAACGGCATCCACTTGTCAGGGTACAGTTTACTAAAACGACCTTCAATTTTTTTCTGCAATAAAAACATTGGATCAGCAACATAATCACGCATTACATGATAATTGTGAACGGATAAATCTTGCAGGGCGTCTCCATCAGGTTTACGCAATATTTGATATTCAGCAAAAACCTTTGGCCAATCCTCATTGTATTTCTCCATTAAGTTAGCCATAACTGTGCAATCTTCAAAACCACCGTTCATTCCTTGCCCATAAAATGGCACTGTAGCATGCGCTGCATCTCCCATTAAAGCAAACTTTCCATTGGTCCAAGGATAACACCTTACAATTGCTAAAGATGAGAGTGGATTTTCATGCCAGCTTTCCAATAAATTGGGACACATATCATAAAAATCAGGGAAAATATTTTTGAAAAAGGATACTACCGCATCATCATTTGTTAAAGTCTCAAACGAGTTCTCACCTTCAAACGGCATAAATAAAGTACATGTAAATGTACCGTCTTCATTTGCCAAGGCAATTAACATAAAACGACCACGTGGCCAAATATGCAATGCATTTTTATCTAGCTTATACGACCCATCCTCATTAGCTGGTAACAATAATTCGCGATAGCCATCATCAATAAAATCCTGACTAAAGTCAAAACGATCCGTTTTTTGCATAGCCTCATATCTCACTGCAGAAAAAGCGCCGTCACAAGCAAATACAACATCTGCTTTTGCTTCAATTATTTCGCCACTCACGGTGTTCTTTAAAGAGATAATTCCCTCCTTCAAGTTTGCACCAACACATTGATGATTATAATGAATTGTAGCGCCGCCTTTTTCTTCGGCAATGTCCATCATTTTGGCATTCAGCCCACCTCTAGAAATAGAATAAATTGCCTGCCCCTCTTTACCGTATGGTTGATATGTTTTTTCTCCCGCCTCACTGTGCATGATACGCCCAGTCATTGGAATGGCGATAGATTCTACATCTTTATCAACACCTGCTCCCTTTAGGGCAGTCCAACCTCTAACAGATAAAGCTAAGTTAATAGATTTACCTGCAGAAATTTCTGCTTTTCTAATATCAGAACGGCGTTCATAAATGGTTACTTTATAACCTGCTTTTGAAAGATAAACTGCCCAGAGTGAACCTACTAGTCCTGCTCCAACAATTATTGCACTTTTTTCCATGCGCTATTTTTTTTATTTTCTTCTCCAATGTTTTTGAAAGCGAGATTCGCTAAAAACGTTTTGGTGACGGTTCTTTTTCTTGCGTCCAAAAACGGCACTAATTCGCCACAGGACAATACCTACAATCAAAATAACAATTACCTGCATCATTAGTTTCATCATGGGCACACTTTCACTTGCGGCACCATTCAAAAACTGACTTACTATTTCTGGATTATAGGTTTCTATCATTAATCTATTGCTTTTTCTAACGCCTCACAAAAACGATAACAGTCTTCATAAGAATTATATAAAGGAACTGGTGCAATTCTAATCACATTTGGCTCTCTCCAATCAGCAATCACCCCCAACTTAGTAATGGCATCAAATAATGATTTACCCATGCCGTGTGCTAAAATAGAAAGCTGTGCTCCTCTTTTTGCAGGATCTTTTGGTGTGATTATTTCAAACGAACATTGCTCTCCTTTTCTATCAGATAAATCATTAACCAAATACTCTAAATAATTTGTTAAATCAGTACGTTTTTCAATTAAAGCATCCATCCCTACCTCATCAAAAATATCTAATGACGCTAAATGAGCAGCCATTCCTAATACAGGTGCATTGCTCAATTGCCATCCTTCTGCTCCGGCAATTGGGTTAAAACCAGGCTCCATTAAAAAGCGCGTTTCTTTGTCATGTCCCCACCAACCAGCAAAACGTGGTAGCGTTTTATCATTTGCATGGCGTTCGTGTACAAAAAGTCCAGAAACCCCACCAGGGCTAGAATTTAAATATTTATAAGAGCACCATGCTGCAAAATCAACACCCCACTCATTCAATTTTAGTTTTACATTTCCTGCAGCATGTGCCAAGTCAAAACCAACCGTTGCACCAACAGCATGTCCAGCATTAGTGATTGATTCCATGTCAAACAACTGACCTGAATAATAATTAACTCCGCCAATCATTACCATGGCTAATTCGTCTCCAACCTCTGCTATTGTTGCTAAAACATCCTCTTCTCGAATTAAATGTTCTCCTTCTCTCGGTCCAACTTCCACAATAACATCTGCAGGATCAAATCCATGAAAACGCGCTTGTGTTTCCAACGCATATTGGTCAGAAGGAAATGCTTTTTTCTCGCAAATAATTTTGTTTCGCTTTCCCGAAGGACGATAAAACGAAACCATTAATAAATGCAAATTTGTTGTTAAACTATGCGTCACAACAACCTCAATAGGTTTTGCACCCACTATTTTTGCCGCTTTTTCAGTTAAAAACTCATGATAAGCAAACCAAGGTTTTTTTGCTTCAAAGTGCCCTTCAACACCCCAATTTTTCCATGCCTCAAGCTCCGCATCTATGTACGACTTTGTGCTTGTAGGCTGAAGCCCAAGTGAATTACCAGTAAAGTAAATTGTTTCAATTCCGTTAATAACAGGAATATGAAATTTCTCTCGATAAGATTTTAGAGGATCCTTTGAATCTTTTTCTTTCGCAAATTCGAGTGAATTATTGTATGCTACCATTGTTTGTTTTAGTTTTGCAAACGCAATTTATTCAAAGATACTAACATTGATAAAAAAGCTATGATATCACGGAACAAATCTGAACAACTATTTGAAAAAGCTAAAAAACTTTTCCCCGGCGGAGTAAATTCTCCTGTTCGTGCATTTAAATCGGTAGATGGTGCACCTCTTTTTATAAGTAAAGGAGATGGATGTCACATTTGGGATGAAGACGGCAATAAATTTGTTGATTTTTGTTGCAGTTGGGGGCCATTAATCTTGGGTCATAATGCAACTCCTGTTCGCGAAAGCATTACTGAAGCTTTGCAAAACGGAACCTCATTTGGTGCCCCTACAGTTTTAGAAAATGAATTGGGACAATTAATTATTGACAATAACCCATTTGTAGACAAAATTAGATTTGTTAGTTCTGGAACGGAAGCTGTTATGTCTGGAATTAGACTAGCACGTGGTTATACTAATAAGAACAAAGTAATTAAGTTTGAAGGCTGTTATCATGGGCATGTAGATTCTATGCTTGTAAAAGCAGGTTCTGGCTTAGTGACATTTGGCACTTCTTCATCTGCAGGTGTTCCTGAAAGTTTCTCGCAAGAAACAATTGTATTGCCTTTAAATGATGAAGCGGCAGTTTTAGATTGCATTGCAGAACATGGACACGATATTGCTTGTATTATCATTGAACCAATTCCTGCCAATAACGGATTACTGTTACAGAAAAAAACTTATCTCGAATTTTTAAGAAAAGTTTGTACTGAGAATAATATATTACTCTTTTTTGATGAGGTAATTTCTGGATTTAGAGTTGCTTTTGCAGGAGCTGCAGAAATGTATGGCATTAAACCAGACATTGTAACATACGGAAAAATTATTGGTGGTGGTTTACCAGTAGGAGCTTATGGCGCTTCTGATGAATTAATGGCCTGCATTTCTCCTATGGGAGATGTTTATCAAGCCGGAACATTAAGTGGAAACCCAGTTGCCATGTCTGCCGGTATTGCCCAAATTAGTGCCTGCTTAGAGGATGGGTTTTATGCTGACCAAGAGGCAAGAACGCAGTTTTTTGTAGATAGAATTAATACCTATGCAAACGAAAAAGGTTATGCTTTTGAAATGGTTACCATTGGATCTATATTTTGGCTGACTTTTGGCGAGCATGACGCTATTCGAAAAGCAGATGAAATTAATGCTGACAGCATGGTTGATTTTAAAAGAATGTATGCTGAGTTATTGGATAGCGGTATTTACATTGGACCAAGTGGTTATGAGGTTGGTTTTATTTCTAAAGCACACACAACAGAGGTATTGGCAGAGGTTTCTGATCGCTTTTGCGCAGTTCTAGATCGCTTGTTTCAATAGAACAAGATCAACATACAAAAGCACGGGTTGTAAAACTAGAAACCCGTCCACAAAAAATGAGAAGTAGATATCTGGGGTGTCCTTTGTGCTAGCGCGAACAAAAATAATTGAAAGTGAAAGGCCTATTAATGATGCCACCAAAAACTGATCGGCGACCAATATTAGCAAGGCGTAATTTACTAATAAAATTACGCTAGCTACCCATAACGATTTTTTTTCGCCTAATAATTGGGGGATTGTCTTCTTTTCTGACTCATCCAAAATAATATCTCTAATATCAAACGGAATGGTAATGGCTACAACAAAAATGAAGTCTGCTAGAAATAATAGCCAAGGAGCTTCCACCACTTCAACCGACTGATTTAAATAAGGAAGAAAAGTACTTGTTGCCGCCCAAACAATTCCAATTAGGAAAATCTTCAATGAAGGAACATCTCTTAAATTTCTACCTATTTTCCCAGGGATTTTAATGACATAAAACAACGATAATAAACCGCAAGCAAACAACAGAAGTAAAGATGTCCAAGTTGCTTCTAATAAAAAAGGCACACACCCCAAGGTTGAAATGGCCATGATACTCTTTATCAAATATGGATTTTCCTTCATCCACACCATTCGGCGGCCAGCACTATTAGCTTGACTAATGATTTTATAATAACGCTGAAAAGTATATGTTAATACTGTAGCAAAAAATGTAAAAGAAATTAGTCGCCAATCGCACGCTACGTCGTAAATGACATAATATTGCCAAGCAAAGGCAGCAGCTCCAAATCCAATCCAGCTATTTGAATAGGCAAGAAATGATATAAACCGGAGCAAGAAATTCAAATTGATTAAGGTTTAAAAACAGCATAGGTAACTAAACCTGCCCCTATTCCAATTAAACTTCCTTTTAACGCCCCAAATATTCGTTTTTGACGTGCTACTCTGTGATACCCTCTATAATAGCTCTCATCATTTAATAAGTGGGTTTGAATCATTTGCTTTTCTCTCAGTTTAAAACTTGGAAAAGACCAAGCGGCTGAAACAACTAGCGGTACCAAAATGGGTACAAATGTTGGACGTGATTTGAAAAAACCTGGTGATTCAAAATCTCCTAAATAATCTGGATGATCAATTGTTCCTTGTAATAAATAAGTATCATACAATGACATTCCGTAACCCAAAACAAAGCTTGACCAAAACACAAACCGTGGTTTAAAGGTTTGCCTTGCATCATAACTTCCTAATGTGGCATTTCTTGCCTCATCAATGGTTAAATAGTTATCCGCGGCTTCATCTTGCTTATACAAAATAGTTTCAGTTCCTTGTTGTGTATATGAGAACACACGATAGGTTGCAAATTCACCCGTAAATGAATCCCCCTTTTTAGTTGTTTCTTTATATTTTAAAAAACCATTTTCAACTGAAGTTACAGGCCCTCTAAACACACGCCCATTTAATAAAATAATAGAATCTTGTTCTGCTTGTGCTATGGAAACAAAAGAAACCATAACCATAAGAATACTTGCAAGTAGTGCTTTAATGTTCATTCTAGCCCGATTTATGCGTTGATTCTTTAAAGTTGGTGATTTATTTCGAGAGTAATTCGGTATCCTAAGCTTTTTATCGAAAACCGAATGTTGATTGAACTACCTTTCAACAATACTACTCCATCCTCTTTTCCATTTTGCACTACTCAATTTCATATAGCATACTTAAACTAAACACATATTGCAATCCAATTTTAGGTTGATTAGCATTTATTATTTTGTCAAATCCTGAAGTTGGAATTCCTTCGTAATAAAAGGTTGTATTTTTTCGAGATTCCTTTTGAACATAATTTTGCGAGTTATTATAACCACTATAAATATCTAACGCTGATGATTCAAAAGCTTGATACTTTCTGTATTGTGTTTTAGGCGATATTGCATAAAAATTATCTCCTAAAACTCTTGAATTTCCATTCAATTCAATCGTATTCATTTCATCATACAATTTCAAGCGAGATTTAACCAATTTAACTGCCTCTTTATACATTTCGCTATAGGTCTCTTCAATGTCATCATCAATATATTCAATTTTAATAATATCATAAATCTCTTGTTCAGACGCCATTTCAATTAACTGATCGATATATTCAATATCTTTCATTTTAATATTGATGTTTTTTTTGATTTCATAACCGCTCTGAAATTGCTCGGCTTGTTTTTCTCCTATCTCGTAATCAAAAACCTTTGTTTGAGAAATGAAGTCTACATAAACGTCTTCCTTTTCAACTCCAAAAATGCCCAATTGTCCTATTAATTTATTAATTCTAGCATTTATAGTTTTGTTACATTCTAGAACAGTTTTTGCCTCCTGATTTGTTCCAACTGTAATTAAATAACCGTCAGCCTCTTTATTAAGTAGCAAATTAACGTTTATTAATAGCGTAGAATCTGTAGTTACAATTCCGCGCTTTTGAGTTGTGGAGTGTTGCGCATAATTATTGTAGCCCGTGTTATAATTATTGTTGTTTCCGTATACTTGATTACCTGATGCCTGAGCCAATACAATTCCTGCTGTTACAATAAACGCAAATAACAAAAAGGTTTTAAAATTTTTCATACTTCTTTTTTGGTGAATTAAATATTATTGAAACAAGGGTAGTCAATTCAACAGATTAGACCCATGCACAGGTACTGCACAAGTTTTGCAAATTGTTTTGCAAAGCAAAATTCAACCTTAACTAAACTTGCTAGCACATCTTTTCTTATTTTTGAAGTCATGGGAACAGACAATGCAATCGCATTTTTTTATTTACTGAAAGATGAGGTGGCAAAGGTGTATCACGAAAAGAATCCCGCACTCAATAAAAGTATTCACGAATGGACTGGAAACGAAATACGAAATTTTCAAGATGACTTGTCTAATGAATTGAATGAGCGCATAAGTGAACGCTGGTTTTATAGCCACATAAAACCAATTGAAAATGAAAAATTACCACGTATTGACATGCTTAATATTTTAAGCAAATATGCGGGCTACACCAATTGGGATGAATTTCAGGCAAAAAACACTGAAAGTTTACCAAAACAGAACAAAAACAACGTAAAATCTATAAAAAAATGGCGAATTTGGCTTTTTCTTATTGGGTTTAGCACAATTATTGGAATCGTTTTCTTTTTGCTAAACAACAAGAATGAACGCGCACATAATTTTTGCTTTTATGACCAAGACACACATCAGTCTATTATAGATTCAACTGTTGAGATAACTGTGTTAAACGAAAATGAATCGCCTTTAAAGCTATTTAGCGACAAAGAAGGTTGTGTAACCATTAATACAAATGAGGAGCTTATAAAATTTATTGTAAAAGCCCCCTATTATAAAACAGACACCATAGAGCGCAGACAGTGGAATGAACAAGATGCCGAGAAAATTGAATTACGCCGAGATGATTATGCACTTATGATTTTACTCTTTGCAACGTCTGACGTGCAAGACTGGGAAAAAAGAAGAGCGCAATTGGATAAAATGATAAGCGAAGAGGCAATTATTTTTCAAATTACGCAAAACAATACCGGAATGGAAATGTATAACAAAAGTGAATTTATTGACAAACTAACCACTCCACTAAAAAGTTTAGGAGACATTGAAATTATAGAAACCATTTACTTAAACGACCAAATAATAAACCTACGATTCATTCAAAAATAAACGAATGCATATGAAAACAGTAGTATTAATAGCATTGACAGTTAGCACCGCATTTGCCTTTGCACAGTCAAGCCAGAACATGGGTACAAACCTAGAAAATGATTTTAGCAAATCTACCTTAGGTGCAGAAAACGTAGCAGCATTTGAAGTGCGTGCCAAACAAAAAGTAGTTGATTTTTGCAACTATATTCAATTGGTTTCTAATAAAAGTTTTGACGAAAAATTACGCCTACACTCGCAAAAATCTGCATTAAAATTGTTCAATTCAAACCAATGTGTGGTTAATGATAGTTTAATTACAGGAAGCGATAGCCTTATTTTAGTTTCAGACTTTTTTGATGCGATATTCGAAACAAAACATCAACAAATTGAAGGACAAGCAAGTAATATTGTTTTAGAAGATGAATTAACCTTGACAGAGGCGGGAGATTATGCTGGAACAATAACTTACACACAAACACTAACTTGCTATGACAAAGAAGGTAATGTGACAAATACAATTGTTGAAAATAAAATTGTTGGTGTAATCTTAAGTCAAAAAACTAAATCATTTGGAGCGACAGACAAAATGATTTGGGTTGTTAATCTCTGCGACATACAGCCCCAAACTTAAGTTAGATTAGAAAATAATTTTTAATCCTAAACTACATTCCGTAAAAGGTAATAACAATTACACGGAAAACACCTTTTTATAACATTCCAAGGATATTCAGTTAATATCACTACAAATTTGAACAAATTTCGACTCAATCTATTTATATTTGTGAGGCTTTACGCACACTACTTTAAAAAATTTAGAATAGATGAAATTTCAAGACAGACACGTTGGTCCTGACGCTTCCGAAAAAAAGGAAATGTTAGCGGCTGTAGGAGTAAATTCAATTAATGAATTAATTGACAAAACGGTTCCTAGTCAAATTAGACTAGCCAACCCTTTAAACCTAAAGCCGGCCATGTCCGAAAGTGAATATTTAGCACACATGAAAGATATGGGTGCCAAAAATAATTTATTTACCAATTTTATAGGGCAAGGATATTATGGAACTACGGTTCCTAGCGTTAACTTGAGAAACATATTTGAAAATCCAGGTTGGTATACTGCTTATACTCCTTACCAAGCAGAAATTGCGCAAGGAAGACTTGAAGCATTGTTAAACTTCCAAACCATGGTTGCAGATTTAACCAAAATGGATTTGGCAAACGCTTCGTTATTAGATGAAGGAACTGCAGCTGCAGAAGCAATGATCATGTTCTTCAACCTAAGAAGCAGAGATCAGAAAAAAGCAGGAGTGAATAAATTTTTCCTTTCCAATACTAGCTATGCGCAAACAATTGATGTTGTAATTGGCCGTGCAGAAGGAATGGGAATAGAAATAGTTTTAGAGAGCCCAGAGAATTTCACACCAAGTAATGAGTATTTCGGAGCATCAATCCAATACCCAGACACTTTCGGTAAAGTAGGCGATTTATCTGACTTTATAGATAATGCACATGCACATGACATTAAAGTTGGTGTAGCTGCAGACATTATGGCTTTAGTTGTTTTAACTCCTCCAGGCGAATGTGGTGCTGATGCTGTTTATGGAAACACACAACGTTTTGGCGTTCCTATGGGAATGGGTGGACCACACGCTGCATACTTTGCTACTCGTGAAGATTTTAAAAGACATATTCCAGGACGAATTATTGGAATTTCAGTTGATGCGGATGGCAACCAAGCTTTAAGAATGGCTTTGCAAACCAGAGAGCAACACATTAAAAGAGATAAAGCAACTTCAAATATTTGCACGGCACAAGCATTATTAGCAATTATGGCTAGTATGTATGCTGTTTATCATGGACCAAAATATTTAAAAAACATTGCAGTTGAAATGCACCTAAAGGCTGTCCATGCCGAGCGTAAATTAACAGAACTAGGGTATACCTCATTAAACGGAAGTTATTTTGACACATTGCACATTGCAATGCCAAGCGGAATTTCTACTACCGATTTAAGAACAGTTGCAGAAGCAGCCTCAATCAATTTACGTTATGTAAATGAAAATGAAGTAACAATTTCTATTGATGAATCAATTACTGAAGGACATCTAGAAGCATTAATAAATGTATTTGCAACTGCAAACAACAAAGATGCTGTTGAGGTAGGTTCAAATTGGAAGTCAGAAAAATGCCCATTAGCAGCCGGATTACACCGTTCTGATAAAATTTTAGATTTCCCTGTATTCCAATCACATCATTCTGAAACAAAAATGATGCGTTATATCAAAAATCTAGAGAATAAAGACATTTCATTGGTACATTCAATGATTGCTTTAGGATCTTGTACTATGAAGTTGAACGCGGCGTCAGAATTGATACCATTATCATGGCCTGAATTTGCTAATATACACCCACACACACCAACTGAACAGGTGCAAGGATATGAAGGTATTTTGGCTGAACTTGCATCAGATTTATGTGAAATCACTGGATTTGCAGGAATGTCAATGCAACCAAACTCTGGCGCTCAAGGTGAGTATGCTGGACTAATGGTAATTAGAGCATATCACGAATCTAACGGAGATCATCAACGTAATATTTGTTTAATTCCTTCATCAGCACATGGAACTAATCCTGCATCTGCTGTTATGGCGGGTATGAAAGTAGTTGTAACTAAATGTGATGAAAATGGAAACATTGACGTAGCAGATTTACGCGAAAAAGCAGAATTACATAAAGATAATTTGTCTGCCTTAATGGTAACTTACCCTTCTACACATGGTGTATATGAAGAATCGATTATAGAAATTACTTCCATTATTCATGATAACGGTGGACAAGTTTATATGGACGGTGCCAATATGAATGCCCAAGTAGGTTTAACTAATCCTGGAAATATTGGTGCAGATGTATGTCACTTAAATTTACATAAAACATTTGCTATCCCTCACGGTGGAGGCGGACCAGGAATGGGGCCAATTGGTGTTGCAAAACACTTAGTACCATTCTTGCCAGGAAACCCTAACGCAAACCCTGCTGATGCTGATAAAGAAATTAGATCAATTTCAGCGGCAAAATATGGAAGTGCATTAGTTTCATTAATCTCCTACGGATACATTAAAATGTTAGGGGCTGACGGGTTGAAAGATTCAACTGAAACTGCTATTTTAAATGCTAATTATTTACGCGTTAAGCTTGCTCCGCATTACCCAATTTTATACACTGGTGCAAACGGAACTATTGCACACGAAATGATTGCTGATTGTCGTGATTTTAAAAAGCATACTGGTGTTGAAGCTGGTGACATTGCAAAACGATTAATTGATTATGGTTTCCACGCACCGACGGTTTCTTTCCCAGTTGCAAACACATTAATGATTGAACCTACTGAAAGTGAAGATAAAGCAGAGTTAGATCGATTTATCGAAGCTATGATTTCAATTCGTAAAGAAATTGAGAACATTGCAACACTAGATTTAGATCATAAAAACAACTTATTACACAATGCTCCACATACGGCTGCATGTTTAATAGCTGATAATTGGGAATTCCCATATTCTAGAAAAGAAGCGGCTTACCCTGCTACTTATTTAGAGTCTTCAAAGTATTTTTCACCAGTAAGAAGAGTGGACAATGCCTATGGTGACCGTAATTTAGTTTGTAGTTGTTTACCTATTGAAGCCTACTTAGAAGCTACTGTATAGTTTCCAATCTTCAATTTACCGTTTAATCAAGATAGTTAGCAGTTAAAGAGTTGCCTTAAATTGTGCTGCCATTTATTTTGCTCTACTGAACCAATTTTTATACCTTTAAGCGAATTTTAAATAATCTTCATGGAAAAATTATACACTTTGGCGGGTGCACTCCTTTTGGCGGGGAGCTCATTTGCGCAGGCTCCATTTATGAGTCACGACTACAGTTACGCCCCAAATGACAAGCATGCACCCAACGCAATAACAACTATTGACGGTAGAACAATAAACCTTGATGCAGATCGAGAAATTTATTATTCTGAAGACTTTGACGCTGGTTTTGGCGGATGGGAAGATGCAATTACAACAGGTCCAGTAGGATTTAAATTAACAGATACAGGTCACGAAAATGATCCTGAAAATACTTTCCAAATTCCAGTATTGGCTACTTCTACTCCAACTCAATGGGTAGTATTAGATTCTGATGGTGATGGAATCAGTTATGAGACTGCAGAAGAAGCTACATTAACTTCTCCAATGATTGATCTAACTGATGCAACAGGCGACTTTGTTGCCTTAACGTTTGAGCAATTTTTTGCTGAATGGCAACCGGCTGAAACTTCAGATCATTGCTATGTTGGTATTTCAACTGATGATGGTGATACTTGGACTGAGGTAGAGATTAATGAAGGTGTTGGGCGTGAAGCACGTGCAAATCCTGAATTAATTTCATGGGATATCACTGATATCATTGCTGGTTCTGAGTCAACTGTATGGGTTCGTTTCCGTTGGGAAGGTGCTTGGAACTACGGATGGCAAATTGACAACGTACAAATTGAAGACATCAATGAGTCAGATATACAAATGGTTTCATCTTACAGATTAAATGACGGAGGAGTTGTATTCTCTCAGTTACCTGAAAACCACGCAAGAGAATTTGTTGTTGGTGCTATCATTAAAAATGTAGGTCATATCGAGCAAACAAATATTCGTTTTGAATATGCTATTGTTGGACCTGATGGAAGTATCGTTTCTACAGGAACATCTGATGATGCTATCGCATCTTTAATGAATGGTCAGCAAGATACACTGTTTCACGCTACAGGATATACTGCAGATGAAATTGGTAACTACACGGTTTCTTGGTCAGCAATGGCTGATGACGCTGATGATGATGCATCTGACAACTCAATGGAGGATGATCATTTTTGGTTAACTGAATATACAATGGCTTTAGATTATGACGGAGGACCAGTAGTTGGAACGACTAACTGGCCATTAAAAACTGGTGAAGGTTATTTCGGAAACTTAATGACTTTTACAACTGAAGATGTTGTAACTGCAATGGAAATTAAATTAGCAGACCATTCTGAAAACGAAGGTGAAATTATTTTAGGAGCTGTATGGGAATTCCCAGAAGGTGGTTCTGAGTGGGGATTAGTTTATCAAACTGATGACTATTCAATTCAACCTGGTGACATAGGAAACTTTGTGACTATGGATATGGAAGAGTTCAACGTTACTTCAACTTCAACTTACGCTTTCTGTTCTTACCAATACTCAGACGGACCAATGCCAATTTTCGAAAGACAAGGTGATATTGGATTCAATAACGTACAAGGATTTGATGATGAGTTTGCAGCACGTGGTTTCTTTGATCGTTTAGCGCCAATTGTACGCGTTAGATTAAACGAAGGTGAAGTAAGTATTAATGAAGATACAAATGCTGAATTCTTTGCATTTTATCCAAATCCTGCATCAGATCTATTAAATGTAAGTTTATCTTTAAACAACTCTGAAAACACGGTAATTAACGTGGTAGATATTTCTGGTAAAATCGTTAAAACTATCCAATTAGGAGCAGTAAACGGAGCAGCACAGCAAACTATTTCATTAGATAATATGACAGCTGGTGTTTACTTTATTGAATTAGTAAATTCAAACGGAAAACAAGTAAAAAAATTCGTTAAGAAATAAGAATTTATATTGTATTAAAAAAGGCGTCTAGGTTAAGAACCTAGGCGCCTTTTTTTTGTGGAAGAATTTAGTCGTTTGAACTGTTTGGTCGTTAAATGGTAATTGTTAGACTTAAATTTGTTAAAACACTTATAATTCTTCCGTATCAATTGTCATCCAAAAATGCTCAATCGTTATCAAACATTTTGAATTGAGATCGAGCTCCTCCCGCTTTGAGATTCTACCCCATCTTTTTGCTTATATCACCTTTATATGTCAGAATAAAAAAAAGGTAACCTTTATTTCAAAAAAAATATTTTTTTTATGTAGGTTGCAGTCGATAAACTCAAGATATGGAAAAAGTATTATTACAACATTTAGAATATCTAACTGGCATTAGACCATTTAGAAACTGGAGAAACTTAGACTCTTTAAAAGTAGCGTCTGAGTATATTGAAAACGAATTCAAAAAATATGGATTAACCATTCAACATCAAAAATGGAACTATGGTAAGTTTGAATATACAAACGTAATTGCATCCTATCAACCAGAATTAAAAAAACGCCTTGTTGTTGGCGCTCATTATGACGTTTTTGATGATCAACCAGGAGCTGATGACAACACCAGTGGTGTTGCAGGGTTATTATATTTAGCACAATCCATTGCAGAAAACCAGCCTAACTTACCATATGGTATCGATTTTATTGCATATTGCCTAGAAGAGCCACCACATTTTAGCACAAAAAATATGGGCAGCTATGTTCATGCAGAATCTCTCTGTAAATCGAACACAGAGATAGTAGGCATGATCTGTTTAGACATGATTGGATACTTTAGTGATGAACCTAATTCGCAACACTACCCTGCTCAATCGTTGGCAGAGCGTTTTCCAACAGTAGGAAACTATATAGCGGTAATTGGTTTAGAAAAACACGCCGCGTTTTCAAATGAAGTTCATCAAAGAATGACCAAAGCTGGCGGCATTGATGTACAAAAAATAAACTTTCCAACAAATGATGGAATCGCTGGTTTATCTGACCACCGTAATTATTGGTACTTCGGTTATGATGCAGTTATGATTAACAATACAGCCAAATTCAGGAATCCAAATTATCACCAAATTACAGATACTGTTGACACATTAGATTTAAAGAGAATGGCTGCAGTAGTAAATGCTGTTTTAGAAACAATTTCTTCTCCGTTAGATTTTAGCTCTAAGGGAGTTTCTCCAAAAGTAGATCTTCCAACGCCGAAAGAAGCAGAATTAAATTTTTTCAAAAAATTAATTGCCTTTTTTAAACGATTATTTAAATAATTAGTCGTTTTTATGTTGTTTGGCGGACTTTTCCTCCGCTTTCTTTAATTGTTTTTTATTCTCCTTTTGGGGTAGGTGATTTTGGAGAAGATTCGCTTATCGTAGCTCTTCCTAATCTAAAATTTATGAGTAACGTATAATTAATTAACCTTTACTACCTCTTTATTTTGCTTTTCTGGAATCAATTTAGGTAACAGAATGCGATTAAATTACCGTTCACATAAAACCACTATTGCAAAGATTATTGTTTACCCAAACCTTAAGGTTTCCATTAAAATATATTCACGACAGTTTAAATTGCATTTAAACCGTTAATAAGATTATTTTTTTTTCATTTTTTCTAAAAATTCCAAGTTTAACTAAAACATTAAAATCAAGTAAAGCTACCGTTAAATACATGAGTTATTTCGTTAATTAATAAACGTTTTGGTTTGTATAATTTTGTTTTTTTAACGAAAATTTAATATCATGAAAAAAAAATTACTTAGCCTTATTCTAGGTTTTGGAGCCCTCAGTTCATTTGGTCAAACAGTGTACAATGAAGATTTCAACGCTACTGATGGAGGATGGATTGTAGAAACTGGAACCGACTGGCAGTGGGGAATACCTGAAGGTGACAACATTAATAATGAAGGTGATGATTGTAGAGAAAATGCATGGGTTACTGATCTAACTGGTGACTATAACTCTAGTGCAGATGCGCGATTATTGTCTCCGATAATTGACTGTAGTGCTTTAGTAGAAGATCCATTTTTAACTTTTGATCTTTACTACATAACTGAAACCTGCTGTGATGAAGGTTGGATTGAGTTTTCATTGGATGCCGGAGCAACTTGGACTAAATTGTTAGAAACAGGAGATGCTACTGGATGGTATAATGATACTTTTAATAATTGGTGGGATGGAACAAATGACGGATGGTCTTCTGTGCGAAATACAATTCCTGGTGCAGCTGGTGTAGCAGAAGTACAGTTACGTTTCCACTTAAGTACAGACGGAAGTGTTCAGCGTGAAGGTTTTGCTTTTGACAATATGTTCATTGGAACAGAAATTGAAAGTTTAACAATGAATGGTGTTACAAATATCGTAACAGGTGAGGTTTTTGAAGACCCTGAAAGTATTCAAATATCTTTAATAAGTGCAGGTTTAGGAATTGTACCATCTGTTGAAGTATGTTATACAATCAATGGAGGAGCGCCAGTTTGTGAAACAATTGCAGCTATAGGACCCGGCCTTAACGAATATACATTTACTGCAACTGAAGATTTTTCTGCTGAAGGAACTTACGAAATTGTAACATATCTTGCAGCTTTAGATGGTGATATTAACAATTGTGACGATACATCTTCAGTAGTTGCAGTTTTATTCAACCCAATTTCTGAATTCCCTTTTATAGAGTCTTTCGAAGCAACTACATCTTTTAGTACTGAAGGTGATTGGGAAATCGGGCAACCAACAATTGGAAATGAGTTTTACAATATCTTAGCTTGCTCTCCTGATTCTACCGTTTTAGGAACAGTTATCAACGGAGATTATGGAAACGGAGCAATGGATTATGCATATACTCCAATTTTTGATTTTTCAGGATTGGTTGATAATCCTTATGTTTTGTTTGATATTTACAGAGAATCTGAAAGTTGTTGTGATGAGGCATGGTTCGAATATACAATTGATGCAGGAGAAACCTGGTTTAAAGTAGGATCTGAAGGAACTGGCTTAAACTGGTATAATGATGCATTCAACCAATGGTGGGATGGAGATTCTGATGGATGGAAATATGCATACCATGAATTAACGGACCTAGCAGGTGAATCTGCAGTTCAATTTAGATTTGTATTTAGTTCAGACGGAAGTGTAACAGATCCTGGTATTGCAATTGATAATTTTGTAATTCAAGAAACAGAGCCTTTTATTGTACAAGGTGTTGCTACAGCTGTTGAAATTTCGTCAAACTTTGCTTTATGCGGTTTTTCTGATGAAGAGTTCGTTACAGTAACATACGAAAACATTGGCGCAGATAGCTTAATTGGATTTACAATTTGTTATGATGGTGGAGCAGGAATGGTTTGTGAAACATTAATGGACACAATCCTACCTGGAGAATCATTTACATACGAATTTTCAACTCCTATTGATCTTTCAGGAAGTTTATCACATACAATTAGCGCAACAATTTCAAGTGAAGACGATTTTAGAGCATGTGAATCTTCCAACTCAGACTTCTTATTTGAATCAACAGTTAATGCGTTAAATAGTACAGAAGTTGTAACAGATGTTTCTTGTAATGGAGATACTGATGGAGAAATTTTTGTAAACCCGTTAAATGGAACAGCAGGATACACCGTTGAATGGGCTACAGGAGAAGAAGGATTTATTTTAGCAGATCTTGCTCCAGGATTCTATGAATATACTATTACAGATGACAATGGATGTGTTTATACTGATTCAGCAGAGGTTATTGAACCAGCTGCGATTGAATTAACAGCTACAACAACAGACGAAACTGAGCTAGGAAACGGTGAGATTGATTTAACAGTAGCTGGAGGAACATCTCCTTATTTCTTTGATTGGGATAATGACGGGAGTGGTGATTTTGATGCTGAAGATTTAACAAACCTTGACGCTGGAGATTATACAGTTATTGTAACAGATGCAAATGGTTGTACAGAAACAATTATAGTTTCAGTATCAAGCGTAGTTGGTCTTGATGATTTAGAAGCAAATAATGGTGTTAATGTATTCCCTAATCCGTCAAACGGAGCATTCCAAATAGCAGTTGATAATGTTGAAAACAACAATCAATTAGCAATTTATAACGTGCTTGGTGAAGTAGTATACACAACTTCTATAGTAAATAAAGTGACAACTATATCTCAAGGTTTGCTATCTACAGGTACTTATATACTTGAATTAAAAAGTGAAAACGAAAGAACATTAGTTAAACTAGTGATCCAGTAGTATTCATTTATTATCCCGTTGGAGTAATTTGACGGTTTAATAATTAAGTTACTTAGAAAAGAGGCTGTCTGAAAAGGCAGTCTCTTTTTGTTCTATAATTGCCCAATTGTTTTAAGTCAAATTTTATACCTCACGCTTAAGCCACAAAATATATTCTAATCTATGTCTTTCCGTATAAAAGCATATATCCCAATAATTGCCTTATAAAAATCTTTTTCATTTTTAAACTTAAAGCGTTGCAATTTATCGTGAGATTTTCGTGGATTATCAATAATCATATGCACCTCTTCCCCTACTCTTTCTACCTTTTTAATTATGACATAATGCTGTTGCAAAGGCTTAAATTTACCTCCAGAATTTTTCATTTGATTCCAAGAGGTCCAAGCCATTAACATGATTGGTTTTTTTAACAATTCCTGAATTTCTTCAACCGTATGTCGATATGTACGTGCAGGAATTTGTTTAATCTTAAAATACGCCTTTAAAAAGCGTTTGAGTTGATAAGGAAATGTGATTCCTTGCCATTCATTATATTTTGTACCTGGTTTATTATTGTATCCTGTAACAGGGTTATAAAAAGCTTTTATTGTTGTTTGCAATACATGATTTGCTGCGGATAATCCAGCAGTGGGCTCCATTACCTTCAACTTATTTGGAACTTTAATAGATTTCTCTAAAAAAGAACGAGACTCATACTTGCCATTTGCGAAAAAATAAGCGCCCATTTTCACCAAACCGACCGGGTCAAGTTCCGCCGCTACCTTTAATGCACAAGCAATTCCACATAAAGGATGAACCCCTTGCGTAATACTAGCTGGATTAGCTACTAATAATTTTAAAGATTCTAAAAATTCTGATTTTTCAATTTTAGGAAAAGCCCAATGTTCTTTAACACATTTCGGATTGAAACGATCAATTAGATGGAGTGCTTTAACCTGTTGTAGATTCATAGTTCTATTCATACTAACCAGTGTAATACAAAAACAATGCTAGAAATTTTTAATCAAGGCGTTAAGACCCAATTTTCTATCTAAATTTCGTATATTCAATGCTCATTAACCGAAATATTATGGAATCAAAATACGGATTTAAAAAATTTACAATTGCTGAATTTGAAGCTTGGATTGCACAATTAAAAGTTGCAAGAACCATTCGAACGGTGCAGCAACATCACACATATTTACCCAATTACAGTCATTTTGATGGTGAAAATCACTTTAAAGTGCAACGAGGAATGAAAAACCATCATGTAAACTCAAATGGCTGGCAAGACATAGGACAACACTTTACCAGCTTTCCAGACGGGACTATTGTTACTGGGCGAAGTCTTGAAAAGACGCCCGCGTGTATTTATGGCTTTAATTCTAACTCTATTTGCATAGAGCATTTGGGAGATTTTGACACCGGTAACGATCAAATGTCAGACGCACATCAAGACACCGCAATAAGAATGACAGCTGCAATTTGTCGTAAATTTAGCATTGATGTAAATACTGACAAAATAGTCTACCATCATTGGTTCAATTTAGCTACAGGTAAACGTAATGACGGAACAGGTAAAAACAAGTCTTGTCCAGGAACTAACTTTTTTGGAGGCAATAAAGTAGCAGATGCTCAGGCAAATTTCATCCCAAAAGTACAAGCCGTGCTTGCTGGAACAGTTCCAAATAAACCAAAAACAGAATTGATTAAATACGTTGCTGTTACAGCAAGTCGTTTAAACATTCGTAAAGGCCCAGGTACTAATTTCAGCAAAGTTTCAGATCGTCAACCTGCAGTACTTGGATCAAACTTACGTGTATACAAAATTAAAGATGGATGGTATAAAATATCAAGTTCAACCGAACATTGGGTATATGGTCATTATACACAAGACGTTTACCGAACAACCGTTACAGCAAGTAAATTAAATGCTCGATCAGGTCCGGGCACTAACTTTAGTAGAGTTGGCTCATTTCCTAAAAATCGTGAATTATGGATTGAAGAAATTGACGGTGGATGGGCAAAAGTCATTTTTGAAAATTGCTGGGTTAGCAAACAATACCTTCTTTTCGAATCATAGCCTTTAAAAACAGCTTTTTTACAAAAAATCAACATAAAAATTGATTTAAAAGCACAATCAATTTTTAACCAATAGGCAACCCTATCATTTAATCTCCGTTTATGGCTTGCGTAATTACGCGAAAAAAATTAAAATGACGACACTTACAAGAACACATATTATAAATTGGATACGCCCCAGTTTTTCGGCGAAAGAGCAAGTCTTATCCTATGGGATGGATAAGTTTGGCTGCGGAAAAAGTTGACAGGGGAAGGACAATTTGTGCTTAATATTTAACCCGGTCAACATGAGTTGATCGGGTTTTTTATGACCTGAAAACTCCTTAAATATTAAAATTGAGTTTGCAGGAATCAACAGAAACAAAAAGAAATTTTATTGTTACTGATTGATTAGCACGGGTGGGTGAAATAGTGCTTTTCGACAAAATCGAAATTCAGGGAACCAAATTCTTTTTTAATTCAATCGCTAATTTCAAATATTATCAGAACTGATCACAATAAAAAATGCTAGTTAATTTCTGCATATTCTTGCCACAACAATCCTTTTTGTAATGCAATGGATGCGAATTCTAAATGAATAACTCTTCGTTTTTTATCTGTTTTACTTTTACCTGACGCATGCAATACTAGAGGTTTCATTAATTGTACACCGCCAGATGCAACCTCACATAATTGAGGAATACTATTCTCTGTAATTGTGCTTATTTCTGCATCTGACAAAACTTTATTATGCGAGCCATAAATTACCTTTAACGCCCCGTTTTTTTCATTCGCATCATCTAAATGAATTCGTATTGTAAATCTGTTCTTCCCAATTTCTTCTGGAGGACAAACACTCACAACTTCATCTTTTTCTGTCCAACCATAATAACCCTCTGTTTTCTCCTTCCAAATCTTATTCGCCTTTTTTGAGGTTTTATCTTTGGCCACATTAATAGCAACATCTTGATGATTAGCTACTGACCAATTGTTTTCTTCCGCCTTGTTAAAATAAATGGCTTTAGTCAAAAACGCATCCTTATCAATAGCATTTATTATAGTACGTAGGTTTTGATTAAAAATATACGCTTCTAATTTAGGAACTTCAATTAGCAATCGTCTTTGTGCAAATGCTTGTTTCCGTTTTTTCCCTTGTGTCTTGAAAAAATCATTCAACGTACTATTCATTTTATTGACTTCTCTTTTCGTATATATATTATTCAATATTGCAGAACCTTTATGCTGCAGCTGCGTCACCCTATTTTTTACGCTTCCGTTGTTCAATTCTGTTCTATACAAATCTAAACCTCCTTGCAAACGCGATTGAATTGATTTACGCAAACGTTCTGGTGCAACAACTCGCACTCCATCACCTAATCCAAGAATTTCCTTTTCTAATTCAAAGTTTAACTGAACATTTAATGAAATAGTCACTCCATAATAATCTTTGCCAACTAGTTTTTGACTCGGATGAAAAGGTTTCGTTAAAGCATAGGGAGCATGTTTATGCGTTATAAACAAAACCACCTCTTCGGGTTCGAGCGTAGGAGAAACAGAAACTCCAATAGCATGTTTAAAATAATCTTCGGCGTTAAATTGCGAATTGGGTTTATAAGCTTTACTACTACCTTCAATGCTAATTATTCTGTCCAATGCCAAGTTTAAAATTGCATCTCCTTTATGTTTTCTCCCTATTAAAAACCATCTATTTCTAAATTCTTTTAAGAGATAAGCATGAAAATCAAACGTGTTGGCTGAGCGCGCCTTAAATGATTGATACGTTATTTTAATGGCCTCTTTCTTTATAATTGACTGATACAATTCATCTAAATACTCGATTCCTTTTAAATTCTCATTCTTCTCAAAATCAATAACCGGTTGTTGATTGGTTTGTTGACTATAAACATGATCTTCTAACTTTTGCACCATTCCGTCCAGTTCACGAAAATGTGAAAAGCCTTGAAACTGTTTTAAAAATTGCACGGCTTCGGATAGTTTTCCTAAATCCTGATCTGAAATTGGAATATTCGTAATACTGTAATCTTGTTCTTCGTACTTATAATACTTGCGATCAACGACTATAATTGGCGCATTATAACCCAATTTATCACTACGCATTATTTGAATATCCGCCTGAACTGTTCTTCTACTCACTCCTTTATCAATTCCTTCATATTCATACAAGGCCTCAGAACACTCATAGATCAAATCTTCTAAAGTCCACAAACGATAGTGGTTTTGGAGACATTTATCAATTGTTTTATACCGAATTAATGCATTTTTATTTACAGCCATTGAAAAATAATTTCAATAAAAATAAGAAAAAAATCAACTGCGCAGAAAGGCTGCGCAATTCTGTTTTTAGTTTGTACTGTCAAACGAGACAAATGAAAATTGAAAACAGTATTTGATTCATGATTAACATGAAAATTTATACAACTGAAAGATTAAAAAACATATGCGGTAATAGCTCCAAGGTAGAGCATCTGGTTGCCAATCAGAAGGCTGTCAGTTCAAGTCTGACTTACCGCACAAAATTTAAACAGAGGCATAGCTCAGCGGAAGAGCGCTTGTTTTACATGCAAGATGTCGGGAGTTCGAATCTCTCTGCCTCTACAAAAGTGTTGAGTTTATTGAGCAAAACAATCACTCGATATTTAAAACTTAAAATGGGGTTATGGTGAAAATGGCAATCATTGAAGCTTTGCATGCTTTAGTTCAGAGTTCGAGGCTCTGTGGCTCCACAAACCAGACAAACGAGTCTGGATAAATTCTTCTGTAGCTCAAATTGGTAGAGCTCCTCCCTTGTAAGGAGATGGTTGTCGGTTCGAGTCCGACTGGAAGATCAAAATTGCGCGGTAGAGCAGTGGTTAGCTCAGGAGGTTCATATTCTCCAAGTCGCGGGTTCGAATCCCGCCTGCGCAACAAAGGACTAATAAACACATGTTTACTTGATGTTTTGAGGTTCAAGCATAGGATAAAATAGAAAGCAAAGGCAGTCTTACCTATGTAAAATAAAAACGGAAAAGTAGCAAAGATGGTCTATGCGGCCGGTTGAAGCCCGGTAGATAATGGTTCGATACCATTCTTTTCCACGATAGTAAAAATGTTTTTTGAATTATTGATACATAAAAAATACACAAGTGCGCAGAGGCTGTTAATTGCTCTCCAAAAGCAATGGTAAGGGTTCGATTCCTTTCACTTGTGCAAAACACTGAGTTAAAAATCAGTAAATGCGGTAATAGCTCCAAGGTAGAGCGTCTGGTTTCCACCCAGAAGGCTGCCAGTTCAAGTCTGGCTTACCGCACAAATGCAGTAGTAGCTTAACAGGTTGAGCACCGTTCTTTTAAAGCGGGGGTAGTAAGTTCGAGTCTTACGTACTGCACATGTAGATAGCGAGTATAGGCTGCGAGTTGGAGAACCATTTCCCAAAACTCAAAGCCTATACTCAAAAATGGGGGCGCGCCAAAGTTGGAGAGTTGGGGCAGACTGTAAATCTGTTGTTTATTCTGAGTAGGTTCGAATCCTACCACCCTCACATAAAAACTAAACACTACGGAAGAGCAAGCAGATAGGTGACTGCACTGGTCTTGAAAACCAACG
Organism: uncultured Crocinitomix sp.; assembly: GCA_937136425.1. Taxonomy (GTDB): domain Bacteria; phylum Bacteroidota; class Bacteroidia; order Flavobacteriales_D; family Crocinitomicaceae; genus Crocinitomix. Next base: position 120,070 of record CAKZON010000085.1, read on the forward strand.
AGCCTTTAAAAGCCTTGAGAGTTCGATTCTCTCTTCTTCCGCAAATACTCCCAGAAATGGGAAAAGGAAAATAAACGTCATAGGATGGCGAGCCGCTTGCTAAGCGATCTGGTCCTTTCAAGGATTGTGGTTCGAGTCCACTGTTTTCCTCTAAGTTCTGAAATGAACTAAAATTCTTGGCTGATAAATGTTAGCCAAGCGAGGAAGATATTTAATGCTAATAGCCTTGTTGTGTGTTTCACAAACGCCATAGTGTCAGTGATAATAATTACTGATATTCTGCTAATTATGTATGATTTTCCGCATAATGTATAGGTCGAAGGTTCAACTCCTTCCTTTCCCGCAAACATAAATTAAAAACATGGGAAAGTAGCTCAGTTGGTAGAGCAATACACTTTGATGCATAGGTTCGATTCCTATCTCGACTCAAAATCGAGTAGCTCAGTTGGTAGAGCACCAGACTTTCACTCTGGCTTAAAAAGCAAAGCTGATCACTTTTTAAAATGATCGACTTAAACAAGGTAACACAAACTTGTATTTTATTCTAGTGAGCCAAGCTCAAAATGAATATTTACAGCTTTGATTAGACCTGAATGAATTGTTACGAAAAATTCAAAAAAATGACTGAAATGCATTAATAATGTTAAATAAAAGAGCATTTATGGTGTAAAAAAATGATTTTTTGAGGAATTTATCGCCCTTTTCATTCCGTCTTTAAAAAGTGGTTTGATTGCCTTGTTTATTTTGAATTGTAATTAATAAAAAACAAATAAAATGAGACAAGTAAGAATCAGAAAAGGAACGATTGGTCTCGTATTTAAAAACGGAGACTACGAAAAATTCCTTGAAACAGGGAAACATTGGCTGACTATGCGTCAGTCAATTAAAATCTACAGCCTATTTCATGAGTTTAAGGCTCCAATTGAATTGGATCTTTTACTGAGTGATAAAGCTTTAGCAAAAAAATTAGATATTATAGACGTAAAAGACAATCAAATTGCTTTAACCTATGAAAAAGGACGACTAAAAGAAATCCTTAGAACAGGACAATATACATTTTGGAAAGAACAGGCACCATTAACCTTTGAAATGATTGATTTATCAAGCACTAAAGTTATTACAACTATTGACACCAGTCTTTTTCAACGCGCAATATTAACGCCATACCTTAGAGTGTTCGTGGTTGAACCTTTTGAAAAGGGTTTACTATTCATTAATGGTGAATTTGAAGGTATTTTAGGACCAGGAACACACCGTTTTTGGAAAAATGCAACCTCAATTGAAATTCAAAAAGTTGATTTACGCCAGCAACAATTAGAAGTTGCTGGACAAGAAATTTTAACGAAAGACAAAGCTGCATTAAGAGTTAATTTTTATGTACACTACAAAGTTGCTGATATTAAAACGGCATTGATCGACAATAAAAAATTTACTGATCAATTATACATTCTAATGCAATTTGCTTTAAGAGAATTTATTGGCACATTAACGCTTGACGAATTACTTGAAAAGAAAGATGAAATTGGAACTTACATCCTTTCTCATTTTGAAAACAAGGCGAAAGAATTAGGCGTGGCATTAAATAGTGCGGGTATTAGAGATGTGATTTTGCCAGGAGACATTAAAGAAATAATGAATCAAGTATTAGTAGCACAAAAAAGAGCTCAGGCAAATAGCATTACCAGAAGAGAAGAAACAGCAGCAACCAGAAGTTTGCTAAATACTGCAAAATTAATGGAAGACAACACCATGCTATTTAAATTAAAAGAAATGGAATACGTTGAAAAAATTGCTGAAAAAATTGGAGAAATCACGGTAAGCGGAGGTGGCAATGCAGTAGAACAATTAAAAGCAATTTTTTCTCCTGAAAAATAAATTATTTGGAGGTGTCCGAATCAACCATAATTTAGATATTAGTATGACTCAGTGCTAATACTTAGTAGTGGTTTAGTTAAAGCGCGCAATGGCATTGCGCGCTTTTTTTATGAAATTAAAACCCTCTCTCACAAAAACAGCAACAGTCTAAATACCTGCGCTTTACAGCTAATCAACTTCTTGTAAATTCAGCTTTTATACCGTTTTTATCTCACCATAAACACATTTTCTTTGTACAAGAAATTAACCCAAATTTCAATTACAAATGTGATTGGTAATACAATTAACAAATACGGAGGATGCCGAAAAGCCGTAAAAAAGAGTAAGCAAAAAAACAAAACTTATGAAAACATTAAAATTAACATTAGGAGCAGTAATGCTTTCTTCATTATTTTTTCTTGCCTGTAACAAGGAAGAAACCAAAGTAGAAAACGACAACAAGACAGTACGATCAATTTTTGTTCCTGGAGATTCAGAAAATTCAGAGCAAGAAATGCTAGAATTAGAACAAATTTTACAAGGAAATATTGAAACTGTTGAAGTAGTAACACCTAGAGCAGCGGCACCAGTTGCTTGTTGTTTAAACAAAGTGCTTGCTAAAGTAGTAGCACCTTGGGATCCAACTTTAATCAACCTTAACTTACAGTATGATGTTAGTGACCCGAATCAAGTAGTTCAGGTTAAACACTGGGTTAACACTGGTGGTGGATATGTTTATTTTGGACAAGACAATATCACTACTTCGTATACAACTTGTACATCTAAAAGTGTAAATATGGGAACTGGCCACATCCCTTCTGGAACTATTATTTCATGGTCTAGAATATGGGACGGAACTACTGGTTCTTTCTGTGGAGGAAGTAAAGTATTAACTTGGACTAAATAACAACAGGCTAACAGCAATCACCTTAAACATTTGTAATATTTGGCGGGAGGGCATTCTAGTTTTAGATGCCCTCTTTTTAGTTTTTATTCAGATAAGAACAAAAAAAGCCCTGACAATAATTGTCAGGACTTTTTTGATTTAATTTTTATTTCTTGAATTACTTGAGGACAGTAA
>CAKZON010000086.1 GCA_937136425.1 uncultured Crocinitomix sp.
CATTGAACATTGAACATTGAACATTGAACATTGAACATTGAACATTGAACATTGAACATTGAACATTGAACATTGAATCATTCGGCAAGCTCATGACAGCGCATTGAAGAATCTATTCCCCAAACCATTTAAAAACACCGAAAAAGATAGCAAGCCATATCAAACCCTTGATAAGGAAAAACAAAAAACCTAAAATGCCAATACGCTTAAGCCATTCGCTTTGGTACCATTTTTTTTTCTTAGGGTTTTCTGAATTATTTGCTTGCATTTTTCCAGTGGAAGTCTTCAACAAATTTCATCTTTTCAGCAATCAATTCAAAGCTATCGGCCTTTTAAATTATTTAAATAGATTGTTTGGGCACTAAAAACCTACATTTTAATATAGTTTTCAAGATGAATTAAATAATTTTCATATCCATAAACTTCTGGGATATCGCCATGACCAGCGTTAGTAACACGCACGGCTTCTTTATAGCTGCCAGCATGGTTTTCGTAGATTAATTCGCCATTATTAATTTCAATATAGTCGTCTTCAATTCCATGAATCCATAAAAGAGGCATGCTTACATCTTTAATTTTTTCTGCATTTTCAAACTCCAATGTTGAGACAAATTTAGGGTCAACATTTAACACTAATGAAGAGTTCGCTAGATTTTCAACAGAGGCTAAAGGCGACTCTAAGATGATTTTAGCAGGCTTAAAATCTGTACGATAAGCCGCACGATCTATTACGGGAATACAACCTAAACTAAAGCCATAATAAAACGTTTGTTCTGGTTTCGCTCCCATTGCTATTAACCAATCAATACTTGCATCTACATCCTCATACAAACCCTGTTCTGTTGGTTTGCCTTCTGACATGCCATATCCTCGATAGTCCATCATGAAAACACCATAATGATGTTGTTCGACAATACTTGCTAATAGGGTTGCACGTGGCCAATAAGCATCCATATGTTTTGATTGTCCGTGGCAATACATTATAACGGTGTCACTAGCCATAGTTGCCATGTCGCCAATATACACGCCATAAATGGTGTATTCATCTCCTGTTGCTGCATCTTTGGAAGTCATTGAAACCAAGGTGTAATTATCTGGTGTTACGGCATACACGGTTGGTACATTTCCACTACCAGCATCATAGTTTTCAAATTGGTAGGAATCAAGCTTTTCGCTTGGAAATGCTAATGCATCTAGGTTGGGTTTGGTACAAGCTGCTACCAAAACTCCAATTATTATATATAAAGCTGTCTTTTTCATTATTTCTTCTTTTTACCAATAATCCATCTACATCCAACAAAAAAAGCTGTCGCCCCATTTGAACCTAGCAAACTTTTGTACGGAACAAAGGCGGTTGAATTATCCAAATTGGGGCCCATTAATTTAAACTCTGTTGTGAGCTGCCAATTCTCCTGCTTTCCTTTAAAAACATGTCCAAATTGAGGGCTAAATAACCATGGCGATAATTGTTCCTGTTCAAATGCCATTGTTTTACTTAACTCAAAGTAATTATTGACTCCAACATAGAAATAGTTAGTGCGTTGTCCATAATTCCAAAAGGCGTTCAAATCTAGTTTAGGCCATAATTTGGCAATTCGATTTTCAAAATTGAAAATAAAATTAACTCCAGGAGCAACTGAAAGGTTTGGAATCAAGTTTTTTTGATCCAAAAATTTATAGGATGCTCCAACGTCTATTTGTGCATTTCCAAAAATGGCTGCTGAAGTGTGCACGGCGCCAAATAGAGTTAAATTCGTGTCTAATCCGTATCCAACTTCAACCGTTGTAATAGGCATTGGAATTGGCCCTCCAAAGTCAATAACAGGTCCTCCAAAGGTTCCTCCAACGCTAATCTCGTTTTTCTCTAAAGGTTCTACAAATCTTGAGGGGGCACAAGCTTGAATATAGGTGAATAGGAGCAGGATCACCCAATGGTAATTTTTTTTCATGCTTACAATTTACAAAAATTTATTATGTACGCATAGAAAAATTATCGTCAAAATAGAATTATCTTTGTTCAACTATGTTGAGATTGATAGTTTGTATTGGGTTTGTTTTTAGTTTGTTGACGGTTGCACATGGGCAAGACACTATTCGTGTGATGTATTATAACTTGCTTAATTTTCCAGATGACACACCTGAAAGAATAGGGGATTTGAGGAAAATATTAAGCTATGCCAAACCAGATGTCTTTGTAGTATGCGAATTGCAATCAAGTGAAGGAGCCGAGTTGATTTTAAACGAAGGTTTAAATGTTTGGGGAGAGGATAAATATGCGGCGGCAGAATATATTGATGGTCCTTATACTGACAATATGCTGTTTTACAATACAGATGTTTTAGGATTTGTTTCTCAAGAGGAAATTCCTACCGATTTACGCGACATTAATGAATATAAATTATATTATAAAAGTCCAGGTTTAGGGGCAATGTCTGATACTATTTATTTGAATTTGTATGGGTTGCATTTAAAGGCAGGTTCAGGTTTTTTTAATCAAAGAAAAGAACAGGCAATCGTCTTAAAATATCATTTAAACTCCCTTTCAAATGAAGAGAATATCTTCGTAGGCGGAGACTTTAATTTTTATTCTGGAAATGAATCAGGTTGTTTGGCAATTCGAGAAACGGGAGCTGTTGATTTATTTGACCCAATTAGTAGTATTGGTGATTGGAGTGGAAATGGAGCATATGCAAATATTCATACGCAAAGTACACGTACAGCGCCATTAGCAGATGGCGCTGGAGGAGGAATGGATGACCGTTTTGATCTAATTTTCACCACAGCAGACGTTTTGGATAATACCAATGGTCTTGAAATGATTGAAGGTTCTTATCAGGCATTAGGACAAGATGGTTCGCGCTTTAATGGTGCAATAAATTCTCCTTATAACCCAACAATACCAGACAGTATTTCAAGTGCACTTTATTTTATGTCAGATCATTTGCCTGTAATACTTGATTTAAAGACAGACTATACGGCTGATCTTCCTGTTGATTTTATTAAAGAGGTCAATTGGTATTATAATGCCGTAAATAGCACATTAGTTTTTAATCAAAGTATAACTCAGGCTAATTTTATGCTTTACGATTTAGGCGGCAAAGTTATCTATCAACAAATCGTCGGAAATTCTAATATAATTACAATTCCGGCGCACATCAATAGTGGTTTGTTTTGCTGGAATTTGATTGAGGATCATGCCCTTTTAAAAGGCAAGTTAGTTAAACAGTAAGCTGTTCTTAGTTTCGAACTAATTTCTCAGTGTGTATTGCTCCGTTTTGGTTAATTGTCACAAAGAAAACTCCTTTATCTTCAATGTCCAATTGAACAGTTGATAAAGCTTTCGTAGTTTCTAAAACAACTTGTCCTAATGAATTGTGCACGGTAATAGTTTTCTCCAAATTGTCTGCAAAAGATAAAGTAACCTGCGTTTCACTAGAAGGGTTGGGATACATCATGAATTCAACGGGGGCAGAATCTGTTTCAATTCCACTTGTCAAATGATTTAATGTATACTTGCTAAAGAACCTCCAAATTTCTTGAGATGCACTAAAGTCGTTATTGGTAGTGCCTGTAACAAAAGCTGAACCTGGCCATGTATGTGCGCCGTCATTAATTCTATATAGTTCAACTGTACTACCTAATAAACCATTTTCATATACAAAATGTGTTGCTGTACAACCATCATCTGTGTCAGTGTCTGGCACTTCAGTAACAACAGGTTCAGGATCACACTCATTAAATGCTACCCAGTGGTCAACAATATCTTCAGATGCCATAAAGAATAAGTTTCCTTCATATGGAACAGTTTCATCTGCAGTGCCATGTATTTCCATAACAGGCATAGGATGGTTTGTAATACAAGCATCAAATTCAACTGGTGTCATTGCTCCAGTTACAGATGCAATAGCTGCAATTCTTCCACTTAATAAGCAAGCTAATTTATAACTCATAAAACCGCCATTACTCATTCCTGTGCTGTAAATTCTATTTCCGTCAATATTATAAGCAGCATATACTGTATCAATTAATGCAGATATGAATCCAACATCATCAACACTTGAAGTTCCAAATGTATTCCAGTGAGTAGATCCTAAATCATCAACTAATCCCATAGGGTGGACGATTATAAATTTTGCTGTATCGGCAATCGGCCTAAAATCGCCATAAGCTTCTTGTTCATTATTATTTGATCCATAACCATGCAGGTTAAAAACAAGTGGAGCAGGCTCCGACCCATCATAAATTTCTGGAATGTAAAGTTTGTATTCTCGCTCTACTCCATCAAATTCGAAACTGGATGTAACAGTGGTTTGGGTATAGCCTATTGCTGTGAATACTAAGCAAGAAGCAAAAAGTAATATTTTATTCATAGTTGATTTTTTTCAATTTCCTAATTTATTAAAATTATGTGAGCATAACAAAGTTTGTTGACTTTTTGAATGATTATTATATTGCAATGAATTTAAATCAAAATCAATGAAATTTTATCAGGTAGTACTAATCGGGCTTACTTTAATGGTGCAATCTTGCGGTTCAGAAACTCAAGCAGATAATGGAACAATTGAACTTGAAACTCCTGAAGTGATTGAGGATACTACAACGGTTGAGGTAGTGGAGGAAATTCCAATTGAAATTAATGAACATTTACAAACAATTCTAGATAAATCAGATACAACCTATCAATTACCATTTAATGTGGATACAAGTTTTGTAAAAGCACTTGATTTTACTCAAAAATCTACTCAATCATCATTAAATTTTGAGAATGGTAGATATTTAGCTAAACGCACTGTTGAAAATGCTCCAACATTTAATGCAACCTATAATATTGAAATATTTTGTGAAATTGATTCTTTAAAAGCCGAGGGAGCATATGAAGACTATGTAAGTAACTTGGATATAGGAATGATGCAAGAATCTGATGCTTACGTTGAAGGATTAATTGAAATTGATTCAAGTAAACTCATTGTGCTTTGGAGTATTACTTATAGTACGTATGAGGCTTGCCCATTTGGTTCTGGAACGCTTGTTTTAGGCACATTGCTCAACAATTACGAAGTTCAAAATACAATGTTATTTGCAGAGGTTTCTCAGGGGAGTGATCCTCCATCTTGGGGTGAAACGCAAAATTCAACAACTATCACAACGGATTTGAATCTCAGTACTTATTATCTTTCCTTATCAGGAGATTCTGACGAAGGATATGTGGATAAAATAGAAGAGACTTATGATGCTGAAATTGGCAGCGAAGCGTTTGAATACGGAATGGAGTATTAGTCGTTAAAAAACAATTCTGGACGAGCATATTTGTACACCATTCCTAAAGTTGACTTTGATTTTTCGTTTGACACAATTTTGTCCTTCGCAGGCAATGCAGAATCAAATGATGGCGCGTCCATACTAAGGGCATAGGCTGCTTGAGTATAGAACTCCGCTCTTGTCGGGTGTTCGTCAGAGCAGCCATTAAAAACTTGGCCATATTCATCCTTATCTATAATAGCTGAAATTAAAGAAATACAATCCTCTAAATGGATCAAATTAACTCTGCCATTAGGATTAGCCAAAGGCGAATCAGCTTTTAAAAATCTTCCGGGGTGCCTATCCGGACCAAATAATCCTGCAAATCTTACAATAGTGGCGTTTTTGCCAAAATGGGCTTGAATTATTTTTTCGGCTTCTAAAATAGATTTACCTGAAGGTTTTGAAGGAATGGTAGATGAATCTTCTGTTGCGTTTTGATTTTCATTCCCGTAAACAGAGGTAGAACTGACAAAAATAACTTTGAGATTTGCGTCACAACGATCAACAACTTGTTGTAATTGCAAGGCATAATTTTTAACGTGATTTTCCTTTTTTCCTGGAGGAATATTAATGATTAATGTATCAATATCTTGTATGAAATTCTTCCAATTCCCCTGAATATTATTCTTTGTGATCTTTATGATTCTAACAGCCAATCTGGACTGCAATAATTGCATTAATTTTTCTGATGATGTTGTACTACCAGTAATTTCGCACCCATTTTTAAATAAGTGTTTTGCAAGCGGAAGTCCTAACCACCCTAACCCTAGAATAGCAATTTTTTTAGACATAGTTTTGGTTCAAATTTGTGTACAGATTTGAAAACGGGAGCAATATTCGATTTGGGTTAATCAACATTTCGAACAAAAATAGTGAATTAACTTATAAATCGTCATTTATTCGGCTATTAATCGTTAAAGAATTTTATCTGAAAATTGCCGTTTCATTGGTCTTTCCAGTCTCATTTAAAAGGATTTAAAACAAAATTGCAGGATTTATTGGTGTACAAATTTCAGTAAAGATTCTCCGTTATCGTGTACAATTTCAACTAGATAAAGACCACGTTCTAATCCGGTCATATTGAAAGTACAATTGGATTTATTCACATCACTTAAAGTATAAACTAATTCTCCAGTAATTGAGCGAATTTGAATAGAGGTTGGTTGAATGTTTGGAGGGATAGTAAGTTGAATCTCTCCATTTCCTGGATTTGGATAAAGCTGAAAACCCAAATTCTCAGCAGCGTCATTTATACCAATAATTTTTTCTAAATCAACTGTAATCACACCTGTGCTAAGCGCTGGAATTTCGTAGGTGTTAAGGTTGACAGTTGCATCTTCAATTACTTTGAGGGAAGGGTTGTCGGTATTGTCTATCCAAGTACCATTAAATTTTGTGGATCCAAAGCTTGAGTATAACCCTGTAGAATCTGCCGCCTGCAAATAAGAACTGCTTGCTGTTTCATTAATCAAGTAGGTGCTTCCTTCAAATAACGTAGATGTAAATGAGCCGACATTAAGAGGTAGGTTATTTGTTGTTTTATTACTATAATACACCAATATTTGAGGATTACTTTCGTCTTCATTTTTAATTAAAAAGCTATTTACTGTAACCGTGTTGCTGTCGATTAAGGATGGAATTTCAATTCCATCATAAATAAATGATTCAGGGGCATGTGCAAGTGGTTCAAAAAACCGATAAGTATAAAAATTTGATTGTTCTGCAGAGGTATCAACACCTAACCGAGTTTGAATAACAGACCATCTGTTTTTATATCCAATTCGGTGATGCGTAGAAAATTCGATTGCATTATTATTTGCCGCATTAAACTCTATTTGCTGAATTAAATGCTCCTGAACAAAACTGGCATATAAAAAGGTGTTCATATAATCTAAATTATTACCCGTATGCGTGCCTGGAGATATTATTCCCCATTCAGTTAACCAAAGTTTTGTGTTTTCAGGAAATCCTTCTAATGCATGCAAAAATTCGGGATTTAATTCATGACGTGTGTAATCTCCCAATGAGCATTTTCCGCAGTCAAAACGGCAAGATCGATCAGTAACATAATCATCTGGACAACCGTCAGGGCAAGCTTCCCCTTCAGATATACATGCATTGTTTGTGTAATAGTCATGCAATGCCACGGCATCATAAAACACAGGAGAATAATCTTTAACCGCATTATTCCATGTGTCGTTTGATGGTTCTGAGAGAACTGCAAATTTCATTTCTGGATATTCGGCAGCAATTCGCTTACTATAAATATCGCTTAGCGCCATATATGTGGCAGGCGTTACATTGCTATTTGCTGTTTGGTAGAATGGAAAAAACAATTCATTACCAAATTCAATTCCTACTACGTTAATGTCATTTGCAATTAAATAATCTAATGCATCAATAGTTTCCTTATAATATAACTCAAAAATAGCACTAGGGTTAGCAATATTTAAATGGTCTGTTGGGTCTGAAGGTTCTAAATAGGCCTCCTTTATTACGGATCCTAAAAACTTGGTTTGAAAATGCGTAAATACATTGGGTACGTAAATGACGTCCATTTTATAATCGGTGTCACCACTAGCGTGAACTTCCTCTTCTACAGCTAAAACATAATTGACAAAACCTCTAATATAATTGGGGTTGGCGCTTGCATCATCCAATATTACTCGTTGATCTTTTTTGCAATATTGTTCTCTAATTACATTGGCTCCGCCAAATACACTTGTCTCTACATCTTGTGTTCCACAACCTGCGGCAAATACAGGGGCGTCTGGATCATAGGTTCCGTCCTCGTATTCGTATAAATGGTAAAAATTGGCAATAGTTCCACCAGGAAATCGCATGCTGGTAGGTTTTATCTCTGCTGTTTTTTCTACTAAATTTGCTTGTGGCGTAAAGGATACAATTTTAAAATCGTTAAAAGTATCGAATGGCGGCGGAAATATTGCGCATGCATCAACAATGCTAACTGGACTATTTGATGCTTCAAACATTTCATTGAATGTTGGGCCAGTATTGAACCCACTTAGTTTTGAGTTAATGTTCTGTGCAGCTGTAATGTCGAAGTTTAATTCTACAGTTTGAGCCCTTATAAATTGCGAATTAAAAATTAAAAATAGGATTCCGACTAGCGATTGGATGCAGTATTTCATAAGGTGTTAATTGGTTGGTCAAGGGAGCATTATTCATTGGTTTATTCGTTTTAAGATCTTGTTACCCCTATTAATTTAAGAATAAAAACCTGTATTAGAAATCGTTACTCTCTCTTTATCCTTTTTATACAATTAGGTAAATAGTAATATGGTTATTAGAAAAAATACAGGAGGATTCATGATAATAACTGGCTTACAATGATCAAATAATGAACTTAGTGTTATTTTTGGTTACGAGATTAACAACCAAAACACTAATAGCATAAATAACAAGAGATGCGCAAGAATTATTTTTTTGAGATGATTAAGTCGCTACGCGAAAGTGAAGAGGTGGTGCTGTATCAAAATATCTTAAAAATATCTGCCAAGGAAAAAGCCTTAGTTGTTGATTTTTTGAGAAAAGCTTATGAAGAGGAAGTGCATACATATCCACATTTAGCTCCAACATTCGATTCGAAAGCTGCCTTATATGCTGCAGAGGTAGTTTATTTAACTGCTCAATTAATTTTGTATCGGAAAGATGGCATAGCAGATCTTGAGGCATTATTCTCTCAGGAACAACTTGAGTTAACGGCATCCAATATTTTATCTGTAGATCTTTGTTTGAGGTTTGTTCCAGACATGCTAGTTGAATTAAAGATGATAGATCCTGAGGATGGATTGATTCATGTTTTGGAAGAGCTTTTAAAAAAATGGCATTATTCTGCGGTTAATTATGAGCAAGAAGTAGAGACACTTAATTTTGACATTATCATAAACAATCCATGTTTGAAACAACTTTATCTTAATCGAATCGTTTTGAGAAAGAATAAAAAACTAGCTGGATTAAAACAATTTAATTCTGCTATTCAAGGAAATCTAGGAATTCATACACAAGAATTTTGGTCAGATTTTAAATTAAATGAAGAAAATGAACAATAATATAGATAAGCTAAACGAGGTACTGAATTTTATCAAAGCTTCTTTTGTAGGGAAAGATGAAATTATAGACCTACTAGGAATCTCTTTAGTTGCGAGAGAAAATGCGTTTTTGTTGGGGCCTCCAGGAACTGCAAAAAGTGCAATTGTACGTGCATTATCAAATGCGATTGAGGAAGGGAAAAATTTTGAATATTTGTTAACGCGGTTTACCGAGCCAAACGAAATATTTGGACCATTCGACATTCGAAAGTTGAAGGATGGAGAGTTAATGACCAATACAAATGGGATGCTACCAGAAGCATCTATGATTTTTTTGGATGAAATTTTTAATGCCAATAGTGCAATTTTGAATAGCTTATTGTTGGCACTGAATGAGAAAATTTTCCGAAGAGGTCAGGAAACACGAAAGATACCAGCATTAATGTTTGTGGGTGCAAGTAACGTCTTGCCAGAGGATGAATCATTAGATGCTTTATTGGATCGATTTTTAATTCGAGTGCGGTGTGATTATGTTAATCCTGATTTATTGGAGCAAGTATTGCTTGCTGGAAGAAAACTGGAACTCACAACAACTGAACCGCCAAAAATAAAACCGAGTGAGATTATTCAACTACAAAATGAAGCTAAAAAAGTAGACCTATCTTCAGTCCGTGGTCCATTTGTGAATTTGGTGCATAGTTTAAGAAATACAGGAATTAATGTCTCTGACAGAAGGGCTGTTAAAATTCAAAACCTATTAGCTGCTAGTGCTTTAATTTGCGGAAGAACGGAAGCTGTTTTATCAGATTTATGGGTGCTTAAATACATTTGGGATACTGAGGAGCAAATCGAAATATTGTCAGGTTTAATTGATACAATTATAGACAAGGATGATTCAAATATGGCACATCCTCAGGCTAAATTCAATAAAATTCCAAATCCTGAAGAATTAATAAAAGAAGTTGAATTATTGACAAGTCAGTGGGAGGACGGTAACTTATCTTTCGAAGAGCAGAATGTCGTTAAAGATAAGCTGAGATACGTTCAAACGCGTTGTGGTTGGATTAGAAATGAAACGCATAAAGAACATTTGTTAACCGAAATTGAAGCGTTATGGCACAAGATGCTGCAAGCAGTGTAAAATATTATTTACGGGTTGAAAAGACGTATCAAAATGACCTTGCAGAATTAAGGGCTTGGGCGAATTTAAAAGTTGCATTTGAAGCGGATGAAATTTGGGTGACTAATTTCACTTATGATCAAATTCATGCAGTAACAATTAAACAAATTCCATTTAAAACGTTGTACTATGCAAAGCAAGGAAAATTATTCTTGTTAAATAGTCGTTTACCAGAAACAATAGAACCGCAGTTTTTATGGACACCAATTGCCAGAGCAATGCCATTGACTTTGGGAGGTTATAATCATAATTATTTTGGGGTTAATGAATCTATTACAATCAAGTTGAAACCTGCAGATGATGAACGAAATTCGGCGGTAATATTAGCTACATTAAAAGATGTTAGCGCCTTCATCCAAAATGCTCCTGAATTTCGCCTGACCAATCTTAATTGGTGTTTGATCAATGAAAACAAAGCGTTGATAATTGGTAAACCTGTGTTGCCAATTAATGGAAAAGTCTTTTGGAGGTTGAATAGTATGTTTGTTCCTATTGGATTAGATTTTGAATTGTCAATTGCAGCAGATTTGATTGAAAGTAGAATCAATGAGGATACGTTATCCTATATTTTATGGAACGAGGATGGGCAATATTCTCTCATACCAAAGGCTTCATTTAGTCAGTTGTCAATCAGTTCATTTCGCAAATCTGTGACAGCAAATGGACAAAAAGTATTGCTTGAAAGTGAATAATTATTTGAGCTTATATAAAGATTATTTTTGGCAATGGGAAGATGGTGCCCAGGTTATTGCTATTCCTGATGGACACACAATTGTGTATCGCCAATTGGTTGCTGAGATTATTGAAGAATTAGCTCCTGATGGATTACCACCTTTTGGATCAATCATACTGGCACTAGCTGCTTTGCATCCGCAAGGCCAGCAAAATATCGATCAAATATTCGAAATCATAAACAAGATAGAAAATGTTGATGCTGGAAAATATTCGGATGAAGCGTTTGCTGTTTTAAAGTTGCTTAATTCAATGCCTACCAAGTATAAAACTGGCGATTTAAAAAAGTATGTGTTACGAGCTTTCTTCCGTAACAGCCATAATAAGTCTAGTATAAAGAAAGGACTTCAAATAGCAGAAGACTTTAACAACTTTAATCATAATTACATACCGACTACTCCACATCAATCATCTGTTGATCGTGATTTTAGGGTGGTTGCACTATTAAATAGAGAGTTTGATTCAGTAGAATCCATCATTAATAAAATTAATGCATTACCTGATTTACAAGAGAATCTAATCCTTGAAAGTTCTGAGAAAGAGGGACCAAAAGATTTTATAGAGGAACTAATAATGAATCCAGGAACGCATAAAATTGGAGCCTTGGTTAAGGTGCTATGGTCTGGGTTAAATCTACCTGTTAGAAGTAGTAAACCGAGTCAATTACCAATGGGCGGTGTTTCTGATTTAACAAACAAAGGTGAGTTGTCGCAGCTGTTAATTTCTGAATTTGCAAATGATGATTTAATCTTTTTATCTCGCCTTGCAAACAATGAAGCGCTCTACCTAAATAGAGAATCTCCTCCTGTAGATAACGATATGCGAAGGGTCGTTTTAATTGATGTATCTCTCAAAAATTGGGGAACACCTAAAACTATTGCATTTGCAACTATGTTGGCCATAGCTAAACATCCAAAAACAACGATTGATTGTGATGTTTTTGTTGTTGGTAAATCTTTTCAAAAAGTCATCTACAACTCGGTTGAAGGAATAATGGCCGCGATTCAAATAGTTGATCCATCTATTGAAGCATCTAAAGGGCTTCAGCAATATTTTGAAACTTTTCCTCCGAATAATAACCAAGAGGTTTTTGTACTAACTGAGCGAACAACCAAGAATAATGCTAACATGTTAAGGCTCAAACATGAATTAGGAACTGAGATTAGTTATTGGATATATAATGATTCTGATGGACATATTGATGTTTATAAAAATCTGAAATCGAGTAGTAAACATTTGCAACATTTGGAATTGCCTTTTGAAGATTTATGGAATAAAAAGCATGCTAAAAAGCTTTCCAATAACGAAAATCGGTCGAGCAAGGGGTACTTTCCAATATTGTTTCGTGCAATTTCACGAAATAGAGCTATTGCAATTACAGATAAGATGGTTTTTATGTTGACGAAAGGGAAAGTGCTTTACCGTTTATCATCTTCAGAGCTAAAACATCACGAAAAGGGGTGGGAATTCATTATGAATGACTTGCCTTTTTATGATTTTCGCTTTAATGTCGGTTGTATGTCCAACGGCGAATATTTATTAATCATGCATGATATAGGTTCAAAGCAAATTGTTCTTGTTAATTTGAACTCAAATAAGGTAATCCTCAGGAAGGATTTAAAGATTGAAATTAGGGCAACGGGGATATTTCATTTTTATAAGGACAAGTTTTTTCATGTTCATGATAACGGAACTATGACTATTGATGCGTCAGGAAAAATAGAAGAAAAATCGAACGAAGTCTTCAATTTTGACAGTGAAAAGTTGAAAAAAGAGAAGGCTTTGATTGATTATCATTCAAAGCATAAGAATAGACATAACATTTTACGTAAAATCAATCAAATTGGAATTAGTGATAAAGGCTATTTGATGTGCAATACAAGTCAGCTTTCAGTGGCTTTTGGAGGACATTTAAAATTAGAAACTCGAAAAGGTTCTATGATGAAAATAAGAGCTCAATCGACTGAAAACGGTGTTTTTAGATTTGAAGATGGAAGTGAGGTTCGCAATACTTTTCAAGGTATGATAATATTGACGAGTAGTAGTCAACACATCCCTCCAATTTATGTCCCAACAGTTTTAAATGCGGCTTTGGCAGCTGCAACACATCAAGAGTTTTCTGGAAATCGGTTTTACTATAATGAACCTTTATATGATGTTGTTATTGACGAGGAGGTGAAATCTAAACTTGCAGTAATTAAAATATTAAGAGTCGAAACAGCTCTTGGATTGGAGCAATTGAACGTATTGACGGATCTACCTTCGTTTCGAGTCCCTTATCTGTTCAACAACGAGAAATCGAAGAAAGTAATTGAGGAACTTGTAATGATTGGGTGTAAAGCGCATAGGTCATCACTTACAACTGGGTTTGATAAGAATTTAGATATCATTTCTATTGAGAGGTTTTATGAAACACATATTGAGGCTTTTCTTGATGAAATAAAAACGTACTATGGAACTAAAGCTTAATATATCTAAACATAGCGAATTTCCTATTGGTGGCTTTTTAATCTCAGGTAGCAATCCAAAAACATGGTTATTGGAACTTCAGGCGCTAAATTTTAGTTTGAATCAAGTAAAGATTTACCCAGTTCCCGGTAACGTTCCAAATGTTTTGTGGGGATGTTTTGTGCTTTCGATTAACAATTTAAACATAAAGGATGTTGGTAAAAATGAAGGTTGTCAGCGCGTATTTCCCAATCTTTATATTCCAGAAAAAGCAAAATTAGTTCCACAGGTGTTGGCGAGTGATTATGAGCGCCATTTTCAAGAAAAAATGCATCTTTTCCATCCAGATTTCGGATTGGTTGAATTAAGTGATGATTTTAAGTTAGCAGAACTATTAGAAATACCATCCGAGCAATTTGTTTATACTTTTAAACCAGCCAAAAGTGTTTTTATTCCTACAAAAATTGATCGATTTGAAATCCGAAAGGTTGAAGATGAGGATCCTTTAAAAAAACTGGAAGACAAAGTTGTACCTCATCCAGAAAAATTGGACGACAAACCGCTTAGCTTAAAGGAGAAGGCAAAATTAAAACTTTATAGTAAACTCTTTAATCGAAAGAAAAATAAAGAAGGAAAAGAAGAATTAGAACCAAATGGTTTACTGAAAGGAATTAATAAATTGAAGGGGGTTTTTGGAGCGAAAGGAGAGTCTGAAGGGATGAAACGTGACTTAGAAAATTTGGAAGAGAGAAATAAAGAACAGGTTGACCGATTAATGGATATGTTAAAAAACAATCCAGACGAGGGGTTGAAATATGCCGTTCCTTTAGATCAAAATGGATCCAACCGTGGAACCAATGATGGCCTAATAGATATCTCAAAACGTTGGGGTGGATTATCTCTTTTTGGAGGAATGATAGGGGGACTTTTTGGAGGTTTAGGAGGCATGAGTGGAGGTGGTAATCAACCTGGTGGTGGATCGGTAGATATTGGAGATGGTTTTCAACGTTTATCAGACCAATATTATAAAACTGCAACAGAACTTTTAGCTAAAAAGGAGTATGAAAAAGCAGCATTTGTTTATTTAAAACTGCTAAAAAGATATGATTTGGCTGGAGGAGCGCTAGAGGATGGAGGTTTATATCATGAGGCGGCCCAGGTGTATTTGAAATACATGAACGATAAAACACGTGCGGCGAAGGCGTTTGAAAAAGGGAAAATGATTACTGAAGCCATTGAGTTGTATGAAGAATTAAAAAACCATGAAAAAGTAGGTGATTTATATGTTAGCTTGAATAAGCGAGCATTAGCAAACGAGGCTTATCAAAGAAAGATAGACGTTTTCTTGTCTGGATTTTCATACTTTAAGGCTGCTGAAATATATCGCAATAAAATGCTACTGACAGATGAAGCCCAGTTAATATTAATGCGCGGGTGGGATGAAGGAAGACAAGGCTATGATTGTTTAACTACTTTTTTAGCAAATTATCCTGAGAAAAATAGAATTTCAAAAATTAATGAGATTCGTCAAGAGAAAGTTGACCGAACGAATCGAGAAGAGTTTTTACGTGTCATTCATCATGAGTTTAAAAAAGATGGGCAAAAAGAGCAAGAAGAACTCCGTGAAATGGCATACAGTTTAGTGGCGGAACATGTGACAAACAATCCCTATATCGTAGAAGAGTTGCGCAAGTTCAATCTTAAAGATAAAGAGATTATAAAAGATACAACCCGTTTTAAAATTTTGAGAGGTAAAAGTAAAAGGAATTAATGTTTACAACTATTAAATAGAGTTGTAAGAGACTTTGTTGAAGGAAAATTATAGAAATATTCTTTTTTTCAACTATATCGATTAGTTTTGAGAACCTCAAAAAACAAGGACAACTTAAATGAAAAAATACATTCCTATTTTAGATTGGTTACCCAATTATAAAAAAAAGAATCTTTCTGGTGATTTAAGTGCCGGCATAACTGTTGGAGTAATGCTAATTCCGCAAGGAATGGCTTATGCTATGTTGGCAGGCTTAAAACCAATTTATGGTTTGTATGCAGCAACAGTTCCTCTAATTTTATATGCCATTTTAGGTACTTCAAGACAGTTGGCAGTGGGTCCTGTTGCGGTGGTGTCTTTATTAATTGCGAGTGGGGTTGGAGCGTTGGCTGAAATAGGTTCCGATAACTTCTTAGGAATGGCGATATTGCTCTCGTTAATGATTGGTGTTTTCCAGTTGTTGATGGGGATTTTTAAGGTGGGCTTCATTGTCAATTTTTTGTCTCATCCTGTGCTGTCTGGATTTATTTCTGCAGCGGCAGTTTACATTGCATTTAGTCAAGTAAAACATATCTTAGGAATTAGTATTCCGCGAGGGAAAGTGCACGAAACCGTGCATAATATTTATTTGAAATTTGGAGAAATAAATAAATATACCTTGGCTGTAGGGCTTGGGGGCATAGCTACAATCATTATTCTGAAAAAAATAAATAAGCGAATACCTTTTCCATTAATCGTGGTTCTGTTAGGGATGGGAATAGGCTATTTAATAGGATTGGATGCCGCACCCTATAATGTCTCTATAGTGGGCGCAGTGCCAGATGGCTTGCCTGCTTTTACGGTGCCAACAATAAGTTATGAAGCCGTAACAAGCTTAATCCCAATTGCACTAACAATTGCACTAATTGGCTTTACAGAGTCTATTGCAGTGGCCAAATCAATTCAAAAAAAGCACAAAAATTATGAAATTGATGCCAGTCAAGAATTACTTGCTCTTGGTATTGCAAATATTGGAGCGTCTTTCTTTCAGGCTTTTCCTACTATGGGCGGATTTGCTCGTAGCGCGGTTAACGATCAGTCAGGAGCTAAAACGAACTTAGCTGGAATCATTAGCGCAACCGTAGTTATTTTAACCTTGCTTTTTTTAACGCCTTATTTTTATTATTTGCCTAATGCAATTTTGGCATCAATTATTATTGTAGCCGTTTTTGGTTTGATTGATTTTAAGGAAGCTAAACATCTTTGGAAAACAGACCGTAAAGACTTTGCAATGTTTATGATAACTGCAATTGCAACTTTAACACTCGGTGTTGAACAAGGCATTATTGTAGGAGTTGGTGTTTCAATTGTAGGATTACTCATTCGTGTTTCATACCCGCATATCGCAGAGCTTGGTTTGGATGAAAAAAGTAGAAAATATTTGAATGTTGAGCGTTTTGAACACATTAATCCTGATGATGAAGTATTAATAGTTCGGTTAGATGCTCAATTGTTTTTTGCTAATACGCGTTATTTTCAAGATAGATTGAAGCGTCTAGAAGAAAAAAGAGAAGGTTTAAAAGCGGTGATTTTAGATGCACGCGGAATTAACGGGATGGATTCTACAGCCGTGCACGCTATCTTAGATCTAGTTGCAGATTACAAAAAACGAAATGTTCGGTTCTTAATGTCAAATGTAAAAGGACCGGTTAGAGACACAATTCGGCGAACAAAATTGCGCGGTGAAATTGGGCCTGATAACTTTTTTCTTTCAATTGAAGATGCGCTTCAATATCTTGAGACAAATACGAAAAAAGAATATCAGGACATAACGTTACAATCAAACGAAGATTAACTAAATACATAATATTTAAGGTTGTATTGAATTCTACAAGCTTAAATCACTAATTTTAAGAACCCAAATCAAGAGAATTAATAAGTATGAAGAAAATAATTCCAATTATCGCAGTGGCTTCATTGACAGCTGCTTGTGGTTCAAATTCAGAAACAGAAGATTTAACTAATAATATGCCAACACCTCCAATTGCTGAAAAACAAGAAGAATTAATTATCACGCATGGTGATACAATAGTCGACAATTATTTTTGGATGCGCCTTTCAGATGAAGAAAAAGAGGCTGAAAATCCAAGTGAAAAAACGCAAAAGGTATTGGACTATTTAAATGCTGAAAATAGCTATTTAGATGAGGTGATGAAACCAACAGAACAATTGCAAGGAGCATTGTATGACGAAATTGTTGGAAGAATAAAACAGGATGATGAATCTGTTCCAGTTACAAAAAATGGATACTCTTACTATAGTCGATTTGAAGAAGGAGAAGATTATGGCTTGCATTGTAGAAAGCAAATTATTGACGGTGAATTAGGAGAAGAGGAAATCATGTTAAACGGCCCTGAATTAGGGAAAGATCAGAGTTATTTTGCTATTGGTGGTTCTACCGTAAGCGAGGATAATAAGCTCTTAGCTTATAGTACTGATTTGGTTTCTAGAAGGCAGTATACCATTCATGTAAAAAACTTGGAGACAGGTGAATTACTTTCAGATAAGATTGAAAACACTTCTGGATCAATAACATGGGCAAATGATAATAAAACAATCTTTTATACTAAGAATGATCCAATTACGCTTAGGTCTAACCAAATATATAGCCACGTTTTAGGGACAAGTTCAGATCAAGATAAACTGATTTTTGAAGAAAAGGATGAAACCTATTCGTGCTCTGTTTATAAAACAAAATCAAGCGCATATTTAATGGTTGCATCATATCAAACTGTTTCAACAGAATACAGATTCTTGGATGCAAATAACCCAACAGGAGAATGGAAAGTAATTCAACCACGTGAACGTAATTTAGAATATAGTGTAGATCATTATCAGGACAATTTTTACATTACTACCAATTTAGATGCTAAAAATTTCCGTTTAATGAAAACGCCAGTTAATAAAACTGGAAAAGAGAATTGGGAAGAGGTTATTCCTCACCGCGAAGATGTTTTGTTAGAAGGGATTGATATTTTTAAAAATCAATTGGTGGTTTCAGAGCGTAAAGCAGGTTTAACGCAAATTAGAGTAATGAATTGGGCAGATGGTTCCGAGCATTATATTGAGTTTAATGATCCAGCATATTTGGCTTACACTTATGGGAATCGAGAATTTGATACAGAAACTTTGCGATTTGGATACACTTCATTAACTACTCCAAGCTCTGTTTATGATTATAATATGTCAGACCAATCTAAAGAATTGATGAAGCAACAAGAGGTGCTTGGAGGAGAGTTTGATCCAAAGAATTATACATCAGAAAGAATTTTTGCAGAAGGAAGAGATGGAACTCAAATTCCAGTTTCTATCGTTTATAAAAATGGATATAAAAAAGATGGAAATGCCCCGTTATTATTATACGCCTACGGTTCTTATGGTTATTCTATGGATGCCTCTTTTAGCTCTGTTCGATTAAGCTTGCTAGACAGAGGATTTGCATTTGCAATTGCACATATTCGTGGAGGACAAGAAATGGGACGCCAGTGGTATGAGGATGGAAAGCTTTTGAAAAAGAAAAACACGTTCTATGATTTTATTGATTGTGGGAAATATTTAGTGGATAATAATTATACTTCATCAGAACATTTGTATGCTCAAGGTGGAAGTGCCGGAGGTCTTTTAATGGGAGCAATTTCAAATATGGAACCTCAATTGTGGAATGGTGTGATTGCCGGAGTTCCTTTTGTAGATGTTATAAATACTATGTTGGATGAAACAATTCCATTGACAACTGGTGAGTTTGACGAATGGGGAAATCCAAAGGTTAAAGAATACTATGATTATATCAAGTCTTATTCTCCTTACGACAATGTTGAGGCAAAAGATTACCCTAATCTTTTGATTACTACTGGATATTGGGATAGCCAAGTTCAATATTGGGAACCTGCTAAATGGATTGCTAAGCTACGCGACCTTAAAACGGATGACAATTTATTGTTAATGCGTTGTAATATGGAGGTTGGCCATGGAGGCGCTTCTGGTAGGTTTGAGCGATACAAAGAAGTAGCGTTGGAGTATGCTTTCCTATTGGATTTAGAAGGAATTAAGGAGTAGATTTTGGTATTTATTCCGAAACTAATCTTAGCCCTTTAAGATCAATTATTTCAATTAAACCTTGGTTGAAATTTATGAGTTTTTTGTCTTGTAAATTCGATAAAATAGTTTTGACGTAATTGTGTGGTGCTCCAATAAATTCTGAAATTTCTTTACTGGTATATCGGAAATTATAGCGGTTGCTTTGGTTGGGTTCAACCTTGTCTAAAATTAGTTTTAAAAGACGTTTTTTTCGAGTAAGAGCGGCATGGGTTTTAGTGTGCTCATAAATTAGATTTATCCGATTGCTAAAAAGCTTCATTAAATAAGTGTTAAGTGCCGGGTAAGTGATCAAAGCCGCCTTAAAATCTTCAGTTGAAATTTGTATTAATTGCGACTTTTTATAGGCTTTAACTGTGGATGAGTATTTGGTTTCATGATTGAAATAGGAGGTGATACCTATAAATTCATGATGAAATGCTTGCCACACAGTTTGGCTGTTTAATATTATGCTCAACTCACCTCCTTTCAAAAAATAAATATGACTTACCACATCTTTTCTATTGAACAAGGTTTCTCCTTTTTCAATTTCCACATGCCTTAACTTGGCATGTTTAAAATATGTGTCTATAATTTCCTTTAAGTTCTGATTCTTCATATCCTTCCTCTCTTGTTGTTTACGAAAATACAAGAAGGAATAGGGTTATAAAATGATCTGAATCATTCACTTATAGGACGAATAGATGCTATTCGTAAATTCCAGCAGCTCTAGTAAGGCTTTTAAGGTCAAGTATTTTTATCGATTTTCCTTTTAAGAAAATTAACTCTTCCTTGTGTAATGCAGCCAATGTTCTAATAGTCGTTTCAGTAGTAGTTCCAGCAATGTCTGCTATTTCTGAACGCGAAAGCAAAACGTTTAAACTTTGGTTATCATCTGTAATACCAAAAGTATCATAGATCAAGATCAATGCTTCAGCAATTCGCTCTTTAACGGTTTTCTGTGCAATGTTGATTAAATGTTGCTCAGCATTTTTTAAATCTTTTGACAAAACCTGCATTGTATTCCATGAAAGCTTAGGATTTTCTGCCATCAATGTAATGTATTTCTCACGAGAAAGATGACATATATGGGAATCTTCCATGGCGCTAGCTGTTGCATTATAGGGTTCGTTACTTAATGAAGAGCGATAACCAAGAATGTCTCCTGTTTTGGCGAACCGAATGACTTGTTCTTTTCCATCCTCACCAAGCTTGGTAAGTTTGACTTTACCGTTATGAATACAGTAAAGCCCATTTGAATGATTTCCCTCATAGAATATGACTTGGCCTTTTTTGTAAAAGTTATTTCCTTTACCAGCGCTCAAAACCTCTTTTTCCTCTAGAGATAAGGAACAAAACACTTTACTGTCGTTTGTACATTCAGCACAATTTGGAATTTGATCTATTTGTCGTTTCATAATTGTATGATTATAATCAAATATAAATAGAATAAATAGCGTAACATGTTTTGAAAATCATTATTAATAATGATTTAAATCATAGTTACAAACACTTGTTTTGAACGATCTTTGACGAGTGCATGAATGAACTTCTATTATTAGAAGTGTAAAAATGCATTTACAATATGTATAGTTACAATAGTTATCATAAAATAGTAGTGGCACTATTAGTGGTGTTTTGGGCTGTTTTTCATTTCTCGCAAAGAAAAGGAGAGGGGTTATATTATGAAAACGGACAAGTAAAACAAACAGGTGGTACGGAGAATTCTTTGAATGAGGGTTTGTGGATATGGTTTTATGAGGACGGAACCGTGGAGATGCAGGGTAATTTTCATAACGGAAACCGAGAGGGGGTATGGAAAAGGTTTAATGAAGAAGGACAACTGGTTTCTGAAAGCACATATAAAAAAAATAAACTCCACGGTGAATATAGAGAGTTTAACACAGAGGGGAAGGTTGTTTTTACCAGGTATTATAAAAATGATATACCGCAGAAATAAGTTCTCTGCGGTATATTAATTCATCTATTTTAGAGCTTTGATTAAAGCGGAAGTTCAAATTTAGTTTCCCACTTTTCTTTCGTTACGCTGTTTTCTAAATTCACTTTTAAAAAACTAGTGTCCCCTTCTTTAATAATTAATCGGTCAATAATTTGACTGTCATTGGAGTTGTTGCTGTCATTGAGCTTATCTCCTAGACGTGGTAAGAAAGGGTATAAAATTGTAATTTTTTCATCTTCTGTTTTTACTAAACTATTGGCAGTTTCAAAAATAAGTTCTTCAAATTTTTCGCCAATAATTTGGTCGTTTAATTCATCCTTGGCTTTTGGGTTAATGCCGTTTGCCCAATCAAAAAATTTTGCTGTAGCCTCTGTTTTTAGTGCTGGGCGAATATAGGATGGGAAAGGTGAGCGAATATGATCTTGATCTGTAAACCAAAATTTAAAAGTTTGCTCCACCATTTCACTGCTTTCTACTGTATTTAATTCAAGTTCTTTCATTACAATTTATTTAGTGTTAAATAACTCGCTCTCCAACTTAATTGCTTTAGGGAACAAAATATTGTTTTCAATGTGTATATGCGTAAAAAGGTCGTTCTGGAATTCTTCTAGTTTAGCATAAAGTGCTCTAAATGTGTTGCAGGCCTCTGCAGGTGGAGTGAAGTTGTTAGATAATGATTTAATGTCTTTAATAAGGTCTCCGGCAGTATCATGTTCCAGCTCCATCATATGAATTGGATTTTGAATTGATCCGAATGCAGGTGAATTCATATTTGTGCCACTTTTTTTCGCGTGTGCCATTTGTTTGATATATGGAAAAAGAATCATTTCTTCTTTATACATATGATTGTTTAATTCTTCCGCAATTTTATGAAATGCAGTATTTATTGCAATCACCTCTGCGTAATGATGTCCATGTACTTTTGCTACCTTGTTTGAGTATTCAAGAATTAAAGCACTTGCTTCTGCTACATACGAATGATGCGTATTAATGACGTAATCAGTTAAGAAGTCTAGTTCCCACAAATCATATTTATGAGTAACTTCTGCAGCGTCTAGTGCGGCAATTTCTTCTTTAAGCTGCGCATAATCTACTGATTTTTTTTTGCAAACTTCTTCAACTAAAATGTTGCCTCCGCAGCAAAAGTCAATTCCATTTTTCTTGAATATATCGGCTGTTCGGATATTGTTGGTTACAATTTCCGCAACAGTCATTTCGTCAAAATTCATCCCTACTTTCATACTATTATTTTAGTCTAAAGGTACGCCGAGTTTGAAACCTAATTAATGATTTAAATCATTAATTAGATTCAGATTAGTCAGTTTTAATCCAGGTCTTAATGCTGTTTAAAAGATCTTCGTTAATGATTTCTCCTTTGTCTATAGTGTAAAGGGTGTGCAAATCTTTTTTGAATTGTTCTGGAGTGTAGTTTGGGTTTTCTAATTTGTAAGCTGCAATCCAGTCAATAATTTTTGAGGGGCGCGGTCCCCAATGGCCTACTTCTTTTTTCGTAACAGTGCTGTGGCAAACCAAAATTGGAATTGCTCTTGATTGATTCGTTAAGTATCGATCCATAATTTGTTCATTTTCGTCTCTTAAAATGATTTGTAACGAAATTGATTCAGATTGTGTGGCAATTTTGTTAATGTAGGGCAATATTTGAGCGGCATCTCCGCACCATCCTTCTGCAATCACTGTCCATTTCCATTTGGGCTGATTGTCGTCAATTATTTGCTTTAATTCTGTATTTATTTTGGCAGTTTTATTTAGTCGCTTAAATCGTTTTGCGTTAATCTTGCTGGCTTCAATTTTTGCAGGAGAATGATCTGTTCCTGTAGCTTTGTTGTCTGCTAATAAATCATTTGTATGTTGAATAAATGAATCGTATGTGAAGGTATTTTTGCTTTGCATCTTTTTATTTTTTTTGCAAAGATCGGCCTAATCTGTATTATAAAATATGAGCGAAATCAGTCGCTTATATAAGGGCTGTTAGTTTAGGTTTACTCCTAGTATTTCTAAAAGAGTATTGAACCCAATTCCTGCCAATAAAAAGATGATAAAAATGTTGAGTAAGATCATTTTTATCTCATCTCGCCTTAAATGAACCATTGCTGCACCTGCCATCACCATTGCTAAACCTGTAGCTGCAATTGGGGTAAGAATTGGAAAGATGTCTAGCTGGTGTGGAAGAATAATTCCGATTGCTCCGAGAACTTCTAATAGCCCGAAAAACTTTAGGCGCGAAGGAGCATAGTCATGAGCCCAGGTTACTCGTTTTTCTATTTTGTCTATAGGCATAAACATTTTGAGAGATCCAAAATATAGGAATAGGACTGAGAGTCCAATCTGTAAAATTAAAATAACTGTATCCATTGTAGAATATTTTTTACAAAGTTACGAAAACAGTATCGCCAAAATATGATTTATAACATATATCAATGTAATTCGGCTCATTTAGTAACTGATTATCCACCCGTAACTTTGTGTCTATAATTGAAACTACTATTATGGAATCAGAAAAATTCAGATTGTTTGACTTTTCACAAGAAAAAGTAAGAGTCTTGCATTATACGTGGATTGCATTTTTTCTAACTTTTTTTGTATGGTTTAATATGGCTCCACTAAAAACAGCCATGGTTGAGTCTTTTGACTTTTTGAACGGAAAAAACTTTAAATCATTATTACTTTGTAACGTGGCATTAACAATTCCAGCAAGGATTGTTGTCGGCGCCTTAGTAGATAAATATGGTCCGCGTGTTATCTTTTCTGGCTTAATGGTTATAACCATTATTCCAGGGCTTATGTTTGCTTTTGGAGATTCATTTACACAGTTAGTTATTTCCCGATTGTTACTTAGTTCTATTGGTGCTGGTTTCGTAATTGGTATTAAAATGACAGCTAACTGGTTTCCAGCAAAACATATTGGTCGAGCAGAAGGTTTTTATGCCGGTTGGGGTAACTTCGGTTCTGCAGCAGCAGCTGGTTTAATTCCGTTTATAGGATTAACACTCATTCAAGGAGAAATGGGTTGGAGATGGGCCATGGCGATTAGTAGTATTCTAACTGCTTTATATGGTGTGTTTTATTATTTCAAGGTAAGAGATTTTCCAACATCTAAAAAGGAAGTTAAAACTGATAAAAAGAAAAAGGCATCTAGTATAATGCCTGTATCAACTTATGGTGGATTAATTCAGTATTTATTTTGGACAATTCCATTATATGCTGCTTTAGGGTTACTTGCTAGAAACCTACAAAAACAAGTGATTCAT
Organism: uncultured Crocinitomix sp.; assembly: GCA_937136425.1. Lineage (GTDB taxonomy): Bacteria > Bacteroidota > Bacteroidia > Flavobacteriales_D > Crocinitomicaceae > Crocinitomix. The sequence goes on from CAKZON010000086.1 coordinate 24,827, forward strand.
GATGAAAACATGTTTTCACTAAACACTATGTATCTTATTTGGGTCATTTTGGCTGGATTCTTTCTATACAAAGCAATTGCAATTTTACGTTATAATTTACCAAGATTAAAGAATGGTATTCCTGAAGATGAGAAGTTTCACTTTAGTAGTGTTGGAGCATTAAACATGACCTATTTTGCCAATTTTGGAGCAGAGCTTGCTGTTGTTTCTATGTTGCCATTATTTTTTGAGAATACGTTTAAAATTACACCGCAAATGGCTGGTTTAGTTGCAGGGTCTTTTGCAGTTATTAACTTAATTGCACGTCCGCTGGGTGGATACTTGTCTGATAAAATGAATAGCCGTAAAAAAACAATGCTAATTTATATGATTGGTATTGCATTTGGTTTTTTCTTAATGGGCTTAATTAGTAAATATTCTGGTCAAGTTAATGCAGATGGCGATCCGATTTTAGTACCAATGTTTACAGGAACATGGTGGTTAGTGGTTTCCGTTATTATAACCATGTTTGCTTCAATGTTTGTGCAAGGAGCCGAGGGAGCTACTTTCGCCATGATTCCTTCAATCAAAAAAGAGATGACCGGAAGAATTGCTGGAATGGCAGGCGCTTATGGTAATGTAGGTGCTGTAACATACCTCTTCATTTTAACAATGGTTGATTCTAAAATGTTCTTTTTTATCCTGGCAGCTGGAGCAGCAGTTAGTTTTCTGTGGTGCTTGTTTGCCTTAAAAGAACCTGAAGGAGCCTTTGCTGACGAAGCACATTAGTATATAGATTATTTAAAGGATACTCAGTATCCAAATTACCTTACTTTTAACCAATTAAAGGATTATGAAAACCAATATTGAAAAATGGGATGTAGAAGATGAAGGCTTCTGGAAATCAACCGGAAAAAAGATCGCTACACGAAACCTTTGGGCCTCAATTCCAGCCTTGCTATTAGCATTCTCTGTATGGATTATGTGGGGAGTGTTGGTGAAATATATGAAAGAATTTGGTTTTACTTTTGGCATGACTGAAGGATTGGTTCCTGGATCCGATTCTTATATTGCGGCATTAGCAGAGGTAAACAACCTGTATTATACTTTACCTGCAATTGCAGGACTTGCAGGCGCAACATTACGTTTGCCTAACTCCTTTTTAATTTCACTTGGCGGTGGACGAAATGTTGTTTTTGTTACTACAGCCTTGCTATTAATTCCAGCAATCGGTACAGGTATTGCATTAAGTGATATTAATTCGCCCTATATGTTATTTGCCGCAATGGCATTGCTCTCTGGATTTGGAGGAGGAAACTTCTCATCTTCCATGAGTAATATTAGTTTCTTTTTCCCTAAACGCATGCAAGGTTATGCTTTGGGAATGAATGCAGGATTAGGAAATTTAGGGGTTGGAGCAATGCAATTCTTAATTCCAATTGTTGTTAAAGTTGCTTTATTTGGAGGCACAGTTGGTGCTATTGCAACTGCAAAAGGTGCGCCTTTTGAAGGATTCCAAAATGCTGCATGGTTATGGGTTCCTTTAATTGCACTTGCTACACTTGGAGCTTTCTTTGGAATGAACAATGTTTCCACAGGTACACCAAGTTTGCCATCCACCAGTCAGGGTGTTTCTAAAACATTTTATATGCTAGTTTTAGGTTTGATTGCAGCTGGTTTAGGTGCTTTTATGCTAATTGGTATTCCGTGGGGAGATTTTGGAATGAAAAACGCATCCATGTGGATTGTTTTACCTGTGGTCATAATTGTGGCGGTTTTATTAATGAAACATGCCACACCAAAAGAAATTAAGGGAAATCTTAAAAAGCAATTTTCAATTCTTGGAGATAAGCACAATTGGATTATGACCATTATTTATACCATGACGTTTGGTTCGTTTATTGGTTATTCAATGGTGTTTCCAAAATTAGCACAAGATATTTTTGTTTACTCTAATCCGCTTGATCCTGAATGGGCAAATCCAAATGCTCCCAACATTATGCTTTGGGCATTTTGGGGACCTGTTTTCGGTGCTTTAATCAGACCTGTAGGAGGAATTTTGGCAGATAAATTTAATAGTGGCGCAAAAGTCACTATGTGGAGTACTATATTTCAAATTATTGCTGCATTAGCTGTTGCTTACTTTGTTATTGAAGCAAGAGATTCTGCAACACCTGAAGATTATTGGTGGCCGTTCTTTACTGCATTTATGGTTCTTTTCTTAACTACTGGAATTGGAAATGGGTCAACCTTTAGAAGTATTCCTTATATCTTTTCTAAAGAAAAAGCAGGACCTGTGTTGGGCTGGACAGCAGCAATTGCCGCATATGGTGCCTTTATTATTCCAAAGGTTTTTGGACAACAAGTTAAGGCAGGACATGCAGAGTACGCACTTTATGGTTTTGCCGTCTATTATTTAATTTGTTTAATTCTTAATTGGTGGTATTATCAAGGACCAAAAAGAGAATTTGACAATCCATAATTAAAGGGAATTTGAGCAGCATTAAACAACGCTCAAACGTCCGTTCATATGAGGCAGATCATAGTTTCCAGATCAAAATAATTAAAACTTTGTAGTGTTGTTAATGGCGTAAAAAATAAGCGCCATTAGCAACACTTATAGCTAATATTTAAACGATATAATATGAAATCTTTTATTAGAAAAGGGGTGGCATTTGCCATTTTTACCATGACAATGGGTACCGCCTATTCACAGTTGAAAATTACGGCAGAGGTTAGGCCAAGAGCAGAGTATCGACACGGATTTAAAACATTACCAACTACAGATATGGATAATGCATTTTTTGTGGATCAGCGCACACGTCTAAATGTGAAATATCAAAAAGACCGTATTAAGTTTTATGTTTCATTACAAGATGTTCGTACTTGGGGAAGTCAAAAACAATTAGTAGGAAATGAAGATTTTGGAGTATCCATTCACGAAGCGTGGGGGTCAGCTCAAATTTTCGATAATTGGGCACTTAAATTTGGACGCCAAGAGTTAGTTTATGATGATTCGCGAATATTTGGTAATGTTGGCTGGGCACAACAAGCCCGAAGCCATGACGCATTGCTGTTTAAATATGGAAAAGAGAAATTAAAATTAGATATTGGTGGAGCATTTAACCAAAATAGTCCAAAATTAAATACAACAAGTTATACTGTTGGTGGTAGCTACAAGTCTTTGCAGTATTTGTGGGCAAACTATAAATTTAACAGTAGTTTTAGTGCAAGTGTACTTGCTATGAGTGTGGGACAACAAGTAAATTATGTTAATGCAAACGGCGTTGATCGTTACCAAGATAATTATACTTTAACTGCGGGAACACGATTGGTTTATAAGAAAAATAAATTTGGACTAGGATTTAATGGGTATTACCAGTTGGGAAGCACAAATACGTGGCCAGCAAGAGATGTTTCTGCCTATAATCTATGTTTGGATTTATCATACAAAGTTGCTGATCCTTTAAAGTTAACCGTTGGTTTTGAAATGCTTTCAGGAAATAGTCAAACAGATGTAAGCACATCTTACGTGGAAACTAACCACGCCTTTACACCATATTTTGGCACTAATCACAAATTCAATGGATATATGGATTATTTCTATGTTGGAAATCATATTGGAAATGTGGGATTAAATGATATTTATTTAAGACTGGATTACAAACACGATAAATTTACAGCAGGTGTAACTGGTCATGCATTTATGGCTAATACAGATGTATTGGATGTGCCAGAGTTTGTGTCTACAGGGAATTTAAGCGCAATGAGTCCTTATATGGGAGCAGAAATTGATTTATTCGGTGGTTTTGATTTGGCTCCTGGTGCTAAATGTAAAATCGGTTATTCTCATTTAATTGGTACATCAACAATGGAGGCTGTTAAAGGTGGTGACATGACAGAGGTAGCCAATTGGGGATACGTAATGTTCATAATCAAACCTACTTTATTTGAGCAAAAGTAGATTTCTATTCCCTCATATTTAATGGAGTTGCTTCAGTTTTATTCTGGAGCAATTTTTTTTGTTTTAAAATTGGAGAAAGTCTTATCGAAATCTGATTTGTATCATATGTATTGGCGACATATCTCCCGATATTTACAAAATAATGATACACTTTGTGATTTTTAGCATATAAAGTCAGGTGTAGAAAAACTATAAAAATGAAAGTTATTGATAAATCAGGTAAACGGATAGACGGAAAAGAAGCTGCAAAAGCAATTAAAAAGAAGTTAAAAGAAGAAGATCCAATTATTCGGAATGCTGAAAAAGGAGAAATTGAGGAATTGTCCCCAATGGATCCGCCTGACGCCTTTGATGAGAAAAGAGCGATAGGTTTAGATTATGACAGTTTGCATGATAATTTGAAGGAACTATGTGATGAACATAAAGGGGCAATATTAAAATGTGATGCATTTGAAAAAGCACTGATCGAATTTAAAGAAAGTGGATTCTATTTTACGCGCGAAATTAATGATGCCTTTAATGAGTTTTTTGTAGCATTTGATGAAAATATAATGGTACACAATAGAAAAGAAGAGAAAGGGTTGTTCCCAATTTTACAGAAAAAATTGTTAGCGTCTGGCGAACACAGCACTGGTGAAAATCCTCATACTCCAATAGATTTAATGGAAGATGATCATATTAAAATGATTCAGTTAGCAACGTTGTCATTTAACCTATTGGGCTTAGCCATGCGATTAAAAGATAAGGAAGATATTGCGGTGACATTTGACTTGGCTTATAATAACGGAAAAGAATTAGCGGAACTATTACGCTTGCATATTTATAGAGAAGACAATACTTTGTTTCCAATGGCGCAAGAGTTATTAACAGAAGAAGAATTTAATCAATTTTATGATTAATTCTAAACCTGCCATAGTAGACCGTTTTGGGCGTACGCACGATTATCTTAGAATTTCTTTAACAGAAAGATGTAATCTAAGATGCTTTTACTGCATGCCAGAGGAAGGGATTCAATTAAGAGATAAATCTGAATTTATGTCAAGTGAGGAGGTAATTGCCATTGCAAAAACCTTTGTTGACATGGGGATAAAAAAAATTAGATTAACTGGTGGAGAACCCTTAATTAAAAAGGATGTTAAAAATTTGCTTTTAGAGTTGGGGAAGTTGCCAGTGGAATTAGGTTTGACCACCAATGCTGTTTTGGTAGACAAGTTTATTGATATATTTAAAGAGGCTGGAATTAAAGCGGTGAACGTAAGTTTAGATTCTTTAGATGAAGAACGATTCAATAAAATTTCTCGAAGAAATTATTTCCAACGGATAAAGTCCAATATTGAATTGTTGATTAAACACGGGTTTAATGTCAAAATTAATGTTGTTGTTATTCGGGATTTAAATGAGCATGAAATTCCAGACTTTATTCAATGGACAAAAAATCAACCTGTTCATGTTAGGTTTATTGAGTTTATGCCGTTTGATGGTAATAAATGGGATTGGAATAAAAAAGTGTCCTTTAAAGAAATGTTGCAAATTACTGCCATGCGTTTTGGAGAAAATCGCGTGCTAAAAGTCGCGGACAAAAAGAACGATACAACCAGAAATTATCAAATCGAAAATTTCATGGGAACCTTTGGAATTATTAGCTCGGTTACTAATCCATTTTGTGATTCTTGTAATAGAATTAGACTAACTGCAGATGGTAAAATAAAGAATTGTCTTTTTTCTCAAACAGAAACGGATTTATTGCAAGCTTTTCGTGAAGAAAAGTCTATTGAACCTTTAATAAGAAATGCTATTTTTGATAAAAAGAAAGAGCGTGGAGGAGCGGTAGATTTTGAAAATGACTTTATAAAATCAATGCAAAATCGTTCCATGGTCTCCATTGGAGGATAATAAAAGTAGAATTAAGAATGAAATTTCTGATTGATAAGTACTGCTCAAATGAGTGGAAAGAATTTATAAATTTTCATAAAGAAACCAGACAATATGAGAAAGGGTCATATGTGTTTGAAGCCGGGGAAGAAACGCAAGGTCTGTTTATTATTGAATCGGGCAAGGTAAAAATCAGCTATAAACAATACGATAATAGTAGTCGGTTAATTCGTCTTGCAAATGACGGTGATATTTTAGGTCACAGAGGTTTTGGTGGAAACTGGAAATATCCAATTTCAGCATTTACTTTAGAAAAAACTAAGGTTAGTTTTATTTCTGTTGAGGTGTTTGATGTCGTGGCGAAAGCAAATGCTTTATTTAGCTACCATTTAATGATGTTTTTTGCAGAGGAATTGCGAAAATCTGAAGCGAAAATTAAGCACTATCCGGTTAAAAATTTGGTAGCAAGAGCTTTGCTTGACAATGCAAGAGCATTTGGTTTTGAGAGCGATAAGTCTGCAAAGTTAGCTCACACGCTTACTCGAAAAGATTTGGCAAGTAAAGCCGGGACAACTTATGAAACTGTTGTTAGGTCATTAGCAGAATTTAATAAAACGGGCGTTATAAAAATTGATGGGAAAGAGATTCATATTTTAGATATGGAAAGGCTAAGAAAACTTGCACGGCCTGAAGAATCGCAAAAATAAGTTGCATTTACCATTGCGTTTTCTCGAGATAGAAGGCGTGTAATCGTTTTAGCAATGGTAAACCAATCAATAGTAAACTGGTAAATAATAGGCCTCCAGAAATTATAAAAATTAAGAAAACAGAGCTTGAACTCTCGTGCAATTGAGAAAATACGTTGTTCTCTGGATTGGCTACCCAAATCGCTTTGTATATTCCTCCAATTATCAGGCTTATCCAAAACACCATTAAAGAAATATTAAACAGTATAAAACCAAGCTTTATCGTTTTATTCGCTGTCGCGTTTTCCTTGCTTAGTTTTTGAACTATGAACGTAACGGAGGCCAATAAAATGCTGGTATTAATTCCAATTGTTGTGCCCATTGAATGTGCTACAGTAATATGGGTGCCGTGCATGTAATAATTAAATGCTGGAATAGACATGATTAGAGCAAGTACTAGATTGACAAATACCCAGAATTCACTCGCCATTAAAAATCGGTATGCTAATATGTTTTCTGCTTTGGTTGATTTTGAGAGTGACTTTGCCCAATTATAAATAATGTGAATAAAAATAATCCATTCTGACATACTAATTGCATATGCAACGTAGCGAATCCAAGGTGCATTGGGTAAAATATAGGTGTGATGTGCCCAACCAAACATGAGGTTGGTTAATCCTAAAAAGTAAAAGAAAAATGCCACTTTTCCACGCCCAACATTATCATCCTTTTTAATTTTTGACATTAAATAGATAGCAGTTCCATAAATTAACATATTCCAACTCCCTACAAACGATCCGTAGGATTTCCACTGAATCCCCATGTCTTTAATAAAGTCATTTCTGATATCTGAAAAGATCCAAAAATGAGATTCTGATAAATGGTAAATCATGAATACGATTCCTGTGCCCCACATCCAAAAGTACACCGGTCGATTTTTAATTTTTCCAAAAAGAGTTATGAAATAATTGAATCCGAATAAAAGCCAACCCAATAGAATAGGAATGGTTAAAATCGGGAGGTATTCTAGATATTCTCGACCACCCATATTTCCAGATAGTAAGGAGAGGTAAATAGCTGTGCCAGTTAGTGCAAACAAAACAAAGTGTAATACGCCTAATTTGCTTGAGTATAATTTGAATTGCTCTTCTTGAGAGATGTAATAATAGACACCTCCAGTAGCAGCAAGTACAATCCATGAAACAACAGTTGTAGTGTGCATGGGGCGTAACTGGTTAAATGGAATAAATTCTTTTAAAAATGTGGGGTCTAAATAGGTTATGGAAATTAAGACGCCGATTAGGCCTCCAATTAAAAGTGCGATTAAACCAAGCGCAATAAAAAGTAATGGAAAATGACGTCTCATAGTTTATTTATATTCGATTGTAACCCAGCCGTCGGCGCCAAATTGAGCGTTGCGGTTTGGATAGTATCCAGTTCTGTCAACATGTTTAAGAAACTGAACAAGTGATTCTTTTTCATCATCTGAAAAGTTAAAAAGCGGCATGGATTTTACTCCGCTATTAAAAAATGCTTTCGCATATGCAGGACCTTTTCTAGGGTCGGAAATAATATTGGTTAAATCTGGACCTAAATAACCGCCTAAACCATAAAGTTGATGACAAGCCGTGCAATTGTTTTCCTGCCAAATAACTTCGCCTTCAATTGCTTTTTGCGACATTAGTGGAGCCGTGCTTCCTTTTGTAGGACTCAAATACAAGGTAAGATTATAGATTGTAAAAAGGCTGACTAAAATTGACAAAACTAAAATGTTTCCGTTCCTCTTTTTCACAGTTGAAATATTTGGACAAAATTACATTCATGCAGCCGCCGAGAAAATGATGTGAATCATGCAGAAACAATACCGTTTGTTCAATTAAATGGGGTGATTGGTATGATGCACATCATTTATTGAATATTTAAAACCTAATAATTTAGCTGAAAAAAATATGTCATACTCACTTATTGCAGCATGCATTCTAATTTATGTGTTGTTTGGTTTTTTACTACTTTTTATTAAAAAGAAATTGAGAAGTCCAGGTTCCATGAAACTTGTCATCTTACTTCCTTTAATGGGTGGGTTTTTAGTTGGAACTATTGTATTGCTTTATGCAATATCTTCCTTATAATGCAACTTAATCTTTTGCTAAAATTGAATGCGGTTTTTGAGTACTGTAAAGAAACCAAAAGAGTGAAAGAAGTAAAATAATTGCACCAAATTGATGAGTAACACCAATAGAAACAGGTACTTTCAATAATAAGGTTAATACGCCTAGTAAAAATTGCAACAACACAATGATTGTTAATACGTTTCTAGCTACCCGTTGCGGTTTTGATAATGGAAGTTTTTTGGTACGAATCCATAGGTAGATTAAAAATGCAACAATAGTATAGGCAAGTAATCTGTGAATGAATTGAACAATTCCTGGACTTTCAAATATTGCCCAAATGCCATTTAAATCTAACGCATAACTAAATTCTTCAGGAATCCAGTTGTTCCCCATTTTAGGAAAAGTGTTGTACCAAAGCCCTGCTTTTAATCCGGCTACAAAGGCTCCGTAAATTAACTGTACAAAAACAACTGCTATGAATCCTTTTAAAATTCTATTCAACTGTAATTGTGTTTTGGTAAATGCTGTTTTAACCTCATATTTAACTGAAAGTGCGATCCAAAAAATATAAGCCAATAATCCTAATGCCGTAATTAAGTGTGCTGCCAACCTATAGTGACTAACATGAGGATTGTCAACCAAACCACTTTTAACCATAACCCAACCTAATACAGCTTGAAAAACACCGAATGTTAGAATGAGCAAAACTCTTTTCTTTAGTTTTTTATCGAAATAACCTTTCCTCCAGAATAGAATACACGGAATAATGAATACAAGTCCAATTAACCGTGCAATAAGGCGGTGTAGATATTCCCAAAAAAAGATAGATTTAAAATCAGACAAGGAAAAATCAGAGTTGTAATGTTTGAATTCTGGAAATTGCTGATATTGATCAAATGCAGTTGTCCATTCTGCTTGAGAAATTGGTGGGATAACTCCCATTATCGGTTCCCATTTTACCATTGATAATCCAGATTGTGTTAATCGAGTAATTCCTCCAATAACAACAATTAATATGATAAGAATACAACCAAGCATTAACCAGTTGAAAACGCGTTTTTTTCTTTTAGAATAATCTGAAATTATTTGCATAATAAATTAAAGTGCTTTCTGGATAATGGCAACAAAAGTCGGAATTAATTACGGACTATAAAATGACTTATCTCACCCGTGGTTAGAAGTGGAATGTTTTCTGAAAATAAGTTACGAAATTGATGTTCATCATAGTTGAGCATGATGGTTGTTATGGGTTGGTATGACTGAGTTTTCAATTGTTTATAAGTTTGGAAATTCTTCTGCTAAGGCAAGTGATAAGTCGTTATTTTTAATATGGTATTGGAATAACAAACCATTTTTATTACATCCTTATTGAAGGAGTTTATGGCACAAGTTTTTGTGACTTATAGCGTCCAATTATTTTTATAAACGAGTAGAAATGGGTAACTTATAAATAAGTAATTAAATGAAGTTAGTAGAATTAGAAAAACCGAAAATGGAATTAGAAATGAAGACCTATTCTTTTGAGGATGTATTAAAAAATTCGATCTCCTATTTTAAAGGAGATGAATTGGCTGCAACAACGTGGATGAATAAATATGCCATGAAAAATAAATCAGGAGAATTTATGGAATCTTCACCAGATGAAATGCATGAACGAATGGCAGCAGAGTTTGGACGAATTGAAAAGAATTACCGCTTTCCGAAAGAAAAAATGAGTGATTTATCTGCCTATGGGAAAATAAGAAAGCCATTAACAAAGAAAAAGATTTATAATTATTTCAAGGATTTTAAATATATCATTCCACAAGGAAGTGTAATGGCAGGACTTGGTAATCATCAAATGTTAGCCTCCCTTTCTAATTGTGTGGTAATGCCTGAAATTTATGATTCGTACGGCGGAATTTTTAAAACAGATCAGCAGTTGGCGCAACTTTTTAAACGCCGTTGTGGAGTAGGAGTGGATTTGTCTGAATTAAGACCAGCGAACTCTGCAGTTTCTAATGCCGCCGGAACTACTTCAGGTGCCGTTTCTTTTATGGAGCGCTTTTCAAATACAACACGTGAAGTTGCGCAAAATGGTCGCCGAGGTGCTTTAATGCTCACAATGGATATAGCGCATCCAGATGTAGAGAGTTTTATTACCAGCAAGCAGGATTTGACAAAAGTAACAGGAGCTAATATCTCTATTCGCCTATCGGATGAATTTATGAATGCCGTTGCGAATGATCTTGATTATACACATAGATGGCCAATTAATTCTGACAAGCCAAAATTTACTAAAACTATTAAGGCAAAAACGCTTTGGAACACTATAATTAAATGTGCGCATACAACCGCCGAGCCTGGATTAATTTTTTGGGATCGACAACATAAATATTCAACCTCTTCAGTTTACCCAGGTTTTAAAAATGTTTCTACCAACCCATGTTCTGAAATTGCTATGCAAGGTGGAGATAGTTGTAGACTAATAGCATTGAACCTTTATAGTTTTGTTGAGAATCCATTCACTAAAAAGGCCGCTTTTAATTTTGAGAAATTTTATAAAACAACCTATGAATCTCAACGATTAATGGATGATTTGGTAGATCTTGAATTAGAGTCTATCGAGCGAATTTTAGATAAAGTCAAAAATGATCCGGAACCTATATCGATTAAACAAACCGAAATAGATACATGGAATTTATTGTATGAAACCGGTAAAAAAGGAAGAAGGACAGGACTTGGGTTTACTGCGTTGGGAGACACCGTTGCTGCACTAGGGTTTGCTTTTGATTCTGATAAAGCCGTTGAAAAGATTGAAGCTATTATGAAAGAGAAATGCAGAGCTGAGTTTGACAGTTCTATTGATCTTTCTATTGAACGTGGAAGTTTTGAAAATTTTGATCCTGTTATTGAAAGAACGTCAGAGTTTGTGCAAATGATGGAGGTTGAATTGCCACAGGTATATAAGCGTATGATGAAGCATGGCAGAAGAAATATCTCGATTAGTACTGTTGCACCAACTGGAACATTAAGTATGTTGGCGCAAACCTCCTCTGGTATTGAGCCTGTGTTTTTATTGTCTTATAAGCGCCGAAGAAAAGTAAACGCCCAGGATAAAAAAGCGAAGATTGATTTTATTGATGAGATGGGAGATAAATGGGAAGAGTTTGATGTTTATCATGGAAAACTAAAAGAATGGATGAGGATTACAAAGTCAAAAACATTAAAAAACAATCCTTATCAAGGATCTACCGCGCCTGAAATTAATTGGGAAAAAAGGGTTTTAATACAAGCAGTTGTCCAAAAGTATGTGACACATTCAATTAGTTCTACCATTAATTTATCGAATGATGTTTCTGTAGATCGGGTAGATGAAATTTATATGGAATCATGGAAGCAAGGTTTGAAAGGAATTACTGTTTATCGAGATGGTTCTAGAACTGGAGTTTTAGTGTCAAAAGATGAAAAGAAAAAAGAGATGAATCAATTTCGAGAGACTGTACCACCTAAACGCCCGAAAAAAATCAAAGCAGATGTTATACGTTTTCAAAACAATAGTGAAAAATGGCTGGCAGTTATAGGTTTGATTGATGGTGTACCGTATGAGGTATTTACGGGTAGAGCAGAGGATGCATTTTATTTGCCGAATTGGGTCGAGAGTGGTTTTGTCATTAAAAACAAAACTTCTGAAGGAAAGTCGCGTTACGATTTTCAGTATTGTGATAAAGAGCAGTTTAAAGTGACGATTGAAGGTTTGTCACGTTCATTTGACAAAGAATGTTGGAACTATGCAAAGTTAATTTCAGGTGTTTTAAGACATGGAATGCCATTGCCATATGTCGTTGATTTGGTGACAAATTTAGATTTGCATCATGATAATATTAATACATGGAAAGCCGGGGTTGTTAGAGCGCTTAAACGGTATATAAAAGATGGAACCAAAGCAGCAGACCATTATTGTTCAGAATGTCAAGATCCGGATGGATTGATTTATGAAGAAGGTTGCTTAAAATGTAAAAGCTGTGGACATTCTAAATGCGGATAAGAGTATTCGTAAACTAAAAAACTCTGGTAATTGATTATTGCCAGAGTTTTTTTTGTGCCTTAAAATTGCTGCAGATATAGTCCCGATTATGCAAAAAAAACCGCCGTGGATTATTCCAAGGCGGTTCTTTAGTTGGGGTTATAAGTAAGCGTTAATGATTGCGAGATTTTTTACCAAAATTATGTCGCGTTGTGTGGCGAATCTTTTTTCTGTTCCAATTCCAAATAACAACCTGGTATTTACGCCATATATAATCGATTGGTGCAACCAAGAAGTGCATGAATCGTGTAAATGGAATAATACCGATTAAAACAAAGGCTGACACAATGTGGATTTGAATCCATACTGGAGCTTCTGATACAGCAGATATATCTGGGTTGAATGAGAATACCGATCTTAAGTAAGGAGTAAGAACGCTTGCAAACCAAGATGATCCCCAACGAACGAAAAACGCTACACCAATTCCCGAAAGTATTTGAGTGAATAGGATGGCATAAACAACCATGTCCATTTTATTGGTTACTACCAATAATGTTTTAGAACTTAATCTACGTTTAATCAATAATATCAATCCTAGTAAGGCTAATAATGCAAATGCAAATGAACTCATTTCTAAAATTAATAAGCGAATAGGTTGTCCGTTCCAAGCAATTAAAGCTCTTGGGAAAAGAAATGCAGTGATATGCCCTAAGAATAGAACGAGCATTCCCCAGTGAAATGGTTGACTTCCCCAGAATAACTTTTTACCTTCTAAAAATTGAGAGGATAAAGAAGATACCTTGTATCCTTTTTTAGTGTATCGATAAATACTTCCAATAATGAAAATTGCTAGAGCAACATAGGGTAAAGTGGCAAATAGAATTCCATTAATTTGCGTAAGGTTTGAATTTAAACCTTCAACTAACATAAGCACTACCAGTCCAAAAATGGCAAGTATAATTAAGAAAATTCGTGGATAATTTGTCCCCTTATGTGGGTCAAAGAAAATTCCATCTTCACGAGATAGTTTCTTAACTCGGCGTAAATAATTGTAGAAATAAGCAATTAATAATACAAGAACTAAAATTCCCCAAAATAAGAATGAACTTAAGTCTTTAGATTCGGCTATGTCAACGTCATTAGATGCTGCTGATGTAGCACCTGACCCTGAATCAGCTACAACTTCTGTTGGATCAGCCATGTATTCAATTAAACCTTGAATGTCACCGTCTGATAGGTCTGCAAAAGGAGGCATTGCAGATTTGTTGTATTCCTCATAAATCGCAATTGCTTCTTCGTCTCCAGACTTTATTAATTCATCTGAGTTTTTGATCCAACTGCTTAACCATTCAGCCGTTCTTCGTTCAGTAACGCCACCTAAACCAGGGCCAATTTTTACTTCGTCCGTTGTGGAGTGACATACCGCACATCTACTTTTAAATAACTCGGCGCTTCCCTCAGCGTATGAAACTGAAGAGAAGATAAGACATGCAAATGCAACAACCATTGTTGTAAGCAGGCTTTTTCCTTTTGTTAATTGGATTATAGACCGTGACATTTTTCTAGTTTTTTTATTTGTTATCTGACCTGCCATTTTAAGTAGTTTTTACGGGTTCGTTGATTTCTGCTGGGGCACAAGATCCTTCGCAATTTGGAATAAAAGAGCTAAGCGGATCGGCCTTAATTTCCATGTTCTCGAATGAATTCACTTTAAAATCAGTTCGAAGGATAGAAAGTGCAGCTTGCAATGCATATTGGTATGCATTTTTGTTTTTCATATTTTCCTGAATCAGCACCTTTTGTTTTTTCTTACGCACTTTTGTTTTGAGTGCAATTCTGGAAGAATCGAATTCCTTTACCATTATTTCAAGTGCTGGAATGTACATTCGAACAACTAATTCTTCTAAGAATTTTGGATCCTCCAAAAGTGGTAGCAGTGTTAATGCGTTCGGTAAATTGTCAGGAAGTTCTACACCGCAATCGTTATTTACTTTGCGTTGTTCATTTTTCATTTGAACTAAAAATTCCCCTCTTTTATAATCCTCTGCATAAAGCACATAACCTAAATCCAAATAGCAAATAGCTTGTATGTGAAATGTTTTCCCAAACAGTTCCTCAATCTCATATACATCTTCTTTTTGGTGGATGATTTCTTGAAAAGCTTTAAGCTGTTCATAAGCATCCGGATATTGCCCTTTAATAAATGCAACACATGCATCCATTTGCTCAACATATCCAGTTTGCGGATAGCGGAATAAATTGGCTAATAAATTATATTGAATTTTATCCTTCATAATTACATGTGTTTTACATTCCTCTTGCTGGACGTTCTTTAAATCCGAAACCTGTTTCACCTTTAGCATCTGCTGTTGCTTCAAGCATTTCAATTGATTCTTCTCTATGTGCTGGAGGAATGACAAAGCGTTCCTCAAAAGTTGCCAATGAAGTCAGCCTGAAAATTGCGTTTGCCGTGTCTTTATCAACTTTTGCATTCGCCATTAAATCTTTCACTTCATCTGGAGATAAATCACCCACAGTTTCATTTCTTCTGTGATATTTAACACTCAATAATTTTTCGTAAACAGTTGTAATCGCTTCTGTGTCTCCGTTTGAAAATAAGGATGCTAAATATTTAAGTGGTACACGATTTTGATCCACCTTAGGAAATAAATCTTTCGATTTTGTTTCGTAATTACCATTTTCATCCATTTGTGCCATGGCTGGTAGCATTGGCGGAACATAGAATAAGTTCGGTAATGTTCTATATTCAGGATGTAAAGGCAATGCAATATTCCATTCTTTTACAAATTTGTATACCGGTGATTTTTGTGCGGCTTCAATTGTTGAATCATGAATTCCACATCTGCGCGCTGCAGCAATAACTTGTGGATCATTCGGATCAACATAAATGTTTAAATGGTTATGCACTAAATCTTTGTCAGAAGAGGAAGCAACTTGCTCAATTCTATCTGCATCATAAAGCATTACGCCTAAATATCTAATTCGTCCAACACAAGAGTGCATACATGCTGGCGCTTGTCCAGACTCTAATCGAGGATAACAAAGGATACATTTTTCAGATTTCCCTGTATGCCAATTGTAATAAGTCTTTTTATAAGGACAAGCAGTTACACACATTCTCCATGCACGACATCTTTCCTGGTTAATTAAAACCACACCATCTTCACCTCTTTTATAAAGTGCACCTGAAGGGCATGATGCCACGCAGGCTGGATTTAAACAGTGATTACAAATTCTTGGTAAGTATTGCAAAGTCATTTGTTCTAACTGGAACATTGATTCTTGCTCGGCTGCAGAAAGGTTTGAAAAATTTACATCTTTTCTTGCATAGTCTGGTGATCCACCTAAGTCGTCATCCCAGTTTGGCCCTGATTTAATGTCAATAGGTTCGCCGGTAATTAGTGAAATTGCACGTCCTATTGGTTGGTCGTTTCCTTCTGGTGCAGTAAATAAATCGCTGTATTTATACGCCCAAGGATGATAATAGTCCTCAAGGGTAGGCATGTTAGGATTGTGAAAAATATTCTTTAATCCTTTTAATTTACCAGCTCCTTTTAAAGCAATTGAATCTCCTTTTTTCTCCCATCCTCCTTTATATATTTCTTGATCTTCCCATTTGGTTGGATAGCCTGTTCCGGGTTTGGTTTCAACATTGTTCCACCACATATATTCGGCTCCTCTTCTGTCGGTCCAAACATTTTTGCAGGCTACTGAACAAGTGTGACAACCGATACATTTATCGAGATGAAAAACCATTGAAACTTGTGCTCTAATATCCATAATTGATGTATTTAGTTCTTGTCGCTTAATTAATATTCTACTTTGTGCATTTTTCTCACTAACACGTGTGTGTCACGGTTTACACCAACCGGTCCCCAATAATTGAAATGGTAGGTAAACTGTCCATACCCTCCACACATTAGGTTCGGTTTAAGGTGAACTCTGGTGAAGGAGTTGTTCATCCCTCCACGTCTTGGTTCACCATTTTTACCTCTTCTTATTTGTGATTTTGGGATATTATAAGTTCGTTCAACTGCGTGATACACGATACAAACTCCTTTCGGAATTCGGGCACTAACACAGGCTCTGGCAACGTACACACCATGGTCATTATAAACCTCTACGTGGTCGTTATCATTGATTCCGAGTTCGGCCGCATCTTGTTCACTTATCCAGCACGGTTCGTTACCTCTTGAAAGGGTTAACATTCTTAATGTATCTCCATATGTTGAGTGAATGTGCCATTTTCCGTGAGGCGTTAAACAGTTGAGCATTTTAGCTTTTCCATCATTCACGGTTTGTCTTAAATCACCATATGCTTCTGGTGTTGGTGAAGGTTTGTAGGTTGCAATATGTTCCCCAAATGCAATATAGGCGTCATGGTCTAAATAGAAGTGTTGTCTTCCAGTTAAAGTTCTCCAAGGCACAAACATATCTACGTTGTAAGTGTAGGCTGCATAGGTTCTTCCTTCATGCATTAACCCTGACCATAATGGTGAAGAATTATATCGTTTAGGCTGTGCCTGTAAATCTCTATATTCAATTAAAATGTCTTTGTATGGTTTTCCTAATTCAGCAATTTCTGGAACTCCAATTTTTTTAGACATGTTTTGGTAGGCTCTGTCTGAAAGTTTACCATTGGTTAAGGTTGAGAGCTTCAAAATGGCATTAATTGCTTCCACATCATCATGGAGTGATGGATATTCTGTGCCATCTTTCCATTTCGTGACATGTTGTCTATGATCTAACATTTCGTTATAAACATCATCACACATATAATGATTCCCGTGTGCGCCTAATCCGTTCTCGGCAACTCCTTTTCCTAATGAAATAAACTTGTCGTAAATTTTGGTGTAGTCACGATCCTTGAAAACAATTTTATGCATTGTTTTACCAGGAATTGGTTCACATTCGCCTTTGCTCCAATCTTGTAATCTTGTTTGACTCATTTCATCTTTCGAATCATGTGATAATGGAACATTGATTACATCTTTCATCACTTCAGGAAGGTAGTGCGGTGCCATTTCTTGCACTTTTTGCGCTAAATCTCTGAAAATATGCCAATCCGTTTTTGATTCCCAAACTGGTGGGATTGCTGCCGATAATGGGTGGATGAAAGAGTGCATATCAGTTGAGTTGATATCTGCTTTTTCATACCATGACGCAGTTGGTAATACAATATCAGAGTACAGAGCAGAAGTATCCATTCTGAAGTTAATATCGATTACTAAGTCCATTTTTCCTTTTGGTGCTTTTTCTAAAAACTCAATGTCATTGGTGACATCTTCAGCAACTTCATCTGCAATTTTATTAGTATGCGTGCCCAAATAATGGTCTAAGAAATACTCATGACCTTTTGCTGAGGTTCCAATCGCATTACCTTTCCAGATAAACCAAACACGTGGGAAGTTTACTTCTCTGTCTGGTTCTGTAATGGCGTGTTTTAATTCTCCCGATTTAATTTGAGAAACCATATAGTCTCGCATAGCATCATCAGTTGTATGACCTGCAGCTTGCGCCTCTTTCACAATGTCAAAATTGCTTTTGCTGTATTGTGGGTAGTATGGCATCCAACCATTTTTAACGGCCTTAACCGCCCAGTCAGCCGAGTGCATATTTGCTAGCTCGTTGTCTGGTGAAGAGTTGTATTTTTTTTGGTTGCCGTCATAACGCCATTGGCAAGAATTAATATAGTGCCAAATTGGTCCTTGTTGCAATCTTGGAGCAGTACCCCAATCTTTAGAACTCATAATTGTAGACCATGAATCCATTGGAGCCAATTTCTCTTGTCCAACATAGTGGTTCATTCCGCCTCCATTTTTTCCGTTACAACCTGTAAGCATTTGCGCCATAATTGCTGAACGATACATGAGATTTTCATGGAACCAGTGATTAATTCCTGCACCTACAATTACCATACATGCACCTTCGGTGCGTTCAGCAGTTTCGGCCCATTCTCTAGCTAATTGAATTACTTCTTTTCTACCAATTCCAGTGAAAATCTCTTGCCAAGCAGGGGTATAAGCTGCATCTTTATCGTTAAAATCAGTAGGGTAGTCTCCATCTAGTCCACGCCCAACACCATATTGTGCCATAGTGATATCATAGATAGTTGCCACAGCAATTTTGTCGCCATTTACATCTGTAATGTAACGCACTGGTACACCACGCATGGCTTTTTTATCCAAGCCATATTCTGTAAATTCTACCTGTAAAACACCATCATTATTTTCTAAAAGTGAAAGTTCTGGATCATATTCAGCACCAGTTTCACCATCATTAAAGTTCAGGTTCCACTTTCCTTTTTCATCTTGCCATCTAAAGCCAGTTGTTCCCATTGGAACAATTAATCCGCCTGTTTTTGTGTCGTAGTTTAAGAATTTCCAATCGCCATTTTCAGCATCTTTATGTTTGGAAATTTCATTGGCACGAATCATTCTTCCAGGAAGATTAACGCCATTCTTGTCTTCAATCTTAACCAAGAAAGGACAATCAGTAAAGCGTTTCACATAGTCCATGAAATATGGCACCTTACGGTTGACGTGGTATTCTTGTAAAATAACGTGCGTAACCGACATCCAAAATGCACCATCCGATCCTGCATGAACAGGAATCCATTGGTCGGCATGTTTCGCAACCATACTAAAGTCAGGAGACATTACAACGGTTTTGGTACCATTGTGTCTTGCTTCAGAAAAGAAGTGAATATCTGGCGTTCTTGTCATACCTAGGTTGGCACCCATTGAAACAATGAACTTAGATTTAAACCAATCTGCAGATTCACAAACATCTGTTTGTTCTCCCCAAATTTCTGGGAAGGCATTGGGTAAATCACAATACCAATCGTAAAAACTGAGGTTAACCCCACCCATTAATTGCAGGTAGCGTGCTCCAGAAGCATAACTAAGCATACTTTTGGCAGGAATTGGAGCAAATCCAATAATTCGATCCGATCCATATTTTTGAACCGTATAAATATTTGAAGCGGCAATAAGTTCTACCATTTCGTCCCAATGCACTCGGCGGAAACCACCTTTACCACGTGCTCTTTGGTATCTTTTTCTTTTTTCAGGATCTGCCTGTAAATTAGCCCAAGCTTTTACGGCATCTCCACCAACTTTTTCCTTTTCAGCTCTATACAAGTCGATTAATGCACCTCTAATAATTGGATATTTAACACGAATAGGGCTGTATAAATACCATGAATAAGAAATACCACGTTGGCAACCTCTCGGTTCGTATGGAGGCACCTCTTTATTGAATTGAGGATAATCCAATTGCTGCATTTCCCATACAACAATTCCGTCTTTTACGTGAATTGCCCATGAGCAACCACCTGTACAGTTAACTCCGTGTGTACTTCTAACAACTTTGTCATACTGCCATCTATTTCTATAAAATTCTTCCCATTTTCGGGTTTCTGGTGATATGATATCTTCGATCCAACTCATAATGTTGTTTATTTATACTGTTTAATGTCAATCAAAATTTTGCGTCCCAAGCCTTGTTCTGTCTAGCGAAAATATCGGCTTTAACCATTTTCGTTTTTCGTCTGCTCCAAAGCAATTGGACAAAAGCTAAAAGAATTACAAGGCCTAATCCGCCTCCAACGAAAAAGTAAATTCCTCCACTTTTTTCTTTTTGAGAATCTTTAGTTTCATCTGCATATTTCAAAAAGGCCGTTAAGTCTACACGCTCTTGTTCCGTTAACGGATTATTGTTGTATGTTGCAGCCATTGCTGGAAATGGCGGTGCGCCTAACCAACTCACAAGGCCTTCACCAAGTCGACTGTAGACGTCAGTTAAATCTTTGGCGAATAGTCCACCAGGTATAACATCTTCGTGCGTTACATTATGACATGCAATACACGAAGGGCCTCCATTTTTGAACAATGCACCTCCTTGAAAGAAAGATTTACCTCTTTCAATGTCTCCTATCAGTACAACCTCTGGTGTACTTTCCAAATCTTCTTCTTCTGTTACGGCTTCCTCTTCTTCAATATTTTCTACGATCTGCGTAGTGTCTTCCTCTAAGGCTAAATCAATGGTGTCCTCTTGGGCATATGAAATAAGCGGTGAAAACATGAGTATTTGACCCGCTATGAGTAAACCAACCCGTTTTACTAATCTTGTTCGATTCATTGTGTTTAGATTTTAATTCTAAAAGGTTTATCAATTCTATACCACAAAAGTGGGACTTAATACTGCTTGATAAAATGATTTGAATCATGTTTTAGGCTGGGAGAGGACTTTGTGTTGTTTTTTACAGAGATTATCTAAGATTTACATCATTTATTGTCGAATTCCTGTCAGATGATTAATAGTGCACTTTACATACTGCCCAGTTATTAGGAAACTGATTACAGAAATACTTTAACTCACAATACCCAATTTTCTAACTGCTGAGTTTAATTAGAAGAAGATTTCCTATTAGTAGGTACATTAAATGGTCGTTCAACTAAATCCACATTACGAATATGTTTTTTTGAGGATGATTACTGCAGTATTTTACAGAATAGTAAACGTGTTTTTTGCGTTTAAAATGGTGAGGTTGATCAAATTACATTTTTTTAACATAAAAATAACACCCTCTGAAACTCCTGTTAAATAAGGGGTTTTTGAGTTTTGAAATAAAAAAAAGTCCTAGTTGCGGCTAACACTGAATCTTGATACCTGTAATTTTTCTATCTTGAATGCGTTACTAATAATAACACAAAGTCGTTAACCCAATAATGAGGATTTAATTTCACCCATTATTTCGTTTTTTTTTTGGAAATCCCATGCTGCACTTTAATGTGTTGTGCCAAAACGACGGTTGTCGTTTAAATCGTTGGATTGATTATTGCTAGTATAAAATTATGCGTTTGTTAAAATTAAATATTACACTTTTTCTAATATTGATTCTTCTTCCGTTTATAGGAAGATCATTGAATATCAAGATCTATTCTGAAGATCAAATTGCAATTCAAAAAATCGTTTGTTTTCCAAACTTTATTGATACGACTGGTAATTACTCTCTTGATAGGATTGAAGGTAATTTGTTTGAATATACAGGTGAGATGACAAAATGGATCATACTTGATATAACTGACACTGAAGGGAATACTTATAGGCGAAAAGTATATCCAAATTATTACGAAAATCATAAACTTAAAATAGTTCTTTATACTGGTCAAGCAGATTATTATTCTTTTAATGCAGGAACCCCAATTCCATATATTCCTATTTGCGATCAATTTCTTGTACTGCTTCACGAAGGAGCAAGTTCAGATTCAATAAGCAATAAGCTTGAAAAATTGCGTTTAAAGCAAAGTAAAAAAGGTTACCCTGTTTATTCGTTTAACGGTGACTGCATAGAAAGAAGAGTAAAACAAAAAAAAATAGCTCAAATCGCAGATGATATAGATTTAATCCCATTATCTATCAGATTTAATGGTGAAAATTGTCGATACTTTTCAAATCAAGTTGATATTATTCTCGACTCAGACTTATCTGAAAATGAGGTTGCACAGTTGTTTCATAGTGTCGACATGGATGATTTTAAACCAATTCGTCAATACGGTAGATTAGTGAATTTTGACAATTGTCAATATTATCGTGTCTCCTTTTCATCAGATGATATGGTTTGTTACACATTTTTAAAAAAATTAAAAAATTTATATCAGAAAAACGAGGTGCTAAAAATTTTCACAAAGACTATTGGTTACTTCAATTAGGATTAAAACAAAACTTATGAGATTCTCTTGTATTATATATGATGATTTAGGGCAAAAAACGCAAGCAAAAGTTAGCGTGTCCTATAAGGATCAACTTTCCAATCTTTCTTTTGAGAAACGCTCCAAAGCTTATAGAGGTCATTTGGATGTAACCGATAGAGGTGAGATAATTTTTTTTGTGAAAAAGAAAGGATTCGTTTCCGTAAAAACATCATTCATTCTTGAAGCAAGAGAGTATCAATTCTTTTTGGCTCGTTCAAATGCGGGGTATATAAAAAAAGGAGATGTTATTCGGCCTATTCCAAATTATTCTGGGGTTTATGGAATTATGGATTTTGGACGAGATAAGCAGGCTATACTTGATGAGTTCGGGTTGGAGGTTCTACGAGAGCATAACGGAGAGAAAGTGACGGGATCTCATTTATATGTGAAAAAGCAAAAATTCTTAACTCGTAAGAGTGATTCTCAAAAAGAAAAAATATTCAAAACCGATCTGGCTAAGTTGAGAAAACGTTTAGGGCAAAATAGCGTTGGTCAAGTTTTAGATTTGACAAAGTCAAAAAGGGTATATGGAAGTAAAATAAAAATAAGATTTCAGCCGAAAACAAGTTTAGTAGCAATTAAACGTTTAATCGCAGAATGTGAATTCGAATTGATTAGAAAAACAAGAGGAGGAATGTATGTCGTGGATGCTGGTAGCGATTGCGGTATTGATGAAATCCAGAAGCATATTGAAGAGTTATCTAAAAGTGAACTGGTTAAATCGGCCATACCATTATCAGTAATGTCACCTGAGCCAAATGTAGTTGCAGGGAATTTTTTAGCCGGTGGACAATACACGCATAAGGTCATGGAAGTACCCGAGGCTTGGGAAGCTTTAAAAATGAATAAGGGTGTTGACTATACCTTTGGTATTGGAGATATTTTAGTAGGGGTTTCAGATTTTGGCTTAACACCTGTTGGTGGTGCTCAAAACCCTTCTTTTATGGTTGAGGTAAAATTATCGACTGGAGGAACTGAGGATAAAATATGCACTCTCCAAGACTTTCGATCAACACCTCATGTTGGATATCCTTTGGGGTCCTTCGGTCCCAATAATGATGCTGGGACTTTATGGGATGGCGTTATCAGCAATCATGGAGTAAATGTATGTGGAGTAATTCTTGCTTCAGCGACTGACGGTGTAGATTCAAGTGGTATAGCTGGCGTAGCACCAGAGACGAGACTCATAAGTCTAATTGCAAGAGAGATAGATGATGATCTTATCGTTAACGCTTTTGGTTGGGCAGCAGGTTTGTATGAATTTAATGATGGTATTAATTTCCTTTCTATGCAGGCCAAGGGGTTCGATTTAATGGGATCCAGTACCGGCTATAAATATCCAAGTACGGTTGAAGAAGAAGATGAATTCAAAATATTAATAGATGATTTATTAACGTACGGCAGAAATGGTAAGGGAACGTTATTAATTTTTGCCGCCGGTAATGATAATAAAGTTATTTCATACGTAGAGCCTACATTAGGTTCACCTCAAAATAATTATTACGCGACTTACAACGGTGTTCTTTCGATAGGAGCCACGTCATTTTATAATGACTATAATAGTGAACGAAAAACACGATACAGTAATACTGGGAAAATAGACTTTTGTGCACCTTCGAATAATTCGGGATCAGGCTATGATGATCTTCATTCCCCTGTTTCAAACATTCATTCCTGGTCAGCAACAAGAGTTGGTTCGGGAGATTTACCCGGTGGGGTCTTGGAAGAATTAACCGTAAGCTCTTCAATAATTGGCTCAAATTCACTTATTCAAAGTGAAGCAACCATTGTTGCGATACCAGATGCGGCAGGGCCAATTCCAAGTGCTTATTTGACAGCTGACTTTACCATTGGAATGACTGCTGTTCAGGTAACAACCACTGATGGATTTTTTGATGGGATGATTATTTCTCTGAAACAAGTTGCTGGAGATATTGAGTTTGTAAAAATCACTACGGTTTCCGAGTTAACATTAAATATTGATCCATCAACTCCTCTTACCAACGATTATCTGTCTCCAATGACAAATGTTAAAGGATATACAACAGTAAGTGATATTATTCCAGGTGATTATAGTGTTGGAGAGCAAATAGATTTTGAATTAATCAATCATGGACGGACTACATATGAAACGGTTAGATTAGTACATATTTCGGGTAGTATATTGGGATTTACTCACCCATCAACACATAATCTGTCTGCGGGTTCCGTTGTAGGACTAAGAAGAAATCCACTAGTCTCTGAAGGGTATTTGGACAGTTCAACTTTTCCTGCAAACTATGCTCCAACAGGAAGTCCAACAAGTGATATAAGTTCCAACGGGAATATCACCATTGTGGGAGAATCTAATTTTGTGTCAGGTACAATGATATTCATTGAAAGCGATTCCGGTGACTTTGAGTGGGTTATTGTGGAATCTACCACACCTCCACCAGACGGGTCTCCTCCTGAAACTCCTGGTGTAATAAATATACATCCTGACACACCGATAATCAATGACTATTTAATGGTGGATTCTCCAACAATAAAAGGATATCCAACAATACTCGTGTTTAACCCGTCTCCGGTTCTGAGTCCTGGACAAAAGATTTTAGTCACAAGAGGCTCCTTTATGACTACTTACAGGGCGTTTATGAATGGTGCAATAGCTGTAGAGCCATCAGCAACAATGATATCTACAGGGGGAACAGAAATTCGTAAAGAAATTTCAATTCAACTTTTAAGCGTTGGAACCTTAGCTCCTAATGATGTTGTGCTCCTTGGTAAACCAGAATTTAATTATACCCCTGAAATTGCTCTAACTGAAATCAATGAAAAGAGTGAAGTTGTTAAAATCACTCATGTTCTTGATGATGAAAATAAAATTATTGTAGAACGTATTTTAAATGATCATTCAACTCCAATTAAAATTTACAAAGGTGCTTTAGATTATGATTCTCAGTTTAGTGGAACGTCTAGTGCTTGCCCGTCTGTTACGGGAGTTGTTGCCTTAATGTTATCCGCAAATCCAGATTTGACATGGATAGAAATTATCGATTTGTTAAGAAAATCTTCTGATAAAATAGATAAACAGAATAAGGGATATGAATTGCCAGCTTCTGATGATGGGCATCAAAGTGCGGATGGCGATATTTTGGGGTACAGTGCAAGTTTGGCGGATGAAACTATTCGACCAGCAGGACAAGGGCGCTGGAAAAACAAAGCTGGAGAATATATTTATGGGATGGATGGGACTCTATTGGTAGATGAAGTTGATGCAGTTCCATATTTTAGCGAATGGTATGGTTATGGCCGAGTGAATGCAAAGAATGCGGTAAATTTAGCTCTTGCTTACAGCCAAAACAATCGTGATTTGGTCATTCGTGATACCATGACAGATGATGGAACAACTGGTAATCCAGTGGATTTAGAAGTAAATAGTCCAGATGTCTGGATTAGAAATATTGATCCTGACTTAGATACATTTGATTATCCTGGGTTAGATTATGCTACAGCAGGTCCTCATCAAAACCCATTAAAGTATGGTGATCGATATGTTTATGCAAGGATTAAAAATATTGGAACACTAGACCATAGTCTTGAAGCAAAAGTGCGGTTTTTTGCAGTTTTGGATGTGCCTGGAACCGATTATAAATTTCCTGATCATTTTACGGAAAAAGCAGATGTATCGGAAGGGGAAATAGGTGTTAAGCTAATTGGTGAGATAGAGTTATCGGAAGAATATTTTGCACCTGGAGAAGACCATATTTTCAATGTTCTTTGGAGCAAAGATGATTCAGACGTTAACTCAGAATACGAAACAAGCATTTTAGTAGAAGTTACACCGCATGATGGTCCTTATTTCGATACAGAAAAGGAAGGAGCATCATTAGGGGATTGTAATAATATTACACGAAAACCAATCGTTTTTCAAGAAGATATTGAAATATTAGGTGTTGATCAAAAATTTCCTTACACAATAGGTGTTCCTTCCGAAGATATTGAATCTCCAATTTCAACGAGTTTTCAGGTTATGATTTCGGATCTTAATGCCTTTGTTACGGAAAATACTGTGGTTAAGTTAATTATTAACAGGTTAGATGCTACGACAGAAGAAGTTGAATTCATTTATGAAGGTGGTTCATGGGGTTTTAACATTCCTCCTACAGATTCTTGGGCAACTTTAGATCCCCCGCTTAAGGAACCTTATGGACCAGCCAATTTGGCTACAGGGGACATGAATAGCATTATATTTAATGGAACTTTTAGTATTGATGGAACAGTTGACAATGTTACCATTTCGGCAAGTTATGAAAATTCCGATACTGAAATGTTAGGAAAACAACGAACTGTTGATGTAAATGTATATAGCGTTCCTGTACCTGGGACAGAAGATGACCCAATTGAAAAAAATACGGTTTATTTTTTCACCGAATTTGATTTACTCAATTCTCCACAAGTTGACGCTTATGGTCCTGTTCCATCAGATTTGGGGACCATTTATCAGACAACGAGTAAACACACCGCAACGGCTAATTGTAAAGCCTTTGGTGTAACTGATGGGCAAATAATGGTTCAGGAAACAAGCAATCCGTTATTGGTTAACGTAATTTTAAAACCTAAAAATCAAGGGGCAATTGATTTTTTAGATATTAAATACTTTATTTACCGAGGAATTTTAAAAGCTGATTTGATTGATGGAGTGGATGACGATCTTATTGCTCCTTTAGAAACAAGTGAGTTTATTGATTCAATGTGGGAGACGCAAGACGCGATTAATGCCGCAATTGAAGACGCAGATGAAGATGATGGAATTACACCAGGATCGATTCTTGATAAACCTTCATCAAAATCATTTGGTATTCATTACAAGGCTACGACTGTAAACCCAGGAGATGTCGAAAAATCAGACCTGGCCACTATTGATGATTTATTTTTTGATGCAAGTAGCAATTATAGATTCCCAACTATTAAAGCAGGTCAACAAATTGGTCATTTTGACAAAGATGAAATTGGATTTGATATTATTCTTAATGGAATGTTGAATCAAACAACATTTGGACAAGTTCGAGGATCTGAAAATCGAATTACTGCGGCTGAACTTGATGGTTCTGAATCCGATTTAGAATGTTTTGTTAATAGAAGTCAACGGGCTGAAATATTAAATTATTTAGATCCAGCGGCTTTTTATGGAATTCATATTTATAGTGGAATTAATGCCATTAACTCTTCGGAAGAGGATAAGCTATATATAGATAACAAGGACAATGATCCGTACGATTCACTCATTAGTTTGTTCAAAAATAAAAACTTAACCTATATCGATATTCGAAACGAAAATGGTTATAACTATAACTATTATGATAGCTATAATGACGTTGATGGAAATCAAATAAAATTCTCGTTTGACGAACTAGTGCCCACTAGTGAGCAAGTTTTCGGCACACATGGATGGCCGATTCGAATAGTTGAAAATGACGAGCTTGCTTCAGGTGAAACAGGTAAGAAAAATACTTTTTGGATCGAGCTGCCTAAAGGAAATAATCTTGATCCCTTATTATATATGCCATTTGCTGCTTCAGCAAAACGTTTCCCTAAATTACCAAAGCGAAAGAAAAAATTCTTAACTCCTGAGTTTCTTGGAGCGAACATATATTCTGAGCCTATTGAATTAGGTCTACCTAATAAAAGAGATGAAGGAGATACGACCGCCATTGCATGGTATGTTAAACTTACCTATATTAAGAAAAACCGATCGGATAACACTCCAGTTAATACTCTTGAACTGAATAGCGTACATTCTCTTGACCACGTTTTTCCACTAGTGGATTTATTGCCTTGGGATTCTACAAACAACATAAAGTATTTATCAGGGTTTCATTCCAGATTTGTTCAAAGAGATGATTTTTCATTTATTGGAGAAACAGGTATTGCAATCGAATCTGATCGCGTTTTTCTATTTTCAGTACCAGAACAAATTTATCAGACTTCGAATAAGAAGCAACGCTTTTTCAAACGAATTCTTGGTGGTACAAGTAATAAGAACTCCTTTTTTGAGGTATTTCAAAATTCGGTTCCCGATTTGATATTAGAGAAAAAGACCCTTACAATTGATGGGGTCGATCAGGATTGCTTATTGTTAGAAGATCGAGGCCTAATTAAAGAAGCCGAATCAACAAAAAACAACTTTTTTTGTATAGGTTTAACTAAGGTAGAATTTGATGCATTTATTGCTGCTGGGGAAGCAGTAAACTTGGATATAAGCAAGCATTATCCTTCGCTAATTATTGCCGCTGAGAACGTCCTTTCAGATGATAATGATCAAGCCTATTTAGAGTATGACCTAAAAATTTCAGGAATTAATTCAAGTGGCGAATATGTAGAAGCTCCTTTGGTAGTTAAAGTTCACAGTGTTGATGGTATTATGTTAACCTCTCAAAGCTTTATCCTGCTTGAAACGTTGAATTCCGTAGAGAATGAATGTATTCAATTTGATCATGAAATTAATTCACCAAAACACAATACGGGGGTTGGACAAATTATCAAAAGAGTAAGCCTTTACGTTAAAACTAACGGAGAAGTAATTCGATCTTGGAAATTATATAATCGAGATGCAAGTATTGCTACATTTGAAGGTGGAGAAATCGATAACTTTAATGTAACAAAACTAGTTTCAGATGAAGTTGAAATTCCAGTTGGAACGAGATGTGTAATGCTAGAATGCGAAGGTCTTCCTATTCTAACACATGGAAGTATCAAATTTGTTCGAATAGTTTGTTGGTATGCAGGTGTATTTCATGAAGGGTATATTCACGAATCAGCTTTCTTGAACAGTTCCAGTGTAAGATCAACTAATCCAGAAGGTTTAACTAATGATGAAATTTTCGAATCATTTGTAAATGATGCCAGATTAGACCTTTTCTTGGCAAAAGAACATGTCGCGTCAGGGCAAGCTACTTTGGACGATTCTTTCCAAAGTATTTTAACTGATATTTCTTCTTGTGTTGATCCTGTTGGTTTGGTAGACGGTCCTTATGATTCAGGCGCGTCATTAATTGAAAAATACGTTAATGGATCTGTTGATACTAAAAATCAAATCGCGGATAGAATCAGTGGAAAAATTGATAGAAAAGGACTGGTGGCAGTTTATTATGCTGATGGAGAATCTGGTAGGCGTTTTAGTTTTCCGGATACCATAGCGAATTTCATTGCGTTAATGGAAAGTTTAGATTTAATAAGTGCTTCTGCCAGTAAGTTTGACTTTTTTCCGCTAACCCATGAAATGGTGCCCGGAAATGGGGTAGATGATACCGTATTTTACGATTCTGAATTTGCCGAGTATTTTGCAGCAAATTGTCCGAATTTACATTCGAATATGCAAGGTAACTCTGGAAGTACAGATGAAATAGTCACTGAATTTACAAACGAATTAAAATTAATCCGTGATTGGCTAACTGACAAAAAGGGAAGTGATCCAGCAAGACCAATATTGCATACTCCAGAGGCGAAATGGTTTTTGGCGGATGGGACCGGTCCAGATAATAAAAATAGATCAAGTACAGGAGGTGGGCCTGTGACACCTGAACATCCTGAAGGTATTGATTATTTTGACTTTTTAAGTATTCAATACTTGCAAGTCGTTCATGGGCTAACTATTAAAAATCCAGGTAATCCAAACCATGTAGAAACAGATTTTTTAGCCCCTTTAATTTTTATTGACCAATCGTTCGGAACTTTAAATAGCAACAACATTCTGAGTGTGTTTATTCATGAAATGTATATGCGCGATCTGATTTCAGCCTATACCAATACGCACGGATTATGGTCAGAAGTTCCTGAACCGCTTAATACTTCCCTGACAAAATTGGTAGCTGAAACTGCATGGGAATATGTAAAAGACAATGATTTTGCAGATTTCTTTGCTCATGGGCTTGCACCAAATCCTGCTTATACAGATGAAAATGGTAAAAAACTGAGCAGTGGATATCGAACGGACACAATTTTAGATTTTTTGCAACGCAACCCTTTTATTGGGGTTATTTATTTAAAAGCTTATTTGGATGAAATTTTAAAAGAATTATGATCATTTATAATAAAATACGCGATTTATTTGTGATAGCGCTTCTTTTAGTTCTTGGAGTGAATCACACGTATTCTAATGATTCTATTCTTGGCATTACGCAACTTGGATGGACTGTGGAGGATGAATTTAACCGAGCAATGGGAACAATTCTTATAACGAACATTTCAAATGACTCGATTGAAATTACAGGTTTTAGATATTCAGGTAAAACGGACATTAGATGTCTAACGGATTATCACGTCGTTCTACCACCAGCTAAATCTTTGCCCATACGTTGGGATAGTAGATATATTGAGTTTCTTTATCGAGATGACTTCGAATCATTCTGTCAAGCATATCAGAAAGGTCGGTTTAAGATAGATTTTCGGGTCAATACAATTATAAATGACGCTCGTCAATCAGTTAGTCTTTCATTTATTCCGCTTTTAGAAGAACTAAGGTTTGCACCAACAAATACTTCTTGTTTGAGTTTTGAACCGGAAAAAACCTTTTTAGAACCTACTACTGAATATAGCTTGATGAATGATTTCATTTATTTAGAGGATAATAGAATTCGAGTGATTACCGGCGTTATCCGATTGGAAAATTTGGGTAATTCCAATTTTCAGCTTAAAAAAGTAACTAAAAATGTGGATAATTTTTTCATTCATGTTCATTCCAACTCCTTTGTTAGGGAGAATGACCAAGAGGTTCATTCTCAGGTACAAAAAGGTCAAAGTATATTGTTAATTTATAGTTTAACCTTTCCAGATAAAAGATTAGAAGTTGAAAAATTTCTTAAGAAATTTGAAAAAATCACGGTTGAGTTAGAATATGTTGGCGGTTTTACAGAACTGATCGATATAACCTTTTCAAAAGATCGATTAATTAAAATAATCCATTAAACCAATTCAGATATGGCAGCATCAAGTTATTACCCAAAACTAACGACCGTTCTAAATTTAGATAACCTAGCAGATGAATTAAGTTTTCTGGAAGGTGGGCTAGACAATTTACTGGATGGAATTTTTGTTAGTGATTATCAAATTGTAAAATCCAGAAAAGGTGATGCCATTAGCTATCAAATTGTACTAAAGGTTTATAAACGAATCGGAATGGAAATCCCTGGAGGAATCGTATTTCTCTTGAATCCGCCGATTCCTTCAGATCCGGACCCACTATCGTCGGACATTCCCGTTTCTGTGGATGTGCAGGCCGAGATACTAAAATATGTAGGGAATTTTGATATTCTAAAATTTTCTTCTCAACCAATCGCTTTTTTTAACTTAATTCTAGAGTTGTTAGGGCTCGACGTAGCCGACCTATTTGATGACCTAATTAGCGCATTCACGATTTCTAATTCTGTGAATGAATTAGTGTCAAAATTGAATGATGCAAATGGTTTGACAGGTACCGCTGATGAAATCCCTAGATCGGCTTCAATGAGTCGTATCGAACAAATTGAAGAGATTATAGACGCAATTGAGGCTGGTGGATCAGGTTTAACTCCTTTAGATCTTGCATTTACTTTATTATCTGCTGGAAGACCTATTAATGAAATCAAAGAAAATTTAAATAAGCTATTCAAATCACGGTTAGGGGTGTCACCAATTGAACGAATTAAAAAGTTGTTTATACCAACAATTGGTGCAACGTTACAAGTTTCACCAGCACTAGAGTTTCCAAGAAAAATATTAACACCTGTGTATGATGCCGACGGCAACAGTCCTTTTGATCCAGGTGATACAGGAGAACCATTTTCCGTAATATCAGGAGATGAAAATGAATTCCCGAAAGTCTTGTTTAATTTTGGCGATATTTTGCTTTATGTTCACAGTAAAACTGGATTGGGTGCAGATGTCGATTTTGTGATTAGCTCGAATGTGCCTGCGCAAATTGGGAACACTGGTTTAATTATTGATATTGGAGGTATAAAGGTCGATTTTAGTAATGAAAGGAATATTCCGGAGGCTGATGCTGACGGTAGGCCTATGGACTTCAAGGGTGTTTATATTCAGGAGGCTTCGAT
Source organism: uncultured Crocinitomix sp. (assembly GCA_937136425.1). Taxonomy (GTDB): domain Bacteria; phylum Bacteroidota; class Bacteroidia; order Flavobacteriales_D; family Crocinitomicaceae; genus Crocinitomix. Next base: position 57,294 of record CAKZON010000086.1, read on the forward strand.
TACTTTTCCAAATATATTTAACGCAAGTGCTGACAATGAAGCGTCAATTGTTGCCAGAAATTTATTAATTGGCTCTCATGGAGGAATGTCAGGAACAATTGGTATCCAATCGGAAGATGACAGCGAGATACATTTAAATTTCATCCCCAATGCGGATGGATTTTCTTTTGATGTTGAAACAAAAAAAATGACCATTACGGGCCTAAAAACAATACTTATTGAAGGTGATGGTGATGAAGATGATACATTTGGAACTGATGACCAGATCTTAACTATTCATATTCCAGATGAAGGATTAACGATTGTTGATGCCGAAAATCAATACTACGATATTTCTGAAGTTGGAGTGGTGTCGGAGATTGACGCTCCTGCGTTCGGACTACTCCAATTTAAAATTGGTGAACAGTTAACCATTACAGTTGAAGATTTCTTCCTAACCTTCAGTAAAAATAAAGTTGTTTCAAGTACCGTTACCGGTAAAATTGAGATACCATCTTGGGATGCAATAGATGAACCGCTTAATTTTGAAATCGATTTTACGGATGGATTCAAAATTCATGTTGGTTACCCAGATGGAGTAGACGTTATAGACAATAGCATTTTTACGCTTACCTTGCGCGAACTCGAATTAGGCCGCCAAAATGACAAATTCTTCGTCGGCCTTTCGGCCAAATTGCAAAACAATCTTGAAATTCCTTACGTGAATAAATTTGTGCCTTATATTATTGATGCGCATAATTTAGGATGGTTGCAAGGAGATGGTTTTGTCTATGACTTAACCCTTGAATGGGCTAATGGCCTAAAATTAGGCTTGTCAAACGACGGCCCTCCAGCCCTCGAAAAGTCAACGTTCCGCATTCCGTTCAATCAGAAAAAAGATGATGGCTTATTTAAATTAGAAGCGATCGATTTATCCCTAGCTCCGGTGGAAGCTGGTGTAACGGTAGGTGTGCAACTAGTCGGAGCGGTATTTAATTTGAAGAAAATCGTAGTGCTTACCATTGATGGACTAGGAGCAGAAGTAGATTTAACTAAAGTTGAAGAAGGTGGAAATGTAGGGCCGTTTAATGCTGCGTTTGGCTTAATTCCACCAAAAGGTATAGGACTTAAAGTGGACGCAAAAGCCATAACAGGTGGAGGCTACGTGTTCCTTGATTTCGAAAAAGGAAGATATGTAGGTGTAGCCGAGCTAACCATTAAAGATAAAATTTCCCTAAAAGTGATTGGTATCATTACTACAAAATTACCAAGTGGTGAAAAAGGAAATTCGGTCTTGCTATTGGTAACAGCCGAATTTTCACCAATTAATTTAAGCTTTGGATTTACCTTAAACGGTGTTGGTGGTTTAGTTGGAATTAACCGCGACATGAATTTGCAAGCACTGCGAGATGGGGTTAAAACCAATGCCATTGATAATATTATGTTCCCGGATGATCCGGTTGGGAATATTGCACAAATAGTTTCGGATCTTGAAACAATATTCCCTATACAAAAAGGACGTTATACTTTTGGAGTGATGGGATTAATTGGTTGGGGAACCCCAACTTTAATTACCATTGAACTTGGTTTAATGCTTTCAGTACCTAAGCCAGTTCGATTGGCAGTGTTAGGTGTGGTTAAATGTCTTCTTCCTACAGACGATAACGACTTGGTAAGATTACAGATCAATTTTGTAGGAACAATCGATTTTGAAGCAAAATATATCACGTTTGACGCTTCTATTTATGATTCTAAATTATTGACCTTTGGATTGGCTGGAGATATGGCTTTCCGTCTCAAATGGGGAGATGAACCGAATTTCTTATTCTCAGTGGGTGGATTCCACCCTTCATTTACGCCGCCGCCGTTGAATCTGCCTACTATGAATAGGTTGATGATTAACTTCCTGGCAGAGGATAATCCGAGACTGACCTTATCGACCTATTTGGCCGTAACGTCTAACACGGTTCAAATGGGATCTCTCCTCGATTTTTACTTCAGTTTGCCGGCAGGACTAGAGGTCATTGGAAATCTTGGTTTTGATATATTAATTCAATTCTCACCGTTCTATTTGAAAGCGGAGCTTTATGCTATGCTATCAGTGTTACACAATAGTAAAGCCCTCTTTTCAATTTCCTTATATGGAATGCTTGAAGGACCAAAGCCGTGGCATGTTCAAGGAAAGGCTGAGTTTGTATTCCTGAAGATTAAGAAAAAAGTCAACTTCGATAAAACGTTCGGTGAGGAAGAAAATACAGAGTTGCCGGACATTAACGTTATGCCGCGATTGGAAGAGGCAGCAAATAGTCCTTCAAACTGGCAAGGTGTTTTCCCTGCTGAATCAAATTTATCTGTCACCTTAAAAAAACAAGAAGAGGGAGCAGAACCTATAACGCTTTCACATCCCAATGGGAGTTTGCGTTTTGAGCAAAAGGTCGTACCAATGAATACGGTTATTAATAAATTTGGTAAGCAAGTCCCAATGGATTATCAGCACTTTTCAATGACGTTGACAGATGAAGGTGACTTTGAATTTATAAGCGCAACTACAAAAGAATTTTTTGCTCCTGCTGATTATGTTGAACTATCGGATAATGAAAAATTAGCACGTAAGTCATTTGAGAAAATGGACTCAGGACTTAAAGTTGAAGACACCAACCGCTATGATAGTAGTGACTATTTAACTCGGAAAGTAGAATATGAACAAATCGTCTATGATTCTACTGAATTTGGGGATAAATTGGATGGATTATTCACAGAAAACACAGCCACTTTCCAAAATTGGGTAAACAATAATTCAACTTCTAATTCTAGCATAGGGAGTAAAAAACGCGCAAAGTCGAATTTTGCACCGAATAAAATGAAAGTAGCAACTGAGACTTTTACCATTGCAAACCTTGAAGATTTGAGTGCCTTCGCAGAAGTAGAAGGTGAGTTGACCTTCGGAAGTGAGGCTGAGGCTCAAGTGGCTTTAGCAGATTTATTTACTAATAATCCAGAACTAGTCGATCAAATAGATGTAGTGCTGGAACATGAACTTGTATAATTATGTCAGAAAGTATTTTACCAGATTATACCTTTCTTCCTTGGCTCCGCAAAGGAATTGCCAATAAGATTGATGATGAGGAAACCAGTGGAACGGGTGGGACGGATTTAGAACGTGCAAAAATTTCGGTTAAGTTGAACGTTACCGGAACGAATGGAGGAACTTCGGATACTGTAACATTTCCAAAAGATGTCAGCCTCATTGGACCTGGGGATATTGTTGGCTTTAGTAATACGGCCATAGTAAAAAATGATCCGCAGGATAAAACAATCAATTTTGAGCCGAACTATTTGGCTAGTATTCAGTTTTACGACGAAGATTTTGCATGGCGTTATTCGCCAGCAGCAGCCAATACCAATGGACAATTGCGTCCATGGTTGTTTTTATTCGTTTTAAAAGAATCTGAATTTAGTTTAGAAGATCCAACGTATGGTATTTTGCCTTCCATTACGATTGCGGATGGAGCAACCGCAAGTTTTTTACCAAATCATCAGGAAATTGCTGCTTGGGCGCATGTTCAAGCAAATGATAAATTGGCAGATGTTGAAACAGATGAACTTTCGATAGCAATTGACAAATTAGAGGAAAATGCCGGCTTCAATCCAAATTTAGCAACCTGTAGAATTCTTTCTCCACGAAAATTGGAGCAAAACGTAAAATACCATGCCTTTTTAGTGCCTTCTTATGAAGTTGGTCGTTTGGCGGGTTTAGGCGTGAAATTTGAAGAATTTGATCCTAAGATTCCAGTTCAATTGGCATCCTGGGGAACAGCACATAATCCTGAACACGAACCCAATCGTTGGCCAGTGTATCATACTTGGTCATTTGAGACCAGTGAAGGTGGAGATTTTGAACATTTGGTGCGATTGTTAAAACCTAGAACATTGGACAACCAGGTCGGGCGACGACCTATGGATATTCAAGACCCGGGATTTGGTTTAAATTATCAGGTAGATTTGGATGACGACGGAGAAACGGTAACAAAAACTACGTTGTCACTTGAAGGTGCTTTGAAAATACCTGAAAGCACTGGTGAGGCATACCCTTACCCTGATGCCCAAGATGATATTGGTGGCTTCGACCCAACGACCCAGATAAATTTCAGAGAACAATTACAAGATTTGGTCAATTTAGACGAAGACTTAAAATTAGAGGGAGACTTATCTGCTTCGGATAACCATTACGGAGAGGCTGAATCAGAAATAGGAGATGCATTGGTCAATGATGATCCAATAATTGCGCCACCCTTATATGGTCGTTGGCACTTTTTAAAAAATAGAGCAGAAATTGACAATGCAGATGGAACAGCAGATACAGCGAACTGGTTTCACGAATTAAATTTAGATCCGCGACACAGAGCAGTAGCTTCTGTGGGAACGGAAGTTGTGCAACAAGATCAGGACTTTTTAATGGATGAGGCTTGGGAGCAATTAGGAGATGTGATTGAGGCAAACAAAAAAGTCCTTTGGGCACAGTTAACAATGGAAACGGCAAACGCCCTTTATAAAAAGCATGTTAAATCTCAACCAAATGAAAAAGCATTGGCTTTAACGGGAAAAATGAAGCGCCGAATTAAAAATACTGATTCGGGAAAAACATTTTACAAAGAAGAAAAAGAGGCGCGTCTCCCATTAGCTGTTGAAGACAAGTCCTTTAGAAGAATTGCTAGACCAATCGGACCCTTTATGAAAAAATTGGATCCTGAACAAAAAATAAATACGTCATTTGGAGGACAAGAATTGGTAGATCGTTTGGATAATGGTACGGCAACGGCTGCAGTAATAAAGTCGGAGCCTGATATGCCAGGTTTGCAGCCATGTACAGCTGTTTCTTTGTTGAACGAAGGTGTCGGTAATACGGTTCCGCACAGTCCAGCATTTAGATTAGGAGCACTTGGTGTTGATCCTGATAATACAGGGGGCACGGAAACAACAGCTTATAAAGATGCCCTTGCTCCATTTACGACATATTATGACGGAATAAACTGGGTTTTGCCTACTCCAAAACCACCATTTGATATCACAAAAGCAACGAGCATTAAGGAAGAAATTCGACCTAAAAAAACAATGGTTTCAAGAGTCTATAAAACAATCGTTTTTGATGAAGCCGAGCCTACTCCTGAAAGAATTGTTCCGGCAATGGCGCATCCTGTTTTCAGTAAGCCAATGTATGAAGCAGTTCGTGATTTGGATACGCAATTATTGATTCCAAATTTGAATTTGGTACCAATGAATACAATTTCATTGTTAGAAACTAATCAAAAATTTATTGAATCGTATATGGTTGGCCTGAACCATGAAATGGGGCGTGAGTTATTGTGGAGGGAATACCCAACTGATCAACGTGGAACTTATTTTCAGCAATTTTGGAATGTTTCAGATGGTATTAATACGGATGGGTTAACGGCTAGTGAATTAGAAGAAAATCGCTACGATATTTCAAAAATTCATACCTGGGACAAGACAACAAATTTAGGCACACATAATACAGGTGAAGTACCTGCAAAACCCGTTCTTTTGATTCGTGGTGATTTATTACGTAAATATCCCAATGCAGTGATTTATGCTATTCAGGCAGAATGGCAGGAGGATGAAGGTGTAAAACAGTACGATTTACCTAGAAGACCAAAGGACAATACTGAGGTTTATCCAATATTCAATGCAACAATAGATCCGGATATCACATTTTTTGGATTTGATTTAACCATTGAAGAAGCAAGAGGAGCAGACCCCGCGGTACTGCATCAGGCAGTTTTGGATGGTGACCCAATCGGAGATGATAATCCTGGTTATTTCTTTGTATTAAAGGAACGTCCTGGAGAAGCACGTTTTGCTTTAGATGTTGATCCGGAAGAGGTATCTCCGTTTGATTCTTGGAACGATCTCCATTGGGGACGATTGTCTTCAACTGAATCAATTGGATTAAGTGATTTACTTGAACTAAGTCCAGAAGCTCCAACTTGGGATGGGAATATGAATGCAGCTCAAATGGCAAGTATTCTTTACCAAAACCCGGTTATGGTTTGTGTACATGCGAGAGAAATGTTGCAAGAAGAAGAATAAAAAAGGAATAATGAATATCGAACGCTGAATTAAGAAGTGAAAAAACTTTAACATTTAATAATCGAAATTAAAAAAAGAAAAAAAATGCCCAATAATCAAATAGCAAACAAGCAAGCGCAAATCGAAAGTGCAAGAGAATATGTTCGTTCGTCCCGTATAAAGATTGCAGATTTTGAAAAACAATTACAAAATTTGCAAGAAGGAAGTCAAACGCAACAGCAAAAAGATGCCTTGCTCAGACAATGGGATGATGAAATGGATTTGTTGGATGATTATCTGTTAAATTTAGAAGGAAGAATTGGTGGATTCTTAGGGACTCAAGAAATTCAGAATTACAGTCAACTTCATTCTCAATTTAATGTGTTGAAAAACACACAGAGAAGTGTCGCGGCTGATTTGAAAAAGGCGAAAGATGCTTTAACAAAAGTTGAAGCTTTAGAAAAAAGAGCGATACTTGAGTTAAACGAAACTGCGCATCAACGGTTTTTGACTGAGATCGATATAAAAATTCAAGCATCTACACAAAAAATTAGTGATTTACAACGTGAAAACCCCGTGGATAATGATGCTGTTGCAGCTGAACAGGCTGTTAAGGCGGATTTGTCTAATAAAAAACAATTGAAAATTCAAGAACACGAAGTAAAAGAACAAGCACTTGCGGGCATTGTACAGACCAGAACAAGTAAAGAAGGTGAAGTGTCACAATTTTCCGGTTCATTGGCTGCAAATGCACAAGCATTGGAAATGAACTTGCAAGAAATTTCTCAGTTGAATGATCCGCGATACCTCATTAATACCTTTGATGATAATACGCCATTTTTATTGCTGCCTGTTCGTGTTGAAACGCGATATATGGATGTAAAGCATGTGAGAAGAGAAATTGAAGGAGACACCGCTGCGGGTTTTTCGATTCCCGACAGAAAAGAATTGTGGGTTCGGATTTTTCCAGATGATATTGCTATTCACACACATGAAAAGCGATTGACTACTGATGAAGAAATAGCGGGACAAACTTATTGGAACTTGATCTGGGGTGAATCTTGGAATGCAGAGGTTCCCGAGGGTGAAATCGATCCTCAATTAGGGGCTTGGCGAGCACTTGTTGGTGCTTATGGACCAGAAAGAGGCGCTTGGATAGCGAAACAAACGGAACCAACTAATATTCATGATGATCCGTTTCCCACAGAAGATGGTCCCATTTTCCCAACCTTAGACATAAAATTATCAGCTTGGTCAGAAGCGGCAAAGTCCTACGTTTTACCCGATCGTTTTGTTGTAAGATTATATTCGGATGAAACGAATTATCGAGAGGTAGTGGGAAGTCATATTCCTGACCCACTTCAAATGGGAATGAATCCGTCCGAAGATGAGGAAGGTGATTTTGAACAATTGGAAGGAGCGGTTCAATTTCCAGAAGAAATTAAATGGCTGACTGATTTTAAGGAAGCAAAGAATGTGGGGATGGGAATTTCAATTCCCCTTGAACCACAGGAAGAGGTATACATCCACCGCATTTTGGTTCTAGGACTAAAACTTACTGCTGATAAACAAGAAGCAACAGGCTTATTCGAGGAATTGGTTGAAAATCATCATTATACAACAGGTGGTTTTTCATTAATCCCACAGGGTACACCTACTAATAATACTGAAGGTTTAAAATCGGGATATGAACGCATTATTACTGAAGCGAAAGAAAGTTTAAAAATAGAAGGTAAAGGCGAATTGTTTTCGGATGAAACGGGTTTATTAGAAAAATCTGACGGACAATGGTTTGCGGATTTAATGGGTGTCGATCAAGAATTGGTGCAGCACGTATTTCATGCAAACGGAACGGATGTTTGTGAGGCAATTGCCATGAATCGTGCTTTATGGCCTGCCACAATGGGCTATTTCATGAAACAAATGTTGCATCCGCATATTAGTACTGCTGAACGAAATAGAACGCGTGATTTTTTCAACGAATATGTTTTGGGAAGAGGTAAAATCCCAGCTTTTAGAGTAGATAGTCAACCTTATGGCGTAATAACAAGTTCTGCTTTTTCTCGTTGGAACTATGGAGATTCGACGAGTCAAAATGATGCCTATTACGAGCGTTTAAATCAGAACCTCCTAAAGCCTATGAGTGCTAAATGGGGTGAATTTGCTGAAGAACACGTCAAACATGTTCAATTGAATAATGAAGCAGATGATCCATCTCAACATTTTTTAGATATTTTAGGATTACACGCAAGTTCGGTAGAATTTCATCAGCGCTTTGCAAACGGGGCGCATAATATGTGGAACCTTTGGCGTTTTTTAAATTATTCGGATGCTGATGTTCCAGACGGTTTTCCAATAATTAGCCCGGCTGAATTGAATGCCCTTCTAGTAAGTTATAGTGCCGAGCTTGGATTTTCTATGGCCGAACCACCAAAGATTTTTGAATTGAATTTCTTAATCGAACAACGGCTTTTAAATGGTCCGGTGATAGATGGATTTACAGCACTTCCTTATTCTGAAATAAGAGGTATTCAACCTTTTCCAGATACAGGATGGAATTACATTCATTGGTTAACGGCGAATACGACTACTATTCCTAAAATTAGAGCTGAGGATTTTGATAATATCCCAGGAGTTGCGTTAGATCAGAAGCCGCCAAAAGCATTGCTCTATTTATTATTAAGACATGCTTATTTACAAGAGTATTTAAATACCTCGACCGGATTATTATTTGCAGCAGGAAAAGTAAGTTCAGAGGCAGAATTAGAAATTGAATTGCAAGGTATAGTTGCTGCAACAAGCCTTTCTGAAGAGGAAAAAGCAATTGTGTTAAAATCGGTAACGGAAGAAGTTACGATCACAGCTAAATTACAAATTAAACAGCAAGTTGAACAAGAATTTTCAGGTACACAAAATGTGGCACGTCATCAAGTTCGAACCAGAGAAGGACAATTATTGACGCAAGCGCAATCTAATATTCAGCAAACAATTAATAGCGAATACAATAATCGCATAAGTCAATATCAATCCAATCAATTAAAATGGGATTATTTGACTGAGCCAGTTCCTGCGGTTAGCGGAACCGAAACTATGGAAGCACACATGGATGGTCTGTTACTATCTGGACATGTCTCCGTTTCTAGTTTAACCAATGTAAAGGATGCTTTAGAAAAATTAAAAGGATTGCCAACCGCAAGGTTGGAAAGAGCCTTTGCCGAGCATTTGGATTTATGTAATTACCGCCTTGATGCTTGGATGACAGGATTAGTAAGTGAACGGCTGGAAAAACAGCAAAGCGCCGATAAAGGAATTTATTTAGGTGCCTTCGGAATTTTAGAAGACTTGAAACCAAATACCGATAATCCTGGAATTCACGTGGTAGAAGTGGATGGTAATCAAACCGAACTGCCAACATCTCCAGAAGTGGATAACGCTTTTAATTACATTGGAGATAAACCACTTATTCCGTTGAACAGAGATGTAAATAGTGGAAAAATTAAACCTGAACCAAGTAGTGACGATCAAAATCAAGGGTTCGTTCATGCACCATCTGTCAATCATGCGGTTACGGCAGCAATTTTGAGAGCAGGTTATCTGTCGCATAAAGAAGCTGGTTCGGATGATGATACCATGGCCGTGAACTTAACTTCGCAGCGGGTTAAACGAGCGCTTTATTATTTAGAAGGTATTCAAAACGGACAGAGCTTAGCAGCTATGTTAGGCTATCGTTTTGAACGTGAATTGCATGAGCGACCAGAGGATTTCGGAACGGATGACTTTAATCTTAATTTGGATCAATATATTTTGGATTTTCGTTTGGCTTATCCATTGACAACTGGTAGTGTAATTTCAAAAGACGAAACTACTTCTGTTGAAAATCAGGAAGCAAGTAACGTAATTGACGGTCTCGCTTTATTGAACGATATTGAAGCTGATGCACCCCTTTTTGAGGGATTGTTAGCTACTATGAATGGTGGTGTACCTGTCTTGCTCCCTGAAGAAACAGGAATAAGAAAGGCACTAGATAAAATTCAAAACGACATGGATGCAATCGCTGACCTTCTGCTTTCAGAAAGTGTCTACCAATTGGCGAAAGGAAATATTGAACGTTCAGGTGCTGTTTTGAAGGTGTTGGGCGAAGGTGGTTATATCCAAGAACCAGAAATCATAAAAACACCACGGCAAGGCGCGGCTTTAACCCACCGTTTTGGAATTGAATTTGATCAAAGTTTAAGCGATTCGTCAATTTGGACGGTCACTGGAACGGCTCGTTCACATGCAGAACCAACATTGAACGGTTGGTTGTCAAAGCAATTGCCTTCACCAAATTCGATCATTTTTAACGTGACTTATGATACGGTTTCAATTGGTGGAGATGGCATGGAGATTGTCACAGAAAATCCATTACAGCTAAATTTAAATGATTTGGAAATCGAACCCATTGACTTTATTTATTTAATGGGAGACCAAGGTGGAAGTCAGGATGCTGCGGAATTATCTACTAGAATTGCCTATAATATCATCAAAAACGAGATAGCGGAGGACGGTATTAAAGTACGAATTTCATATACAGATACAGCAGGCATTGATGCCGAAAGTGAATTATCACTTTTCCAAATTTTACCTTTGGTGAAAGAGCTAAAAACAATTATAGGGAATAGTCGTCCACTCAATTATGAAGATTATTTATTAGCAGCAAATGCGCAGGTTATTGAGAAACCAGACGTACTGACGTACTTAAGTACAAATGAAACGAGTGACCGATTGAAAGAAGTAACTGGAATAACGGCAGGATTTGATAATGACATGGATACATTAATTGCAAATCTAGAAAGTTTGATTACAACAGCGGGAGGACTAACTTATCCAGTAGATCCGGCAGATCCTATTGATCCTGCAAATGAAGCGCCGATTGAGAATTTAAGAACTGAAATATTAAAAGGGGCATTTTTCGGTGTACCAAACATATATCCTAGTTCAGTATTTAGTTATAGCGAAGAGGAACGTGATAATTTAGTTTCAATAGCGAACCGTTTAAAAGGAATATTGATAGAGCGCAAAGAAAAGGCAAATTCTTTATTGGGAGGGTTGGATACGCTGACTTCGGTAAAAGAAGTGAATCAAAATTTATCCAAAGCGAGTGAAGCAATCTTTGGAAGAGTATTTAAAGTGTATCCGAATTTTGAATTGTTAAATACGCTTGACGTGGAATTAACACGTTCGAATATCAATTTATTAGATGTGGCAGGAGAAATGGCGGTTGAAGAATGGGTTCAGGGAGTTGCGAAAGTAAAACCGCATGTAGCCAATTATCAACGAATGCGACTTTATTCAGATTCACTAACAGGGTCACAAGCAAGTGAATTAATTGTCACCCAATTGCCAGTAGAGGATACATTGACAGATCGTTGGATCGGAATGGCATTACCCGAAGGTTACAAAATCCCAGGAGACAATCTATCTCTTGTTCTTGAATTACCAGCAATAGAAGAAGCCACTAGTGGCCATGCGGGAATGGTATTGGATGAATGGGTAGAAACAATTCCTTACAAGGAGGTACATACGGGAGTTGCCATGCATTATAATGAACCCAATGCGGAAGCACCTAACAACCTGATAATGGCAGTAACCCCTGAAATTACAGGGCAATGGAAATGGGATGATTTAATGGATACCTTAAACGAAACCCTAAGCCTTGCTAAAAAACGAGCAGTTGAGCCAGATGATATCAAGAAAAAGATTTGGGGGCAGGCATTGCCAGCATTGGTAGCAGCAATTAGCGCAAATGATTCAACGCCGTCACTTGATTTTGCAAGAAATGTAGTGGATGCTGATAACGGTCAATATGGACATATTGCACCTTCGGACTTTGCCGTTGAATAGGATTAAGATAGTAAAAAGAGAACAAAGAAAGCAGATAGGGAATGACATTGAGATCGAGGGTTGAGGCTCTCGAAACCCGAACCCCGAAAATATTAAAAAAGAAAATTATGCCAACGACACCAGGAATAATTACATGGAACCGATTAGAACCAAGACCAAGAACGGAAGATTTTGATCGAACATTACGAGCAGAAGTGCGTGATGCGCTTTGGATGATGACAAGACAATGGCAATTTGGCGAATATCAGGCGGAAGACACGGGATCTGCAATTTTTTCAAGAGTCCAAATCAAAAAAAACAAATTAAATATGCTGCAATTGGGCGGGAATAGCCCAGATAATATTCAAACAAACCTTCCTTTGGAAGCAGATGTTGAAAAAGAGCCCATTGAGTTTGACTTTTTGATGCGATTAGAAATGAGTCGTTATTGGGAAAAATTAATTTCTAAGAAGATAAAGAATGAAATTACAATCGATCCGGATGATCCCGATAATGACGTTACGGTTGAAGAATTGATCGAAATCGTAATAGGCGAATTTAGAAAAACAGACGGGCCTGATGATTTGGATCTTAATTTTTACCTGCCAGCTGATGATGCTACAGCTAGTGCTGCCTTCTACAGTAACCCTGATTTATGGCATGCCACCGCAGCGCATACAAATGGACGTGCATTTGATGGATATGAATTTTACCTATGGTTAAACGAAGGTGTTAATGATCCAACCGCTTTTATTACGGCAGACTTGAGTGTTAACGCGACTATTGAAATAGCAGTGCTCGCGATTATTACTGCCTCGAAAACGTCTTTTATAAGTTGGTTTAATAAAAATTATGCGCAGCCTTCTTCTGATTCTGCATGGAATTCGAGCCAGTTGGAGTACCAATTTACTGTTGCTGCACCTCGAACTACGGATGATGAACCCGAAACAACAGACGTTCTTGTCTCGGAGGAATATTATCAAGGCAGTTTAGATTGGTTCGCTTTTGAATATGAAAAGGATTCCGATAATTATGATATTGAATTGGAAGATTTTGATCCCTCTTTTATCTCAGAAGAAAATTTTACACTTGTTCCTTCTGCAGTTAAATTTGCGGGGATGCCAAATCCGCGTTGGTGGGAAATGGAGGATCGTAAAGTTGATTTAGGAGATGTAAATCCTTCTACTTCAGATACGGCCAAAATTATTTATGCGGAATTTGGATTAATTTATAGCAATGATTGGATGATTTTCCCACATACGGTTGAGGCCGGAAGTTTATGTGAAATCTCGAATATTGTGGTCACGGATTGTTTTGGACAAGAAACAAAGGTCTTGTCTGCAAATGGTGAAAGTGAATTAGAGGGTGAAGTTTATGATGATGATTGGAAACGTTGGTCTTTCTTTGGGTTAAGTACAAAAGGAGATGATCCAACAATCCCAGATACGCGTCTATTTATCCCTCCTGTCGCAGGTCAAGTTTTGGAAAGCGATCCAATCGAATCAATTAACTTTATTCGAGACGAAATGGCGAATATGGTTTGGGGAATTGAGAAAATTGTTCCAAACGGACTAAGTGGTGGCGTAGATGGATACGAAACAGCACTTAAACATGTCGATTTCTTAAAAACGTTGGCTGTCGGAGAAGTGCCTGATTTGGTTGATAATGATGCCGTGATTAAATATAAATTGGCAAATTCAGTTCCGGAAAATTGGATTCCATTTGTGCCTAAAAAATTGGACGAACCTTCTCGCATAAGTCATAAAATACAACTACAACGAGCGGCATTACCACGGTATATTGATGGGCTTGATGTAGAGCGAATCCGACCACGAACTGCATTGTTGCGAACTAATTTTGACAGTCTAACCGAATCTTGGAATGCATACTTCATTCATGAAAATGAAGTGCCTCGGGCTGGAGCAATCGTTAAACGAACTTGGCAGCGTACTCGTACAGAAAATGGAACGGTAGTTACTTGGGTAGGTCGAAGAAAAACAACAGGACGGGGCGAAGGAAGCAGTAACCTTTCCTTTGACAATATTGAGGATAAATAAGCCTATTTGGAATTCTTCACTTTGTTGTTGATTCAGGTATGGAGGATTATCCAACGGCTAAAGAAAAACCAGTCACTTCTTCCGCTTCGCAGAGCTTCGGCCAAATAAGGCGCGTGATTTCTAGTAGAAACAATTAAACGAAAAACCAGTCACTTCGAGTGATTTTTTTAAGAAATCGTATCGAGAAGGACTTGTTTTTCGTATCTTAGCTTATAAGTAGTTGATCCAAACACAGCATTGCTATTCCTTTATAATTAATGTGTTGTAATCGGTTAAAATCATGCGGTATGGGAAAATATAGACTTTTAATATTCACATTTTTAATCTTTGGCAAAGTTCATTCGCAAGAAGCAGTTTTTGATTGGGCGGGTTCAATTGGTTCTGGAAGTTTGGATCGTGTCCAAGATATGACTGTAGATGAATTTGGGAACACATATATCACAGGTAGTTTCCAAAATACAATTGATTTTGATCCTGGTGTTGGGGTCAATGAATTAACGGCAATTGCAGACGACATCTACATTGCTAAGTATAATATATTAGGTGAGTTAGAGTGGTGTACGTCGTTTGGAAGTTCGAGCTTATGCGTGGCTTACTCCGTTTGTGCCAAAGACGGTTTTGTATATATCACCGGTGGATTTGCGGAGATGGTTGATTTTGACCCAGGTCCAGGGGTGTTTGAATTGGATGCCGGAACCAATGCTGATATTTTCGTGTTAAAATTGGATGCTGATGGTAATTTCGAATGGGCAAATGCGAACGGTGATGCTCTGCCAGACACAGGCAGAGCAATAACAGTTGACGAAATAGGTAATATTTATGCTGTAGGCATCTATGAAGGAACAGTCGATTTTGATCCAGGAGTTGGTGTTTTTGATATAACTTCAGCAGGAGATAGAGACGTTTTCATTCAAAAATTGAATTCAGATGGTGATTTGATATGGGTAAAATCAATCGGAGGAACTGCTGAGGAAAAGGTTTGGTCAGTAGAGGTGGATGCCAGTTCAAATGTTTATGTCGGCGGAAATTATGCTGGCACCTGTGACTTTGATCCGGGAGTACCAACTTATCCTTTTACAGCATTGGGCTTCTGGGATGATTTTATACTAAAATTGGATGCTGATGGTGATTTTGTCTGGGCTGGTACATTTGGTGGAGAAGCTGGAGATACTTATGAAAGGATGGATCTTGATAGTGATGGAAATATTTACTCAATAGGAAGTGTTACGCTTACAATGGATATTGAACCAGGTCCTGGAGTAACTGAATTAACTTCGAGCGGATCAACGGATTTTTTCATTCAAAAATTGGACATGGATGGTAATCTTTTATGGGCTAAACAAATTGGTGGAACAGAACAGGATAGAGGGTATGACTTAAAATTGGACGCGTCAAATAATATTTACGTTACAGGGCTTTTTGCTGGTACAGTTGATTTTGACCCTAATGCAGGTGTAACTAATTTAACATCTGAAGGTTCTGCGGATATCTTCATCCAGAAATTGGATCAAGATGGTAATTTTATCTGGGCCCAAACTATGGGCGGAACAGATATAGATCAAGGCTTTGCAATAGATGTTGACCCGGAAAGTAACGTCTATGTTGCAGGGAATTATAAGCTCACTGTTGACTTTGATCCTGGTGCGGGTGAATTTAACTTGGAATCAATCGGTAACGCGGATATTTACTTTCTAAAACTAAACGCCTGCTCACCAAGTGCAACAACCGACGAAATCACCTCATGTATTTCTTACACGTGGACAGACGGTGTTACTTATTACGAAGATAATAACTCTGCAACGCAAAATTTATTAAATATTGATGGCTGTGACAGCATTGTAACGCTTGATTTAACAATTAATGAGGTTGATATAACAACAACTGCTATTGGCGGAGTTATAACTTCCAACGAAACCGGAGCTGTATACAGGTGGTTAGACTGTAATAATGATTATTCAGAAATTGATGGGGAGTCAAGTGCAAATTATACCCCAACAGAAGATGGTGATTATGCTGTTGAAGTAACAGTTGGGGAATGTGTGGATACTTCAGAATGTGTTTCTATTGATGGGGTTGGTGTTTCGGAAGAAGCATTGTTGGATAACATTACTATTTACCCTAATCCAAATAATGGATTAGTTAATATTGATT
This sequence comes from uncultured Crocinitomix sp., assembly GCA_937136425.1. Classification (GTDB taxonomy): domain Bacteria; phylum Bacteroidota; class Bacteroidia; order Flavobacteriales_D; family Crocinitomicaceae; genus Crocinitomix. Next base: position 73,430 of record CAKZON010000086.1, read on the forward strand.
TAAGACATATACAAGATGCTGCGGTTAAGGTTTATTCTGCAAATGGTAGTTTGGTTTATCAGGTTAATGATATCGCTAACCAATTCTATTCATTTGAATTAGATGTTCAGTCTGGAATTTATTTTGTTGAAACGCAAACATCTCTTGGTTTAAGACAGTTTAAATTGATTGTTGAGTAAATGTTGATCGGCATATTATCTATGCCTCTAATCTCTTTTTTTGATGTACTATAGTTCTATAGGGAGAATATGCTGTTTAAAGATAAGAATAAGTGTGAAAAACAAAAAGCCCCAACTTCTAAGATCGGGGCCTTTCTACTTGCAAGAAATGGAAGCTCCTGCAAGGTGCTTTAAATGACTAAAAAACCCCGACATCTAAAAGATAATCGGGGTTCTTCGTACTCGAGGCGGGACTTGAACCCGCACGTCCTAATGGACACAAGATTTTAAGTCTTGCGTGTCTACCAATTCCACCACTCGAGCATAATTATTATTAAAGCTTCGTTAATGTGTTGTCTAAAGACTAAACATTAATTGAAGTTCAGTTGAGCGGGAGACGGGGCTCAAACCCGCGACCTCCACCTTGGCAAGGTGGCGCTCTATCAACTGAGCTACTCTCGCTTATTATGCTTTTTCTAACAAAGAACTTTTTCTTTGCGGGCGACAAATATATGACTAATTCTTTAAAACAAAAAACAATTTGAAATTAATTTTTCACTTAATTCTGTCAAATCTATTATTTCGACTTTTTATTCGAATATTTACGGTGCATTTGATGAATCATACCGTCTGATAATCCGATCTTTGGCACCAATAGTTCCTCACACTCCAATTTTTTAATAATTTTTAGAAAAATTTTCGTCGCAGGCACAATTACGTCTGCTCGGTCGGGTTTAAGTTTATATTTCGATATCCTTTTGGATAAACTTAACGACCTTAAATCAACACTCAAGTCTTTTAATTCTTTAACCGGAATCGCCTCGTTTCCTTTTTTACCAAGTAGTTTATGAATCTTATTAATGTTTCCGCCAGTAGCAAATACTAAATAATCTTTATTTGGCCGCACATTCTTACTTAGCCAATTTTCAATTTTAGGCCAAATATCACCTTCAACTTTATCTTTTAGCATTCGTATTGTGCCAATCTTGAATGATTTTGCATTTGTCTTTTCCCCTTTATAGAAAATAGAAATTTCTGTACTACCACCACCAACATCAATAACTATGAATGGTTGGCTCAAATCGTAGTCATCAACCAATAAAAAGCTTGAAAAGATTATGCTGGCCTCTTGATCTCCATCAATAATTTCCAATGATACACCTGTTTCATTTTTAATCATTGCTTGTATGTCTTTGCCGTTGGATGCTTCACGCATTGCTGACGTTGCGCAAGCTCTCAATTCAACAACATCAAACACTTCTGCAATTAACTTGAATGCGAGCATTGATTTTTTAAACTCTGTAGCTTTTTGCTTAGAAATAAGGCCGTTTTCGAAAACTTCTAATCCCAATCGCAAAGGAATACGCGTATAAGAGATTTTTTTGACTAATGATCCTTCATTAGCCTCAGCAACTTCACCGATTAATAGTCGCGCGGCGTTGGTTCCAACATCTATTGCCCCAAATTTCATAATAGTAATTAAAGGTTTTTAGCGCATTGATTCACGCTAATTTTTGGATTTAAAATAATGATAAATTTCGTTTTGCGCGTTGTATTTCTCGTTCAAATCTGACTTGACATTTTTATTTCGCTGAAGCGAATCTATTGCTCTCGCTTTTTGATTATCTAAAAAACATGCATCTAGCATAAATTTTAGGTCTTTCTGAAGGTTTTTGTCATAGATAGGAACAGTTACCTCAATTCTTCGATCTAAGTTTCTTGTCATCCAATCAGCAGAGGAAATGAAATACTTTTCTTCTCCACCATTATGAAAAACGAAAATTCGCGTATGTTCTAAAAACTGCCCAACAATACTTCTAATAGTTATATTTTCACTTAAGCCTTCAATTCCTGGCACCAAGGCACAAATACCTCTAATTACTCCATTAATTACAACACCTGCACATGAGGCTTCATATAATTTCTTGATGATTTTAGGATCTACTAAATTGTTTAACTTAATTGTGATTTTGGCTTCTTCACCATTTTTTGCGTTGGTAATTTCTTTATCAATTAATCCAATCAATTTACGACGGATGTTGAATGGGGAAACAAGGAGTTCTCTGAATACACTTCTATCAATATTGTTCTTGAATATTTTAAATACTTTTTCTACTTCTCTGGTAATCGATTTATCAGCTGTTAATAGTGAACAGTCCGTGTAAATATTGGCAGTTTTTTCGTGGAAGTTTCCAGTGCCTATATGTGCAACCATTTGAATTCTACTACCAACTTTGCGTTTAATTAAAAACAACTTGGAGTGTACCTTAAGGTTTTGTACACCAAACAATACGTTTACACCATTATCTTCTAAATAGTTTGACCAAGTGATATTGTTGGATTCATCAAATCGTGCTTTTAACTCAATAATAGCTGTAACTTTAATTCCATTTTGGGCAGCGCTTATTAGCGCATTAATGATATGCGAATTTGGAGCAACCCTATATAAGTTAATCTTTATTGAAATTACTTTAGGATCAATTGCAGCCTCGCGCAAAACGTCAATTACATGTTGAAATCGTTGAAAAGGGAAAGTTAAAAGGATATCCTTAGAGAGGATTTTTTTTATAATAGGTTCTCTGTTATTTTTTAACTCTGGATGAACAACAGGTTTTAATCTCTTAAATCGGAAAGCCTTGTTTTCGAAATCAGGAAAATTTATGAAGTCCTTAAAATTGTGATAAGTTCCACCAGGAATAATGTTCTCTCCAGGTTTTAAACCTAATGCTTCCATTAGATATTGTAATTGATCAATTGGCATAGCTGCATCAAATACAAAACGAACGGTGTCACCTTCCTTGCGCATTTCTACGCTCTCTTTCATTTTTTCCAAATAACTCTTTGAAATATCGTCATCTACATCTAACTCAGCATCACGCGTTATTTTAAACGCATGTGCTACAATTAAATCAAATTTGAAAATTGAAAATATCTCTGCTAGATTAAATCGAATAATATCATCCAATAGAATCAATTTGTTAGGTCCATTTTCTTGCGTAGGAATAATGACAAAACGTTCTGCATTAGCCGGGATTTCAATTAATGCATATTTTACCTTGGTTTTTTCAAAATCCATCATTTTAATACCAAGGTAATTTCCGCCATCTTTTAGCTGAGGAAATTTCCGCTTAGACGAAAGCATGATAGGTACTATTTGAGGACGTATTTTTTCTCGAAACAAAGTTTGAATAAAATCAATTTCTGCTTCCTTCAAATGTTTTCCATCAGTTTGCAAAATATGATGCTCTCTTAACTCACGAAGTAATTTTTGATAGGATAACTCAAATAAACGTTGTTGATCTAATACAACATGTTTAATCTTTTTTAACAATGCCTTTGGTCCTCCGTCAAATCCTTCAACCTTTCTTTTCTTAATGGCTATAAGTCTTCGGATTGATGCAACACGAACGCGATAAAACTCGTCCATATTATTTGAATAAATACCTAAAAACCGAATGCGCTCAACTAATGGATTTGATATATCCAAAGACTCTTGTAATACACGTTCATTAAATGACAACCAACTTAATTCGCGATTGAATAATTTCATTATACCTTAAAATTCAAATGATAAAACGTTATGTCTATAACTAAAAACACCAGCCACTTAAAAAATAGCTGGTGTTTTCACCTCAAAAAACTATGTTTCCATGAAAAAACATGTTTCAAAGATAGATTAAAATTTGATTTGTCCAAATAAACAAGCGGAAAAAAAATGTTAAATTTTATTGAACTAATAAATTGCAACCTCTAATGTCTGAATTGTCAAATCTGCCAACAACTTGAAAAGTTTGATTATTTATTCTTCCTAAATCTTGCGTTGCAATAAATGCACAAGAATGAATGTTTGCTAAGTCAATAATATTTATACCACCAGTTTTATTTTCAACTAGTTCGAAAGGGTCAGAGTGAGATCGAGTTAATATTTTCATCCAAGGAGGACACTTAAATTGCAAACCTTCACTGTAGGCTTGAGAAAGCAGCTCTGTCATACCATACTCTGAGTGTATGACAGGAGCAGAGAAATGAGAACGTAAAACTGCATGCAATTCATCTTTTATCATCTCTTTACGTTTACCCTTCATTCCTCCAGTTTCCATTATAATGCATTCCGATAGATCAGGAGAAAATTTTTCTCCAAAATCTAATAAGGCATAAGTCACTCCAATCAATAATATTTTTTTGCCCTTATTTTTTTTAATTACCGCATCAAGCTCTTCATATTCATCCAAAAAAAAGCCGCTATCTGCGTGGTGTGACATTGCAATAAATTGATCCACCATATAAATTAAAGAGGAACCTTCTCTTTCAAGGTAGGAAGGGAGAAGCCCAAGAACCAAATAATCCTTGATTGGTCCATAGTTAAGTTCAAACCCTTTAATGAATGAGTTTTCATATAATAAAGGATCTTTTACATGATGCTTACTGGTAACCATTCCAGTTGTACCACTACTACTAAATGTAATTGCCGGATCCTCATTAAAGCTAACAACTTGGTGTGTTTTGAAAAATGAAATTGGTAAAAATGGAATTTTTGAATAATGATCAATTGTCTTGGCGTTAACATTTAAATGGGCGCAGTAGGTTTTGTAAACAAGGTTATTTCTCAACTGATAGTTGAAAAGTTGAATTGCTTTTGCATTAAATTCATCCTCATTTGCAATTGAAAAAATAGACTGAGGATCAAAATGTAATTTATCTTCGTTTTGCGCGTTCACTTTATTATTAATAACTTTAGAGACATTAAGGTGAACTTACCCTAAAATTGATAAGAACTCATGCACGCAAAAATAAAACTTATTTTCTCCTTCCTAGTACTAAGTGTGTTAGTTTCTTCATGTTTCAAAAGTGAAGAGTATCCTATTGAACCTATAATTTCGGATCCAATTTTTATTTTTTCAGGAGATAGCGCTCAACTTACTTTTAGCTTTACAGATGGAGATGGTGATATTGGCCTAGCTCCTGAAGATACGCTTGCACCTTATAATTCGGCTTCATATTTTCACTATAACCTCCATGTAGATTATTATGAAAAAGATGACGTCAACGGTTGGCAACGTGGCAGAGATATTGAAGGTGATTCCATTGTGTTTCAGTATAGATTAAAGCCAATTGTGGTAAAAGGAAAAGCACGTGGTATCAAAGGAACAATGGATGTAACCATGATCAATTTTTCAAACCCATTTTCAACAGAATCTGATACAATTAAATACACAATTAAATTAATTGATAAAGCATTGCATGAAAGTAATGTGATTGAGACAAACGAGATTTATCTATAAAGCTATACCGTCTATTTTATTGGTATAAGTCAACAAAAAGAGCATAAATTAGAAAAAAGATTTATTTTTATAATGAATTGTGGTTATACAACTTGATGAAATAATCAATATAACCCAATTTTTAAATAAATTGATTTGTCAATAAAATGCTAATTTACATCCTTTCACGAGGTGCAACGCTCTATTCTACATCACGCATTTATAGAGCCGCACTAAAAAGGAGGCATAATGTCCGAATTATAGATCATATGGAATGTGATTTATTAATAGAGGACGGACGATTCATTGTGGTTTATAATAATGAAGTTTTATTGAAACCGGATTTGGTTATTCCAAGAATTGGGAGTTCTGCAACAGTATATGGTACAACAGTTGTACGACATTTTCAAGAGATGGGAGCTCCTGTGTTAAATACTCCTTCAGGTATCTTCAATTCGCGCGATAAATTTAGAAGTTTGCAATTATTAGCGGGGCAAAATATCCCCATTCCAGCAACTTATTTTTCAAACGATTTACACCAGGCCGAGCGAATTGTTAAACGCAAATTAGGTTATCCTTTTATTCTAAAAGTTTTGGAAGGAACACAAGGATTAGGAGTTCATTTAATTAAGAATGAGATTGAAGCCCACCAAATGTTTAACCGCTTTTCAATTGCTAATAAGCGAGTTATTTTACAAGAATTTATAGAGGAGTTTAAGGGAAAGGATTTGAGAATTTTCATTGTCGGCAATAAAGTGGTTGCTTCTATGATGCGAATTGCCAGTGCAGATGAGTTTCGCTCAAACATTCACCGCGGTGGAAGCGGACAACGTGTGGTTTTGTCAGAAGAAGAACGTGAAATTGCAATTCGTGCGGTGAAAATATTAGGCCTGCAGGTGGCTGGGGTTGATATTTTGCGCTCAAAAAAAGGAGCGTTAATAATTGAAGTAAATTCATCTCCCGGATTAGAAGGGATAGAAGGAGTAACTGGAGTAGAGGTTGCAGAAGAGATAATCCGCTTTATTGAAGAAAAGTATTAGAATGAAAATTTATAATAAAACAATAAAACCTGGGGAAGAATGTACAGTCCAAATTCCCGTGGCAAATTTACCTTCTGGAACTGAAATTGATTTATTTGCTCATGTGTACCGAAGCGAGGTTGAAGGGCCAACTATTTTGTTAATAGGTGGTGTGCATGGAGATGAAATTAATGGGGTTGAAATTGTGCGCAGAGCAGCTCAAGATAAGCTGTTTAGTTCTCTGTTGTGTGGCTCTGTTATTACGGTTCCTTTGCTCAATGTTTATGGGTTTATAAATTTTTCGCGTGGTTTTCCTGATGGGAAAGATGTGAATAGAGGGTTTCCAGGAACAAAAAACGGATCTTTATCTTCTCGAATAGCACATACATTTACTAATTATATTCTTCCTGCAGCAGACTTAGCAATTGATTTTCATACGGGCGGAAAGAGTATTTATAATTTTCCGCAATCCAGATATACAGCAGAGGACCCAGAGAGTTATAAATTAGCACAGGATATGAACATGCCATGTGCGTTAAAGTCTGGCTTAATTCCTAAATCATTACGTAAAACTGCTTTCGGAAAAGAAATTCCAATGGTGGTGTTTGAAGGTGGAGAATCGCTTCGTGTTGATGATTATTCTGTGAATGAAGGTTTGCGAGCTATCAACAATGTACTTGTTCAGCGTGGCATGATTAAAGGAGAAGTGGATAATGTAGAATCTTATTCTTTTTTGAAAAAGACATGGGTTCGAGCCACTCGATCTGGAGTCGTAATTTTAGAGAAAAAATCAGGAGACTTTGTAACAAAAGGAGAAGTACTTGCACGTATAACTAATCCATACAACACATATCAATCAAAAGTATTATCAAAAGTGGAAGGATTCATTTTTGGACATAATAATAACCCTGTAATAAATAAGGGAGATGCCTTATTTCATATTGGATATAACCTAAAAAAGTAAACTTATGATGCATTTTGTTTTAGAAGATATTGACCCAGTAAAAGCCAAAGATTTTGCTTTGTTTTTAAAAGAAATGAATGAAATTTCCTTGCTCATAACAGTAGCTGGAGCACCTTTTGTTTCTAGTGATGCATTGACAGTGGATGAAGAAAAAGAAATTAGCTCATTTGAGTTGGAAGAGGATGTTTATGAGGTGAAGTTTAAAGGTCAATCTAATAACGGTGAGATAACTGGAGGCTATTTTGAAGTGTATGAGGATAAGAAACGGTTGCTCGAAATTTCCTATTCAATAAAGCAAGGAGCTGCGATTGCTTTGCGTGCCAAATTAAACTGCGAAGGAGAATCATTGGTGAGAGAAGAATTGGAGCGTGCATTTGAACGTGACTTTTCTCAAGAAGCACATGATTATATGGAAACTCCATTAGAGGAAATAAGAAAACCAAAATTGCAACTATCAGATTTGGTAGATGCAGTTGACGAGGAGGCTAAACCAAGTTTAGAAGAAATATTAGATAAAAGTAATGAACCTAATGATGTGGGTGAACCTGAACCAATTATAGAACAATTGGGAGAGGAAGATAGCATGGAAGAAATTACGGAAGAATTAGCCGAGTTAACACAAAGAGTTCAAGAAGCTATTATCGATACGCGATATATGATCTCAATGCTAAATAGCTTGAGTCATGACATCACCAGAGGTGCAACAATCAACTTTGAAGAACTTGAATTAGGTTCTGAAAAATTGGAGAATGGTGCTTTGGTTGAAATGTTAGATGATGAATCAAATGAGTATAAAATCACATTCCGAAGAGGAAGCTTAGAAGATATGGTAGAGGTGTCATTTTTCCTTGAAAAGGATGATGTACTAATCTTTAGCGTTTATTTCTCGTCTGACGGAGTAGGAAGAATTTCCTCATCTAGTGATCAAAGTAAAATTATTCTCAAAAAAGTAAAAAATCACTTATTGTAGATAATCAACGACCTTATTATAAAATTCAACAGGTGCTTCTGCATGTATCCAGTGGCCAGATTCTTCTATCGAATAAATTTCAGATTGAGGAAATTGAGTATTAATCTCAGAATAATCTGATTCTAATATATAATTTGAACGCCCTCCTCTTATAAATAACGTGTTGGCAGAAATTTGATCAAATTCAATGGCATCAATGATACGATAAATTTCTCGTGACAAAACTGGTATGTTAATGCGCCATGCCAATTGACCTTTTTCAATCCAATAAAGGTTTTTCAGTAAAAACTGACGAACACCTAATTCAGAAACATATTCGCTTAAAACTTTATCAGCATTTCCCCGTGTTTTAACAACGGATAAATCGATTGCATTTAAGCCCGCCAAAATTTGTTCGTGATGCATTGGGTATTGCTTGTGCGAAATATCTACAACAATCATTTTATCTAAAAACTCAGGATGGTTTTTAGCAAAATTAATAACTGTTTTTCCACCCATTGAATGACCAATAACATTGATTTTGGACAATCCTAAGTCCTTGACTAACGTATAAAAATCTTCTGCCATCAATTCATAGTCGAAATCATCAGAATGGGGAGAATGTCCGTGGTTGCGTTGATCAACCAAATAAACCACATAGCGCTCTGCAAATTTTTTAGCAAGCGTTTGCCAATTATCTGATGAACCAAATAATCCGTGTAATATAAATAAAGGCTTTTTGTTTAGGTTTTCTTGCCCCTCTTCATTCCCTATAACTCTATAATGTAATTTCATATTATTTTAAAATCTAGGCGTCTAATTCTCTTTGATACATCATAACCGTGTTTTCCAAACCTAAATACAAAGCATCTGAAATTAAAGCATGACCAATAGAAACTTCTGCCAAATTAGGAATGTTGGTTTTGAAATACTTTAAGTTCTTAAGATTTAAATCATGACCAGCGTTAATTTCCAATCCGCATTCTTGCGCAACCTGTGCTGCTTCGCGATATGGAGCAATCGCTTTTTCTTTATCAGCCTCAAATAAGTCAGCATATGGTCCTGTATAAAATTCAATTCTATCCGCCCCTAATTCCGCAGCCTTCTTAATCATGGCAGCATCAGTTTCAATAAACAAAGAAGTTCGAATACCCATAGCCTTAATTTCTGAAATTATCCCTTTCAAAAAATCAGCCTCTTTTAAGGTGTCCCATCCAGCATTAGAAGTTAAAACATTTGGAGGATCTGGTACTAATGTTGCTTGTGCAGGTTGCACTTTTCTCAAAAGCTCCATGAAACGCTCATTAGGATACCCTTCAATATTAAACTCTGTGCTGATTTTGTCTGCAAGTTCCACAACATCATTGCTTGTAATGTGACGCTCATCTGGCCGTGGATGCACAGTAATGCCATCCGCACCAAATATCTCACAATCAATCGCAACCTGAACAACATTAGGAGTGTTTCCTCCTCGTGCATTACGTATTGTAGCAATTTTATTAATGTTCACGCTTAATTTTGTTCCCATTTCCTCAAGTAAAAGAATTTTGTATGCAAATTTAGAAAGGATAGCACAATAAATACTTAATTTAGCACGTAAATTAATTAATGCTCACGTTGAGCAGGAAAAGAATAAGAAAAGCCCAAATGAGAGCAGAAGAACTCATATCGGAAATGATTCCACCACTGAAGTACAGTGAAACTGGCGAAAAAGCGCTCAATTGGATGAATGAATTTCGAGTAAATCACCTACCAGTGGTTAAAGGAAATCAATATATAGGTCTATTATCTGAAAATGATATTTATGATATGCCGGACCCAGCACTACGATTAGATGAATGTTTTTTGAATTTACCTAAACCATCTATCTATCTTAATTCTCATGCCTATGAGGTGATGAAATTGATTGCTGATTCTAAAATTACAGTAGTTCCAATCTTAAATGACAATAATGAATATATTGGTTGTACAGATTTACTCTATTTAATGTCGCAAATAACTGGCGTTATTTCAATTAAAGAACCTGGTGGGATTTTGGTTTTGGTAATGAATACACATGACTATACGTTAACGGAAATTGCACGTATTGTTGAAGAAAATAATGCAAAAATTTTAAGTTCTTATATAACCTCTGCTCCAGAGTCAACTGAAATTGAGGTTACAATAAAAATCAATACGGTTGATTTAGATCGCATAATTCAAACCTTTAATCGTTATGACTATGTGATTAAAGCAAGCTTTGCTAAAGGAGACACAAATGATGATCTTAAACGACGTTATGATGAGCTCATGAATTACTTAAACATGTAACAATGAGAGTTGGAATTTACGGCAGATCATTTGACGATTCATTTATCCCTAATATTCAGGAACTGTTTGATACCTTAATGGCGTTTGGTTGGAGTGTTTCCATTTACCAACCATTTAGGTCATATCTTTCTCCTAGATTGCATATTGATGAATTGGATAATGTTTTTAATAAACATCAAGATATCAAGGATAGTATAGATGTTTTAATTTGCATTGGTGGTGATGGTACCTTTTTAGAGACCATTAACATTGTTCGTAATAGCGGAATTCCAATTCTAGGGATCAATACTGGAAGATTAGGATTTCTGGCTTCTACATATAAAGAAAATATAGTTAACGTCTTAAACTCAATAAAAGACAATAAATATAGGTTGCAGACAAGGTCAATGCTAAACCTGATTACAGAAGAGCAGCTTTTTGGGGAAGATAATTTTGCTTTAAATGAATTAACAGTTCATAAAAAGGATAGTTCTTCTATGATTACCATTCATACTTATATTGGAGATTTGTATTTGAATAGCTATTGGGCGGATGGATTAATTGTGGCAACGCCTACAGGTTCTACAGCATACTCGCTTAGTTGTGGAGGGCCTATTATGGTTCCTGGAGCGCAAGACTATGTAATTACCCCAATTGCTCCGCATAATTTAAATGTTAGACCTGTTGTTGTTCCTGATGATCGTACAATTCGACTGAAAATTGAAGGTCGCGGTAAAGAGTACCTATGTTCGCTTGATTCTCGCTCCGTTACAATTGATTCTGCGGTGGAACTAACCATAAAAAAAGCAAATTTTCAGATAAACGTAATTCAAACTGAAAATCAAAACTTCTTAAATACCATTCGTAATAAAATGATGTGGGGTCTCGATCGCCGAAATTAAACAGGTTTGCCTAAAGTCATTGATAGATAACTAACTAACGCCATTAGGTTGCGGCGTGGTTGAATTCCGTCTAAGCATTTGTATTGTTAAATAAATTCAGTTAAATTTATGGTTTATAATATTTTAAAACCAATTTAATATGAAACAATTCTACAAATCTAAAATTATGCTTGCCCTAGGCATAGTTTTTTCTTTTGGAGCAGCAAACCAAGCTCAAGCTCAATGTGAAATCGTTGGGTTAAGCGAATCTTACTGTCTTGATGCTCTACCTGTTTATTTAGCAGGAACTCCTCCTGGAGGAACCTTCTCTGGTCCTGGTGTGTCAGGAGAACTATTCTACCCTGAAGATGCAGGTGTTGGAGTACACACAATTACATACGAATATATTCCTGGTGGAGATCGCTGGTACTTGCATTCAAATGTTGGAGATCCATGGAGTAATACGTCAAATAATGACGCAATGAACTTGGCCTTTGGAACAGAATGGGACTTAGGATTTTTTGAAACTGTTGATGTTGCAACTGTTTTTTCTGGTTCAACTTCATTCGTGTTTATTGATGGAAGTGATGATAACGCTACTGAGTTAAGTGCATTTTTAGCGACAAACCTTACAACAATAGAAGAGTGGGTTGCAGCTGGTGGAGTTTTATTATTGAACTCTGCACCAAATGAAGGTGGAGATATTAATGCTGGGTTTGACGGAACAGTATTGGACTATTCTTTTTATATGAGTTCAGTAAATGTTGTTGATTTAGCTCACCCTGCTTATGTTGGACCTAATACGCCAACTGCTGTAACCATGACAGGAAGTAGTTATACACATACTCGAGTTTTAGGAACTGGATATACAAATGTTTTAGTAAACGGAGCAGATGTTGCCTTGTGTGAAAAAGATTGGGGTGATGGACACGTAATGATGGGTGGAATGACGACTTCTAATTACCATAGTCCTTCTCCTCAGGGAGCAAACTGGAGAGCAAACTTAATGGTTTATTTGGATGATTATGTTGATTTCCCTCCATGTATTGTAACTACAGATGTTGAGGTATTAGATGCCGTTTCTCCGGATATCGTTGCTGAATCGGATTTTTATGATGTTTGTTTAGGTGAGGCCTATACTTTGACTGGTTCTGGTGCTGAAGGATTTTATTGGGGTGGTGGAATTGTTGATGGTGAGGCAATCACTCAAGATGCTGCTGGAACTTATACGCACATTTTAACAGGTGTTTCTGATGAGGGTTGTGTTGCTACATCTGATGTAACAGTAAATGTTCACGCTAACCCAATTGTTTATGCTGGTTTAGATCAAGCGCAGTGTGCGGGAATGATGGTGACATTGAATGGCGAAGGAGCTGATTCTTATGAATGGGCGCCTGCAATTGTTGATGGTGAAGCTTTTGTAGTTACAGAAGGACTAACAACATATACATTAACTGGTACTAATGAGTTTGGTTGTGAAGCAACTGATGAAGTTGTTGTTGAAGGAATCGGATTTCCATCAATTACTGCTGTAGTATCTGATGAATATGAATTATACGGAGCTTCAATTGATATCACAGTAACTGGTGGTTCTGGTCCTTATGGTTATTCTTGGTCTCATGGCCCAACTACTGAAGATGTAACTGGATTATATGAAGGTTCTTATACCGTTACAATTGACGATACTGGTGTTGAAGATGGTATTTGTGAAGAAGTTGATTCAACTTTCGTTATTAGAAGATTTGTAGGAGTGGATGACTTAGCTGATAGCAAATTGAAAGTTTATCCTACACCTGTTAAAGATAATGTAACAATCAGTTTTGCTGGTGATTTCAATTATGAGTTAACAGCTATTAATGGAGATATTATCTTCTCTGGAAAAGCAGTAGATCAAGAAATAATTTCAATGGAAGAGCTTTCTGCAGGAACTTATTTAGTTAAAATTACCTCTAATGGAGAAGTAACTACCACAAAAATTGTGAAGCAGTAGTTTTTTAACTTCTTATAAACTTAAATAAATCCGCTACGTAAACCGTGGCGGATTTTTTTTTGAATAGATTTAAAACCAATATGTTATATGTTTATGGATTGGTGGTTGAAGGCTAATTGTTTGAAAATGAGCAGGGTAATGTAATGGCTTCAAATCTAGATGATTGAAAAAAAACAATTACGGAATATTATCATATTTTTGTGTCTATTCGGAGATTTTTCTGAAGAACTATTTAACAACCTAACAATATGAATAAAAATTACATTTTAACGTGCATGCTATGTGCACTAGCAGCCTTTGGAATAGCTCCAAGTTGGGCTCAAGTAACTACCTTTTCCTATACAGGAGCAGCTGAAACTTATACTGTACCATTAGGAGTTACATCAATCCAAATTGAGGCTTGGGGCGCTCAAGGAGGAGGATCAAAACCTTGTTCTGGCCCCTTAGAAGATGATGGGGGCCTTGGAGGTTATGCTATTGGAAATTTAGCAGTTACTCCTGGTGAAGTTTTAACCATTTATGTTGGTGAAAAACCCGCAACATTAGAAGGCGGAGGCGTAGGTCCCGGAGGATTCAATGGTGGTGGTGATTGCGGTCAATGGGCCGGCGGTGGAGGCGGTGCTTCTGACGTGCGTCAAGACGGAGTGGCATTAACTGATCGTGTAATTGTTGCCGGTGGTGGCGGTGGTGGAAACGCTGGTTGTCCGCATCACGGTGCAGGTGGAGACGGTGGTGGACTTTCTGGTGTTGACGGTACTATTGGTTCAGGGTTTGTTGCAGGAACAGGTGGAACTGCAGTAGCTGGAGGAATCGGTGGTGGTTCTGGTACTAACGGTGCTTTAGGTGTTGGAGGAACTGGTGCATATCACGTTGCTGGTGGTGGTGGCGGCTACTACGGTGGTGGTGCTGCATATGCTGCTGGAGCTGGAGGTGGATCTTCTTATTTGGGAGGATTAACTGATGCTTCAACTTCTGCTGGAATTAGAACTGGAAATGGAGAAGTTATTATTACAATTCTTTGTACACCAATTGCTGTAACAGTTTCTGATTACGAAATTTGTTTAGGAGATGAGCTAACTTTAGATGGAGATGCTGATAGTGGTGCTGACGTTGATTGGGATGGTGGTGTTGTTGATGGGGAACCATTTACTCCAGAAGAAAGTGGTGTAATTACTTATACTGCTAGTACTGAAGATGGTGGAGATTGTAACTTCTCAGTAGAAATTACTGTTTATGAAGCACCAATTGTAGTTGCTGGTTCTGGTGATGAAAGCTATTGTGATGGAGAATTGGTTGTTCTTTCAGCTGGAGGTAATGCAGATGATTATGATTGGACACCAACAGACCTTGATCCTGGAATTGGAACGCATACTTATGTTTTGACTGGAACTACTGATTTTGGATGTGAAGCAACAGATGAAGTTGAAGTAACTGTTCATGCTTTGCCTACCGTTTCAGCTTCTGTTGATTTGGATGAAGTTTGTGAAGGCAATTCAGTTGTGTTAACTGGTGGTGGAGCAGATGATTATGCTTGGGACCCTGCTGATATAGTTGATGGTGAAGCTTATAACCCTGGAGGTGTAGGAACTTATTCTTATACTGTAGTTGGGACAGATGAAAACGGTTGTGAGGATGATGCAACTTTATCTGTTACTGTTGTAGAAGGAATAACCATTACTTATACTGTTATAGATGAAATCGTATTTGAAGACGGGGAAATTGATATTACCGTAACAGGAGGTGTTGCACCTTACACGTTTGATTGGGATATTGATGGAACAGGTGATTTTGATGATGATGAAGATTTAACAGGGTTGGCTGATGCATTTTACACAGTAGTTGTAAATGGTTCAACTGGATGTTCTGCTTCTGAGGCAATTGGTGTTGGAAGACAAGCAAGTGTTGAAGAGTTATCTGCTAGCTTGATTTCTGTTTACCCAAATCCAACTTCTGACAATGTAACAATTGCATTTGACGGAACGTTTAGCTATGAGCTAAGTGCTATTAATGGAGATATTTTGTTTAATGGAAGTGCTATTGACAATGCAATTGTAAACATGAATGATTTTGCAACTGGAGTATACTTCGTTACTGTGAAGTCTGAAGGTGCTGTAAATACTGTTAAATTGATCAAAAAATAGATTATAATCACAGAATAGTTATTAAGATCCCTTTGGACAGTCAAAGGGATCTTTTTTTACGAAGTAATTTGGCAACAGTTTTTTGAAAATGGTTTGTTCACATATTAGGAATGAATAATTCTATAAAATTAGCTATTGAGATGTGAACTCTGAATATACATGTCTGATTAGCTGAGAAATATAAGGCTTGTTGCCAAAAAACAAATATTCATCAAATTAATTTTATGCACGCTCAAAATTGTTGGGTATGCATTCTTTATCTTACGCCTTTTGTCGTATATTTATAGGTATAAAACAAAACTGAATACTATGAAATTATTATTACGTATGAGTGCAGTTTTCTTGCTGGTCTTTTCAGTAGGAGCAATAAATGCACAAGTCACCACCTTTAATTATACGGGTGGTGTACAAACTTACACCGTCCCACCTGGTGTAACTTCAATTGAAATAGAGGCTTTCGGAGCTGAAGGAGGCGGAGGCTTTCCAGGTCTTGGAGGTAGAGCAATGGGAACTTTACCAGTAACCCCAGGGGATGTATTACAAGTATATGTTGGGGGAAACCCGACAGTTCAACTTGGACCTGGAGGATTTAACGGTGGAGGAGCTGTTGGAGCTTTGCCTTGTGGTGGAGGCTCAGATGGTTGGCCTGGAGGCGGAGCATCTGATGTTAGAACAAGCCCATCTTTAACAGATCGAATGATTGTTGCAGGTGGTGGCGGAGGTCAAGGCTGGAGCAGTGGTATTGGTGGAGCAGGAGGAGGACTTTCTGGTGAAGATGGTGATGCATCTTGGATTGATGACACAAACGGTAAAGGCGGAACACAAGTTGCTGGAGGCGCAGGAGCTACGTATGGAGGTCATCCACCTTCTGGTTCCGGAACATTAGGCGTTGGCGGAAATAGTGGACCATTAGATACTTATTGCACTGGCGGCGGTGGTGGCGGAGGCTACTACGGTGGTGGTGGCGGATTCGTTTCTGCAGGAGCAGGCGGATCTAGTTATATAGATTATCCTGGAACAACTGATGGAGTAACGGAGCCAGGTGTACGCGAGGGACACGGACTAATTATTATTACAGTATTATGTACTGCTATTGAGGTTGATGTTACTGATGAAGAAATTTGTTTAGGAGATTCATTTACGTTAACAGGTGAAGGCGCTGGAACAATTACTTGGGATGGTGGTGTTGAAAATGGTGAGCCGTTTACACCCGAAGCAACAGGAGTTGTAACTTATACAGCAACTAGTGATGATGGCGGTGATTGTGGATTTACTATCGATATTGAAGTGCTTGCATTGCCAGATGTAACAGCCTCAGTAGATGAAGATGAGATTTGTGAAGGTGAGTCAATTGTGCTTACTGGAGGAGGAGCAGATGACTATGAATGGTTTCCTTTGGAAATAGAAGATGGAGAAGAATATACACCAGAAGCAGGCGAATATACTTATTCTGTTGTTGGTACGGATGATGAGACTGGTTGTGAAAATACGGCAGAAGTTGAAGTAAGTGTGCATGCTTTGCCAGATGTAAGCGCATCTATAAGTGATGATGAAATTTGTCTTGGAGAAAGTGTTGTGTTAACTGGAAGCGGTGCTGATGCATATGAGTGGACTCCTGCAGAGGATGATGGTGTTGCATTTACACCAGTTGCAACAGGAACAACTACATATAGTGTTGAAGGTATCGACGATTCTGGTTGTTCAAATTCTGCTGAAGTAGAATTAACTGTTTATGATGAGTTGGAGGTGACTTATTCAACTATAGAAGAAATCTATGGAGATGATGGTGAAATTAATATCACTGTCACAGGCGGTAATCCTGCATATTCTTTTGATTGGGATAATGACGGAACTGGAGATTTTGATGATGATGAAGATTTAACTGGATTGTCTGGAGGAACTTATACTGTTGATGTAATTTGTGATGCAGGATGTGAAGTGAGCGAAACGATTGAGTTAAGCAGTCAAGTTAGTATCACAGAATGGGAAAATAGTATCGTAAAAGTATATCCAAATCCAACAAATGAATTGATTACAATTTCATTTGAAGGAAACTTTGTATACGAAATAACAGCTATCAATGGTGATATTCTGGTTAGAGGTAATGCAGTTGACCAAAGCGTAGTTGATTTAAGCACTTTTGCAAATGGAATCTATTTTGTAAAAGCATTTGATAACGCGAATTCTCAAACGGTGAAAATCGTAAAAAAATAAATTTTAATATTAAATAGAATTAACAGGAGGAGTTAAGATAGCCTCCTCCTGTTATCTATTGAATCGAACTTTTTGTATCAAACTTTGATGCATTGGTATAATAACTTAACAATTAATTATGAAACACAATTACTTAAAAAAATCACTCCTTTTTGGAGGATTAATTCTTGGGAGCGCAGGATCGTGGTCGCAAGTAACCACATTTGATTACACAGGTGCGGAACAAACTTATGTTGTGCCAGATGGTGTAACGTTAATTAACATTGAAGCTTTTGGGGCTGAGGGTGGAACTTCAGACAATGATGCAGGAAGTTGTATTATTGGTGGACTAGGAGGAACTGCAGAGGGAGACTTAGTGGTTACTCCAGGTGAAACGCTATATATTTATGTTGGTGGAGAAGGGTTTCACGGAAATGTAGGTGGATGGAATGGAGGAGGTGAATCTTGTGCATTCACAACTACTTGTGCCAAAGGTGGAGGTGGATCAGACGTTCGCCAAGGCGGAAATACATTGACCGATAGAGTTATCGTTGCCGGTGGTGGCGGAGGTGCAGAGTGGTCGGGTTGTTCAGGTGAAGCTGGCGGCGGCGGCGGATTAGAAGGTGAAGGTGGATATCACCCTTCTCCAGGCGGACGTAACGGCGGCGGTGGAACGCAGGTTGCTGGTGGTGCTGCTGGTGTAGGAGGTTATGACGGTTCTCCAGGAGAATTTGGAGTAGGTGGTGCAGCTGGTGCTCATCCATCTGGTCACTCTGGAAGTGGCGGCGGAGGCTGGTATGGCGGAGGCGGTAGTGCTGAAGATGGACATGCCGGTGGAGGTTCTTCTTATATTGCTGGTTTAGGTGATGCTACAACTACTATGGGTGTTCGTGAAGGTGATGGACAAATTATTATTACTGTTTTATGTACAGCAATTGAAGTTGACGTAACTGCAGAAGAAATTTGTTTAGGAGATTCTTTCACATTAACTGGTGAAGGACTTGGAGCAATTACTTGGGATGGTGGAGTTGTAAATGGTGAGCCATTTACACCAGAAGCTGCAGGAGTAACTACATATACTGCATCAAGTGATGATGGTGGAGATTGTGGATTCTCAATTGATATTGAAGTTTTAGCCTTGCCAGAAGTTACAGCAAGTACTACAGAAGAAGAGATTTGTGTTGGTGGAGCTATCACATTAACAGGTGGTGGAGCTGATACATACGAATGGGATATGGATGTAACTGATGG
>CAKZON010000087.1 GCA_937136425.1 uncultured Crocinitomix sp.
CCGCTTTGGTGACCCCGGCAGGATTCAAACCTGCAACCCTCAGAGCCGAAATCTGATGCGCTATTCAGTTGCGCCACGGGGCCTTTCAGCAAAAAAAAGCGAACTGTAAAGTTCGCCTTAAAATTTTAATATCTCTCTCCTCAAAAATTCATCTCCCCACTGTAGTAGTGGGCCCACCAGGGCTCGAACCTGGGACCCCTTGATTATGAGTCAAGTGCTCTAACCAGCTGAGCTATAGGCCCGCATTTTTTATAGAACCGCGAGAGGCTCTTATTTTACTTGTTGTGATTTGGCTGAGGCTTAAACCTCAATTGAGTCACCACAAAAGAACGGCTGCAAATGTATTTGATTTAATTAATTAATCAAAATTTAAGCGTTCTTTTTTATGATTGGATTGATAAAAATAAAATCAGCAAATTTTATCGTAATGAATTACAAGGAGTGAAGCCTTAGTGTTAAAGCTTAAACATAGTTCACTTTGGCTGTTATTCGGTGGTGCGAAAATTTGTCAATTGCGTAAAGTAAATTTTCTTCCCAACTTTTGTTTTTGACGACATAATCATCAATTCCTTGATCAAATAAATTTAATGCAATGTCAATATCTTCTTGCGAAGACAAAATGATAACGCGAGTTTGAGGAGACTTTTTCTTAAACTCCTGTAAAACCACTTCACCTGTCATTTTTAATAATTTATAATCTAATATGAGGAGTTCCGGCATTTTGTCCGTGTCAGCAATAACTGAAGATCCATCCTTATAAATTTCAATTTCAAAATCTCTTGATTTAGACAGCTTATAACGCAGAAATACAGAATACAATTCATCATCATCTACAATGAATAGTTTTGCTTTACGTTGTTTTCTAACAAGCGATTTTAATTTGAATAAAACCCCTTCCGAGTTGGAACGACTTGGCACTTCCTTTTTATTGATTTCTTTAATGATGTTTTCAACTAAATCTTTGTCTTTTTTGACATATTTATTAGCCCCAATTCGCCGTGCTTGAGCCAAAACGCTCACGTCAGTTTGGCCAGATATATATATGATTTTTGTACGCGGTAAATTTTCTTTTATGATGGGTATAAGATCCATACCAAACGTTCCTTGTAAAAAATGATCGAGTATAATTACCTCTGGTGCTAAGTCAAGTTTGTTAAGTGCTGCAGAGAGAGAATGAAAACTATAAACGTCACCCATATTCTTGCTTCCCAAACTTTTGCTCAGGCTGCTAGTGAATAATTCGTCGTCGTCTATAATAAATGTTTTCATGTGGTTTTGGATTCTCAACGTCTTCTGCGAATATTTATTTCCTACGTTCAAAATGAAAATAAAACATTCTATACGAAAGTAAGTGTTTTATACGAGAAAATTAAGTTAAAACGACCAGATTAAGAGGTTGTTAGACGAAATGGTGGTTTTTAAAGGTTGAATCAAATTTTCAGCTTCATAATTTCGTTCAAAATGGAGGGTAAAATCTCATTTATTTTTTCAATATGTGGTTGCATTTCTTCATGTGAATTCGAATGTTCTATTATTGAGGCTATTGACGCGGCCTCAACATACTCAAAAAGCTGAAAATTTGATTTTAACTTATGTGCAATTTGCTGCTTTTCAAAGATGCTTTTAGGTGGAGAAGATTCATTGAGCTCATCTTGCGCCTTTTTCGCATTTTTACTAAATATCACAATCAGTTGTTGAATAAATTCAGCATCACCATCCCCAATTCTGATCAATCGATCTTTTAAAGGCTCTACATTATTGTTTTGAGAATCATTCATAAGGAACAGCTTCCTAAAGGTAGGATAAAATAGTTTCCATTTTCTCCTTAGTCAAAGGTTTTTCAATACAGTTATCAATACTTTTATAAGATTTTGATCTTTCCATATCTGCCGAATGAACAGAGGATGACATCATTGTAATAACTGTTTTAGAGCGACTGGTTTCAGGCAGTTTCTCATAAGCGTCTAAAAATTCGAATCCATTCATGATTGGCATATTAATGTCCAATAATATGAGATCTGTGGAAATATTTTTGTTAGCTAATTCGTCAATGACTTCAAGAGCTTCTTGACCATTTAGTGCGAAGTAGAAATTTTCAGTAATATTTAATTTAGAAAGCACGTGCTTTACATAAAAATTGTTGGTTTCATCATCATCTACAATTAATATTGCTCCCATATTCTAGTTTGGTTTTATTGGTAGTGAAATTTGATAAGTTAGCCCTTTGTCTGGTGCACTGTTCAGATCTATTGTACCATTATTGGTTTCAACTAATTTCTTGATAATGTACATGCCAACTCCAGTTCCTTCAATTGTGCTATTTGTATTAAAACGCTCAAACATGTTAAATAGTTTGTCTTCAAACTTTTTTAAATCAATTCCTACACCATTATCTCTATAGGTTATAGTGCAAACTTTGTTTGTAATTTGGGCGGAGATTTCAATTTTTAATAAACGTTCGGCATGTCTATATTTTATACTATTGGTAATTAGGTTTTGAAAAATACTCTTTAATTCAATGTCTGATGCATAAACGATAGTTGAAGAATTAATTTGATTGATAAACTCGGCGTTTATTTGTTGCAGTTCATTATGGTAAGTTGGTATTAAGCTATCTATAATTTCTTGGGGTGAAATAAGTGATTTTGTTTCTTCAATGCGCTCTATCCTAGTAAGCTTTAACATGTCAATAATCGTACTTTCCAGTCGATTTGTTGAGGAGTGGAGGTTTGAAAATATTTCTGGCAAGAGTGGGTTTTGCGAGTTGTCGGTAAACTCCTCCAGCATTGATATCATGTTTTTTACGTTAATTATTGGTGCTTTTAAATCGTGCGATACGCGATATGTAAAACTGTCTAAAGATTTATTAAGACTAATTAATTCTTGATTTCGCAAATGAAGTTTTTGTTCACTTTCTTTTCTTCTTTTGTTTGCGCGATACATGTAGAAGATGAAAATAATAGCAAAAATTATGAATGCAAGAAATATATATAAGGTAATGCGTTGTTGTTTAATTTCTCCAACTTGAATTGCGAGGGTGTCATTTTGCAACTTAATTTTTTGTTCCTTATTTCGAATTTCATCTTTTTGATTTTCAAGCGTTTTATTTTGTTGTGAAAGTTCCTTTTTTTGATTCGCTAAATTTTCATATTGCAGCTCAAATGTGGCCAATAATTGGTTGTTAACATCCTCGTTTTTTACAATTTCTTTTGCCAGAGATTGAAGTCGCTTTAATTGATTTTTTACCTCCTCCTTTTGTTGGGCTATTATTTTTTCTTTATCAGATATTAAAAGATTTTGAACCTCAATTTCATCTAATGTTGCGCGTAGCTTATTTTCTTGATTTTTAATTTCCTTTTTTTGTTGATCGATCTCTTCGTTTAATTTTTTGAGTTCAACATCTTGATCCGATACAGTCTTTTTTTCTTCTTGCAGTCGATTATAAAGCAAATTCCAATCTGCAGTACTTTGAATAGAAAAAGAGAGTAGAGCGGGGTCTACTAAAAGCTCTGCTCTTCTAATTTTTTCTTGACCTATTTCAAAGTGAAATTCATCATCTATTTCAATAAAATTAATCATTGATACCCGAAACGGATAGCCCTCTGTTACTAGCAGGCAATGATTAAAATAAAGTCTGTCCAAAATGGACATAAGAAGATAATCATCCTTTTTATTTAGGTATAAAATATTGGTTGGTGTTATTTCTTCAATGGTGCTGAAGTGTTTAATAACTACAGGTAAACCCTTGATCTTTTTTTGCTGTGCCGTTGCCTCAAACTCATGAACTAAATCTGTTGAGTTTTTACCGAGTATTCCAATTACAAATTCAGTTTTTGTGTCTAGCTCTTCCCAATCAATGTATTTGGTGAAGTTGTAGATATAACTAACACGTTGCTTGTTCTTAATTTGTTCTTGCTCACTTGCATTATCCTGGGCTTTTCCAGTTGCGCAAAGCATTATAACAAAGATTAAGAAAAGGAGGTGTTGCAGTTTCACATCCCAGATTTTAGAGTGAAAAACTTAAACGTGCAAAATAGGATGCTCCACGAACACCAAATTGCTGAACTCTTCGACTGTAAACAAAATGTCCTTGATTTACGTTTACGGAGTGTGTGTGTTTATCAGGATAAACGTTGAAAATATTATTTCCGCCTAGTGCCAAAGTAAAGTAATTGTTAAACTTGTACGATACAAATACGTCTGTAATCCATTTAGGGGTGAATGTTTGATCACGACTTTCGATTTGATTTGTAAATTCATTCAATACCCAGTTGGCAACAATTCCATCATTCGGGTGAATGTATGAAACAGTACCAAAACGCGTTGTTTTTAAAGCAAAATTCCATTTGTTAAGCATATAATTGGCTGTAATTATGGATTTAGAGCGGGGT
The DNA here is from genome assembly GCA_937136425.1 of uncultured Crocinitomix sp. Classification (GTDB taxonomy): domain Bacteria; phylum Bacteroidota; class Bacteroidia; order Flavobacteriales_D; family Crocinitomicaceae; genus Crocinitomix. Next base: position 4,392 of record CAKZON010000087.1, read on the forward strand.
TGCGCAACCTCTAAGCGAGAAATTTCCTCTCTGTTAAACAGGATGTCCTCTGATCCCATTAACAAAGGAGAAGATTGAATCATACCCATTACCTTCGTAGCAGTGTAATTATATGCGCCGGATAATCGTAATAACCCTTTTTTGACACGTAATGAATAGGTGGGTACAAAATCGAATCCAATTGTTTCTGTATTTACCGCATTCGTAAAAAATTGTGCTGAGCTCGCACCAACAGGAGCTAAAATGGCCTCATAGCCTTTGTCAAATCTACCAGAAAGTACAATGCGATCTTTTATGGAAATGTAATAGCCATCCATTGTAAAGGTGAAGTTTTTAAATAGTTTTGAGGTGAAACCGAAACTGAAGTTTTGTGAAGTCTCGGGCTTTAAACTTTGAATTCCGAATGCCTTAGCAATTGGGCTTTCATTATTAAATGTACCAACTTGATAGGAAACACCATCTATAAATTGTGTGCCTAAATTGTTGAAATACTTTTGATGAAGGGAGGGAGCTCTAAACCCTGTGCTAAATGATGAACGAATAGAGAGGTTATCGCCAATTTTGTATCGCGTTGCAAGTTTCCAACTTAAATTCCCTCCAAAAGAGGTGTAGTTTTCATAACGCGCAGCAGCTTCAATTAAGAACTTTTTTGAGAAATGAAATTCTAAGTCACTGTAGGCTGCAACATTTGTGCGGCGCTTGTCCAATTCATTTTGTGGCTGGAAACCGGGAAACACTTGTACGCCTGATTGATAAGGTAGGCCTAGATTATTCGTGTCACCACCATCAATCCATGAACTTGTTTCACCTTTGATTACTTCATAGTTTTCAATTCTAAACTCCACACCATATCCCATGTTAAGCGCATGTAAAAAACCAAGGCTATCATGTCGTTTTGAAAAATCTAAATTGGTTATGTTTTGGCCATATTGAAATCCGCCTGCAAAATTGTTGATTGGTGATGCAACGCCAAGTGATGCGTTATTTGAGTTTTTCACCGTAAAGTCAAATTGATTAATGCCTGTCGAATTGCTAAAATCAACATGCCAACCATTATGCGAACCACGCATACCTATTGATAATGATTTATCAAGAATGTCGGTATGAATCTCAGGAGAGAATCCATTAGGATATAAAGCTAATACCACTTTTTGACTTTCAATGGGGAGTCTGTAAAAGCCACGGGATTCTCCTTTTCGGTAATTTACTCCACCGTTAGAATATAGTTCCGCTTTGCCTTTTACAGGAATTACTGCATTGTAAAAAACAGCTCCATCAAATTTTTTGGAAGAACCAATTTGCATAATCTGTCGATCATCATAATCGGTCAATTGTCCAAAAAAATCGTTTTGCTCAATCAATAATGCATCCATTGAGTCATTTTCAGTGTATACATTGCCCCAATAATTTCCTGCTCTATTAACGGCTTCTCGTTGCTTATACTCGGCAGATACGTTTACGAATCCACTTTTTCCTAAATCTAACCCATAGTTGGTGCTCAATAAAAATTCAGTTCCGTCACCATAAAGTGTAGGATTGAGCATGGTGTTAAGCGAAAATACATTGGTCTGATCTTTTAATATTATATTAATAACACCACTAATAGCGTCCGACCCATACTGAGCTGCTGCACCGTCTCGCAATATTTCAATTCTGTCAATTGCTGAAACTGGTATTGCGTCAAAGTCAGTTCCAACAGATCCTCTTCCAACAGTTCCATTTACGTTAATTAACGAACTGGTGTGCCGCCTTTTTCCATTAACTAAAACAAGTACCTGGTCAGGTGCAAGGCCTCTTAGTGTTGCTGGAGCTGTGTGGTCTGTTCCGTCAGATATGGTTTGAGGAGTAGAGTGAAATGATGGGACTAAATAATGAAGAATTTGAGATAATGATATTTGAGCAGATGTTGAAATATCTGCGGGTGATATGACATCTACTGCAGCAACATTATCCATTTGAGATTTAGGCTTGGCGCGCGACCCTATTGATATGTCTGCATCAACTGCACTGCCAGACTCTAAAACAAAATCGACATCAACATTAAGATGACTAAAGGAAATGTCAGCAGATTTTTTTGCTGTTTTGTAAAGAAGGTAACTTGCACTTACATTATATTTTCCAGGCTTAATCTCAACACTATAATCACCATTAATATCGCAGCTAATAGATAAGTCGGTTCCTTCAATTTTTACTTTGGCTCCTGGTAATGGTCCAAATTCATCCGATACTGTCCCTGAGATTGTGCCAAGTTGCCCAAAACAAGTTAAACTGCTCCACTGAAAAGCAAAAATTGTAAGCAATATTAAGTAGCGCATTTATTCTTTGTTTTTGTACAAATCAACAAGCCAAATGCAGATTCATCCAAATTTCACGGTTGTTTTTGAAAGTACAAAATTAATAAAATTACTAATCAGAAAGACGAGAGAAGATTGCAGGAAGATTTAGCAACGGAATAGGTTGCCAAGAATTTAGAAAAAATTTAAATGTTTTAACAAGTTCTCTTTACAAGATCGACTCACTGGAATTACTTTATCTCCCAATCGAATCATATTGTCTTCAAAACGATTGATTTTGTCTAAATGAACAATGTATGAACGGTGCACACGAATAAACTTGTTCTTTGGTAAGCGCTCTTCAATGGCTTTCATTGTTGAAAGTGCGGTCAATCGCTCACGCACTGTATGAATATTCATATAGTCCGAATAAGCTTCAATATAAATGATGTCATCAAATTCAATCCGCGTATATCCATTATTACATTTAATGTAGATGTGGTCTGAGTTTAAACCGTTTTCAGTATTTACTTCATATCTTCTTTGAGCACGATATATACTTTGCAAAAAACGACCATATGGTACTGGCTTTGCAAGGAAATCGGTTACATCAAAATCAAATGCTTGTACCGCATAACTGGAGTTAACAGAGGATATGATAACCTGAGGTTTAAGTTCGGCTCTTTCTAAAAATTCAAGGCCATTTAAATTAGGCATTTCCACATCAAGAATTAAAAGATCGACCCCATTTATTGAGTCATCATCAAGTGCAGCAACGGCCGAATCATATTCCTTATTGAAATTAAGAAAGTTGGTTTGATCAATATACTTTTTAAATATCCTCCTCGAGAGGTTGTCATCATCAATTACAGATACGTTCAGCATTTCTTCGGGTTTGCTTGGTCATTCAAATATATAAAAAAATAATTCAATCGATTCTAAACATAATAAATACCCAAAATTGAGTAAATTTCCAAGATGGAAAAAAAGGTGTCTGCGATCTTATTTGACTTAGGTGGAGTAATTCTAAATTTGGATTATAATAGAACCATTGATGCCTTTAAAAACCTAGGAGAAGAGTCCTTTGATGAACTTTACTCACAAGCTCAGCAAAATGCAATATTTGATAGAATTGAGACTGGAGAAATTACAGAGGAATATTTTCGAGAATACTTAATTTCGTTCTTAGGAGATAAGGTGACTAATGAGATGGTAGATAATGCATGGAACGCAATGTTGTTGGATTTACCACAAGAACGAATTGATTTTTTGCATGAATTAAAGAAGAGTTATAAAATTTATTTGTTTAGTAATACAAACGCAATACATCTTCGTGCATTTCAAAATATTATTAAAAAGCAATATGGAAATGCTGAATTATTAGAAGATGTTTTTGATAAAACATATTATTCGCACTTAATTCAGCGAAGAAAACCGAATGCCGCAGCTTTCCAATTTATACTTGATGATTTAAATTTAAGCGCAGGTGAAGTCATTTTTATTGATGATAGCATTCAGCATATTGAAGGTGCAAAAAGTGTTGGAATTGATGCTTATCATTTAGTGAATACAGATATAATCAGTTTGTTGAAAGGAGTGCTGGAAAAATGACCGTTGAGAATGATTTAATAGCTTTACAAAAGGCCCTTTTTGATTTTTCAAAACGTAACCCTTTCGTGCATGTTAAAGAAAATAAACTGTGGAATCCTGCAGACAGTGATGGGAATAAATTACCAGAAAAAATCTTTAAAAAAGCCAATTATTATTGGAAAGAATATGGGCTTGAAACAACGCTAGATGTTGCCGTTTTTATAAAATGGTCTCCTTTTAATGAAGGAGGGGGAAATGATAAGAATTACTATTGCTCTCCACTTTTTTATCGCCCTTGTAGTATTAAACGTTCTCGAAAAATAGAGACTACTTACTCTTCGCATATAACCGCTGAGAATTACCAAGTCAATCCTGTATTACGTCATTATTTTAAGTTGTTTTTTGATTATAAATGGGCAGATGAAATATTGAATTTGGATGAAGAGGTGTCAAGGTTGATGAATTATTTTAATCCTTCCAATGAGGGTGGAAGGAAAATTAGTGTTGTTGAGGGGTTTGATGAAATAGAATCTTGGCAGCTAATTCGACAACAACGAATAGGTAATTTCAATTATAAAAAAAGCGCCTTAGGAGCTGATTATGATAAAATAATTGAAAAGCCGAGTACACAAGTTCAGGTGTTAATGTCAGGTGAGGTTGAACGAGAACAAAAGACGACCGAAATTTTAAAACCAATTTCGTTTCTTGATCAGTCACAAAAAGAGGTGATTCAAACTGCCTTGCAAGGTAGTGTAGTTATTCAAGGACCTCCAGGCACAGGGAAGTCTCATACAATTGTTGCCATGATTGGGGCTTTTTTGGCAGCCAATAAAAAAGTGCTTTTTGTTTCTGAAAAAAGATCAGCCTTAGAGGTTGTTAATAATCGATTAGTGAAAAATGGATTGGGTGCATTAGTGGCATATTTTAATACGAATAAAGATCAGAAAAAAGAATTCTATAGCGGATTAAAAAAAACTTGGGAATCTTTAAACGAGCATAAATTTAATCGCGTTGAATTAAACCGAAAAAGTAGTGTAGCTAATGTATTGCAATTTTATCCAAATAAACTAAGTGAACACATTCCAGAGATTGGCGGTACTTTACAGGAGGTAATAACGGTTTTGTTAAAGGCCAATTTCTCATTAGAGAACTTGGTAACAAAGGGTAAAGTGCCAAAGTTTCATGAATGGAATGCGAACCAAGAATTTTTAGAAAGTTTTGCATCAAAAATTCCAAGCGCATTTGAAACAGAAACAATTGCACAATGCAATTTTGTTAATTTAAACTCAGCAGTTTTTTCAGAAGCAGATGTATTGCTCGCGTTGGAAAAAAGAATCCTTAACATGTCGGATACTTTAGCTTCAATCCAATCCATTCAAACCGAATACAATTTGGATGAATCATTTGATGGTTTTGTGAAGTTGGCGTTGACTGCTAGTATTCTTACCATGATTGATAAAGTGCAGCTGAATTTATTAAATGCAGACGCTAAACAATATAAGTCTTTTAATACGTGGGCAAAAAAATACCAGTTATTAAAAACTAAAATTTCACATGTTGAAGTTGGGAATAAAAAATGGACTAGAAAGCCTTCAATGGCTGAAATTACTGAGTTGCTGGGGTTGTTGCAAACATCTGAGAGAAACCAAAGTAGCTCAATTCTTAAAATATTAAGGCGTAATCCTGCTAAGTTAAAAACCGCCTTCCGAGATTTTCACTCTGGAATTTCTAACTATACTAAAATTGAATTATTAGAGGCCGTGCAAATGGAATGGCGCCTAAGGGGGGAGTTGGATGATGTAAAGATTAAATTAAAACATAATTTAAATATTGTTGATCCAGAAAATGAAATTGATCTCATTTTTAACCTCCGAAATAAATTAGATGCAGTTTCTCAAAATGAATATTTACAAATTCTTGAACATCCACAATCAGCAGCGTTAATTCAAGAACTAAGTAAAATTCACCCTGATATTTTAAAGTTTAATGCACAAAATAGGTTCTTGTTTTATGAGAATAAAATTGCTTCAATTTACGACTTTGAAAAGTCTCTGAATGGATTAAGGAAAAGTCTTCCACTCATGAATCATTGGTTGCCAGAAATAAAACGGTTTTTTGAATTACCTCCTGTTGTGCGCCATTTTATGCGAGATAATGCGAATAGTTTAACTCAGCTAAATGCCAAGGTTGCTTATCAAAACTTATTGGAGGTTACAAGGTTTGAAGCTGATTTTAAAGAACTTTCAGGTTGGGAAATTGCAAAGGTAATTGGACAAGAAATAACGAATAAAAAAATTCAATTTAAAGAAAATATATCTGCTATTGTTGACGCTGCAAGAGAGAAGCAAAGTAGTGCTGAAAGTTTGTCAACAAAAGCAGGGTTTAAATTGAATGACTTTCAGAAAATTCAGAAAAAACGATACAAAGCAGAAAAGAGACTCATTTTACATGAAATGAATAAGCAACAAAGGCATCTTTCTGTGAAAACATTTTTTGAATCAACACAGCATCATTTACTTAAAATGCAACCTGTGTGGGTTATGAATCCTTTAACGGTTTCAGAAAATTTGCCTTGTATTGAAGATTTATTTGACGTAATTATTTTTGATGAATCGAGTCAAATTCCACTCGAAGATGCAATACCAGCAATTCACCGATCAAAGCAGGTGGTTATTGTGGGAGATTCTAAGCAAATGCCACCTTCAGCCTTTTTTACTTCTCGTGAGGACACCAAAACTATTTTGGACCAAGGAGAGCAAGTTTATAAAAATGAAATGTTAAAGTGGCATTATCGAAGTCATCATCCAGATTTAATTCGCTTTTCAAATTTGGAATTTTATAATGGCGATTTAATGACATTGCCGCCCAAATTTTCAGAATGCCCAATTGAAGTAAAACATGTTGAAGGAAATTACGAAGCAGGTAAAAATGAATTGGAAGCAAAGGAATTAGCAACTTATTGTCAAAATATTCAGTCTAATTTGATTAAATCAATTCTTATTATTGCGTTTTCGCAAGAACAGGAAAAAGAAATTCAACGCCAATTAAGACTACTAAAGCTAGCTGATAATGAAAAAATTATTACACGTAATTTAGAGAATGCACAAGGAATTGAAGCAGACTTAGTTTTAATTTCGATTGGTTATGGTAAAAATAAAAAGGAGGAGTTTAGATTGAATTTTGGACCGGTGAACCAATTGAATGGTGCAAATCGATTAAATGTGTTGTTTACAAGAGCTATTGAAAAAATGATTGTGTTTACTTCTGTCAAGGCATCAGACTTTGGATTGTCGGAGAATAGAGGGGTACAGGTTTTGAAAGATTTTTTAACTTATGCAGAGCAGTTAGAAGCTTTAAATGCCTCAAATACTGCATTGCCTGCAGCGCACCAATTGGTTCATGATATACTTATGAAACATCAACTTGAATTTTCCTATTATCCGTCTGGAAAAGGGATTGGTTTGAGTTCTTTCATCCAACATCAAACGAATAAAATTCTAATGATTGATCCTGGACTTAACGAAGGGGAGGTACAAGATGTTGAAAGTGTGTTGACAGTCATTTCTAGTCAATATGCCGATATTAAAGTCGTGCTTAGTATGGATTTATGGTTGAATCACGATCGAGTAGAGGCTGATTTAATAGAGTTTTTTAAAGCTTAGTACTAATTTGTAGTTTTAGACATGCATTTTTTTATGGAAAATTAATGATTATAACATCTATTAATTAGTTGTAATTCAATAATATTGAACTGTATGGTTAAAATGAATTTTAGTTGCCCTGAGAATATAGGTGAAATGCCATCAACAGAAAGTGGGCATTTTTGTGATTCCTGTGAAAAAGATATTGTTGACTTTTCTGAAATGTCAAATGTTGAAATTCAAGAACAATTAAAAAAAGCAAGTGGTAAAACCTGCGGAATTTTTAAAAATCGACAAATTATTAATGCTAGTCGGATAGAATTAAGTTCTCGCTTTCGTCTTGCTTTTATGTTTGTTTTTATGTTAGGAATGAGCACTGCTGATATGTATGGACAAGATACATTGACAACTAATCAAATGAGTATGGATACGATTGCGTTGGATGATTCTTCCTATGTCATAAAGGGACAAGTGTTGAATGCCGATTCGGTGGCTGTTCCATTATCAAAAATTTGGGTGGAGGTAGATTCTGCTGCAGGTGTTCCAAATGCAATTTTCACTACTGCAGATTTGGATGGTAATTATAGAATTACAATTCCAAATGAGGTGAAAGGACCGCTAAGTATAATGGTTAGGTCTGCAGGTTATAATACTGTGAATGTTACCAATGTCACATTCGAACCTGGCGAGAAAATGGTTAAGGTTAATGTAACATTTACTGAGGAGCAAGAATTGTTATTGATCGGTCTTATCCGTATTTGTCCAAAACCTTTGCCAAGTGATCCTTATGAATTTGGAAAAACTACACTAGACGGCGAAGATATTCGCCAATGGGATTAGTTTTAGCAATTAGCAATTAGCAATGATTGATTGTATTATTGATTCATTGCGTTATTAACCTCTTCTAACACCAACTCATGTTCAAAACCTTTCGCTTGCATATAGCGTTGAAGTTTTGCACGGCGATCCCAATTATCTTTCGCTTTAGTTAATCGGTTTTTCGATTCAATAAGATCTTTTATGGTCTGAAAATACTCACTCTCATCAATTTCATTCAATCCTTTATTGATAGAATAGTCTGAAATATTCTTTTGCTTTAAATGTTGACGGATTTTAATACGTCCCCATCTTTTAATACGAAATTTTCCGCTAACAAATGCTGATGCAAAGCGCTCTTCATTTAAGAAGTTATTTTGAATTAAATCTGAAATGAGAATATCAACATCTTCACCAAACAGGCCCCAGGATTTTACTTTTTTTCGAATTTCCTGATCACAACGTTCCTGATAAGCACAAAATGCTTCTAATTTTTGTTTGGCTTCCAATAAACTGTACTTCTGTTCCATGAAAATGCTAAAAATTAGACATCAAAGTAATATCAATAGTCAATACAAAATTAACAATTGCTTTTACTATAATACACGTATCAGATTGAAAAAAAAGGCACGCTAAGTTGAGAGAAAAAATGTTCAGCAATTAAGTGCTTAAACCTTTATTTTTTTTCCTTCACCATCCAAGAATTTATATTCTAATATGTGATTAGAATTATTCGCTTGAATAGTAACCCATTTTTTAAATTGAAAGTACCATTTCCATTGTTTAGAGACCATTCCCTTTTTAAAGTAAGATTCTAAATAAGGATGCACAATTAATGTGACTTTTTTCACCTTTTTCTCTTCCAATAAAAACTTGAGCTTGCTCTCAATTTCATCTGCAAACATGATTGAAGCCTGAATTTTACCAGTACCATTACAAGTTGGGCAACCTTCAGAAGTTTCAATGTTTGTTACAGGTCTAACACGCTGGCGAGTAATTTCAACCACACCAAATTTACTTGGCGGAATAATACTGTGCTTGGCCTTGTCTTGCTTAAGTAGTTCGCGCAATTTATTGTATAACAATTTGTTATTATCACGCTTGTGCATATCAATAAAGTCTACACATATAATACCGCCCATATCTCTTAAGCGTAAAACGCGGGCAAGCTCTTCAGCTGCCTCAAGATTTACAGTTATGGCATTATTTTCTTGTGTATCGTTTTTTGCACTTCTATTACCACTATTTACGTCAACAACGTGCATGGCTTCAGTGTGCTCAATAATTAAGTATCCACCACTAGGTAATGGAACTTTTTTACCAAACAAAACTTTAATTTCTTTATTGACACCGAATTGCTCAAAAATGTCAACCTTACCTTTATACTCTTTTAATATACTCGCTTTTTCAGGAGCAATTGATTGTACATAATCCTTCATTTCTGCTAAAAGCACAGGATCATTTACATGTATTTTGGTATAGTTGGCGTTAAGCGTGTCGCGTAACAATGAAGAGGCACGGTTTAATTCACCTAAAACGCGTTTAGGAGACTTGGCTTTCTTCAAATTTGAATGCATTTTTCTCCAGCGATCTAATAAATCTTTTAAATCACTGTCAATCTCTGCAAGCTTCTTGTCGTTAGCAACAGTTCGAATAATTACACCAAAGTTTTTGGGTAATACACTTTTTACAATGTCCTTTAAACGTTTCTTTTCTTCAACATCCTTAATTTGTTGAGAAATAGAAATTTTGTTTGAAAAAGGTACGAGCACCAAAAAGCGACCCGCTAATGTAATTTCAGAACTTAAACGCGGCCCTTTAGAAGAAATAGGTTCCTTCGCCACTTGCACTAAAATTTCGCGAGAACTAGATAAAGTATCGGTAATTTTACCGTCTTTATCAATGTCGTTTTCAGATTTAAAATAAAGTAAATCTGCAACGTTTTGTTTTCCTCTTATTGTATCCTGGGTAAACTTGTCCAAAGACTTAAATTGAGGACCCAGATCTAAATAATGTAAAAACGCGTCTTTTTCATACCCAACATTGACGAAAGATGCATTTAAGCTGGCAACCACTTTACGTACTTTACCAAGATATATGTCACCCACGGCAAAATCCGTGTCTACCTTCTCTTCATGCAGCTCAACAAGCGTTGAGTCACGCATAAGAGCCATAGAAATTTCTCCGCTGGGTTTTGAATTAACTATAAGTTCAAAACTCACTAATCTGTAAATTAAATAATAAACTAAGAAAACTTAACAGCCGTAGCCGTTAAGTTTCTAATGAATTGACAATCAAATGATCGAAATAGGTGTAACCTATTTTTTCTTTTTGTGTCTATTTTTTCTTAGTCTTTTCTTTCTCTTGTGAGTAGACATTTTATGTCTTTTTCTTTTTTTACCACTTGGCATAACAAAGATTTTTTAATAAATTAATACTTTTTTTAACTCTAATATGTAGAAAAACTTCCTGGTAATCAGGAAGTTTTTATCAAATTCATCCTTTAATCGGGGGACAAAGATAGTAAAATTTATAATTAAGCAATAATGTTACTTAACCGATACGTTATCTTTTACATCCTCGATAAAAGTTTTTGCCGGTTTAAACGCTGGAATGTTGTGCGCCGGTATAATGATAGATTCATTTTTTGAAATGTTTCTACCTGTTTTTTCTGCTCTCTCTTTTACAATAAAAGATCCGAAACCTCTAAGGTATACATTGTTACCTTCCGTTAAGGATAATTTTACTGAATCCATAAATGCTTCGACTGTTGCTTGCACTGCAATTTTCTCAATTCCTGTTTGATCTGAGATTTTCGAAACGATATCTGCTTTGGTCATAACTTCTTAATTTTTAATCTTTTGTAAATCGGGGACAAAAATAATTCTAATTCTTTGAACTTTTTACAAAAAAAGGAAAGAACTTTACTTTTTTATACAAATGGCTGATTTTTCGACATTAATTCAAGCTTGGTTTAGACAAAACCAAAGAAATCTACCTTGGAGGGGGATTAATGACCCCTATAAAATTTGGCTTTCTGAGGTCATTTTGCAACAAACAAGAGTTGATCAAGGAATGGCTTATTACCTCAAGTTTGTTGAAACTTTTCCTACTATTAAAGATTTAGCAAATGCTGATGAAGACCATGTATTAAACTTATGGCAAGGTTTAGGCTATTACAGCCGTGCAAGAAATATGCATTTTTCTGCAAAAATGGTGGCTAATGAGTTGGGAGGAGTTTTTCCTTCAACCTATAAAGGTGTACTTTCTTTAAAAGGAGTAGGAGAATATACCGCAGCTGCTATAACTTCAATTGCATATAATTTACCGCATGCTGTAGTTGATGGAAATGTATATCGCGTATTAAGTCGTTATTTAGAAATAGGAACACCTATAGATAGCACACAAGGTAAAAAGGAGTTTTCTTTGGCTGCTGCAGAATTTTTAGATCATAATAATCCAGGTGATCACAATCAAGCTTTAATGGAAATTGGAGCTTTGGTTTGTTTACCAAAATCACCAAAGTGTAACAAATGCCCTCTGGCGCAATCTTGTGCAAGTTTGCAAAACAATTCACAATTGAATTTCCCTGTCAAATCAAAAAAAATAAAAGTTGTTAACCGTTACTTACATTATTTAGTGTTAACAGATGGTGAAAACACCGTATTAAAAAAACGTACAGGTAAAGGAATTTGGGAAGGGCTTTATGATTTTCCTTTAATTGAAAAAAAAGTGGGGGAGGAATTGACAGAAAATGACCTGAAATCAGAGGATTTGGTTGGGTTTGATTTTGACGGATCTTTTAAGCATATCTTATCTCATCAAAGAATTTTGGCTACATTTTGGCTGGTTCGTGTTAAGCGTATTAAATTAGTTGATAATCAGATTAAAATAGCAATTAACCAAGTAGAAGATTATCCTTTGCCTCAACTTTTGATAAGATATATAAAGGAGTCGCGCTTATTCGAAGCAGATTAGCTATATTTGTTTAAATCAAAGAATCAATATGGCCGGAAGTGTAAATAAAGTCATTCTTATTGGAAACCTTGGAAGAGATCCAGAAGTAAGGTATTTAGAAAATGGAACTGGAGTTGCTAATTTTTCAATTGCAACGTCTGAAACCTTTACGGATAGAAACACTGGCGAGAAACGCGAAATTACTGATTGGCACAATATTGTACTTTGGAGAGGTTTGGCTAAGATTGCTGAGACATATCTTAAAAAAGGTATGAAAGTGTATATAGAAGGTAAACTTAAAACACGTTCTTGGCAAGATGAGAATAATCAAACACGTTATTCAACTGAGGTTGTTGCGGATCAAATGACCATGCTATCTCGTGCTGAACAAAGTTCAAATCAACAAAATTATCCAAGCTCGGTTGAAAATAAACCAGTACAGCCAATGGATGCAAATTTGAAGAAAGAGCCAGAAGATGATTTACCATTTTAAGTTGAACGAAAACGGATAATTTGGAACAGACCTTTTCACCCGTTCTTGCTGAAATTCATTGGGTACCATTCTCAATCTCAATTAGTGTACTGCTGATTCTTTTAGTTTGCTCTGCACTAGTTTCTGGTGCAGAAGTTGCTTTTTTTTCATTAACACCCTCAGATAAAGAGGCGATTGGTGAAGATCCTAATAAAGCAGCTGTTACTACCTTAGAATTGCTTGATAAACCTAAAGGTTTGTTAGCGACTATTTTAATAACCAACAATTTTATAAACGTTGCCATAATTTTACTTTCAACCCAACTGTCTGATACCTTATTTGCAGGAATGGACGAGGGATATAAGTTTTTGATAGATGTTATAGCAATTACATTTATATTGCTCTTGTTTGGAGAGGTTATACCTAAAGTGTATGCCGCTAAAAATGGAAAAAGAGTCGCTTTAATGATGGCCGTTCCCTTAAAGGTTATTGGGAAAACATTTCCTTTTAGTGTTCTTAGAAAAGGATTGGTTCAAGGAACAGATATTATCAATCGCCGAATTAAAAAACGTGTTAAAGATGTTTCTCCTGATGAATTAACAGGGGCAATTGAATTGACGAGTGATGATGATAGAGATAAGTCTGATTTGGAAATTTACCAAGGAATTATTGAATTTGGTAAAAAGGATGTAAAGCAAATAATGCGTTCACGACTTGATGTGGATGCCTTTGAATTTGATAAAACTTACGGTGAAATTCTTGCGCTCTTAAATGGAGATGGTAAAATGACGCACCATTCACGAATTCCAGTTTATAGAGAATCATTTGATAGTATTGCAGGAATTCTTTTTGTCAAAGATCTATTGGCTTTTTTAGATGAGTCTGATGATTTTAAGTGGCAAGAATTAATTCGAGAACCTTATTTCGTGCCAGAAAACAAAAAGATTGATGATTTGTTAATTAGTTTTCAAGAACGAAAAATGCACATGGCCATAGTAGTAGATGAATATGGCGGAACTTCTGGAATTGTTACATTAGATGATGTTTTAGAGGAGATTGTAGGAGATATTTCGGATGATATTGATGAAGATTTAGTGTACTCTAAATTGGATGAATTCAATTATGTGTTTGAGGGGAAAACTTCTTTAATAGATATGTACAAAGTGTTGGACATAGATGGAGAAATATTTGAGGAGGCTAAATCAGAGTCAGATACCATTGCTGGATTTGCAATTGAGCAAGCTGGAAAAATCTTGAAGAAGAACGAACGTGTAACTTTTGAAAATTATACGTTTACAGTAGAGGCAGCAGATAGTCGCAAGGTGAAACGTATAAAGATTACGATTTTGCCCGTTAAAAATGATTCAGATGAGGATTAGTTTATTAATAAGTGTGGTTTTTCTTTTTTTACTTGCAGGTTGCAGTGAAGAAGAAGGTGATTATTATCCGAAACCAAGAGGTTATATGCGTTTGGATTTTCCTGAAAGAACTTACGAAATTTTTAATCCGGATAGTTGCCCTTACCAATTTGAGATTCCAGAATATTTTTCAATTGTTGACAAATCAAACTGTAATAAGGATATTGTAATGGAGCGATTTAACGCTACTATGTTTTTAACTTATTTGCCAATTGATACCAATCTTTTAATGAATATTGAATATTCGCGTAAACTGGTTTATGACCACAGTATAAAAGCAGATGCAATTGAGGAGTTGCCTTTGGTTGATCCTCGTAGGAGGGCTTATGGTTTGAAATACAACATCAAAGGAGATGCTGCCTCACCTTATCAATTTTACGTAACAGATAGTACTAATCACTTTCTACGTGGTGCCCTTTATTTTAATGTCAAGCCCAATTATGATAGTATTCGAACAAGTTTAGAATACATTACGGAAGATATTGATAATATATTGGAAACCATTCGTTGGCAATAAATTAAACGAATGAATCTCTCAAAACCAATTAACATAGCAATTGCGGGGAGCATGCTCCTTGGTCTTTTAATTGTGGTTATTCTGGCACTTGTTAATCAATTAACAGGGGTTCAAATTTCATTTGACTGGGTATTATTAATTGCGATAATTGTCACAGTGGTGTCTGTTCTGGTCTTTACTTTTTTAGTGCGCGGTTTTCTGAATAAAAAAATTAAAGTGATTTATGGAATTATTACAAATGAGCAGGTGTCAAAAATCCCTGTAGTTAATTTTACAGATGATGCACTGGCCAAGTTAACAGAGGATTCTGCTGAATATGCGTCTGTGCAACAAAAGCAAATTTCGGAGCTAAAAAAGCAAGCCATTTTTCGTAAGGAATTTTTAGGAAACTTGGCGCATGAATTAAAAACACCTGTCTTTAGTATTCAGGGGTATATATTAACCTTGCTTGAAGGTGGGTTAGAAGATGGGCGTGTTAATCGTGATTTTTTAGAACGGGCTTTAAGTGGAGTTGATCGAATCTCAAACTTATTGGAGGATTTGGATGATATTGCAAAGCTTGAAACAGATCGTTTTAAACTTAAACTTGTCAAATTTAACTTTGTTAAATTGGTTAGAGATGTCTTTCATGAGTTAGAAACGAAAGCTAATCATAAAAACATTAAACTTAAATTTGATAAGCATTATGAACCCACTTTTGTGGTAGCAGATGCTAACCGAATTACTCAAGTATTGGTAAACCTTGTTTCAAACTCCGTTTCATATGGAATTGTAGGTGGAGAAACTACCGTTTCAATTAAAAATTACGACAAAAAGAAAATTTTAATTGAGGTTTCTGATAATGGAGTGGGAATGGCTAAAGAACATATTCCACGTTTGTTCGAACGTTTTTATAGAGTGGACAAGAGCCGAGAGCGAAATATCGGCGGTTCTGGTTTGGGCTTGGCAATTGTAAAACACGTCATTGAGGCACATAAACAAACTTTAACGGTACGCAGTACCGAAGGGATTGGTTCAACCTTTTCTTTTACGCTGGAAACAGCTTAATTTCATTTTTTTTAACATTATTCTTTCCTTTTTTCTAAAACGGTTTAGCATATCTAAATCGTTTAGTTATTAGTTTGTTGTTTTTGGCAATTGTTGATTGTTTAGTAGGGGGCAACATTTTATCACTCGTCGTTTATACAGATAGTCTAATTAATCAAAAAACAAGTGTATGAGAGAATTAAAATTAAAATCAGTTGCCTATTTAATTGTGCTGCTGACCTTAATTACTTCTTGTAAAAAAGAGGATTTCGGTCAAGAAACAAATCAAACAACTATTCAAAATGGTGAGTCGGAAATAGGCGGAGAAATCACCTTGTATGAGGTAAAAGGTGATAAGATTACGGTAGTGAAAGATTATGATGTGAGTGGATCCGATCGTGATTTTCAAAACGACCGAAATAAACACCAACAAATTTGGGACTTGGTAACCAAAATTGTTCCATTATCTCACCGTAATAAAATGGATAAGTTTTTAATCTATTCAGGTCAATCAAGCGGAACAGCAGGTTTTGTAGACCCAACTTCTAATGATTTGTCTACATGGAGAATGGGGATTGCAATTGATTATGCCTATGATGGAGGGTTTAATGCGAATAAAGAGCTGTCTTATACAATTATTCATGAGTTTGGTCATATCCTTACTTTGAATAATGAGCAAGTAAATGCTAATACAGCAGAAAACAATTGCAACGGATTTTACCTTCAGGAAGGTTGCGCAAAAAGTGGTTCTTATTTGCATACTATTTACAAAAGGTTTTGGGCAGATATTTATCCTGAATTTAGAGATAAACACAATGAAGGGCAAACAAGAATGGGGCAGTTTTATGAAAAGTATCAAGACCGTTTTGTAACAGAATATGCGGCCACAAATTTGGTAGAGGATTTTGCGGAAGTGTTTGCATTCTTCGTAACAAAAGCTGATCGTCCTGCTGGTAACACAATTGCAGATAAAAAGGTGCTAATGTTATATGAATTCCCCGAATTGGTAAGTCTTAGAAATGAAATTAGATCAAATGGAGGAACAAGAAGTGCAGGTGGAGTGGATATTTTACCAGAACCTGGGAAGTGGAGAAGTGTGCATAAACACTAGTCATAGCCTTTCTCATTGTTTAGTCTTTTACTAAACAATGATCTATCATAAATAAAAGCGAGCCTTTGGTTAATCCTAGAGGTTCGTTTTTTTATGTTTTGAAATTTCTTATCTTTAGTGATTGGTCAGATATTATTTGGCAGGCCTTAAGCGAATTAACTCTGACCACAATACATTGATAATGAAAAATACACTCAAAAACACGTTACTTTTATTTTCGTTTTTCTTTTTGATTTCATCAACATTTGGTCAATCAGAAAATTCAGTAGCAATGTCATCTTATTCTTTAGGTGAAGATCAAACAACAGTTCGAATATCTATTAAAACAAGCGAATCATTTATAGTTGGTGCAAATCGATATGTCTTGCATATTGGAAGCAAACATTTTTTATTGAATGAACATCCAAATGGTAGCCTTAGTGAAATTGTCTTTTTAGTTTCATTAACAGATTATGAAACGTTGGTTGATCAAAGCAATATAGTTTTGGTTTATGGTTTTTACCATGACAATATTTTGCAAGATGGCGAAGGTAGCCAACAAAAGAAAGATATAATTGGAAAACATTGGAACTTAGGAAAATTCACCCCACAAACTTTTACCTCAAAATAAAAGACTCAAAAAACAACATTATGAAATTACGTCTCATTCAAACTCTTTTAATTCTCCTGGTTACAGGTTATAGTTTTGCACAAACACCTGATCCTGGATTGCCAGGAATTTATGATGTGTCAAGTGATGAATATGATTTCGGTGACGAAGCATTTGGACCGCCCACCTTTCCTGATTTGGTAGAGGTAACAGGGTCTGTTCATTATCCAACTGACATGTCTGATGGACCATTTCCAGTTATTTTAATTTTACACGGAAGACATTCAACCTGTTATAATGGTGGCGGCGGAACCAGCATTGCTTGGCCGTGCACAGGATCATACGATCCTATTCCAAGCTATAGAGGATATAATTATCTGGCAGAACAAATGGCAAGCCATGGATATATTGTTATTTCAGTATCTGCAAATAGCATTAGTTCAACAGATAACTCAACGCCAGATTACGGAATGAGAGCAAGAGGAGAATTGTTACAACATCATTTAGATTTATGGAATGATTGGAATGATGTAGGAGGGGATCCTTTTGGAGATCTTTTTGTTGGTAAACTAGATATGGATAATATCGGAACTATGGGACATTCTCGTGGTGGTGAAGGTGTTATTGAGCATGCGCTTTACAATCGTGAATTAGGAAGCCCATATGGAATTAATGCTGTATTAACTTTAGCCCCAGTTGATTTTAACCGCCCAATATTAAATGGTATTCCATTAATGAATATTGCACCTTATTGTGACGGTGATGTATCAGATTTGCAAGGGGTTCATTTTTATGATGATTCTCGTTATTTAGATGAAAGTGATACTATGCCGAAGCACAACTTAATGATGTTGGGAGCAAATCATAATTTTTATAATACAGTTTGGACACCTGGAGAATTTCCTGCGGGAACTGCAGATGATTGGGGATATGTAGATTGGAGCCAGTCTGATGATCATTGTGGAACATCAAGTCCTGGTAATGGACGTTTTGATGCAGAAATGCAACGTAATTCATTGTTGACTTATGGTAGCGCATTTTTCCGTGTATATATCGGTGGTGAAACAGAATTTGATCCTATTTTAAAAGTAGAGGATGTTACTCCACCAGCAAGTTCAACTTTAGATGGATCTGAAATTTTTATGTCTTATCATCCAGGAAACAATAAAAGGGTTGACTTAAATAGAACAGACAGCGAGGATACAGAGGATGTAAATACTGTTGGAGAAGAAGCAAGTGAAAATGGATTAGTAGTTTATGATATTTGCGGAGATGATTTTGGAGAACAGTATTGCATTGGTGCAGGTGCTGGAAATGCACAAGAGCCACATAATAAAAATGGAGGAGTTGCAGTATTAGGTCTTTCTCAATTAGAAGTAGAATGGAATTCTGGTGATGATTGGTACCGTAATGATGTGCCTGATTTTATGGAGAATTTCACCATTTTTGATGCACTTCAATTTAGAGCAGCTGTTAATTTTGATACTTCACCTGCGGATGATGCCTTAAACTTTAGAGTTGAACTAACTGATAATTCTGGAGGAGCTTCTTCTGTTTCTGTTGAGGACTATAGCGCCGCTTTATACTTCCCTCCAGGAGATTATGGTACAACATTGCCAAGAACCATGCACAACACTATTAGTATTCCAGTGGCAGACTTTACTGGAGTTGATTTAACAGATATTTCTCATATCCGCTTTTTGTTTAATGAGTCTGGAAGTGGTGGCGTGTTAATTTCAGATATTATTTTAAGCTCAGATGAAGAGGTTGTTTTTCCTCCAATTGCAGCTTTTGAGGCGAATGTAACAGAAACTTGTACAGGTGAAATAACGTTTACTGATAATTCAACTTTTACGCCAACAGAGTGGCTTTGGATATTTGGAGATGGTGGATCTTCAGACGAAGCAAATCCAACGCATTTTTATGAAGCAAATGGAACTTATACTGTTTCTTTAACGGTAACAAATGATGCGGGAGAAGATAACTTAATTGAAACAGCCTATATCGTTGTGGATCGTCCCGAAGCGCCAACAGCAACTGGAGATGAGATTTGTGGTGAAGGAGATGTAACCATGAACGCTACTGCTACTGGTGGTGGAGTTTTAAACTGGTATAATGCTGAAGAAGGCGGTACGCTTTTAGGAACAGGAGCAGATTATACAGAGTATGTAACCGAAACGACTGATTTTTGGGTAGAAGAATCTGTACCAAATGATGTTTTGTCAGTAGGGCCACCAGATAATACTTTTGGAAGTGGGAGTTATTTTGGAGCAAATGATTTAAGAGGATTGTTCTTCAATGCTTATTCACCATTTATTTTAGAATCTGTTCGTGTATATGCTGATGGCGGAGGCGAACGTAACATTCAAATTCTTGATGGAGATGGTGGTAGCGTTGTACATTCTGTTGTGGTTGATATTCCAAACGGTGAAAGCGTTGTAGAATTGAATTTGCCAATTGATGTTTATTCGGGTTATTACATGAAAATTACTGGAGGTTTAGTTGATTTGTTTAGAATTAATGATGGTTCGCCAGACTATCCTTATGAAATTCCAGGAATCGTTTCTTTAACAGGTTCAAATGTAGCTGATACTCCTTTTGATTATTACTATTTCTTTTTTGATTGGAAAATTAGAGAGCCTGATTGTGTAAGTCCGCGAACTTTAGTTACTGCAACCGTGGAGGATGGTTTCCCTGTAACAATTAGTGATGATGTTACTATTGCATCTGGAGAAACAACAACTTTAGAAGCTTCAGGCGGAACAACGTATTCATGGTCACCTACAACAGGTTTAAGCGATCCTGATGCGGCTATTACAGATGCAAACCCAACTGAAACAACAACTTATACTTGTTCAATTACCAATGATGATGGTTGTACTGTTACCGCTGAGGTAACAGTAACAATTGATGGACAAATTGGTGTAAATGAGTTGACAAAAATGAATTTTGAAATTCATCCAAACCCATCTAATGGACTCATTCAAGTGCAAATAGACGGTGCTACACTGTTAGACAAAATTGAAATTTACACTGCAGATGGTAAGTTGGTTTATAGCAATGAATCTATCGTTGATAGTGAAAATATTTCAATTGACTTATCTCATTTAGCTGACGGGGTGTATTATGTGAAACTTATCAACGGTGAATTTGAGCATCAAGAAAAGTTGGTGATTCAATAAGCGGATAAACTCAAAAATGAGACGCATAATATTTGTTTCTGCTGTGCTCCTACTTGTTTCTTGTAAACGAGAAGGCTGCACAGATTCACAGGCAATCAACTATTCTGAAAAGGCTAAAAAGAATGATGGCTCTTGTCAATATGAATCTACCATTGCATTTTGGTTTGATGAAAGTGTGTCTGATTTTTACCAATCGTTTGATATTACTGAATTTCGATTTTTTGTAGAAGATCAATTAGTAGGGTCTGCTGACATTAATGATTTTTTAATTTCTGCCCCAACTTGTGGTGATGAAGGAACGGTAACTTATACAAGAAGTTTAAACCTTTCTAAAAACGCCCATTTTGACTGGCAAATTACAGATCAAGAAGATGATCCAATTCAATATGGTGAGTGGTATGCTACTGGAAACGGATGTGTCGTTGAAAAGATGTTTTAGTAAATTAATGCAAAATTAAAACTGATATGCGCGTACATACAAGATGTTCTTATTGCAATGCTGGAGTTTCTCACTATACAATATATGATACAAGGGCAGAGTATGATATGCGCAAAGGAACAAAGTATATCAATATTCAATGCAAAAAATGTTTAAATACAGATGATTATCATTTGAATGATTTGCGAGCGGTACGATCCCCTTTTTTCGGTCTTATTTTTGCCGTGTCAATTATCGCGGGGTTAGTAGGTACTTTTCTTTTGAGTTATTATACGGGTTCATCCACATATCAATGGACGGTTTTAGGCATGTTTGCTGGTGTTCCTTTTATAGCGACTAGTATTATGTTTCGGCAAAATATTATGAAGGTAAATGCCTTTAATCAGAATTTTTTGAGTGAATAATTTATAAGGCTTTGCGCGCGAGCTATTGCGGCAAATCTATAATCCGTGGGTTGGTTGCGTTCTCGTTCAGTATTAGCCCATTGAAACGGATATAAATGTTTTGGCCACCTGGATCTTTCATTGAGAATTCGATTAGAGTAAAAATGAGTTTTTTGGCGTCTGTATTATAATCAATGGAATGTAATTCATAGGATGAGCTTAATTCTTTTAAGTAGCGTTCTTCGTCTTTGGCAATATTGAACGAGTACAAACCTTTAGTTTCAGAGAGACTGTGTTGGATATAATAAATTGTGCTCGATTCTCTCACATATGTATCTCTGCAATAATGACATTTCGGTTGTGTATGTAAGTTAACGCGTTCACTGTTGTGAATATTGAAAGATTGATAGATGCTAGTAGTATTATTCATGATAATTAAATGATCGTTATCAATCCAATCAATTGCTCTAAAATTAGGGTAACCTTCATGAAAAATTAAAAGCTCTGCTGTCTTGTCAAAAATTCTTAAACCGTCGCTTCCTATTGTAAAAAGTAAATTACCATTTGGGCTATATTTTCCCGGGGTTTGGTGGGTGCCGGCAGTTGTTATTTGTTTCGAAATTCCTTGTAAATTTGTGCTATATACTTCGTAACTAGGCCCTATGTAAAGAATGTTGTCACCATTTCCCCAGCTCAGGTCGTTGTAACAGCCCTCTACCAATAACCTCGACTCTTTCGTGCAAAAATCATAAAACCAAATTGATCTTTTATTTGCAATAACTCCCGTGTCTTGTTTGATGTATGCAATTTGGTTGGCTTTTTCAGGATTAAATTGAATAGAATAAATGTAATATGGACTAAGGTTAGTATAATAAGGTCCTCCTGTGACTTCACCTATCATCAATTCTTCTAAAACAGGTTCAGGAGCAAGATGAGAGCTTTGCTCAAAACAATAAATATCTTCATTAACAATAGGGATGCTAAGCTGAGGATCTTTTCTACATCCAGCAATGAAAACTATAATTAAGAATATTAAATAGGGTTTAAACATTTATTTAGCCACGGTTTAGGTTGCAATAAAATTAGGGAATAAAATTTTGATTCTCAACCTTAAAGAATAAACTTGCGCGTTGATTATACTTATCTGTCAATCACTCATTCATATCCGCTAACCACTCATTTCCATACTTCTATTGACGGTTTGATACCTAGGTTTAAATCGTAAATCAATTAAAATATAGAATTATGAAATCACAATTGAAATAAGTTTTGTTGAATACCTAATATGTTTCGTTGAATAGCAAATTATTAACGGTTGACTAATAGTACATTTAGGGCGAAATGGTAATTGTAATTAAAAAACAAGCAGGCACAATTTTAGAAGGATTTTATCGTGCCTTTTCAGTGTTCGTTTTGAGCTTTACATTGTCGTTCGTTTTGTTTGAACATTTACTTTTTTATCGGTACTTTCTTTTTACTCGTCAAACATGGGAATGGCTTGCATCAATAGTTGGCTGGAGTGGGGTTTTAACTATTTTCTTTTATTATGTTTTGCTGTGGTTTTATCCAAAACCGCGCGCGTGGTGGGATAGGCTATTTATAATTCTCGTAGTGTTTAGTTTGATCTTCTTCAATCCTTTAGCAAAAGGATAATCTGTTAAATAACAATTAATCGAGATTAAACCTCTACTAGTCGATAGGTCAATTTATCAACGTACTAAAGCTGCAACTTTGTCTGTATAAACAAAAAAATATAGATGAAAAGAATTTTATTATTACTAGCGTTTGGCTCCCTATCATACGCAACAACAGCGCAAACTTCGACCAATAAATGGGCGATTGGTTTTCATGTTGGTGTAGAACAATATAAAGGAGAATTAGGTTCTGGGTTTTACAAGTTTGGGCAAGATTTGAACGGGCTTATTGGTTTGGATGTGTCTAGACAATTAACTCCGCGTTTTGATGTTGCATTTCATACTACTTATGGTGACATGAGTTATGATAATGGAACAGATCCAGTTGTGTTTACACGTCAGAACATGTTTCAAGCAAATGTTCAAGGAAGATTCAATATCTTAACAGATGCTTCAAAATGGCGTCCTTATGTATTTGCAGGATTTGGACATATGCGTTTTGCTGATGGTGATTATTCACAAGCAAACACAATTATTCCTTATGGTTTAGGTCTAACATACCAAGTTAAACCAAACCTTGCATTACGTTTACAGGAAACATTTATCTATTCGGATTTTGATCGAATGGATGCAGATCCTTCTAAAAAATTAAATGATAGCTATTTGCAACATTCAATTTCATTGGTGTTTAATTTTGGAGGTTCTAAAAACGATAAAGATGGTGACGGTGTGGCAGATGAAAAAGATGAATGTCCTGATTTAGCAGGAACTGCTGATGCTAATGGTTGTCCTGATTCTGATGGTGATGGAGTTGCTGATAAAGACGATAAATGTCCAGACGTTGCAGGAGTTATGGAAAACGCAGGTTGTCCTGAAGTGAATGAGGCAGATCAAAAAGTATTGAAAGACGCCTTGCATGGAATAAACTTTGAAACTGGAAAAGATGTTTTGAACGAATCATCTAATGAGGTGTTGGACAGATTGGTAACTATGATGAAACTAAACTCTAAATTTAACTTAGAGATTAATGGTCATACTGATAGTCAAGGTGAAGATGATCTTAACTTAAAACTATCTGAAAAACGTGCTGCAGCCGTTAAAAATTATTTAATAGAAAAAGGTATCTCTGCAGACCGATTAATAGCAAAAGGATTTGGAGAAACGCAACCAGTTGCAGATAATTCTACTGCAGAAGGTAGAGCAGAAAACAGAAGAGTAGAGTTGAAAATTAAATTTTAAAAGAACTTAATCGAGTTTATTTGTTCATTAATCGAGGTTTGAAAAAACAAGGACTATTCTAACGTATCTTTCAAACGTAAATATTGAATAATTTGACAAGATTTAATATTAAGTTTAGTTTGTAATAAAGATTCCCCGTTCATTGAACGGGGATTTTTTTTATAAATGCCCTGCTGCAAAAATCTCGTTCCAGTTAAAGTCCGAAACTTCAAAAACGCCTTCTTCTACTTGTTCTAAATTGAATACTAATTCAAGAAGGTAAGAGTCTGAAGAACCAGAGTGTTGGCAATCAATGTAGTTTCTACGATCTCCAAAAACAAAATTGAAAATTAAATCTACATTTTCGTTCACGGTCGGAACAATAGAGTCAGTTAATGTGAGTTCAAGATTTGTTTTTGTTACAGTAACGCTGTTTGTAATAACATCTGTATGTTCATCCAATGGATTGACATCAGTAAAGTAATCAGCTGGCAAGTCATCTAATGTTGCCAAGGATACATTAATTGTTACTAAACTATCACCATTTAGTAATGCTGAATTATACTCTACCGACTGGAATGTGTTTCCTAATGCACCGTTGCACGTGTCTTTTACACAACTGGTAAGACTAAAACTTGTTACGGTGGCCAAAATCAACAAGTATTTTAATTTCATGATCTAGTTCTTTTCGTGTTATTCAAAGTTAAATCGAATTCACACAAAATACCCCCTATTAGTCTCAAAATTTAATTTACCCGCTCAAAGCTGTAAATGTTTGATATTAATCTAATTGAACCTTGCTTTCAAAGCATCTAAATTTAATTAGAGCCTGATTGTTATTGCCCGCTTCAAAATATCCAGTAATTATTTTGTGATTGTTTTTAGTTTCATAAGCCTCTGTTGTTAATGTTAAGTTTCCATAATCAAGACTGCCATAATTAGCATCAAAATCAAACTTATAATCTGCAGGTTTAGCCAATGTAATTTTGTAAGAAGAATATTTTCCTTGAAAATTCATTAAAGCAAGTCCTGTTTTTGAAATAGTTAAATCATCTTCAAAAGAATGAATTTCAATTTCGTTTACTAGTTCCCCAATTTTATAGACACTGTATTTGCTAGATGCCCCAACAAAGTTGTTAACATGGTCTATAAATAGTTTACTCTCAAATGCAATAGGAATAGTTAATGAAGAAATACTTTCACTATTTAGTGTAGAATAGCGCATTTCAATTGCTAATTCATTAATTTTTGGTAACGTTAATTTACTTTCAAATACATTTAATTCACATTCATCAATATTGCTTTTTTCAAAGTTAACCGTTGAGTATTTTATGTTTGCCACCAAATTTTTGCGGATAGATGTTGCTGTTAGTTTACTCTCAAAGAGTGACATGTCGCTTTCAATAATTTCATCTGCGGTGATGGTAGAATATTTTGCTGTTAAATCAAGATCTTCAATTGTCTTAAAGTTTGCATCACTATCCATTAGATAGATCGTAGCGTCTTTATATGAGCCAAACGTTGCGTCTGAGTATCTCAACTTAATGTCAGCCTTCCCTGTTATTGATCCTGCTTCTAAATTGCTATTGTAAAGGCTTGCAGTCAAGTCTCCATCCATGTCTGGAATTATTAATGATTTAAAATCACCTTTTAGTTTTAGGTTGCAAGTTTTAGGAAGCATAATCAAGTAATTGACTTCAAGTTCTTTGAATTTAATTTTGTCTCCATTTCCAAAAGTTATCGAACTCAAACCCTTTTTTCTGTCGCGCAATTTTTGCTTTTTCACATTGCATATGTTCGAACTTAGAGTAAGAGTGCCTCCTTGTTTTTCCATCTTGTAATTCAAGTTTTCCCGAATTAATGCCTCATCTTCAGGTGTCTTTGCTTCAATTTTATGGTTGGGTATGACTTTAATTTCATCTTTATCCCAAGTCTTGAGTTCAACATTGTCTCCAAGATGATTGATAAATACTGTTTCTACACTTGCAGATGGGTAGGAGTCACCTTCCAGAATAATTGGTGCAGAAATGTTATTTGTGGTGTGGTTGGTTGTGAAATTTGATGCTAATAAGAGAGTTTCTTCCCCTTCTTCTTCTAAGAATAGTTTGTCAATATTAATAGTTTCTCCCTGTTGTTCATCAATTGTGTTGGGTATAATTGTTATTTCGTTAATCACATCTGCATAATCTATGGTTTTCTCAATTTTGCGGTAGTTTTGCGAATGAACAATACTATCAGTGGAAGTTTCAATAGCTGCAAGCGCATCATTTTGGTCCAAATTATCATTGTTATTCGATAAAAGGACGGATGCGCCAACTATGGTTCCAACAATTGTAGATCCAATAATTGTTTTTTTAAGTAAAGCACTACCAATTTTGGAAGCTGTTGAGTTTGCTGCCGTACCAGCTATTTGAAAATTGCTAACAGCTGCGGCCGCTTCACTTGAAGATAAAGGAAGTGGTAGCTCTTTAATGACTTGGAAATAGGCATCTAAATTTGACATGCTAAATGAATTTGATGTAAATAAAATAGCAGTAACTACAGCTGTTTTTTTCTGTGGTTTTTCACGCATTAATTCAACCAGTTTTTCACGGCCACGTTTAATGCGTTGTTTCACAGCTGATGCTCCTGCATTCTGTATTACCATTATTTCCTTAATAGGCAAATCACTTATTTCAAATAAAATCACTGCCTCTTTTTGTAATTCTGGCAATTCATCTAATGCAGCATAAAGGAGTGAGATGTCCATTCTTGAATCAACATTATGGATGGGGTCTTCCATTTTCTCAATTTCATCCTCTTCATAGTGACCATCAAATTTGCGTCTTCTGATTTTGTTCAGGCAAATTCTATTTGCGGTTGTAAACAAATAAGAGAGTAACGCACCTTTGTTTTCCAATTTGTGATAATTCTCTAAGCCTACCAATAAAACGTCGTTTGCTAAATCTTTTGGGTCCATAATTCCGCGGCTTTTTACTATGCAAAAGCGCATCAACGACTCATGGATTTCCTCGTACTGAGCTAAAAACTGTTTTTTATCTGAAGCTTTCATCAATTTAAATAATGGTTTCAATTAGTAAGGCACATAGGTCTTGCTAAAAGTCACATTTTAATTCACTTATTTTTAGATATCTTCAATATTGACTCTCAATATACCACAAATAACTCAGTGTTAATGGTCGATTAGGGAATGTTTCAACGCCATAATTAAAACATATTTATTTGCGGAAATCACAAAAGAGAAGCTTTCATTGCGGAATTCAATTCTAAAAAAAAGCGCACTCCACCTAGATTTGACTAAATCATAAAATCAAAATTATGAAAGTATTAGTAACAGGAGCAGATGGCGTTTTAGGAAGTAACCTTGTACGTGTTTTGCTAAAAAGAAAGTATGAAGTAACTGCTTTAATTGAAAAAGGAAAAGACCCTGTAACCTTGAATTGTTTAAATGTGAATCGGGTTGAAGGAAATATTTTAAATATTGAGGATGTTAATCGTGTGATAGAGGGGCAAGACGTTTTGATACATTGCGCGGCTAGTACAAGTGTTTGGCCAGCAAGATCCGAAATTGTGAATCAGGTAAATGTACAAGGTACAGAAAATGTGGTTCAGGCGTGTTTAAGATTTGGAATCAAAAAAATGATTTATGTTGGTACGGCTAATTCATTTGGCTTTGGTTCTATTGATGAACCGGGTAAAGAAGGTGATTCATATAAGTCTGGCAAATACGGGCTAGATTATATGGATTCAAAGAAAATAGCGCAAGAAAAAGTGATACAAGCGGTTAATCATAAAGGATTACCAGCAGTTATTGTTAATCCAACGTTTATGATTGGTCCGTTTGATTCTAAACCAAGTTCAGGTGCAATGATTTTAGCATTAATAAATAATAAAATACCATGTTACACTGGTGGCGGAAAAAACTATATAAATGTTGCAGATGCTGCAATAGGAATAGCAAATGCAATTAAACTTGGTAAAGTGGGTGAGTGCTATATTTTAGGAAATGAAAACCTCACTTTTAAAGCTATGTTTGAAAAAATATCAGCAGTGGTAAATTGTAATGCTCCAAAAAGAAGATTACCTGCAGGGATTGTTCAGCTATATGGAAAAATTAATGCATTATTTGCTCGCCTATTCAAGTTTCATCCGTCTATTACGCCGGAACTTGCAAAAATATCTTGCGAAGAGCATTATTATTCAGCACAAAAAGCCGTGCGCGAATTGAAACTACCTCAAACACCTCTTGAGCAAGGAATCAAGGATTGTTATGAATGGTTTAAGGCAAACGGATATATTAATCGAAAATAAAGGATATGCGCTTTAAAAATAAAGTAGGAATAATTACAGGTTCAAGCCGTGGGATTGGAAGAGCAACGGCTATTGAATTGTGTAAACAAGGAGCAAAGGTGGTTTTAAACGGTCGCAGTCAAGGGCAACTTTTAAAAACAAGAGATGAATTGCTAACAATGGGCTTTGATGTTATTGCTTTGCAGGGAGATGCTACTTCTGTGGTAGATTGTGAATACGTTGTTGAGGAAACAATTAAAGCATATGGACAGCTTGATTTTTTAGTGAATAACGGAAGTTCAACAATGAATGAAAGTTTTGAAAAAATTGAACCGGACACATTTCATGATGTGTTTTGCAGCAATTCGCTTGGAGCTGTTTTACCAACAATGGCAGCTTTGCCTTATTTAAAGCAGAGTAAAGGAAGTGTCTTGTTTATTTCAAGTTTGGCCGGATTGCATGGTATGCCTTCAGCCTCTGCTTATAGTGCTGGAAAAATGGCGTTAACGGGCTTTTGGCAGTCTTTGAAAATAGAATTGAGTCACACAGGTATTCATTTTGGAATTTGCTATTTAGGATTTACAGAAAATGATGCTGAAAAGCGGATGCTAACTGCTGATGGAACTTTGGTTCCTGTGCCAAAACGTCCAGCTTATTTAATAAAGTCGCAAAAGCAAGTGGCGCAATTAATTGCAAAGTCAATTTATTATCGAAAATCGCGGAGAGTAATTTCAACGGTAGGTAAATTAACGGCGTTTATGTTTCGCTTTTGTCCGCGGTTGGCAATGTATCTAATGATAAAGTCACAAAGACGAGAAGAGAAAAGAGGAGGATTTGCAAAAATTGAGATCGGTAAACGAAAAATTAAAACCATTTAAAAATGAAAATAGGGGAAGATTTTGATAAAATAGAATGGCAGGTTGCAGATTGGAATCTGCTTGAACCAAATGCTTTTATTGGTGATAGTTTATTGTTTTTGCTAGCAATTGTTTTGGCGTTTAAAGTTCGCAAGGCTTCTGACGGAACCGCTTTTTATAAAAACTGGACTCGGTTTTTTATTGTGTTTGGTGTGAGTTTATTTGTGGGTGGATTAGGACATTTAATGTGGAATTATTGGGGCATTACCGGCAAGTATTTTTCATGGTATACAGCTATCATAGCGGTTTATTTTATTGAGCAAGCAATGATTTCGCTCTATCCTAAAAAACGAATAAGGCAGGGGTTAGTGAATTGGTCAATTTTGAAATTGATTCTCTCTTTAGTTGGCTTAACGGTTGTAATAATAAAGGTGGATCTAGTGCAGGATGTTTCTAAGGGATTATTAATTCCATCTATAAATTCAGCATTGGGTATGATACTGTCATTAGTTGTGTTGGGGGCAATTTATCAAAAAAACAAAGTCGGTGATTTTAAGTTTTTTTGGATTGGAATTGCGATTCTATTGCCCTCGGCTTTTTTTCAGTTTATGAAAATTAGTTTTGCGCAATGGTTTGATCGGAATGATGTGAGTCATGTGCTTTTGGCAATTACATTTATTTGCTACACCATTGGGGTGTTAAATTTTAGAAAAACTATTCCAGGAAAGCTTTTGAGAGGGTAAAAATCCAAAAATGAATGATTAAACAATTAAAGTTGTTTTTTTATTGCAAAATTTCACTTACTCAAAAGCCTATTTCACCATTGAAATTTGGAGGTTAACTAACCCAAACCTCATTATTTACCTTTTTTGCCTATTTTGTATTTAATTGGTATAGTTATTGGATTTGAACAGTTGTGAAAAAAGTAGGTTTTTATTTATTGTGGGCTATTGTAGCTGTGTTGGCAATTAACTTAGTGTTGATTGCGGCCAGTTATATGACGTTTGATCCTAACCATAAGTTTTTAAACCTCAAGCAACATCTTATTGGAAATCCTATTTATAAAGGGAATTTTTATGTGCATTTAGCCTTTGGAATTGTTGCTGTAATAACTGGTTTTGCCTTGTTTTTTGATAAGTTAATTCGCTTTAGCTCAAAACGGCATAAGCAATTTGGAAAACTATATATCATTTCCATCTTATTATTGACAGGACCAACAGGATTGTACCTATCTTTTTTTGCAGAAGGAGGAGCGGTTGCAAGTGTCGGTTTTTTATTAATGAGTAGTATTTGGATGTTGCTCACTTATATTCCATTTAGTAAAATTTTAAAGGGCGACATTCAAGGGCATTATAAATGGATGATTCGTAGTTACTGTTTTACCCTGTCTGGAATTACTTTAAGAATAATGACACCTTTATTTGTGTATTGGTTTGGTATAGATACTGAAACAACCTTTATGCTGACTGCATATTTACCTTGGATTTTTAACCTTTTATTGGGCGAAGTAATCATCTACTTTAACCAACATCAAATAAAAAATGTAAACCAATTATTAAAACGAGCAAGATGAAAAAAGCAAAATATTTATTTTTTACAATTATCATTTCTTTAACAACATTAAGCGTGTTAGGAGAGAATAATTTTGGCGCAGGTTTTGGATTCATTTTTGGAGATGAAGAACCTAAAATTAGTCAACAAGAAGTGCGAGATGAGGTCAATAAACAACTAATTGAACCTTTAACTAAGTGTTATGTTGAGGCGCATCCAGAAAAAATGATGATGAAATGTGCCGCGTATATGCGTTTTGATTTTTCTGGTCATTCCGGTAGGTTTTTAGATAAAGACACAAAATTTTATTCTACTTATGATATTCAAGGAGAAGTGATTTTTGATGATTGTGGACAGGAAACACACGTGGCTTCGGTTAAGGTTAATTTTAGTAAAGATGATAAGGTGATGGTGCAAGAATCTTTCTTTTCTGAATGGGAAAAAGCAGAGGATTATGTGAAAGAATTTTGCGAGAAAATGGAGAAAGAAAAGAAGAAAGAATAATTCGTAGTGTAAATAAATAAAAGAACCGCTGACCAATTTATGATCAAGCGGTTTTTTTATACCAAATAATTAGACTATTTCAAGCACTCATAATAGAACAGTACATAATGAGGTGTCCATATTGGGCCAACGGCAAAAGTCATTAGATAATAACCTGAGGTGTTGGGCGGCGGAAAATTACTATAATGTATGTTGATATTACTTGGAGCTTGCCCGCTATGCCATGCAGAGTAGATTGATGCGCCAGTTGCTGCCCATACTCCAGGACTTGGGTTGAATGGTACAATATCAATGAAATAGCTGTTTTCACAGGTGCTGGCAGAACCATCAATCGTTAACCCATTGCATGAAATTCGTGGAACAGACATGAAACCGTAATGAGTGAAGACAGAAAAATAAGTCGCTACATTGGTGATGACAGCATGCGCCGTTAATGGTGTAACAGTAACGAGAACTGATTCATAATTTGTAAACGGAACAGGTTCAGATAAATGTTCAACTTCAATACTTACTTCGCCTCCTACATATGGTGCTGTTAAAATAACTCCTCCGGTTTGAATTAATGTGCCGTTATTATACCATGTAATTCCGAAATCTGAATCGTCAAAATCTGAAGAGATGCTTAATGTTGGAAAAGCATCTCCAGCACAAAGCGTAATGTCTGGTCCTAAATTAGGTGGTTGAGCTTGAGTAAAGTTCCATAGTAAAAGGGAAAAAAGGAATAATAAATTCTTCATTTTAGATTAATTTTTAAGTTTAATCCAAAGCTATTTATCAAAGATTTAGTGGGTGTTACGGCTGTTTGAATAAATTGTTATTATAAGTCTCCTGTCTCTTTACATAGCGGTCATCTAACTTGATCAATTCATATAAAGTTACTATTATGCTTTTTTGAAAAAGTTAATGATTGATTTGCCTACCATTATCAGTAATAATACAAAATAAAGTGTTGTAGCCATGCTCTTTACTATTGATATCGCAGAGTTGAGGTTTACGGTTCCATCTGGAATTTCTGGAAAAGAATTGAGAAAAGAGATAATGCCAATGTTTTCTAAGTAGTCTGCAGCTCCTGCTATTACAGGGAGAAAAACAAGAATACTCCAAATAGTGTTTTTTAAGTGTAGTTTATGTTGAAAGTAGACTAAACTCAAGTATCCTGAAAGGGCAAAAAGCAGAGGGTAAATGAAATCAATTGGGAGTTGATACGCAAGATAATAAGCCCTTCCTTCCACACCCAGTTCTGTCAATAAATTATAGATATGCTCTGCGTTATAGCCTAGAGGCATCATGTCAGGTAAGGTAATTCCTTTTGAGTAAATTAATAAAGTTGGAATTGTGTGCAGTAACATGATCGCATACACGGCGTATGTTAAAATAAAACTAATAATGACATTTTTGCCCGCTACATATTTTTTAAGTCTTTCCATAATGATATAATTAAGATGAGGACAAAGGAAACCCCATTCTTATTGAATACCATTAACATTTGTTAAGGCTTAAGTTATTGATATTTCTTTACGTAAGCGACTTAATGAAATAGTGGTCAATCCCAAATAGGATGCGATCATCTCATGCGGAATAAAATTTTCAAGATTGGGATAAACGCGCCTCAATTCTAATACCCGATTTTTTCCATTGAAAGAGGCCATTGAAATTTCTTTATTCACCTTTCGCTTTAGTTCGTTTTGTAAAACTGTATTTGCAAAGTTTCTAATTTCAATGTTTTCAATCATTAAGTTAAGGAGGCCAGTTGCACTGACTGTAGCAATTTCGCAATCTGTTAAGGTTTCAAAATCAAGATTTGATTTTTGATTAGTGGTTCTAATCACATGCGGAGTGATGATGCTTTTTCCTTGAAAAAATGAGATCGAGATTAAATCACCGTTATAATTGGGGACATAACTTCTGCATATGCCGCTTAGCAGAAAATATTCTTGGTTGTTCGTTTTATTTTTCTGAATGAAGTGTGTGCGTTTAGAGATCTTTTTAATTGTTATTAAGTCCATAAATACATCTATCGATCTTTGAGAAATCGGCAGTGTTTCCGAGATGATAGAATTAATAATATTTGATTGCTCCTTTGTCATATATACTTGGTACTATGAAATAATGGAGCAAGATTAGCCAATTCGGCCTAAATTCTCAATTGCTTTAGAAATTGATTTTACTCCTTCAAAAATTAATCTGAGTTTATTATTGCGTTCATTCATTTTTGCATCACGCGGATTGGTTTGAATAAAACTTAAAACTTTTGTAAAGTGGCTTGATTGATAGTATGGAGAATCTTGCTGTGCTACAAAATATCCAATCATTTTATTAGACTTAATGACTAATTTTTCAAACCCAATTTCTTTTGCCATCCAGCGCAATTCAATTGACTTAATTAATTCATGAACAACCGCCGGGATAGGTCCAAAGCGATCCTCCATATTAGCGCGGAAAATATCTAAATCAGTTTGATTTTTTGAATTGTCTAAGCTCTGATAAATCATTAATCGCTCAGCTACGTTGTTAATGTACGTGTCAGGAATTAAGAGTTCTAAATCTGTCTCTAAAATACAGTCGGTAACAAATTCCATTTCATCAACAGAAGTGTCCTCTGTGAACAGCTCTTTGAACTCATTTTGCCGTAACTCTTGCATGGCTTCGTTCAATATTTTCTGATACATTTCAAAACCAATGTCTGAAATAAAACCAGATTGTTCACCGCCCAATAAATTACCTGCGCCACGAATATCTAAATCGCGCATAGCAATGTTAAAGCCTGATCCTAAGTCAGAGAAATGTGCAACTGCCTCCAATCGCTTTCTTGAGTCTGAAGGTAGATTATGTAAAGGTGGAGCAATTAAATAGCAAAAGGCTTTTTTATTGGATCGTCCAACGCGTCCACGCATTTGATGCAAATCACTTAAACCAAAATTTTGCGCATTATTAATAATAATGGTGTTGGCATTAGAAACATCAATCCCTGATTCAATAATCGTGGTGGCTACTAATACGTCATATTCATGGTTCACAAAATCAGACATTAAGTTCTCTAATTTTTTGCCGTCCATTTGTCCATGACCAATAGCAACACGAATGCCTGGGCATAAACGTTGAATCATTCCTCCAACTTCGTGTATGTTTTGCACTCTATTATGTACAAAAAAGACTTGCCCGCCACGTTGCGTTTCATAAGTCACTACATCCCGAATCAATTCTTCGTTAAAAGTCACCACTTCCGTATCTACCGGTTGTCGATTGGGAGGAGGTGTATTGATGATTGACAAATCACGGGCACCCATTAATGAAAATTGTAATGTTCGCGGAATAGGCGTAGCAGTTAGTGTTAACGTGTCAACAGATGCTCTGAAAAGTTTGAGTTTGTCTTTTACACCAACTCCAAATTTTTGTTCTTCATCAATAATAATTAAACCTAAATCTTTAAACTTAACCTTCTTTCCTACGAGAGCATGTGTACCAATTATTATATCAACTTTCCCCTCTTCTAATCGTTTTAATGTTTCGTTTATTTGTTTGGTGGACTTGAAACGGTTGACATAGTCAATAGTGCAAGGCATGTTTTCCATCCTTTCTTTAAACGTCTTGTAGTGTTGTAGCGCTAATATGGTTGTTGGAACTAACACAGCAACTTGTTTGCTATCAGCAACGGCTTTAAAGGCTGCTCTAATCGCTATTTCTGTTTTACCAAATCCAACATCTCCACAAACCAAGCGGTCCATAGGTGCTTGTGCTTCCATGTCGCTTTTAACAGCAGCAGTGGTTTTTTCTTGGTCTGGTGTGTCCTCATAAATAAATGAGGCCTCCAATTCATTTTGTAAATAAGTGTCTGGCGAAAATGCAAATCCTGATTCCTGCTTCCGCTTGGCATATAGTTTAATTAAATCATATGCAATTTCTTTAATTTTAGATTTGGTTTTTTTCTTGGTGTTGTTCCAAGTTTGTGTCCCAATCTTATTCATTTTAGGTTGTGTACCTTCTTTACCTGAGTATTTTGAAATGCGGTGTAGCGAGTGGATAGAAACATATAGCACATCATTGTCTCTGTATATCAATCGAATTGCCTCTTGTGGCTTTCCGTTTACATCAATAATTTCTAATCCAGAAAATTTACCAATTCCATGATCTATATGTGTAACATAATCGCCCTTTTGGAGGTTGTAAATCTCTTTTAACGTGAGGGCTTGTTGGTTTTTTCTAAATCCGTCTTTGAGCCGAAACCTGTGATACCGCTCAAATATCTGGTGATCGGTATAACAGGTGTATTTTAAATTGTTATCTATAAATCCTTCATGCAAAGCAAAGGATAAAGTTGTGAATTGAACACTAGATTTTAGATCTTCAAAAATAGCATATAAACGTTCCACTTGTTTTGCCTGGCTCGACACAATCATGTTTGTGAATTTCGCTTTTTCATTTTTGCGCAAATCCTCAATTAGCAACTCAAAGTTTTTATTAAAACTAGGTTGTACGCTAATGTTAAAATGAAAGGCTTTACCATCAAAAAACGAACGAGAACCAAACTCAATGATATTAAATTTTTGAATGCTCTTTTCAAATGCAATCTTTGAAAAAAACAAGTCAGTTGGTGGGGTGTGTTTAACTGGAGTTTCCGGAAGTTCGTTAAATATTTGCAAGGCTTTTTTATATTCCTTATCAAGTGTTGAACCTGTGAGCAAATAGTCTTTAATCCAAATGTTGGTTTGATTCGGTAAAAATTGTAGAATATTTTCACGAACCTCTTCTGTGGCGTAACGTTGTATGTTTGGTACAACTGTTAAGCGACTCATAGATTTAATCGAAAGTTGGTTAACGGGGTCAAAAGTTCGAATAGAGTCTACTTCATCTCCAAAAAACTCAATTCGGTAAGGAATATCATTTGAGAATGAGAAAATATCAATTATTCCTCCTCGTACAGCAAATTGACCAGGTTCATAAACAAAATCAACCTTTTCAAACTCATATTCAATAAGTAATTCGTTTATAAAATCTACTGAATATTCAGTTCCTTGACGAATTTCTAAAATGTTTTTAGCAAACTGTTTTTTGGTGATTATTTTCTCAAATAATGCTTCCGGATAAGTAACAACTACAGATGCATTTCCTCTATTGATTCTTTCTAATACCTCTGCTCTTGAAACTACATTGGCATTATCAATTTCTTCTATTTGATAAGGCTTTTTGTAACTGTGCGGAAAAAACAAAATGTTAGATGCATTCTTGTTGAGGTTTTCCAAGTCGTTCAAGAAAAACGCGGCTTCCTCCTTGTCTGATAATACAAATAAATGAAACCCAGTTCGGTTTTGAACTACGGCGTTTGAAACCACCGCGGCCGAAGAGGCTACTAAGCCATTAAGGTTAATTTTTACTTCTTCTTCTTGTAATAAAGAGGCAATAGCAACTACCTGTTCAGAATTTTGATAGCTCTGCTTGAATTCGTCCACCGTCATGCAACAAATTTAAGATGAATAATTTACTTTCTATCCATCAAATTTGATAAATAATTCGTCAGCTTTAATCTGTTTATTTTGTCTTGGATTTATGAACGAAATTCTGATGTAATTTGACACTAAATATGCTGCGAAATGATAGTGAATGCTTCAAGCTGTGAAACTTAAATCAACCTCTTACAAGATTGATTTAAGTTTTTCTTCTAATACTGTTTTAGATGTTGCTCCAACCTGCTTGTCCATTACTTCTCCGTTTTTAATATATAAAACAGTTGGCATATTCCTTACTCCAAATTTAGAGGTTGCGTTTGGATTTAAATCAACGTCTATTTTTCCTATAACAACTTGTTCTCCGTATTCCTCAGCCATGTCATCTATAGATGCACTTACAGATTTACATGGACCACACCATTGTGCCCAAAAATCAATAACTACGGGTTTTGAACTATTCAATACCAATGTTTCGAAATTTTTGTCTGTTATTTCTACTGTCATAATTTATGTGTTTTATTTCTACAAAGGTTATTATAAAGTCTTAAATTTGAAAGTAGTTATATAAAAATGACCTAGTCTTTTTTATAAGACTATTGTAATAAATACAAGTGTTTTGAGATATGAAAAAAATGGAAAAATTTCAAATAAGGTCGGCTTCTCCAGTGGATTATACTATGCAGACTATTGGAGGGAAGTGGAAACCTATTGTGCTTTATTTGATCTCTAAAAAGATAAACCGCTTTGGTTTGTTAAAGCGGGGTATTTTTGGAATAAGCAAACAAATGTTGACGAAGCAACTTCGTGAGCTTGAGGCGGATGGTCTTATTACAAGAAAAATTTATGCAGAAATTCCTCCAAGAGTAGAATATTTTATTTCGGAAAAAGGTTATTCCATTTTTCCAGTAATTGACTCTATGTATGCTTGGGGAGAAGCGCATATGGAGTTTGACGAGGATGAAAATGTAATATTTAAAAATGAGTGAGTTTTAGTGCTGCTCTGGTGGTGTATAATTGTGTTGCAAATAAATGGTGCATCATTTCAAAATTCTCATTACTTACTATTTAGTAAGAATAATTTGTCTTTTATTTCCAAACAATAAGTAACGAACTATCGCGTTTTGCTATTAATTGAAAAATTGGTCTAGAAAGGTTTTTTCGCTTTCCAGGCCACAATACAAAACAAACCCTGATATAATGAAGAATTACCGTGTAGCTAATATTCTTGTCTTGACAATTGCATTCGTTAGTTTTAATCAAAGCATTTTCGCACAAGATACTTCTCCAATTCAACTAAAATTATATTCAAATTTTGGTTGGAGAGCTGCTGAGTTAACTGTTGGTTATGACACCGTATTGAACAAACCAATAAAGGAAGACCTTTACGAAACGGCACTCGGTTATTTTTCACCAGCTTTTGCATGGGCTTCTCCCAGAGGTAATTATCATGAGGTAGAATTGTCTGGTCTGCAATTTAACGAGGTAGACGAACAAACATATATTGATCATGATAATGGTTTGAACCATCAGGTGGTTTCTGGAGAGAAAAGAACCAGTGTTTTTATTGCTTTGAGGTATGAATTCGACTATATGATTATCAAAAATAAAGAAAGTAATCGGCTTAAGCCGTCATTAGGTTTTGCTGTTCGTCCTTATTATTATAGGGCAGCATTTGTACCAAGAGTTTCTTCTTTATTCGCAAGTAGTCAGTCAAGCGCAGGTGCCATATTTTCAATAATACCACGTATTAATTATGACTTGAATAAAAGATGGTTTATTGATTTAAATGTACCAATAAACCTTTTGGATGTAAGTGCTCAAACTAGCATGCGAGATAATCCGGCAATACCTGTTAACCAACGAACAATAACAACCATTGTTGCAGAAGCTGTTCCTTCTCAATATTTAATCAGACTTGGTATTGGCGTACGATTGTAATTTGCTTGGATATATGTTAGATTCTACAAAGCAATGTGTTTTTCAAGATCTGGAAGACCGTAAACTTCACCATTATCAATAAGGTTAGTCTTTATCCATAATTCTGTATCCGTCAACTTAATAATTTTACTTAGAATATAAGTGTCCCAATTGTCTAGTGTACTGCGGATGCTCATTTTTTTATCTACAAATTCCCATTTCCAATTTAACTCCGTATATGCGGTGTCATAATCAGACGCAAGTATCATTGTACCATCCTCAAAATAGGTTTGAGTATAAGTGTAAACAGGTTTGTAAATAGTGCCGTCAGAGAGAATTTTTTCAGAATATACCCAAGTCTTTAATAGCTTTTTTTCTGCACGAAAAGTTGATCCGTCCTCTTCGTACTTTTTACAAGAGGCGAATATTAAAATGGGTAATACAAGGAAAAAGTAAACTTTCATTTTAAAAGGATAAGGTGTCCGATAAATGAGAATTCAAACTGAGCAGTTTAAATTAAAGAGCTGCTAAAGCTGCTTCAAAATTGGGCGCTTGACCAATTTCAGGAACCTGCTCTGTATAAATAACTGAGCCATTTTTATCAATAATTATGATGACGCGAGAATGCAATCCTCTAAATGCACCATCAATAATTTCAAGGCCGTATGCTTTTCCAAATGCTCCATCCACAAAATCACTTAAATTGATGACGTTGTCAAGTCCCTCGGCGCCACAAAAACGTTGCTGTGCAAATGGTAAATCTCTTGAAATGCATAAAACAGTTGTGTTTTCTAACTGAGATGCTTCAGCATTAAAATGCCGAACAGATGCCGCACATACTCCTGTGTCTACACTAGGGAAAATATTCAAAATCACTTTTGAACCTTTGTAGTCAGCCAATGTAGCTACTGACATGTCTGTTTTTACTAATGAAAATTCAGGTGCTGCACTTCCAATTTCAGGTAAGTTTCCTGATGTGTTTGCTGGGTTTCCTCCAAGTGTGATTTTAGCCATTTTATGTTGTGGATTAGTTATTAAAGTACAAATATCGTGAATTCTAAGTTGTGATTTGCTGATATATGATG
Source organism: uncultured Crocinitomix sp. (assembly GCA_937136425.1). Classification (GTDB taxonomy): domain Bacteria; phylum Bacteroidota; class Bacteroidia; order Flavobacteriales_D; family Crocinitomicaceae; genus Crocinitomix. The sequence goes on from CAKZON010000087.1 coordinate 44,306, forward strand.
AATTTTTTAGCGTCGTTATATTTTGAAATATAATTTTATTTTCTTTTTATGTAATAGTGCATTATTGTCTATTTTTGAGATGTTTGTAATATTGTGTGTCTGATTTAGATTGAAATATTCTAAAATAATAAATGAAATAAATTTGGATTTTTATTTAAAGTTATTTAGTTTAGGCAAATAAATTAACCCAATATGAGAATTTATTAAGCTTCTATTCAGATGTTTATGTTTGTTATGAACAGATTAAAGCAACTCCTTATTTTTAAGGATGAAAATTCATATTATTTAAGTAGTTGAATCAAATAAAATAGACTTTAACTTTGGTGCTCATTATTAACCCAATTATGAAAACAAATAATAATTTTTTGAAATCAATCGTATATCTTGCATTGGTTTTTTTCGCGTTTTCCTGTGAAAAACTACCCGAACCAGAGCCTGTTACTCAAGAGCCAGTAATGCCGCCTTTAACGCATACAGGTGCTAATACATTTGGTTGCTATATAGATGGGGAGTTATTTGTGGCAAATGAGGGGGCATCAGTATGGTCAATACCTGCTGTTAGTGGAAGTTTTGATGAGGGAACTAAACGTCTAGTGTTACAAGGTACTAGAAACAATAATGATAATCTTTCAGACTATATGGTAATTCTAGTTAACAATATTGAAGAGCCAGGAAATTATATGTTTGATATTAAGTTTGACCATGTTAAAGGGTACACCCAAAAAAGTGAAGAGTCTTTAGTGTATTATCATGATATTGGAAATAAGGGTAGTTGTACAATAACTCATCTAGATGAATCTAATAATATAATTTCTGGGATTTTTAATATGATTCTTGTTAACCCAGACTACGATAATAGATCATCAATAATAGTGACGGACGGGCGATTTGATTTTCGCTATTAATATTAAAACTATGAAAATCAGTTGAAAGAATGAAATTTATGATTAAATATGGGTATTTATACCGTTGTTTTATTGTTGTCACCTGCTTATGTTTACACCATCATTAACCCAATTATGAAAACAAATAACAATTTTTTGAAGTCAATCGTATATCTTGCATTGGTTTTGTTCGCCTTTTCTTGTGAAAAACCACCCGAACCAGAACCTGTTTCTCAAGAGCCGGTAATGCCACCTTTAACGCATACAGGTGCTAATACATTTGGTTGCTATATAGATGGGGAATTATTTGTGGCAAATGAAGGGCCGTCAGTTTGGTCAATACCTCCCGTAAGTGGTAGTTTTGATGAGGAAACGCGTGAGTTAAAGGTGCAGGGGACAAAGTATGATGGAGAATCAAGAGAGTATATTTATTTATTCTCGAATATTGATGATTCAGCTGGTGAATATCAATTTGAAACATATGGAGGAGAAGCTTTGGGCTATTCTGGTTTGTATAATGACCTGTGTGATTATTATTATTTAGATAGACCGGATTTAGGTAGATTGAATATTCTGTATCTTAATGAAGAAACAAATATTATTTCAGGAACATTCAATATTATCTTAAGCAATACTAATTGTGTTGAGAGTGCGTCTATGCAAATAATTGATGGTCGATTTGATTTTCGTTACTAGAATCTCAACGACGATATCGTATTAATACTTTGGTAGTTTAATCCAATACTAAAGAATCAAAAACCAAAACTTATGAAAACAAGTGTTTTAACACTAGTGGCTATTCTTTTGCCTAATTTATATTCATTTAGTCAAGAAATTCCGAACATAATTAAAAATTCTGACAGCACTAATTTGGCTTATGAGGCTGCAATGGAGGTCATGTATGATGACTTAGACTATTCTTATGTCAGTACTGGGCGCCTTTACGAACGCGGTTTTAGTTTTGTTAATTTGGTCCCATTTAATGGGCAGTTGACAGATTCGAGTAAATCTAATCTTATTGTTTTTAGTTTAGCTTATGCTTCTTTAGTTTCAATGACTGTGGACGTGTCAAAAGCTTTGCCTGCTCCAAGCTCTTACCGAAATGTTATGGATACAGTTTGTTCAACTTCATCCATTATTCCAGTGGCGGGTATGCACCAATTATATAATACTATTTCATTAGATGCTATTGATGATAGTTTGTTGGGGATATCTGATGGTAATCTAACCGATATTTTTCCTCGAACTGAAGACCCTTATATAGAAAAGGAAGTGTTTATGTTTGCTCCGGCTGAATTGATGATGGATCAGGCAGTTTTTTCTCTTTATTTTGATTCTGAATTATTCTATTCGAATTCTGGGAAGACAGTGGATTCATTATTGTTAGATATTGGAAATGGAATGGGGTTTCTACCCATTGATTTTGACGAAAACGTCCAATTATCATTTACCGAACGTGGATTGAAAACCATTAAAGTTCAATTAAAATATTCAGATGGAACGGCCTATTTTTCCAATTTTGATATTTTGATAAAATCTGCCGCTTTTAGAGGAGTGGGAGATGCTCCAGATTTAAGCTATTATGTACCTGGGATTAATTATGAAGTAGATCCTTCACTTGGGCGTGGAGCTGGACATGTGTATACGTATTTGGCTTGTGGGCACGATAGAATAGAAAAACCTTTTATTTGGGCAGAGGCCTTTAATCCAAACGTTGGAGAAATTTCTGCCGATTTAACTAAAGATGATATACTTGAAAGGTTAAAGCATATTGATGGAACTGTTGAAGGACGACCTCTTTTAGACCACCTCACCGAAAACGGTTACGACATTATTATTTTAGATTATGATCATGGAGCCGATTATTTACCAAGAACCGCCGAGTTTATAAAAGAAGCTATCCGTTATGTCAACCAGCAAAAAGCAATTGCCAATAGCCATGCACAAAATATAATTTTGGGGCAAAGTATGGGTGGTGTAGCTACCATGCAAGCTTTAAAAGAAATGGAGAATGATGGAGAGGAGCATGAATGCGAAAAGTACATCATTTTTGACAGCCCAATTATGGGAGTGAACATTCCAATGTCGGCGCAAGCAAGTTTGCTTGATATGGCTACGTTATGGGTGAATAAACCTTATTCTCCAAGCGCGGGAATGTTGTTTCAATATGTCGAAATTATTGAAGATATAGTACGGTTATTATACTTGCCTGCTACCCGAACTATGATGGCACGTCAATGTAATGATGTTTATGTAGGGATGGGAGATACGCCTGCAAGCGAAGTTTTTTCTACCACTTTGTTGGAGCCAAGTGGAGGACCATTGCGCACAGAACATTTGTATACCGATCATTACGATTATTTGCATAATGATATGGGCGGAATGCCAACCAACTGTGAGGTGTTAAGTATAACCAATGGCTCAAGAGAAGGGCCAGATGGAATGCAAGATTTTGATGCGGGTGATTTAATCATTCATGCTAATATTGATAATATGGTGTTAGGTTCTTTAATAGCAGGTTATTTGCAAGATGATTTGGAGGATGAAGATTTGGATATGTTTGATACAGAAGTAATGTCTGGAACGTATGGACTCTTGATGTGGGCGGTCGGAATAGGTATTGATGTGGATATTAAATTCTTTGCCATGGAGCATTCACCCGATTTTGAATATTACACGTGCGAATTAGAAGTTTATGCTCCTTTAGCTCTTTTTCCAGTTATTTATCATGAAAATGTTGCAAAAACATCATCAGGACTAGAAATTGATCATGTTCCTGGAGGTTTTTTTGGAATTAAAAATCAAGGTGTATTCTTTGAACCTGGAGGACCTGTAGATTTGGCCTTGAGTACATTTAAGATGCATACATGGTGCTTTACCCCAACCGGGAGTGTTTTAAATTATCATGGTGAAACAGGTACTTGGTTGACAGATCCTACTCGTGCTTATACGGATCATTATGGTGATATTAATACCAATAAAACAAGAGGTATTTCAAATTATATGAGTAATTCAGAAACTCCGTCGTTTGATTCTGATCCTTTGCATGATACTTATAGCAATACAGCACATACATGGTTTACAAATGAAAGTAGTAGATATTTAATCTATCATATGGTTGGGTCAGATGATTTGGATGGTATTGATCTTGTCTCATCATCAAAAAAGTATAATTATGGGAAAAGTGATTTGACTCCAGGAACCGATTTTGACAGCTCACCGCCTATACGTACAACCTCTATTTTAGATCACTCAATAACGGTAAATAATACTTCGTTTGGAGTGAATGATGATGACTTGATTGGTCTAACACCTTCACCTTATGCTCCGGATGACATGGGGAATAGTTCAGCCAATTCACACTTTGTAATGCATTTAGGGCATATCTGCGAAACTGCGCCAAAAGTTGCGCTGATCATAAATAATAATGCCGTAATGAATATTGGAGATGGGAGTACGAGAACAGCTTCAGTACTTGTTCAGGAAGGGCATGAGGTGGTTGTGAGTAACAACGGAAATATCCATGTTAAAAATGGAAGTACATTAAAAATTACAGAAGGCTCCAAGTTGATTGTGAAAGCTGGAGGGAATTTGATCATTGAAAATGGAGGATTATTGTTAGTGGAAGAAGGAGGACAAATTGATTTCTATGAAGATGGAAATATTGCCTTGAATGGTGAAAATGCTAGACTCGTTCTTGATGGAAAGATTCATTTATATGAAAATGCAATTTTTGAACCCAAGCATGAAGGGATTAATAGTGGAATTATTACCGTGAACAACGCCGAGGGAGGTTTTGTAGCGGAACTAGGTAGTTCAATTCGAATTATTGGTGATGGTGATGATGACCCTATGCTGCATATTGCAGAGGAGGGATTTTTGAAAGCTTCATCAAATATGACACAATTTCTATTGGCTTCTTGTCAAGTTATTATTGGTTCAGAAAATGAGTTTGTCATTTATTCGTATGCACCATTTACTTCGGCAGATGTGTCTTATGTTGTTCAAGATAATTTGGTGAGTTTAGATCAGCACCCAAGAATTGGGTTATATAATAAAACGTTAATCAATTCGAGTGACTTTATGGATGTTATTATAAATTCTGAACGCGCTTTTTATGTTGATGGAGCATTCATGAATATTAATAATTCAACTTTTGATTATACCTACAATAAAAACAAAGTCATGTTTACGCTTGAAAAAGGGAACTTATTTCTTCAAAACTCTGAATTTAGAAGTTATGAAGGAGTTGCAATTATATTGGATAATCAAACCACTTATTCGCAAATTATTGGAACTGATTTTGTTACTGCAATTGATGCTACCAATTTTGGAGAAGCTGTTTGGGCAAATGGTAGTGCAGAAGTTCTAGTGAAAAACTGCACATTTACAGGTGGAGGAGCTGGAGTCAATCTAAGTAGTGGACAAGTAACATTTAAATGCAACAATTTTTCGCACATTGGTTATTATGGAATTAACGGAAGTACTAATGGACGTATAGAAATGTCAACAGGAGGAGGAGCTGGTTATAACTTTTTCGACAATATGTCAAAGTTATGCCTTAGGTTGAGTAGTGTAAACGGTCTAAACATTCATAATGGATATAATTACTTTTGGGACGAAGGGCCAGAAGAGCCAACTGTACAAGGTTCGATAGAGCTTGACTTAGATCTTGGATATGGAGTAACGCTTTTAGGTCACAGAAATCAATGGAATGTTGCGAATACCGTTCCTGCAAGTTCTGAATTTGATGTTTGGAGTGAGTATGGAGGTGATTTTAGTTTTTCATTAGCCCATCCCATGTCTAGTGTTTGTGGAGCGTTAGATCCTGACTTACCTTATTCACCACCAATTGGTGATGGGGCTGGTAGTTATATGCCAGACATTTCTTTGACTGACGAGGATAATCCAGTACGTTTAGATTCTGCAATTGCATTTGCTACAAAAGCGACAGTATTGATAGATTCATTAGGGTCTGATCAGTCTGCAATTACCCTTTTTTATGACATTTTGATGCACGATTATACGAAGCAAGAATTGGAAGATAAACGGATACAGTATTTATTAAATGAAGCATACTACGGAATGAAATTTACAATAGGTCATGCCATTGCAGATAGTGTGATATTGGAGTCTAATAATACATCAAGTTTTAGTCCGGCTATTCAAAAATATGTGGATGTATTAAATGTCTTAACAGTTGAAGATACAATTAGTGCTGAACATTATTTTAAGCGATTTAATTTAGAGTTGGACAAGGCACACCTTTTTAGAATGCTCGGTCATACCGATATGGGACTTAATATTCTTCAAAACACCAATTTTTGTGTTTTAGATTCAGCTGAGCAAGCAGTGCTTAACAAGTGGATGTTTGTTTTTGAAGAAGAATTGGCAAAGCAACAATTTGGCGAACTGGCTTATGGAATGGATACAACATTTACGGATACTAGCGGATATTATACTCCAATAAAGTACAGAGCAACCGAATATTATTTTGGATCGGTAATTAATAGTTTGTCAAGCGTGATCTATCGAACTTGTTCTGGTGCAAAAAGTGCTGACCCAAACCTTGCTGACGATAAAGCTTATGAATTTGTTCTATATCCAAACCCTTCAAATGGAATCATAACAATTAGCTATGATGTTCCAACGGAAGGTAAAAATGAAATCTCAATCTATACCATGGATGGGAAAGAAGTATTTACCAGCGTATTAAAAGGGGGTAAATATTCTGAACAAATTGACATTTCATTTGTTCAAAGCGGAATATATATCTACAAACTAAGTTTAAATGACTTACCTACAGAAGTTGGCAGAATGTCAATTAGTAAATAGGAATTGATGAGTATGTAAAGTGTAGGATTATCCTTCGCTAGCAATTAAACTTTCAACTTTTTCAACCATATGCGTGTTTCCTGTAAAATAAGGAGCGCGTTGGTGTAAATCAGTTGGATCAATTTCCATAATGCGCTGTTTTCCGTCAGATGCAGCTCCGCCCGCTTGCTCAGCAATAAATGCTAATGGATTGCACTCATACAATAAACGCAATTTTCCATTAGGAGCATTGTCAGTTGAAGGATACATATAGATTCCACCTTTAATCAAATTACGGTGAAAATCTGCAACTAAAGATCCTATATAGCGAGCTGTATACGGCCGGTTAGTGTCCGCATCAATTGTTTGCGAGTATTTAATATATTCTTGTACTCCATTTGAACTGCGGTAAAAATTACCTTCGTTCATAGAATAGATTTTTCCATTGGTTGGAAACTTCATTTCTGGATGCGATAATACAAAAACTCCAATTCCTGGATCATAAGTAAAGCCGTTTACTCCTTTTCCAGTGGTGTATACCAACATGGTAGAAGAACCATAAATCACATATCCTGCGGCAAGTTGTTCCGTTCCTTTTTGTAAAAAATCTGCTTCAGTTAAATCAGACCCTACAGGCGATACCCTTTTATAAATACTAAAGATTGTTCCAATAGAAACGTTTACATCAATATTTGAAGAGCCATCTAGTGGATCCATTGCAACAATATACGAACCCTCATTGTTGATAGGAATGTATTCGTCATTTTCTTCAGAAGCAATGCCGCAAACCACTTTTCGGGCGGTTAAAGCCTTAATGAATTGATTGTTGGCATAAACGTCTAATTTCTGTTGGGCTTCGCCCTGAATGTTTTCAGAGCCTGCTGCTCCAACAATGTATGATAGTAACCCGGCTTTATTCACTTTGTTACTCACAATTTTTGACGCCAATCGAATTGCGCTCAATAATTTTGAGAATTCTCCGCTTGACCCAGGGAAGTCCTGCTGCTTATCAATAATAAATTCACCAAGTGTTTTTACATTTTCCATGACAATCGATTCTGATTTTAACAGTGCAAATAACGCTATTATTAAAGATAATACCAATTGATTTCGTACCTTTGTGTCAACAATCTCAATGGGATGCGAAAAAAGATCTATTTAATTACTTTGTTTGTCTTTTTCATGCAGGACTTGTTTGGTCAATGTGCAATGTGTAAAGCCGTGGCTGAAGAACAAGCAGATGAAAACGGGAGCAACATTAATGCAGGAATTCTCTACATCATGATTATTCCTTATATCATTCTATTTATTGTGTTCCGGAAAAAGATATTTTCCTTTTTTAAAGAGTTGAAAAACGCCGGGGTACCACATTAGTCCATTTTGATTCTCGAAATTTTGATAATCGACACTCCTGTCGATAGATTATACTAAGAATAGATATTGAAATTTGATTGAATGCTTTAATTGTTCATTGGCACAATAATTAAAGCACTATAAAAACAAAAACCTCAATACGTTGAAGTAAAGAGGTTTTATAAAATCTATAATTGAATTTCTTCTATTTAAGTTGGTTCGGATCAGATTCCGCAATTTTGTTGTATTGAACTTGTCTGTACATCCAATATCCAAATGCAGCAAAACCAAATAACAATACTGCAACCCAGTAAATTTCACCAATTGGCTCCAAAGTATTTTGGAATACCCAATAACTAGCATCACCTATAGCGTAAAAAACATCTGTCGAACTCATAATTATCAATTTTCTCAGCAAATGTAATAAATAAATTACATTAATTTTAAGCCCGTGCTAGTAAATTTGTATAAAACAAAAACACCGGTAGCTGTTTTCAGCTTTCCAATGCTAATAGGCTTAATAGCTTTACCTATTTTGTTTATAGAAAACTCTGACTTGCCCAATTTTTATTCTTGGCAGCAAGAACTAGTTACATTAATATCAAGTTCGGTTGTAATACACTATTTATCAGCTGTATTAATATTATATGTTAGTGCAATTGAATTAAATCGTGTAGTCAATGCCTACGGATTTTATTCAAAAAATACCTATTTACCAGGTCTTATATATGCATTGTCGCTTTTAAGTTTTGATCAAGTTTATTTTTCGTCCTTATTGTTGGCTTATGCCTTTGTTATTTTTGGAATAGGTTTTATTTTTAGAATTAATCGACAAGATTCCGCAACAGAAAGCATTTTCATGGCTGCACTTTTGTTTGGGGTCGCCACAATTTTTAGTCCGTTTTTACTACCAATAATTATTTTACCTTGGTTTAGCCTTGTTGTTTTTAGATATTTTGTTTGGCGAGAATGGTTTATGCTTCTAATTGGCTTTAGTATTCCGTGGGGGTATCATTATGGAATTTATTTTGCTGTAACTGGCAATTGGGACGTCTTAACGGAAGGATTTGCATTAGTTAATTCTCCAATAGAATTTACGTTAGACAAGTTGAGTTTGATGATTTATATGACATTATTGGTCGTCTATTCAATTTGGAGGTTCTTGGTGATTTTAAATACGCAATTGCTTGTTTTTAAGAAGAGAAGCCGACTTTTGTTTCACTTTGTATGGTTAACATTAATTACACTTGCATTTAGCTGGTACTTTCAAGATGCTTGGACAATTGCTGTAGCAATTCCGTTCACAATTATAATAAGCGTTCAAATATTAAATGCCACTCAATCACTTTATTCCAATATTATGTTAACCGCTTGGGTGGGGTTAATTATTTGGAATTTAATAATGTGATTAGAATGTGAACAACTTCTCTGTTTAATTGTCCGAATAATATTAACTTTGCAACGCATTTAAAAACGAAGAAATGAAATTTGGAGTAGTTACTTTTCCAGGATCCAATTGTGACCAAGATATGGTAGACACATTGGAGACAAGTTTAGGTCAACAAGTGGAACGTTTGTGGCACAAGGATCACGATTTAAAAGGAGTTGATTTTGTTGTATTACCGGGGGGATTCTCTTTTGGAGATTATTTACGTTCTGGAGCCATTGCAAAGTTTTCACCTATCATGAAAGAAGTTATTGCACATGGTCAACGAGGCGGATATGTAATGGGAGTATGCAACGGATTCCAAATTCTTTGCGAAACACCATTGTTAGATGGTGCATTGTTGCATAATAATAGCCAAAAGTTCATTTGTAAAAACGTATACCTTACACCTAAATCTAAGGATGCAGCTATTACAAAAGGACTCGAAGGAGATAAAGCATATAAAATTCCAATCGCTCATGGTGAAGGTCGATTCTATGCTCCTAAAGATGTAATGCAGTCAATTTACGATAACGATCAAATTTTGTTTAAATATTGTGATGAAGATGGAAATGTAGCTGAAGCTTACAATCCAAATGGATCATTAGATAATATTGCAGGTATTACAAATAAAGGGAAAAATGTATTCGGAATGATGCCTCATCCTGAGCGTGCTTCTGATGAAAATTTAGGTAATATTGATGGTAAATTATTGTTCGAATCTATTCTAGCAAATATTTAATCATAAAATAATTTTATATCTGCCCCTAACTGTTTTCAACGGTTAGGGGCTTTTTTTTGAGTTTTATAACTATAAAAATAAATATATAATTATAAATATAGTTGTATAATTATAAAAATAGTTATAGGTTTGTATTGTCGACATGATTACGTTCATCTTCTTTCATTCGGATTGATTGTCTTGCGCAGGACATGATTGAATTATGAAAGAGAAGGACATTAACAAATGATCTAAAATGAAGAAAGAATTAACCAAAGCAGAGGAGCAAATAATGCACGCCATTTGGAAAGTGGAAAAAGGCTTTGCAAAAGATATTTTGGAACAACTTAAAGATCCTAAACCAGCATATAATACTGTTCTTACAGTTATTCGAGTGCTAGTTCAAAAAGGGTTTGTGAAGTTCAAAACCTATGGCAAGTCAAATGAATACTATCCTACAATATCTAAGGATGAGTACTCACTCCAGAAAGTGCAAGGGTTGAAAGCGAATTATTTCAACAATTCTAATGCCCAGTTTTTATCCTTCTTTATGAAAGAAAATAACATGAGTTTGGATGATTTGAATGAGATTATTGAAATTATAAAACAAGAGGAAGATGAGTAGTTTTATTTGGAGTTTGATTGAGGTTAATGTGCTTATTGTACTACTTTGTATAGCATATTTCTTAATTAAAAATCAACTGAGTTTTAAGCAAAGGCGGATACTAATCTTTTTAAGTCCGGTTTTAGCAATAGGAACTGTTTTGCTGAAGTCTTATGCGGAAATTAGTAATTACTCAATTCCTATTGTTGAACTTGATGCAATTCGTGTTGGAGAGCAAGTTTTTAGTTCTGAACATATTACTCAATCAGGGGCATTGAGCTTCGTTTCGCTGGAAAATATCTATTTCTTTGGGATAATTATATTGACATTATTGTTGTTGCTTAAAATTGGCAGAATCGTTCTGTTTTTTTTGCGAAACATAAGTGTCAAACAAGATTCCTTTAGAGTTTATTCTGTTGAATCTATTGAATCTTTTTCATTTTTCAATTGGATTCATATTGAAAGAGGTTTATTACCAGAAGAAAGGGAAATAGTGTTTGAGCATGAAAAAATGCATGCATGTAAGAAACATTCATTAGAGCTCTTAGGGCTGGAAATTATACAAATCGGTCTTTGGTTTAATCCTTTAATTTTTATTCTTAAAAGGGAATTGATCAATTTACACGAATATGAAATAGACGCTGAATTGTACAAAAAGCATGAAGTTAATTATATGCGGTTTTTGCTGTGTTATACATTCCAAATAAGTGCATCTAGATTCTTTCTCACAAATCACTTTTACAATAAAATGACATTAAAAAAGAGAATAGAAAATATGAAAAATTTAAAACAGAATAAAAGAGGGTGGTTTTTGATTGTCCCCTTGTTCTTAGTAGCTGTAGGGTTTGTAAGGTATGTTAAATTAGATACGTTTAAGCCGTTAAATGTTGAGGCCACTTGGTATCAATTGCAACAGAATTATGATGGGGTTTTATTTCATCCGAAATATGAAGGGCAGCAACATCAAAATTATACAAGTTATCTTCAAGAAAAACTTAATGATGTTGGCAATTCAAAAGGAGAAACCGTTGTTACATGTTCAGTTGCAGGTAGTGGAGAGGTTGTCAGTTGCAAAGCATCAGGAGGTGACAAAGAAATGTTTAAAGAAATAGAGCAAGTAGTTTCTTCTATGCCATTTTTAATCTTCAACCTTGAAGATGATTCGCATTCTGATTGGAAACTTGTATTGCCTATATAGCTTGAAGTAAATCATTATTATAAAATAAGACGAAAATGAGTCAAATTAGTTGGAATTTAATTGAAATGAATGTCTTGATTCTTATGCTCTATATTGGGTATGTTGGAATTCGAAGACGTTTAAGTTTTGCTCAAAGAAGAACAGTGTTAATTGGACTGCCAGTTGTCGCTGTTACAACTATCTTGATAAAATCAGGGATTGATATTTCAGGTTTTTCTTATTCTCTTCAAGTCGTAGAATTAAGCCCAATTCAAGTTGGAGCCGGTGCTCAAATGACTACACTAGGGCAAACTCCTCTCCTTTCATTAAATCAACTTTATTGGATTGGAGCTTTATGTTTTGGGCTGCTCTTTGTTTTCCGAATAGCTAAGATTATTACATTTTTCCACAAGAATGATTCAAAAAAAGTAGAAGAATACCGTATTTACAAAGTAAAAGGAAAGACTTCATTTTCTTTCTTTAATTACATCCAAATAACACCGAGTTTAACATCAACAGAACAAGATATTGTTTTAGAACATGAGAAAATGCATGTGAAAAAAAGACATTCTGTTGATACCATTTTTATTGAAATTGCTCATGTGATTTTCTGGTTTAACCCAATTTTCTTTTTCATTAAAAGGGAGATGGTAAATCTGCATGAATATGAGGTTGATGCTTTAATGTATCAGAAGCATAAAGTGAATTATATGAAATTTTTGGTGAATTATGCGCTCGGTTTAAATGGAACACATTATTTATTAACCAGTAGGTTTTATAACCAACTAACATTGAAAAAAAGAATTAAAATTATGAAAACGAATATTAGAAAAAAATCATGGTTGCTAAGTGTTATTCCTTTAATCGGAATGCTGGCAATAGCAGTTCAGTGTACTAAAGAAGGGGATACTTCTGACGAAAGAACTGATAATCGAATCGAAGAGATAGTAGAGGTACCAGAAAAAGTCTATGAAGATGTGGAAATTTATCCGGAGTATGATGGGGGACAAACTGCTATGACTAATTTCATTATAGAGAATGTAGAATATCCTAAAGCTGCTTCTGAAGAAGGTGTTGAAGGAATCGCATATGTTCAGTTTGTTGTTTCATCAACTGGAGCAATTAAAGATGCTGTAGTAATGAATGATCTTGATGAACGTTTAGCCGAGGAAGCATTAAGAGTTGTTGAAATAATGCCAAATTGGATTCCTGGAGAAAATAAGGGGAAAAAGGTAGCTGTTAAATTCACGCTACCAATTAGTTTTAAATTAAGCTAATTAACGATTGATAAGTACACAAACGCCAAAGTGTGTAGCGTAAATAAGAGCATTTGCATTTTTTGCAAATGCTCTTTTGTGTTTAGATTCAAATTTGTCAAAGCTATAAAACAATCGATTGATTATAAGTTGCTCTCTTTTCGTATCTTAGGTGATGTTAAACTAAGATCATGAAAATATTTCTCTCACTTCTGCTTGCAATTATATCATTAAATGGAATTGCACAACTCAATATTATAAGTACAAATCCTCTTGCTGAGCAAATAATGTTGGGCGATTATGACCCAGCAGATTATGCTGCAACGGATGTGATTAGTGCGCATGATGATATCATTATGGGAGTTAACGAACAAGTCAGTTCTGAATCACTTAAGAATTATTTGTTTGAAATGACCGCTTTTATGAATCGGAATACGGGATCGGATACTGTTTCAGCAACTACAGGAATTGGAGCTGCTAGACGTTGGGCGTATGCCGAGTTTGAAGCAATAAGTGCTGCAAATGAAAATAGACTAATAACGAGTTATTTACAGTTTGATCAGGTTATTTGTGGAATGGGACAGCACCGTAATATTTTTGCGGTATTGCCAGGTGCAAACGTTGAAAATCACGAAGTAATTGTTATTGAAGCACATTTCGATAGCAGGTGTGCTAGTGCTTGTGATATTGAATGTGAAGCTCAAGGTATGGAGGATAATGGGTCAGGATCGGCATTAGTGCTCGAGTTGGCACGTGTAATGAGTGCTTATACCTTTGAAAATACAATTGTATTTATGCTTACAATTGGCGAAGAGCAGGGCTTATATGGAGCAAATGCTTTTTCTCAATACGCATTGGACAACGAAATGCCTATAAAAGCCGTGCTCAATAACGACGTGATCGGTGGAGTGATCTGCGGTGAAACTTCCTCAGCACCGTCTTGTCCGGGAGAAAATGAAATTGATAGTACACAAGTGCGCTTTTTTACTGAGGGAGGGTTTAATTCGAGTCACAAACAATTAGCCCGTTTTGTAAAGTTGCAATATCAAGAGGAGTTATTACCAATTGTTGATGTACCAATGCAGCTTACGGTAATGTCTGCAGAGGATCGTGTGGGAAGAGGTGGTGATCATATTCCGTTTAGACAGGATGGCTTTACAGCAATGCGATTTACTTCAGCGCACGAACATGGTGATGCTGGTGTAGGAGGAGATTATCATGATCGGCAACATACATCTGAAGATATATTAGGAGTAGATACTGATGGGGATATGGAGTTGGATAGTTTTTTCGTTGATTTTAATTATTTGGGTAGAAATGCTGTGATTAATGGAGTAGGGGCTGCAATGATTGCTAATGGGCCCAAGCCTTGTGATTTTTTAATTGAGACCTTTGATGGTCCTGGAATTATAGTGCGAATTACTGGTGAAACAGGGTATGACAAGTATCGTGTAGGATTAAGAACAGAAACTAACGATTGGGATTCGGTTTATGTTTTAGAAGGATTTTTAGATACTATTTATCCTCCTGCAACAGATAATTATATTTTAAGTGTGGCATCTGTTGATGAATATGATATTGAAAGTTTATTTTCTCAAGAAATTGCGTTTACAAATGGAGAAATTTCAATTACAGAAGAGGTAAAGCCTAAGCAAGGATTTGAATTGATGCAGAATCGACCCAATCCTTTTGATGAAGCGACTATAATTGCTGTTAAAGTGAATGAGAAGCAAATTGTAAAAGCAGCTTTTATTTCAATTCGCGATATGCAGGGCAAAGAAATAGAAAGATTACCGATAGATCTGTCTGGAGAAGTTAATGAGGTGCTATATCATCATGGTTATGGAAAAGTTGGCACTTATGCATATACTTTAGTTGTTGATGGTGAAGATAAAGGGACAAAAATGATGGTATTTGCGAATTAGTAACTTCCTTAAGTCCACTGAAAGTGTAAATCAAGTCAATCGTCGATTTGTTTTTTATTAATTTTCTAGCTGTTATCCCTATAAAAGATTAATAATGATATTTGTAGTCTAATACTTTATTATGGTTAGTCGGTTATTTACAATTTTGTTAGTCTCATTCAGTTTGTCACCGTTCTTATCAATTGGTCAAACCAATTGGTATGTCGATCAAGAAACTGGAGATGATGCTAATTCAGGAGAATCAATTGATGAAGCATTTGCATCTGTTGAATATGCAGTAGCAGAGCATGTAAGCCCGGGAGATACGGTTTTAATTCGAGGGGTTTATAAAAATCCTTCGTATAATGATGGGTATGAGTTTGCGGGAGATATTAATGATCCTCAAATATGGAAATTTGAAAACACCATAAAAATAAATGAGTTGCATGGTTCTGCTGATGCCTACATTACATTTAAATCCTATGATAATACTACAATAATAAAAGGTGATGCATCTAATATTTTTAGAGTTACAAATTCATCTTATTTAAAAATTATCGGATTTGAGATGGAGGGAGAGGTTAATAATATTTCAATCGAAACAGCCTTAGCCTTGCAATTTTTGTATCGCAATGCAGGCGAAACAGAAAGTTTATATCGTGTTGAGCCTGGAACGACCGCTGAAGAGATTGAAGAAATGACATTTCCGCTTTTAGATAATGTTTCGCGCCCGTCATATACTGATACACGCGGGTTATATATGAGTGCTGTTCATCATATTGAAATTGTGGATAACCATATTCATCATACGCCCGGAACTGGACTCAGAGTTGCGGAGTGTGATTATATTAAAATTATAGGAAATGAGCTTGACAATAATTCGCGGCGTTCTTATTCTGGAACGCATGCTTTAGTTGTTACCAAGGCTACAAGTTTTGATACAGAAGAGGGGTACAAGATTTTTATATTAGAAAATGAAGTACACCATAATTATAATGAGATTTTTTCTTGGGCTCCAACTAAAACTATTATTACTCCAAGAATTGATGAAGGAAAAGGCATTTCACTTCAAAGGAATCAAGTTGTTAGTGGTTGGACACATGGACGTTTTCTAGTGGCGAATAATGTGACTTATTGGAATGGTTTTAGCGGTGTGCATAGTAATGCCGGTACCCGAATGGATTTTATCAATAACACGGCTTATTTTAATTCATATACCAATACCATAACATATGAGGATGATCCTGCGGGTAACAATATTGGCGTTAGTACATCCTCAGGAGATGATATTAAAATCATTAATAATGTAATTTATATTGATGCAACTTGGGGAGGTTTTCCAATTTCTTCAGCTTCAACTACCGCATTAACGGTTAGTAATAATTTAGTTTATGGTGTTGGTGCAGAATTAAATTTGGATGCAGATTTGGACGGCATTGAGACTGATCAAACACTGGCAAATCCTCAATTTATTGATACTGTAAATTTCAATTTTGCTTTAAAAGAATCTTCTCCAGCAATTGATATTGCAAATGCATCTGTTGCACCAGTTGATGATTTTTACGGACAGGTTCGTGACGATAATCCTGACTTGGGTGCAATTGAATTTGTTATAGATGATGCTAGTCTAGAAAATCGTCAAACACTTACTGAGTTTAAAGCTTATCCAAACCCCTTTACAAGTGAAGTGATATTGAATTTTAGTTCAGTGCTGCCTTCTACATACGAACTTTTGATTCATGATTTAAACGGTCAATTAATGTATTCTGAAAATGGTATCACTAATGGTCCTCTAATGTTGGATTTGTCTCATTTGTCTAAAGGAGTTTATGCTGTAACATTGTTGAGTGATAAAGAGAGTACAGGTTTGAAAACCATTAGATTAGTTAGAAAGTAGAAGTGTGCTATTGGTCTAGTTTTTGTGGTGTATTTATAAACCATTATCATGATCGCAAAAAAAATCTATTTAGCAACATTAGTTGGTCTAGTGCTAATTGCTTTTAATTCGTGTAAAAATAAAAAAACCAGAACTTGTTATTTCGTTGAAAATATTACTGATACGATTGGCATTTATAGAGGTGAGGGGCTGTTTAATCGACATGCAGAGAGGGAATGTGAAGCAGAAGAGGAGCGCCGAGATACTTTAGAAGAGTATTCTTTTAATATTTATGATTGCGATTGTGATGTAGGGCGTCAGTAATATTATTTATATTTCTTTTGAATTGTTTGGATCGAGTCTGCAATCATTGATTCAAGTACTGCCATGTCAACATCAGCTAGTTTTTTGATGTATAGGCATGATTTTCCAGTTTTAAACTTACCTAGTTTACTTAAATACTCATCATATTTTGAGAAACCAGCCATAATGTATAGTGTCAAGGCCGTTTTTCTAGGTGAGAATCCTGCTAACATAAAATCGCCTTCTCGCCCACTTTCATATTTGTAGTGATACTGTCCAAAACCTATTATGGAGGGCCCCCACATTTTACCTTTTTCACCTGTTAGTTTTTCAAAAATGTCAACCAATGTTATGGCATCATTTCGTTTTTGCTCATTTTCTACTTGGTCAATAAATTTAGATACGGAAGCAGCTGTTGCTTTGGTTTTATTTTCTGCCATAATAATTGGTTTGCAGTACTTATTTCTAGAACTATTAAAGTTAGAACAATTTATCTTTATTTTAGTGTTTAGTTAAGCATACTTATGGAAGTGATAGTTGTAGTGGTTATTTTAATTGGAATAGCCTTTTGGTTGTGGCGAGATAGTGTTGAGAAAAAGGTTGATATTCCTGCTGAGTGGCATGATTTGTTAGAAGAACATGTGCGTTTTTATCAATTATTGAATGATGAAGAAAAGAAGGTTTTTCAGGATCAAATGGCGGTGTTTTTACATGAGGTTTATATAGATGCTGTTGAATTTGAATTGGAAGAGATTGATCGAGTATTTGTAGCTGCGAGTGCTATAATTCCTGTTTTCAGATTCAGAAATTGGCATTATACCAACATTACGGGAGTCATTATTTATCCAGATAATTTCAATAAAAATTTAGGGTTTGGAAGTGATGCCGAAAATCGTTGGATTGCAGGAATGGTAGGGACGGGAAAGTATGAAAATCAAATGTTTTTATCGCGCAAGGCTTTGCATCACGGATTTAAAAATAAAACAGATAAGCGCAACACAGGTGTGCATGAGTTTATTCATTTATTGGATAAAACAGATGGGAAAATAGACGGTGTCCCAGTTAACTTTTTGGGGCAAGAATATATAATTCCATGGCTAAATTTAATGCATAAGGGCATGGAGGATATTAATAACGACAAATCAGATATTCGCGCCTATGGTGGAACGAAGCAAGCCGAGTTCTTTACTGTTGCTTCTGAATATTTTTTTGAACGCCCTAAGTTGTTACGGCGTAAACATCCTGAGCTTTATGAGATGTTAGAACGTTGCTATAATCCAGATAAAACTAAGTCATAGTGTTACTGCTTTATTAGTCTAGATTTTCGTTCGCGATCTCCTTCTGATAAAACAACTAGGTATATACCGCTTTCTAGGTGAGATAAGTTTTGAACAGGATTGTCAATTGTTCTTTTTTCAATTAAGCGCCCTTGTGCGTTATAGATGAATAAATCAGGAGTGTTGAAGCCTAAGAAGTCCAAAGCGGTTGTCGTTTTAAATGGATTTGGATAGGCTTGAAATTGATCTTCAAAATTGTTTTTTTGAGTTGAGAGTATTGATGGCGGTGTATTAACCACAACGTAACCGCTATCTCCAACTGCCCAAGCAATTGAATCGGAATAAGTGTCCATGGCGTAAACAGGTTGGTCAACATTCCAATAATTCCAAAATTCGCCGTTGTGTTCAAAAATCACTCCTCCTGGAATAGATGAAGGAACGGCTGCAACATATATATGGTCAGTGTTTGATTGTATTATTTCATAAAAAGCCGGGTAGTAAAAGGTCCCTGACTCTGTGTCTTCAAGCCATGTTATACCGCTATCTGTTGATTTTAATAGACCAAATCCGCCGCCATCAGCATTATATCCTGCATACGCTAATGTTTCATCAATGATTTTAATTGAGGTAATAGGAATTGTACTTCCTAAACTAGATGGTATCGTATCCCATGTTTCCCCACCGTCATTTGTTCTATAAATTCTTCCTCCTAAGCTAGATGCTAAGCCATAATTCTCATCTAAAAAATCTATTTGTGAAATAATGTCAGATGGTGTGAATCCACTATAATTTAAGGTGGAAGGTGTGGGAGTTCCTGCGGATAATATATCCATTCGTTCTCCTCCAAAACATCCAGATCCACCTACAATACCATGATCTTCTTCAAAGATAAAGTTCGCTCGAATATAGCAAATGTCTAATGATATGTTTACTGAACTCCAGTTTATTCCTCCATCAATTGTTTTGTATGTGCCTCCATAGGGTCCAATGGACATGTAGCCAATATTTTCATCAACAAAATTTAAATCTAAGATGTGTTCTCCTCCAGGATATACAGTTACACCGCTAAAATTTACAGCGTTCCAATTCGTTCCGCCATCTGTTGTTTTTAGAAGTAAGGTGTCGTTTCCTCCAATATAACCTACACTAGCTGTAGGGAAATCAATGGTGTTTAATTTATTGTGAACACCTGTTGATACCTCGTGCCAAGTAGTTTGCGATATTCCTGTAATAAATATAAAGTTGAATAGTATAAAGAGTAATTTTTTCATTCTGATAAGTTTTTATGTAAAGGTAGAGAAGATTACACCATGATAAAATGTATAATTGCTCCTTAAAATTGTATTTTCAGAATATTAATAATTGAGCAAATAGTAATTATAGAGGATAGCAGGTATAAAAAAACTCGCCTTATAACTAAGGCGAGTTTTCAGAATAGAGTAGAATTTTTCAATAAATTCTATTTATTTTTTTCAGCTTTGCGAAGTGCGATTTATCCACTGCATTTCCTCACCTATGTTCGGAATGTTTGTGGTTGCGTCAAACTTTGAGCAAGCTCACGTTTGATCTTATCCACTGCACATTTCACAGCTTTCTGGATCATCCAAAGAGCATGCAATTTCAGCCATTCTTTCTTCTTCTGTTTTTGCTACAGGAGCTGCAACAGCTTCTTTGTCCAATGTAAATTTAATTGCATCAGTTGCCGCTTTTGTTCTCAAGTAGTACATACCTGTTTTCAAACCAGCTTTCCAACCGTAAAAGTGCATTGAAGTTAATTTCGCAAAGTTTGCATTTTCCATAAACAAGTTCAATGATTGTGATTGGCAAATGTATGCACCACGATCAGCAGCTTGATTAATCAATACTTTTTGAGAAATTTCCCATGCTGTTTTGTACAAGTCTTTAATGTCCTGTGGAATTTCATTGATGTTTTGAATCGATCCGTTTGAAGCCATTAACTTGTTTTTCATGTTTGAATCCCAAAGGTTAAGCTTTGCTAAATCTTTCAATAAATGTTTGTTCACAATGATAAACTCTCCTGAAAGTACACGTCTAGTATAAATGTTAGATGTGTATGGCTCAAAACATTCGTTGTTTCCAAGAATTTGAGCTGTAGAAGCTGTAGGCATTGGAGCTAACAATAATGAATTTCTAACACCGTGCTCTTTTACTTCTTCTCTCAAAATATCCCATTCCCATCTGTCTGATGGAGTAACATCCCACATATCGAATTGGAATTGTCCCTTAGAGATTGGAGACCCTTCAATAGATTCGTATGCGCCTTCTTTGATCGCCAAATCTTTTGATGCAGTTACTGCAGCATAATAAATGGTCTCAAAAATTTCTTTATTTAATGTATTTGCCTCTTCAGAATCAAAAGGGTAACGCATTAAAATATAGGCGTCAGCTAAACCTTGTACACCAATTCCAATTGGACGGTGACGTAAGTTTGAGTTTTCTGCTTCTTTTACTGGATAGTAATTTTGATCAATAACTCTATTCAAGTTTACCGTTAAGTGGTAAGCCATTTCGAATAGTTTGTCGTGATCAAATGTTTTGTTTTCTTGGTCAACAAATTTTGGTAATGCAATTGAGCCTAAGTTACATACAGCAACTTCGTCAGGTGCAGTGTATTCCAAAATTTCAGTACATAAGTTAGAAGATTTGATTGTTCCTAAATTCTTTTGATTTGATTTTAGGTTTGCCGCATCTTTATAAACCATGTATGGTGTACCAGTTTCAATTTGAGATTCTAAAATCTTAAACCAAATGTCTTGCGCTTTAATCGTTTTTCTTCCTCTTCCTTCTGTCTCGTACTTTGTGTACAATTTCTCAAAATCGTCACCGTAAGCGTCAGATAATCCTGGACATTCATTTGGACACATTAATGTCCATTCTCCATTTTCTTCAACTCTTTTCATGAATAAATCCGGAACCCACATAGCATAGAATAAATCTCTTGCACGTTGTTCTTCTTTACCATGGTTTTTCTTTAAATCAAGGAAATCAACAATATCTGCATGCCAAGGCTCAACATAAATTGCGAAAGAACCTTTTCTTTTTCCTCCACCTTGGTCAACATATCTTGCAGTGTCATTGAAAACACGTAACATTGGTACAACACCGTTTGATGTTCCGTTTGTTCCTTTAATGTAAGAACCTTTAGCTCGGATATCGTGAATAGATAATCCGATACCACCAGCTGATTGAGAAATACGTGCACATTGTTTTAATGTATCGTAAATCCCTTCAATGCTATCTTCTTTCATTTGTAATAAAAAGCAAGATGACATTTGCGGTTTTGGTGTTCCAGCATTAAATAAAGTTGGTGTAGCATGTGTAAACCAACCTTCAGACATTGCATTGTATGTTTTAACTGCAGACTCAAGATCGTCTTTGTGAATCCCAACTGAAACACGCATTAACATATGTTGAGGACGCTCAACAATTTTATTGTTAATCTTTAATAAGTAAGCTCTTTCTAGTGTCTTGAATCCAAAAAAGTCATATTTGAAATCACGGTCATAAATGATATGTGAATCAAAATATTCTGAATTGTCTTTAATGATCTGGTAAACATCATCCGCAATTAATGAAGCGTTTTCTCCAGTAATTGGATCAATGTAGTTGTATAGATCTTCAACTGTATCAGAAAAAGATTTTTTAGTGTTTTTATGAAGGTTTGATACCGAAATTCTAGATGCTAATAAAGCATAATCCGGATGTTCAATAGTTTTTGAAGCCGAAACTTCAGCAGCTAAATTGTCTAGCTCATACGTACTTACACCATCATAAAGTCCTTCAATAACTTTCATTGCAACCAATTCTGGTTGAACAATTGGGCTTAAGCCGTAACATAATTTTTTTACGCGTGCCGTGATTTTGTCAAATTTGACTGGCTCTTTGCGACCATCTCTTTTAATTACATACATGTGCGTCCTTGGTTTTTTTGTGTAATACTTCACCTGTTGGCAGGGGGAAGTATTGGGGGTTTTTAATACTTGTTAATTTTTTTACTAGAAGTCTTCGTCTAGTGAGAATGATTGATTCTCTCCACTGTTTAATACTCCGGCTTTTTGATATTCAGCAACACGTTTTTCAAAGAAGTTTGTTTTTCCTTGAATACTAATCATGTCCATGAAATCAAATGGATTTGTTGAGTTGTATACTGCTGCACATCCTAACTCACCCAACAATCGATCTGCCACAAATTCGATATATTGCTGCATTAAATCTGCATTCATTCCTATCAATTTAACCGGTATCGCATCAGTTACAAACTCTTTCTCTATTTCCACAGCATCTGTGATGATTTTTGTAACGGTTTCCTTCGGTAATTGATTCACCAAGTGGTGATTGTATAGTAAGCAAGCGAAGTCACAGTGGAGTCCTTCGTCTCGCGAAATTAATTCATTTGAAAAACTTAATCCCGGCATTAATCCACGTTTCTTTAACCAGAAAATGGAACAAAATGAACCTGAAAAGAATATTCCTTCTACAGCTGCAAACGCAATTAAACGCTCCGCATAAGAACCTTCGTCAATCCATCTTAATGCCCAATCTGCCTTTCTTTTAACACATGGAATTGTGTCAACGGCATTAAATAAATAATCTTTTTCCTTATTGTCTTTGATATAAGTATCTATCAATAAAGAATATGTTTCTGAGTGAATGTTTTCAATTGCAACTTGAAAACCATAGAAAAATTTTGCCTCAGTGTATTGAACTTCAGAAAGAAAGTTCTCAGCCAAGTTTTCATTCACAATTCCGTCAGAAGCTGCGAAAAAAGCCAAAATGTGTTTGATGAAATGTTGCTCATCTTCGTTCAACTTTTCATTCCAATCGATTAAATCTTGAGATAAGTCAATTTCTTCTGCAGTCCAGAAACTAGCTTCAGCTTTTTTATAAAATTGCCAGATGTCATTGTGTTCGATTGGAAATAATACAAATCGTTCGTTGTTTTTTTGTAAAATTGGTTCTATTGCTTCTGCCATTTTAAGTCTTTTTTTGTTCTAGTTTCTCGGTCTGCCTTCACCTAGTGGGAGCTTAGGTGTTTATACTTACTTTTCCTTGCGGTGTTTTCTCGATTTTTGAAGTTGAAATTTAGAAACATTCAACGGTTACTAATCGGACTACAAAAGTTGCGATTTTTTATCGAAGAACCAATCTAATTTAATTCACAATCTGCTCATAGTTTTCAACAATCATCTCTTTTGATAAGTGTTAATTGATTTGTTTTTAGTGTTTTAAGTCGGTGTGAGATGTTGGTTGAATCATTCCGAAAAAAATAATTTCAAACATCAATCACCAATTTGTTAACAACTTGTTCAACTTCTAAATTTTTCTATTTAACTCGTCTAAACGGACTTACAATTTACGACTGATCTCATGTGCTAATCAAGTAAAACGTGTTTTTAATATAAACTGTCAAATGTTGAAAAAGTATTCTTATATTTAATTACCCAAAACCAAAATAAATGACTATATGAGTGTAGCCAAACAATTCCGCACAATAAGTGGGGCATTTTTGGATGTGTTTTATCCTAATATTTGCCAAATATGTAGCACAGATTTAAACATGAATGAACGGCATGTATGTCTTTCTTGTGCATATGATTTACCCTATATCGGGCAAAATAAAAAAGAGTTACATAAATTAGAAAAACTATTTTGGGGGCGAGCAAAAGTCGAACATGTGTACAGTTTGCTCAATTATCAACGCGGAAATCAAACGCAGAAGTTATTACATCTGTTAAAGTACAAGCAAAAAAAGAAATTAGGACAATATTTTGGTGAGGTATTGGCAGAAGTGATAACAGAGTCAGAAAATATTCAAGCAATACTACCCGTTCCTTTGCATCCAAAAAAGGAAAAATTGAGAGGGTATAATCAAAGCCGAGTAATTGCGGACGGCGTTGCAAATAAAACAAATATTCCTGTTAACAGTAAGTGCCTTGTTAGAAATTCTCATAACCTCTCTCAAACGCAATTTTCTAAATATGATCGTTGGGATAATGTGCGGCAAATATTTTCAGTAAAACAAAATAAAGAATTGGAGAACAAACATGTTTTATTGGTGGATGATGTCTTGACAACTGGTGCAACTATTGAAGCGTGCGTATTAGAATTGTTAAAGATTAAAAATTGCACCGTAAGTATTGCTACCTTAGCTGCTCGTATTTGAGAGGTGTTAAATGAACGAACAAAAAGAGCATAAAAAAATTGAAATTGTTGGATGGGGGTTAGCGGGAGCAACGCTGGCTTGGCAGTTCTATTTTTATAAGAAGGATTTTGTAGTGCATGATTCTGGAGAGAATTTCTCGAGCAGAACAGCAGCAGGGTTAGTTAATCCAATTGTGTTTAAGAGGTTGACTAAAAGCTGGAAAGCAGATACACTTTTGCCTTACGCAGCCCAATTTTATAAAAAAGTTGAGGATGAGTTAGGAGTTTCTTTGGTTTCTAATCGCTCAATACTCAGGATTTTTGCAAGTATAGAAGAGCAAAATAATTGGGCGTCTGTTTCAGGAGATGAAAGGTTTGAGAAGTATATGGAATCTGTCCAAGATGTGGAAATTAATAAAATAACTGCTCCTTTTGGAGGAGGGAAAGTGAGTACAATTGGAAATGTAAATACCAATTTGTTTTTGGATGCATCTAAAGCCTTTTTTAAGGAAAAAGGGGTGCGTTTTTTAAATGAAAAGTTTGATTATCACAATGTAAATGATTCAGATTTATTCATTTTTTGTGAAGGGTTTGAGATAAAAAATAATCTCTTTTTTAATTATTTACCAATGAAGCCCACTCATGGTGAAACGCTTACCATTAAAACTGACCAAATTGAGTTTGAAGATATTCTCAATAAAAATATGTTTGTTTTACCATTGGGAAATGGACATTATAAGGTTGGGGCAACTTATAATTGGCAGATAGAAGAGTCAATTACTACTCCCTTTGGAAAAAAAGAGTTATTGGAAAAACTAAAAGTGTTTGCAGATTTCGATTTTGAGATTGTAAATCATGAGGCAGGAATTCGCCCAACAGTTTCTGACCGCCGACCTTTGCTAGGTGTTCATCCTGAAAATAAGAATTTGCATGTTTTTAATGGTTTAGGGACAAAAGGAGTGATGATTGCTCCATTTTTTTCGGAACAATTATTAAGATCAGTTATTTTTAATGAATCAATTGATAAAGATGTTGATATTCAGCGCCACGAGAAGAAATTCAATAACCAAAAGTAGTTCCTTGTTTAGAACGATTCAAAAGTAGCGAGTCTTTAGATAAAGTCTTGACTTTTTTTTACTGTAATGTCTATTTTTGAACTTTGAAATAGACGATAATGAAAAAAAGAACTGTAGAATTGATGGCTCCTGCTGGTAATTGGGAATCATTACAGGCGGCAATTAATGCTGGGGCTAATTCTGTTTATTTTGGAATTGATCAATTAAATATGCGTGCTCGCGCTTCGATCAATTTCACCTTGGATGATTTAAAAGAGATTGGGGAACGCTGCAGTGCGGCAGGTGTTAAAACTTATTTAACGCTAAACACCATAATTTACGATCATGATTTATCAGTGATTAAAACATTAGTAAATGCTGTTAAAGAAAATGGTATTTCTGCGGTAATAGCTTCAGATCAAGCTGTGATTAATTATGCAGCAACTCAAGGTGTGGAGGTGCATATTTCTACTCAGTTAAATGTGACCAATATTGAAACCGTCAAATTTTATTCTCATTTTTCTGATGTAATGGTTTTGTCAAGAGAGTTGAGCCTGATTCAGGTGAAAAGAATTGTTGATCAAATCGAAAAAGAAGACGTTCGTGGACCTAGTGGTAACTTAATTGAGATCGAAATTTTTGGGCACGGAGCTCTTTGCGTTGCAGTTTCAGGAAAGTGTTATATGAGTTTGCATACTAATAACTCTTCTGCTAATCGTGGGGCATGTATACAAAATTGTAGAAGAACCTATACTGTTATTGATAAGGAAACAGGTGATGAATTAGAGATTGACAATGAGTTTATTATGTCACCTAAAGATCTATGTACGGCAGATTTTTTAGATCAAGTAGTTGAGACGGGAATTTCAGTTTTGAAAATTGAAGGTAGGGGACGAGCACCAGAATATGTGAAGGCCGTTATTGAGGTGTATCGTGAAGCTTTGGATGCAATAGAGAGTGGAGAATATACGAGAGAAAAAGTAGAAGAGTGGATGGCGACTTTAGGGACAGTCTATAATAGAGGTTTTTGGAGCGGTTATTATTTAGGGCAAAAACTAGGAGAGTTTCACAATACGAGTGGATCAAAAGCTACACAGAAGAAGATTTATATTGGAAAAGGTGTGCATTACTATTCAAAAGCTCAAATTGGCGAGTTTAAAGTTGAAGCACATACTATTAAGAAAGGAGATAAAGTTATTGTAACTGGCCCAACAACAGGAGTAGTTGAGCATGAGATGGTAGAATTAATGGTGGATGATAAAATGGTTGAGGAAGCTAAAAAAGGAGATCATGTTACATTCAAGATTGCTTCCAAAGTAAGAAGCTCAGACAAGTTGTATAAAATGGTTAAAACAGAGGGGTAATGTTGATTGTTACTTTACAAAGAGATAAATGTATAGGATGCAATTATTGCGAAGAACTTTGTCCTGATTTGTTCAAAATGTCTCGTAAAGATGGTAAATCTGTACTTTTAAATAGTGTTAACCGAAAAGGGTTTCATACAGTACGTCCATTAATGGAGTTGCATGAGGCTTCGGAGAATGCAAAGGCAGCATGTCCTGTGAAAATTATTTCTGTAACAATAACTTAACTATCTTGGCTTTCATTTAATCCGCACTCTTTTTTCATTTTATTTCAGAATACTTCGCTAAATTATTTGCAACTTTGTTACAAGCCGCGGAAAAAATTAAAGAACAATTGTTCAATTTTGCGGTTTAATAAGTAAATAACAATAGAAAAATTATAAAAATGTATCCAGTAGAATTAACAACCCCAATGAAAAACCAATTGGTTGAAGCGGGATTTAAAAGTTTAGAAACACCAGAGGCAGTTGACGGAGCAATTAATGCAGACGGAACAGTTTTATGTGTTATTAATTCTGTTTGCGGATGTGCAGCAGGAACAATGCGTCCAGGTGTTATTTTGTCTACAAAGCACGGTAAATTACCAAAAGAAATGGTAACGGTTTTTGCTGGTGTAGATGGTGATGCAGTGAATCAAGCAAGAAAATATACTTTGCCTTATCCTCCATCTTCTCCATCTATCGCTTTATTTAAAGACGGAACATTGGTTCACTTTATTGAAAGACATCATATCGAAGGAAGATCAGCTGAAATGATTGCTGAAAACTTGGCTATGGCTTATGATGAGTTTTGCTAATTAGCAAATGAGTCTAAAACAGTATTTAATATGTTTCATTACAGCCGGAACTCTTTTTGGCTGTAATGAACAATTAGATACAATTGAAGGGACAGAACCTTCAGTAATTTCAGAAGATGAATTGTCCTATGAAATTTCAAATTTACCAATATATGACATTCAATCACAAGACGATTACAATGAAGTATTGGCTTTAAGTGATGATTTGAATAAGCCCGTTCTGGTGCATATTTCTGGTTATGCCTGTGTTAGTTCAAGGTATTTTGAGGAGGGGAAATGGTTAGACCCTTCGGTTTATCCACTATTGAAAAATCAATTTATTATTGCAAAAATTTATGTTGATGATCGTACGCCTTTACCAAATGCTATGAATCTTCCTGACTCGTTGGGTACATACGGAGAATATTGGATGAATTACGAAATAGAGCGTTATAAAATGGTTACTCAACCTTTGGATGATATAGTGAATCATAAGAATGAATCTTTAGTGAAAGAAATTGCAACTTATCGGAGTCACGGTGAGGCTAATTTGTATAAATTGTGGCTTGAAGAAGGCCTTGCAAATTATAAAAAGCAGAATAATGAATAATAAATCCACAAAAATCGCACTCTATTCATTAGGGGCAATTATACTATTTACTGCCTTTTTTTATTTCTATGATGCCGCCATTTTTGAGGCTGAAATTGTAGAAGAAACATCCACCTATCGCGTAGATGTTTCGTTAAAAGCCTTGCTAGATTCAACGGCATTGCCTCAAGGAGTGTCTTTGGATCGTTTAATTTCCGTTGGGCCAACGTTAAAAGGAATATTATTGATGGTGGTTTGTCTGTTAGGGCTTCCAATTATGATTGGTTATCGCGTTGCAACATCCAATCAACCATCTGAAAATACAGAACCTAAAAAATAAGAAAAATGAATATCGATTTATTAGCAAAAATATGTAAGACGCCTGGTGCACCTGGATTTGAGCAAAAGGTGCGTGAGTTGGTTATAAAAGAAGTAACCCCTTTGGTAGATGAGGTTGAGGTGGATAATATGGGGAATGTATACGCCATTAAAAGAGGGAAAGAAGGGAAAAAAGCAATGGTTGGTGCGCATATGGATGAGATTGGTTTCATTGTAACGCATATTGATGATAAAGGGTTTATCCGTTTTCATACATTGGGCGGTTTTGATCCTAAAACATTGACTGCGCAACGTGTACTTATTCATGGTAAAGAGGATGTGATTGGTGTTATGGCTTCGAAACCAATTCATGTAATGACACCTGAAGAAAGAAATAAAGTGGCTAAAATATCTGACTATTTTATTGATACAGGACTTTCAAAAGAAGAGATTGAAGCAAAAATTAGCATTGGTGACCCAATTACACGTGAGCGTGAATTTATCCAAATGGGAAATTGTGTTAATTCAAAATCGTTGGATAATCGATTGGCGGTTTTTATTTTAATTGAAACCTTAAGAAATTTAAAAGATAAAGAAGTGCCTTATGATGTGTATGGTGTGTTTACTGTGCAAGAAGAGGTTGGAATTCGTGGAGCAAATGTGTCTTCACTAAAAATTAATCCTGATTTTGGATTTGGTTTAGACACAACAATTGCATTTGATTTGCCTGGTGCTGCTGAACATGAAAAAATTACACGTCTTGGAGAAGGAACAGCCATAAAAATTATGGACGCAATGACAATTTGCGATTATAGAATGGTTGATTTTATGAAACAAACAGCAGATCAAAACAAGATTAAATGGCAACCTGAAATTTTAACAGCTGGCGGAACGGATACTGCAGGTATTCAACGAATGACACAAGGCGGATCTATTGCAGGTGCAGTTTCTATTCCTACAAGACATTTACATCAGGTAATTGAAATGGCTGATAAAGATGACATTCAGGGATCTATTGATTTGTTAACAGCTTGTTTAGAGGAGTTAGGAAATTATGATTGGTCTTTTAAATAATAAGATATCGGTTTAACAAAAAAAAGTGGATTTAAAAAAGTAGGAATAGTCCTATTTTTATTAGCGGTTGGAATAACCTATTGGGTTTATTCTAAAAATCGCTCATATTCATTTTTTGTAGCTGGACATGTTTATGGTTCGCCTAATGGAAATCCTTTAGGGCTTTATCCTCCGTTTGTTGCTTCATTTGATGATTTAAATGCAGATGAGCTAATGTTGCGCGGATTTTTAACAGGTGACATTGTTAAAAATCCGAATGAAGAATCATGGAATATTGCGGATAAAGATTTAAAAGCGCTTTCTATGCCGTTTGAATTTGCGCCCGGTAATCATGATTTGAAAAATTATGAATTATATACGCGGCGTTATGGGCCAATTGGGCGCTATTTCTTTGTTGATGATGACCTTTTTTTAATTCCTGAAGTGCAAATGGATGGTTGGGTGATTGATCAGGAGCAAATTTCATTTTTTAATGAGCTGGCTGCAGCTAATCAAGGTAGAATAGAGAACATTTTTGTGTTTGTGCATCAAGTCATTTATATGGATTATATGCACGTGACAACTAATTCGATTGAAGGAAAAACAGATGCGCTTAATTTTGAATCGGAAGTGTTGCCAGCATTAGAAAAAACAGAAAGACCAACCTATATTTTTGCTGGAGATGTGGGGGCATTTGATTGGGGAATGCCTGTTTATCATGGAGAAAAGGATAATATCACTTATGTTGCCAGTGGAATGGGCGGCGGAGTGGCAGACAATTATTTGATAGTTGATGTGCAAAACGACAAATCTGTCAGTTTTAGAATTGTGAGTTTGACAGGGAAAGATTTAGGAGAAATTGAGAATTATTAATTTATGGGTAAGGAAAACTTAAAATAGATAAAGTAATTAGTCCTAACCCTATTAATGTGAAAAGTTCCGTTAGAAAAACGTAGGTTGTTCTTTTCAAGAGGATGAAGTAGAGTAGGGCGCTAAGCAATGAAGTGCCAAGTGTTATTGATGCAAAAATAATGGCTAAAAGTTCTCCTAACCCGGCTTTTGTTGGAAGCAAGAGTAGCATCAAAAAGTATAATGATCCTGAAAATAGGAGAAAGATAAATCGGTGCCTTTCTATTCTTGTCATGTCAAATTAGAATTCGATTGAATCATCATTTTTCGTTTTAACAGGATCAACTTTTTGTGGGCTAATATGTTTTGCTGCCAGGATGCAAAGCCCCAATTGAAATAGTGTGATTACAATAAAAAAGGCATTACTATGGTCTAGGTATTCTGCGACCCCTATTATTAGAATTAAGACTGAAAGAACACAATGAAAAATAGCAGATAGTAATGTGAGTATGCTAAAAATTGGGACGGCATACCGTTTCGATTTTTCATCCTTGAAGCTGACAAACATTATTGTTAAGATATAAAGTGCAACCGTTCCATAATAATAGAAGAATAGTTCTTTGTCTGCGGATATAAAATCGTCAACAATAATAAAAGGAAGAATAATACTAATGCAAAGCGCAATGATATAGGCAATTGTTTTATTTTTCATAAGGCTATTCTTTTGTGAAAATGGTGATCTGAATAAGATTGGAGGTGCTTAGTAGTAATAATTTATTCTAATTAATTCATCTATTCCAGCATAATTAGCAAGGAAATTGCAACAAAGAAATATGAGCATACAAACCCATCCTATAATCCTATTTAATGGATGTTCAGCAATTTTTTTAAAGTGACTATTTGCTAAAAAGAAAAAGATGAGTGTAAATAAAAATCCACCAATAGCAGTACCAAAAAATATAGGGCTGTACCAACCAAATAGTTGGAGTTCTATGAAATATAGGTTGAGCGCCAATAGTGCAACGAGGGTTACAAAAAATAGGATAATTCCGGCAATTTGAGTTTTATTTGAAGACATAATTTCAGGTTAAATTTGACATGTTTTATTCTAAGCAGGGAGTCTTTTTTTATTGACTCCCCGCTCAATCTGTTTTGGGTAATAAAATGGTTTAGTTAAGTGTTATTCTACTTTGCCATCTACAATAATGGCTTTTAATTTTTGGTACAAGAATGAAATAACCAATAGTAATACACCTAGTGAAATAAAGGCAACTATTTTACCTGCTTCAGAAATGTTTTGAATATCAAAGATGAATAGTTTCAACAAGGTTACGCTAAACATTACAAGTGCCAATATTCGCATTATACGGTTTTTCTTTTGCATTCCTCTAATCATCAAAACGAATGAGTAAAGTCCCCATAAAATGGTGTACCCTTCTGTTCTGCTATGGCGTAATACTGTTTCAAAGCTATAAGCAGGGGTGAATAAGTAGCCTAAGATTTGTTCTAATTCACAGGTTGCAATAACGAGTCCTACAATGCTTAATGCAGCTAAAAACCAATCTCTATTTACTTGCGTTTCAAAAATTCTATTCACTCCTTTTCGCAAGATTAATAATAGTCCAATAATTCCTACGGTTAAACCAAAGTGGGCGAAATAATAGGTTGCTTTAGTAGGTGAGTTAACTGTGTCTTTTAAAATCTCAAAGTTGTTTTGTTGTGCAACTATCAAGTAAAAGAATGTTCCAACGGTTCCAACAAAGAAAAAGATTTGCGCCATTAAGTCTGATTTTCTTGTGCGTGCAATTAAGTTTCCAATTACAACTAGTATTAAGTGATAAATCCATAAGAAAAGTATAGCCCCTTCTCTATAATTTAATCCTCTTAATTGGTGAGTGAGTTCAAATAAAATTCCGAAATAACTAATAGCAAATATTAAAGCTCCAATTGCAAAATGATATTGTGATTTTCCAATAATGAATGCATTACTATCCTCCTCATCTTCTTTTTTTAATAAAAGGAAAGTTGTGAATAATGTAGCAATATAAAATAGACTGGTTAAAAATGTTCCATTAAATATTGGGGTTATTGCTGTCGGATTTTCTGAATAAGTCAAGAACCAATCTCGACCTAAACCAAATGCTGCAATTATTGTAAGTATGGCCGAAGCATTTTTTAAAACGCCCATATTGGCGCGTTGTCCAAGTGCAAGAATAACTACAGCCTCTACAGCCCAGAAAAGTGTCATATAATTTCCATCAAACAACAGTCCGCCTGTTAAAGTTACAAACGCAATAGCTTTTCCAATTAATAGGTAAACCAAAGCCTTATCTGCTCCTTTACGCAGGTGTACAAATATTGCTAAACCAATATAAAATGCGCTCATTATTAAAGTGAATTCCCCCATTCCAACCGTGTAGTTGTTGGCTTGAATGATGTACATTACTGCACCATAAAATAATGTAGTAATACTGGTTAGTTGAATAAATTCCCAGGCCGTGAATTTTACTTTACGAGCTAAGTTGTAAATTAAACTCATGCCTAAAAACTGTACATAGAAAATACTCGCAAATATTAGTGCCCATTTGGCCGGAACAAGATCATACATGCTTGTTGTAAACATCCAAGCTCCAAAAAATAATACCGTAAACCCTAAGGCTAATTTAGAAAGGACATCCCATTTCTTAAAGTAGCTTAAAATCAACATACCTGAGTTAATAATTGCGATATAAGTAAAGAATACCTTGTAGTTTCCTGCGCCATTTTGTACCATAAACGGTGAGGTAAATGCTCCAATTAAAGCAATTATGGCCAATTCCTTACGATCATAAATTATAGAGATAAATGTTGAGAATAGTGTGATGGCTACCATTATTCCAAATGCAGTTTTTTGATCAAATATTTGATAGTCATGATAAGCAATTGAAATGGTGTAATAAAGTACACTGATTCCACCACCAATTAATACTGAACTGAATGCATGATATTTTTTTCTTAAAAAATGAGCAATTCCAATCAATAAGCCACCAAGACCTACACCAATTGCTACTCGCCCAATTTCGCCAATCCAATTTTTGTCAATTGCATATTTCACGAAAAAGCCAATACCAATTACCAAAATGGCAATACCGATTTTATTCAACCAGTTTTCACCAATTACCTTTTCTAAATCTCGTTTAGGTTTTGGCTGAGGTGCAGGTTTGTGTCTAGGATTAACAGTTTTTTTAGCTGGGGCAGTAAATGCAGCTTGTGCTGCAGGTTTTTCAATTGTCACCTTTTCTTCTTTCGCAACAGGTTTTTCTGTTTCTGTAGGTTTTGTTTTTTCAGCAGGAATAGTACCTTCTGTTGGTTTTTGAATTACTACAGGTTTTTTTTCAGCAGCAACTTTCGGTTGTTCTGTTTTCGGTTTCTCTGCTGGCTTTTCGGTTTGCTCTTTTTCGTCTGCTGTGCTTGCAACCAGTCGTTGCCCAGAAACCTCAAGCGGTTTAAGTTTTGGTTTTTCTGGCTTCTCTTTTGCCTTTTCTTCTGGTTCGGTAGGTTGAAGTTTTTGTCCAGCTTTAAGAGCGTCAAGCTCTTTTCGAACGTTAATAACGTTTTTATTAACGATACGCATGTTCTTTTTAACTTCTTGTCGAAAGTTCGTCATTAAAATGACAATTATTGCGCCGACAATTATTACAATTAAAATTTCCATAGCAATAGGTTTATGAGTCTAGTGGCAAAACCACCATTAACTCGGTTTGTTTAGGTCAAACTTAATGGGTTTGAATAGGTTTGAATAGGTAAAACAGTTTTGAAACGTATTTTAATTTATGTTTTAAATCTAATTAAATGTATGTTTTTTAGTGTTTTACATGTTTGAAAACGTGTTTTAAATGTTTAATTCTAAACGCTTACGTATAGTGTATAGGTTCTTAATTTCTTGAGGTAGATGGCGCAATTTTCCTTTACTGGCTTCATCATGAATCCATTTTACAGGAATTTGGCAAATATCAATATTGTTTTTACGTGCTAATCCAAGAACTTCTAAATCGAATGACCATTGATTTACAGTGCACTGTGAAAATATTAACTGAGCGGTTTTACCTTCAAAAGCTTTAAAACCACAATTAGGATCTACAATTCCAGGTAAAAGCAAACGTTGTACAAATTGATTGGCAATTCTACTCCATGCACGGCGGTAAAATGGTTGAGATTTTGCAATTTCGGACCCTTCTAAATAACGTGACCCAATTGCTATTTTAGCTTCGTAGTTTTCAATTGGTGCTAGAATTTTTGGTAGCTCTTCAATTGGTGTTGCTCCATCTGCATCTGAAAAAAGGCGTATTGCTCCTACGGCAGCGAGCATGCCTATTCTAACGGCTTGTCCTTTTCCTTTGTTCGTTTCACACTGTACTAGGCGTAATGATGGAATTTCTAATTCAAGTTTCTTTATCAGATCTACTGTATCGTCCGTAGAACCGTCATCTGCAACTATAATTTCGTATATATAGGCTGTTTTAGCTAAATAATCATTGAATTTTCTTATAGTGGGTTCAATTCTCTTGGCTTCGTTGTATGCTGGTATTATTATACTTAAATCTTTCATGATATTATTTTTTAAAGTTTTATGCGCTTTTTTGTGATCTTAATGTGTCTAACCTACTGCCAATATGTGCATAAGCATGCGGACATCTTTTTGAACATGTTTTTTCTTGATTAAAATGATACTTTATATCTGCTGTTGTGTAGTCAACTAATTTTTTTCCAGGTGTTCCGGTTCGTGGTTGACACAGATGTACAATACCTTCTGTATCAATGTGAAAATAACGGGCTCCGGATCGACATTTCCATTTTACTTCTTCTCCTCTAATTAACGGCAGTTGAAACCTGTCATGGAGCAGAGCGGGAAGTCGTCCGCGCATAGAGCGAATAGTTAAATAGGCTTCTTGCATTGCTTTGTTTAATGGTATGGCACTACCGTTTTCGTCTCTAACCAATGAACATTGAAAGTCAAAATTCAAATCCAAAACAACCTTTGCAACGGCGATAACTTCATCAGGCGGTGTAGATCCTAACACACCGTTAATTCTAACTTTAAAATGGGCTTGTTCTCGTAGTAATTGTAGTTTCGGTTGTAGTCGTTTCATGCTTTTTCTAGTGTTTGCATTGTCAACCATACTGTCACAGCTAATTTGCATGCCATAAAGCCCTGCATCATTAAGGGCGTGAATCATTTTAGGTGTTAAAAGCCAACCATTTGAGTTTATCATTGGTATCATATCTAAAGTTGAAATGTATTGAACCAGTTCTGCAATTTGCGGATGCAACAGTGGTTCTCCACCATTTAAGGTGACAAAAACAGTGCGCAGTCTTTTTAATTCGTCTATTCTTGATTTCAAAATTTCTAACGGAACTGGTTTGGATACCTTGTCAAATTCAAAGCAATAGCTACACGATAGATTGCAGCGTTTTGTGATTACTATTTGGGCTAGTAATGGCCTTGTAGTATCCGCGGCTGCCTGCAAAATTTTTGTGTATATTTTTCTTTTCTTTATGTTGTTGTTGTTATGACTTTTCATGACTGTTAATTTTGATATGTTTACGACACAAACTTAGGTTGGTCTTGAGGGGGATGAAAATTCATATTTCTTAATTCCGTATTTTAAATAAATTGAGTTTTATTTTTAAAAGCAATAAATACGGTATATTAGTAAAAATAAACGTACTTTAAATATGGATGATTTACAGCAGATAATTCACTCGTTTTCGGAAAATAAGCAGAAAGAATTCAGGCAATTTATCCAACGAAATAGGTTTAAAACTTCACGGATTGATTTGGATTT
This sequence comes from uncultured Crocinitomix sp., assembly GCA_937136425.1. Lineage (GTDB taxonomy): Bacteria > Bacteroidota > Bacteroidia > Flavobacteriales_D > Crocinitomicaceae > Crocinitomix. Next base: position 80,891 of record CAKZON010000087.1, read on the forward strand.
GTTTAATCTTTTTGCAAAAGATAAAGAGTATGCCAAGGATGAAATTTTGGTGGCTTTGTATGGAGAAGATCAACAAGACAGAAATGCATATCACAGTGTAAGAAAAAGATTGGTGAAGCATTTAAATGATTTCATTTATTTATTGCAAATTGATAATGATGAAAGCCTTGCATCTGAAATTAGCAAGAATCTAATTTTAGTTCGTCACCTTTTTAATAACAACCTCAATAAATTAGCTTGGAAACAACTCAAAAAAAGCGAAAATTTAGCTGATAGGGCAGAGCTAAATCAACAATTGCAATCAATTTACGAACTTCAAATTGAACATTATGATAATAATTTTGTGCAAGGAAGTTTAAAAGAACTAGTGCGTAAGCGGAAGCATACTGCAGAGTTGGCGCAAGAGGATCAAAATTTGAAAATAATTGGAAGCTTTGTTAAACAGGAACTAGAAAAAGTGAAGATTGAAGCACAAGATCTAGATTTAGAGCGGATATTGGATTTGCTTTTGAATACTTTCGATATGAAAGATTCGCTTTTTAGAAGACCTAAATTGCGCTATAATTTTGTGCTAATTGCTCGCGGAATAATTTTGGCTAATAAAGAGTTTTACTCTTTTGAAGAATATGTTATTCGCAATTATAATAAGATCGCAGATTCGGGTTATTTTGATACTCGCCCATCTAATCGACTCAACATCTTGTACATTGTGAGTCATACCTTGTATCGAAATAAAAAGTTTGATGAAGCCGTATTGTACTTGGAAAAAATGCAAGAATATTTGAGTCAGGTTGGTAAAGGAATTTTTAATCGATTCAATGTAAAGTGTAAAATGCTTTTGGCGGCCTGTGAAAACCTTCGCGGTAATGTTCATGAATCGATAGAAATTTTGGAAGTCATGAATCCGGCCAAATTTTTATTAAAAGAGCACGAGTTCAATGCACAACTCAATTTATCCATTTATTATTTTCAAATAGAAGAATATAAAAAAGCAAATCAGCAATTAATAAAAATGGGTAGAACCGATAATTGGTTTGAGAAAAATATGGGGGTAGAGTGGCGTATTAAAAAAAATATGATTGATGTAATTTATCAGTATGAGTTGGGCAGAACAGAGATTGCATTAGATCGTATAGTGTCCATTGAAAGAATACATAAGGATCTATTACAAACGGATAAATACAAACGAATTTCGGTTTTTTTTGGTTTGATTAAACGAATTATTAAAAATCCATTGATTGTTGATACAGAAGAATTTCTAAATCGCGTAGAATCATCCTTTGATTGGGTGGAAATTGAGCAAGAAGATTTGCAAGCAATGAGTTATTATGCTTGGTTAAAATCTAAGATGACGAAAGATACTTTTTATATGACGCTTCTTGAATTGATGCAGACCAATTAAAAATTTAAAGCCCAGACTTGATAAGTCTGGGCTTCAGGGTTGAAAGAAAGCCTATGGCTTTCATTATTTAACTCAACGTTTGTTAACCAATTAAATCTAACTTTTTAAAAACGTTTTGTTGATGAAGACGCTACTACTCGTCTTCATTCGAACAACGTACGAACCTTTTTCAAGGTGTTCGATTGCGATTGTTGAGTTAAAGTTGTTGGAGTAAAAAACTGTTTTACCCGTAATATCAATAATTGAATAAGAAGTAATAATTATATCTTCTGGTAGCGTTATGTGTATTTCTTCCGCCGCAGGGTTTGGAAATAATTCTACATGAATTTGATCCTTTAATTCCTTGATTTCGCTATATCCAGAGCAATCATATTCAGAATTAATGATTGGTGCATTGCCATTTACATTCATGGTAATAGCGTTCCATATGGCATCATTCTCTCCGCCTAGTCGCCAAATACCTATGCCTCCAATATAATCGCGAAGGTCATGCTCTTCTAGTGAGGTTAATTTATAATTTAATGACGCGCCATCTTGGAAATAGCAGATCCATTCAACACCTTCAATCGTTACATTGAAAAAGGGTTCATTGCCATTGTCTTCTCTGTTGATCATATCAGGATTAATATCGTAATGATTAATTAAGGCTTGAGCATCCTTGTATGTTAATCCAATAGCAGGGTCTTCCAATGTATGTTCTTCAAATAAATATTTCCAACGATAGCCATAAAAAGGTATTCCAAGTTGAATTTTTGAAGGATCTTCAATTTCTGATATCGCAAAACAGGCTACATCATTCATCCAGTCAGGAGTAGCTTGACATCCAGCTGTCGGAGGAGGGTCGGTGAAGGTTGGAGAGGTTGCCCAATGTAAGTCGTACGTCATAAATAAAATTTCATCTACTGCATTTCCAATTCGTTCATAGTCTTGCGCTTGTGGACCGAACCATGTACCAGGGCCAACTTTAGTGTGAACTGCTGTAGTGATAATTTTTCCTTCTTCGTGAACTTCGGATGCGAGATCTTCTATAAATGAAGCGTAATTATTCTTGTCTGAAGCCATTAAGCTTTCATAATCAACATCTATTCCGGCAAATGCAGTTTTTTCTTCTAAAATTGAAATAATGTCATTAATGTGATTTGATTTTAGTGTGGGATCTGTCATCATAGTATGAACGGCCATTTGATCAAAATCTCCTATTTCAGGATTGTAGTTGAAAATGACGGGAATGAGTTCAATATCATTTGTTAGACAATAATCTACCACACCCATATCAGCTATAAAGTCGTACCAATAATGGATGTCTTCAACAGGATCTATACCGTCAGGTAAATCCTGTCCCGCTCGCAGTATTCCATCTGTCGTAATCGAGTACAGTTGAACACGCAATTGGTCAATGTTTTGACCATATCTTTGTAAAGAACACCATGCATTTTCAGCATCAAAAATAGGAAAGTAAGCAACTGTTTTAAGGTCTTTAAATTCCTTTAAATCGGTGTCCAAGGGTTTTACTTTTTGACCTGTAAAACCAGGGCCACTAACTTCGCCATCTATATCGTAAATAATAGTTACAGGTCCAGTGTCTGCATTCATTGTAATTGCACGAGGTAAAAATTCAATCCAATCCTCAATACTAGAAGTAGTTAACCATTCACCGCTTAAAACAAAGCTTTCACCAACATTCAAATTAAGGTCCCAAGTGGGGCCCGTTAATTCAATTTCTCCGGTTCCTGGATTGATAACTGTTTTTTCAACAATTCCCCATGTGCTGTTTAAACCTTTCCATAAGGTGTTTATTTTCCAGTTTTCTAGGTTTACTGCACCAGTGTTTTCAACTTTGAAATAATACATCCCTCCAAAACGTGCATGTTCGTCTGAAGGTGGAATGGAGTATATAAAATAACTCTCATCATCTGGGTATGCTATAGTAACTGTTACTTCCTCTTGTGCTTGTGCAATTATTCCTAAAAATAAAAAGAGGGTTAGAATGCTGTTCTCAATGATTTTCATTGTTACTGTTTTTTAATAAATTTTTGATTAATTACACCTTTGCTAGTGTTAATTCTAATTATGTAAACGCCGCTCTCAAGTGCTGATAAATTGATCGAAGTAGGCGGGTTATTAAGGTTAATCGCTTGCTTGCCGTCAAGTGTTGTAACTTGGATTGAATTTATTTTAAGACCATTTTCAACTTGTATGTTGAGATGAGTATGCACCGGGTTCGGGTAAATATTTATAGCTGAGGATAGTTGTTGTTCTGAGATTCCGTAAGTTTCGTCAGAACCCTCCTCCGTTGGAGCGTGGCATAGAGAAAGTTTTAGTGTGTCTGCTAATGGGGTAAGGGCAATAATACCTGATCCGGGAGTGGTTTCAATATAATCACCAGTAATTTCCCAAATTATGGCACCAGCTAATTCTTGGTCTACTATATATTGTCCTTTAATTCCAATGGATTTTTCGTCATCATAAGAAAGGAAGGTGTAAAGATCATCTTTCCCTAATAAATACGGAACTTCCGCTAATGCGTCCCAATCGGTATTAAATAGGTCCATTTTTTGAAGGATATTGTAGTATAATGGTGTGCCTTCATCCATTGCGAATGTTATGATGTCCGATTCGCCAGTTGTTTCTCCATGTAATACAGGTGTGCCGATTGTTTTTGCGGATCTGCCGTAAAAGGCAACGCCTAAATTGATCATCTCTGGGGGAACGCTATAATCATTTACTAGGCGTTCAATCGCACTATTACAGTTGAATGTAGGGTCACCAGATTCAGGAGTGTAAAGTGGAGAGTTATGGTTCGTCTCAGAACTAAATGCTCCAAAAAAATCATAGGACATTAGGTTGATATAATCCAGAATTTCGATCATTTGATCCCATTCAATATCGTCCATTTTATCAGGAGCTGCACCAAATGCTGCAGTAAGCATTAAGTTTTTTGAGATTTCGTCCTCCACAACATCTAGCGAGTCCCTAATTTCTTGTAATAATAACGTGTAATTATAAATGTCATCTGGGGTTCCACCGTGATCGGTAAATCCAGGATATTCCCAATCTATATCAATTCCGTCTATGTTATATGTTCTAACTAATTCATTACATGAATGAGCAAAATTACTCCGTTTCACAGTGTTGGCGGCAATTGCAGGAAAGTCATTTGATAGTGTCCATCCGCCAATTGATATCATTACAGGAACATTGTTTAAATGGGCATGATGAATAAGCGAAGTATTAGGGTGGTGATATGCGGGGTTTCCTAAATCAAATTCAGAATCATAGCCGACTGGGGCAAGTGCCCAGTTTATTGAACCTAATAGTAAATTTTTGTCCCCCCATGGATCTGTAATTGTGATCGTACCATCTTCTAAAGGGTACAGGAAAGCATAATTGATAATCGTATATTTTGAATAATCAATTGTCTCGGGATTTACTAATTTATCACGATCGTACCATTGCCATCCAGGATAATAACCAATTACTTCTTTACAATGGTCTTGTCCAAAAGATTTGGATACAAAAAATGTAATAATGAAAAATATTACATACATAAAGTTGTAGTGTCGATATTTAAAATTTGATTTCATAATGCATTTTAAATGGATTGTGTTGTTTTTTGTTTGGGCAAATGTATGCTTCTTCTGAGTCAAAAAACAAAAGTTTAATTGCCGAATTGATAAATATGTAATAGTTTGTTGTGGTGTTAATCGTCTATTAATTAGCGTTTAACAGTTGGGGGTGGAAGAGGATAGAGAAAATGAGTGAATTACGTTGTTTTGTTCATTTTTCTGAAATATGACGGCGTAATTCCCGTTTCTTTTTTGAAAGTAGAATTAAATGTAGAGATACTTTTATATCCAACTGACTGTGCAATTCCCTCAATACTATAGTGATCAAAACTTTTATTTATCAAGAGTTCTCGTGCCTCTTGAATTCTAAGTTTATTTATTAATCGACTAAATGAAAGGCCAAAATGTGCATTAATGCTTTCAGATAAATAAGTTCTATTTGTTTTTAATATACGAGCTAGTTTGTCTAGACTCATGTCCTGTTTGCAATAAATCTTTTTATTGATGAAAACTATTTCGATTTGCTCTATTAGCTCAATGGATGCATTTTTAGAATTATCTTTAATGTTTTTTTTGGGTTTAGTCAGCTCTAAGTTCTTTTTGGCTAGTAAAACATTTTTTTGATTCTTTTTAATATAAAGAACAAGTATAACCGTTAGTAATAGGCCTGTAATAATCCAGAAAAGGAGGTATAAATGTTTTACTTTTTGCTCACTTTTAGCCTTTTCAAGCGAAATTTTAGCTTTTTCTTCAAGGATTAATGTGTTGTACTTGAAGTTGTATTCGTCCAATAATAAGTTTGTGCCTATTTTATTGTCAATTTTTCTAATGCTATCAGCTATGAATACTGCATTGTAAGCTTGTTTGTAATTTCCATTTTCAAAATATGAATGACCTAAAACTCGGTAGATATTAGATTTAAGCTTTTGCGATTTTTCGTTTGACAAATATTCGAGTGACGTTTTTAACGTACTAATTGCAGACTCGTGTAAATCCTGTTTTTGAAATACGACTCCAAGATTAAAGAGGGTAGTTGAATTGTTGTTTTGGATATTGTTACTCGAAGTTGAAAAATCTTTGATCAGATCTTCATAAATAATTTTTGCTTCATTGTACCTACCTATGTTTTGGTAGACAGTGGCAAGATTATTCTTTAAGTTTTGATCAAATTCGCTTATTCCGGCTTTGGAAAAGACGAGTGCTTTTTGAAAGTAATATATGGCCGAATCGTGATTTTCTTCAATAAAAAAAGTACTACCAATATTGATTAGATTGCCTTTGATTCCAACTGAATCAGCAACAATATTGTATGAGGTTAAAGCTGTTTTGTAATGTTTTCTAGCTTTAATACTGCGTTCATTGTCGTAATATATGATTCCTGTTAATGTGTGGAATGAGGCATTAAGTTCATGATCATTTTCCAGTAATGGCGAATCCATCAATTTATATATAATGGAAATAAATTGATTTTCTTTTCCTATGTTTTTATAAAAAAGCACACGAGCCAATTCGTGTTTGAAATAAACTTTGGGTAAGGAGTGTTTAAGTCTTTTAGAGTTAAGCTCCATCATACTTTCAATTTCGCTTTGCGTTTCAAAATTGTTGTAATAGAGATGTAAGATTTGTGGTGGAAGAGATTTATTTGCTTTTTGATTAAAATCACTTTGTGTTAAAGCGCGGTTATTTTGCTGACAAATACTTGCAAGTGGTAGCAAGAGTATATAGAAAAAAAAAATAATTGATCTAGAGGTCATTACAGTTGATTGAGGTTGAGCAGGTAAAAATACAAAGATGGGAGTTTTAGATCGTTAGAGTTTTGATTATTTAGGTTATTATTGGAGTCCTGATAAAAAAAATGGCACCCATTTTTTTGGGCGCCATCTTTAAGTTATTTGATTTGTTTTATTTCTTTACAACTTTTACCGTGTGAGTAGTGTCATTTGATCTGATCATTACAAAGTAAACTCCACGTGCTACATTTTCTAAAGAAATAATTTCTTTATCAATTGCAGTTGCTTGAGTAATAACAGCACCATTGATATTTGTTAGTGCATAAGTAAATCTTCCATCAAATTCTACAGTAACTAATCCAGTTGTAGGATTAGGATATACATTTAACGTAATTTCATTAGCTTCGTTAATTCCAACTTGCGAATCAACTGTGATTTCAATTGTTGTTGTACAACCATTACTGTCTTGAACAGTTACTGTATATTCTCCAGCAGGTAAGTCATTTAAATCTTCATCATCATCAAAATCACCAGTTCCGTCATTATCCCAATCAAAGGTGTAAGGAGCAACGCCACCTGACACACTGATATCAATATCACCATCAGTCCCCATGAGCTCATCACCAGTTGTATATGTTACTACAATTTCATCTGCAACATCAACATTAATTGAAGCTGTATTTTGACAACCGTTGTCATCTGTTCCAACTACAGTAAATGTAAGTGTTCCTTCTGTGTCCATAGTTACAGGTTCTCCGTCGGTTACTCCCATATCCCAATCGTAGCTTGTAGCTCCGCCACCTGCAAAGGTAACCTCACTGCCATAGCATACTTCAGTTTCTGATGCTGTTGCCGTTACAGTTGGTAATTCATTTACGGTAATATCAATCTCAGCAGTGTTTTCACAACCGTTATCATCTGTTCCTGTAACTGTGTATGTTTCTGTACCAACTTCTTGCGTGAATGCTTCACCATCTGTTACGTCCATGTCCCAATCATAATCAGTTGCACCTTCGCCAGTTAATGTAATTTCTTCACCATCACAAACTTCATCATCTGCTGCGGTTGCTATAACTGTAGGCAAACCATAAACAGTTGCATCAATTGTTGCAGAGTTTTCACATCCATTAACATCTGTTCCTGTTACGGTATATGTAGCAGTTCCAACTGCAGCTGTAAACGCAATCCCGTCCGTAACTCCTAAATCCCAAGAATAGGTAACGGCGCCTCCACCTGTAAATGTGAATGCTTCACCATCACAAACTTCGTCATCATCAACTGATGCGGTTACTGTAGGTAGATTATGAACAGTTGCATCAACTGTCGCTGTATTTTCACATCCATTAGCATCTGTTCCTGTTACTGTATAAGTAGCGGTTCCGACAGCAGCTGTAAAAGCAACACCATCTGTTACACCTAAGTCCCAAGTGTAAGTGGCAGCACCTCCACCAGTAAATGTGAATGCTTCACCATCACAAACTTCGTCGTCATCAACTGATGCAGTAACTGTAGGTATGTCATGAACTGTTGCGTCGATTGAAGCAGAATTTTCACATCCGTTAGCATCTGTACCAGTTACTGTGTATGTCGCAGTTCCGATAGTTGCTGTAAAAGCAACACCATCTGTTACACCTGAATCCCAAGTGTAAGTGGCGGCCCCTCCACCTGTAAATGTGAATGCTTCACCGTCACATACTTCATCATCATCAACTGATGCTATTACTGTAGGTAAATTATGAACAGTTGCATCAACTGTTGCCGTATTTTCACATCCATTAGCGTCTGTCCCTGTTACTGTATATGTAGCTGTTCCAACTGCAGCTGTAAATGCAACACCATTTGTTACTCCTAAATCCCAAGTGTAAGTGGCAGCACCTCCACCTGTAAATGTGAATGCTTCACCATCACAAACTTCGTCATCATCAACAGAAGCTGTTACTGTAGGGAGATTATGAACCGTGGCATCAACTGTTGCCGTGTTTTCACATCCGTTAGCATCTGTCCCTGTTACTGTGTATGTAGCGGTTCCAATGGCTGCGGTAAAAGCAACACCATCTGTTACACCTGAATCCCAAGTGTATGTAGCAGCACCTCCACCAGTAAATGTGAATGCTTCACCATCACATACTTCATCATCATCAACTGATGCTGTTACTGTAGGTAAATTATGAACCGTCGCATCAACTGTTGCCGTATTTTCACATCCATTAGCGTCTGTCCCTGTTACTGTATATGTGGCAGTTCCTACTGCTGCTGTAAAAGCAACACCATTTGTTACTCCTAAATCCCAAGTATAAGATGTGGCACCTCCTCCAGTAAATGTAAATACTTCACCATCACAAACTTCGTCATCATCAACTGATGCTGTTACTGAAGGAAGGTCATGAGTTAATATGTCTACTTGAAATCCACAATCACCATCAGCATCACTTGTCGCAGTGTATGTAGTAACTCCAACAGGTGGAGCAAATGCGGCCCCATTTGTTACACCACCATCCCATGAAATAGATCCTCCAAGATCAGAAGTTGCATCTAGAGTGAGTTCATCACCAAAGCAAAATTCAGTGGCATGTGCTGCAACGGTTAACGGTGTACAAAGTACTGTAATAATAATTTCGCCATTCCCAGATCGTGCACCTTGTGTATGTACTATTTCTGTAGCTCCGCCATCTGTATAGCTGCTTCCGCCTCCTGCGCCTTCAAAACATCCAGAACCTCCACCGTAGTAGCCACCACCGCCACCAGTTCCATAATTTCCAACTGTGTTAGAACCACCATTTCCAAGAGTTCCATTGCTATTTCCACCACACGATCCATGACCTGTAGGTCCAGCAATTCCACCAGCAACTTGACTTCCACCACCACCGGTGTATTGACAACTGGAACATGAGTATAGACATCCGCTTTGTCCAGTAAGTCCGCCGCCGTGACCACCTTCAGCAGTCCACGTTCCACAGTTACTTCCCGAACCACCGCCACCGCCGGCTACAATAATTCTGTCTCCTAAAGTAGTTCCTCCTTGACGCACATCTGAGGCTCCACCACCACCACCGTAGGTCGAAAGTCCTCCAGGATTTCCTCCTCCGTTAAATCCTCCAGATGTACCAGTTCCTGCACCACCTACATAAATATTAAGTGTTTCTCCTGGTGTTACATCTAAAACGGCTTTACAACGTCCTCCGAGTCCGAGATTTCCGTGGCCTGCGCCACCAAAAAGATCCATTTCTAAAGATGTTACGCCTAACGGAACAACATAAGTTTGCATAGAACCAGTATAACTGAAGGTCGTTACCTGACTCCAGCTTTGGTTAAATATTAATCCTAAAGTAATTAGTAGGAAAAATTTAAAATTGTAAGATTGTCTCATAGTTCAATATTTTGATTGAATATGAAGTTAATATGAATCTAGGTAGAAGTTTTGGTTGGTTTTCCCATAATGCTCATTTAGTTTTCGAACGTTAGTCTTAATTGACCAAAAGGATGTTTTTGTTTTTATCATTCTAATGGATTGCAAGATATAGAGGAAATACGGCAGGGGTTAATCTGATGTTAAGATTGTTAGTAAACAAAAAAATGGCGCCCAATAAAAAATTAGGCGCCATCTTAAAAAGAAAAGATTCGTTTTATTTTTTCACAACTTTTACGGTGTGAATTGCATCATTTGATTTGATTGTAACAAAGTAAACTCCACGAGCAACATTTTCTAAAGAAATCATTTCTTTATCAGTTGCAGTTGCTTGAGCAATTACAGCACCATTGATGTCTGTTAACTCATAAGTAAACGTTCCTTCAAACTTTATAGTAACTAATCCAGTAGTTGGGTTAGGATATACTGCCACGTTTAAGCTGTTTAACTCATCAATACCAACTTGGCTTCCTAAAGTAATTGTTTCTGACACTGAACAACCCGCTTCACACATAACTTCAACCGTATATGTTCCTCCAGTTAATCCAGTTAAATCTTCATCATCATCAAAGTCACCAGTTCCATCATTATCCCAATCAAAAGTATAAGCTGGGTTACCGCCTGTCACTGTAATGTTGATTTCTCCATCACTACCCATAATTTCATCAGTAGTAGTGTAAGTAATTTCTAACGCTTCATAAACTGTAACATCAATTGATGCTTCGTTTACACAACCGTTATCATCTGTCCCTTCAACTGTGTAGGTTGTTGTTCCTGTTTCTGCTGGTGTAAATTCAACACCATCTTCTTCAGCATCCCAAACATAAGTTGTAGCACCTTCACCGTTTAGTGTTAAGCTTTCTCCTAA